>CAVSSD010000031.1:0-534297 GCA_963730495.1 uncultured Acidobacteriota bacterium | reverse complement strand
GCAAACCATCGGCCTCTTCCGGCACCGGCATCCACGTTCTTTCTTCCATTTTCGCCATTACGCCCAATCCGTATACGATTCCCATGGGTGGCACCATCGCGTTTACGGCGATTGGAACATACTCGGATAACAGCACTCAGACTTTGACCAACTCCGTTACCTGGAATTCTTCGAACACAGTGCTGCCACGATCAGCAATACGGCCGGTTCACAAGGAGTAGCTACGGGTGTTCTCGGCCCCGGCACCACCAATATCACTGCCATGCTTGGCACCGTCACCTCGCCGATCGACGTGCTGACCGTAACTTCCGCCACTCACTTCTACATCTCTGCTCCAGCCAGCGCCACGGAAGGCACCCCCGTCAGCTTCAATGTCACCGCAGAGGATCAATTCAATACCGCTGTCCCCGGCTATCCCGGCACGGTGCACTTCACCAGCACCGATTCGCAAGCCACTCTTCCTGCGAACACCAAACTGACCAACGGCTTTGGTACGTTCCAGGCGACATTCAAAACCTCGGGCACGCAGACCATTACGGCGACAGATACGGTGACCAGCTCCATCACCGGCGTTTCGAATTCGATTTCGGTTGGCACCGGCGCACCCGCTACGGTCTCTGTCTACAGCGGCACATCACAGACCGCCGCCATTAACACGGCGTTTGCCTCGCCACTTGTCGCGCTCGTGCGAGACAGCGGGGGTAATGCGCTTCCCGGCATCACCGTCACCTTCACTGCTCCAACGACCGGAGCTAGCGGGTCATTTGCGGGCGGCGTCACCACGGCAACCACTAACTCCAATGGTTTAGCGACCTCCCCTACATTCACGGCCAACGGCGCCTGCCGGCGGCTACACGGTCACGGCGACTGTCTCCGGTGTTACAACTCCCGCGAACTTCTCGCTTACCAACTCTTCGGGCGCTCCTTCGACGATTACCGCGACCAGTGGTTCGGGACAGTCCGCACCCATCAACGCCGCATTCGGTTCACCGCTTGTTGCCACGGTCAAAGATGGTGGCGGCAATCCGGTTTCTGGCATAACGGTTACCTTTACCCCGCCTGGTTCCGGCGCCAGCGGCACGTTCGCAACAACCAATACGGCGGTGACAAACGCCAGCGGCGTCGCTACATCCACCGTGTTCACTGCCAATGGAACAATCGGGAATTACAATGTGTCCGCTTCTATTGCCGGCGTCTCCACGCCTGCGACCTATTCGCTCACCAATACGGTTGGCGCTCCTGCTTCCATTACGGCGACCAGTGGCACGAGTCAGAGCGCTCCGATCAACACTGCCTTCACGGCACAACTCGTCGCCACCGTGCGCGACAGCGGCGGTAACCCAGTGCCAAACATCACTGTAACCTTCACCCCGCCAAGTTCTGGCGCCAGCGGATCGTTTGCTGGCGGTGTGAACACGGCAGTCACGAATTCCAGTGGCGTAGCAACTTCCGCAGTCTTTACCGCCAATGGCACGGTCGGCAATTACAATGTTTCCGCCTCCGTGGCAGGTGTCTCCACACCTGCGACCTTTTCGCTTACCAATACGGTCGGCGCTCCTGCTTCCGTCACAGTTACGAGTGGCTCCGGACAGAGTGCCGCCGTCAACACTGCTTTTGCGTCACCGCTCGTTGTAACAGTCAAGGACACCGGTGGTGACCTACTGAGTGGGATCACAGTAACGTTTACGGCTCCCAGTAGCGGAGCGAGCGGCAGCTTCGCGACGACGAACACGGCAGTGACAAACGGCAGCGGTGTGGCCACGTCAACCGTATTCACGGCAAACGGCACGCTGGGCGGGTACATAGTCGCGGCGACAGTAACTGGTGTGGGAACGCCTGCGAACTTCAGTCTGACGAACACCGCAGGAGTTCCAGCATCGGTTACCGTCACGAGCGGCTCCGGACAGAGTGCGGCGGTAGACACCGCCTTTGCCTCACCGTTAGTTGCTACGGTAAAGGACTCCAGTGGTAACCCGCTGAGCGGCATCACCGTGACGTTTACTCCGCCCGTTAGCGGAGCGAGCGGCACGTTCGCGACGACCTACACGGCCGTAACGAACGGCAGCGGTGTGGCCACATCAACCGTGTTCACGGCAAACGGCACGCTGGGCGGGTACATAGTGGCGGCGACAGTGTCGGGTGTAACGACCCCCGCGAACTTCTCACTGACGAATATCACTGGTGCGCCAGCGACGATGACGCCGAACGCGGGTTCAACACCACAGTCGGCGAAGATCAGCACCGCCTTCACCAACCCCTTGGCCGTGACAGTGAAGGATGCCGGTGGTAACCCAGTCTCAGGCGTGAACGTCACGTTTACCGCGCCAGCGACGGGTGCAACGGGCGCGTTCAGCAACAACACAGCGACGATCGTGGTCCCAACAAACGCTTCGGGTATCGCATCGGCACCATTCACAGCAAACTCGATCGCTGGTGGACCGTACACGGTAACCGCAGCAGCCACCGGTCTCAGCACCGTGAATTTCTCGCTGACGAATACGGCGGCGACGCTGCAGTCCATCGCCGTGACCCCGGCCAGTCCATCGATCACCAAGGGAGCCACGCAACAGTTCACCGCGACGGGGACGTACAGTGACAGCAGCACGCAGAACATCACTTCGAGCGTGACGTGGAGTTCCGCGACGACCACCGTGGCAACGATCAGCTCTACTGGTCTGGCGACGGGCGTAGCGGTGGGCACGAGCAACATCACGGCCAGCTTGAGCGGAGTGACTTCGCCTGTGGATGTGCTGACGGTGACGGCGGCGACGCTGCAGTCCATCGCCGTGACGCCAACGAGTCCATCGATCACCAAGGGAGCCACGCAACAGTTCACCGCGACGGGGACGTACAGCGACAGCAGCACGCAGAACATCACTTCGAGCGTGACGTGGAGTTCCGCGACGACCACCGTGGCAACGATCAGCTCTACTGGTCTGGCGACGGGCGTAGCGGTGGGCACGAGCAACATCACGGCCAGCTTGAGCGGAGTGACTTCGCCTGTGGATGTGCTGACGGTGACGGCGGCGACGCTGCAGTCCATCGCCGTGACGCCAACGAGTCCATCGATCACCAAGGGAGCCACGCAACAGTTCACCGCGACGGGGACGTACAGCGACAGCAGCACGCAGAACATCACTTCGAGCGTGACGTGGAGTTCCGCGACGACCACCGTGGCAACGATCAGCTCTACTGGTCTGGCGACGGGCGTAGCGGTGGGCACGAGCAACATCACGGCCAGCTTGAGCGGAGTGACTTCGCCTGCGGATGTGCTGACGGTGACGGCGGCGACGCTGCAGTCCATCGCCGTGACGCCAACGAGTCCATCGATCACCAAGGGAGCCACGCAACAGTTCACCGCGACGGGGACGTACAGCGACAGCAGCACGCAGAACATCACTTCGAGCGTGACGTGGAGTTCCGCGACGACCACCGTGGCAACGATCAGCTCTACTGGTCTGGCGACGGGCGTAGCGGTGGGCACGAGCAACATCACGGCCAGCTTGAGCGGAGTGACTTCGCCTGTGGATGTGCTGACGGTGACGGCGGCGACGCTGCAGTCCATCGCCGTGACGCCAACGAGTCCATCGATCACCAAGGGAGCCACGCAACAGTTCACCGCGACGGGGACGTACAGTGACAGCAGCACGCAGAACATCACTTCGAGCGTGACGTGGAGTTCCGCGACGACCACCGTGGCAACGATCAGCTCTACGGGTCTGGCGACGGGCGTAGCGGTGGGCACGAGCAACATCACGGCCAGCTTGAGCGGAGTGACTTCGCCTGTGGATGTGCTGACGGTGACGGCGGCGACGCTGCAGTCCATCGCCGTGACGCCGACGAGTCCATCGATCACCAAGGGAGCCACGCAACAGTTCACCGCGACGGGGACGTACAGCGACAGCAGCACGCAGAACATCACTTCGAGCGTGACGTGGAGTTCCGCGACGACCACCGTGGCAACGATCAGCTCTACTGGTCTGGCGACGGGCGTAGCGGTGGGCACGAGCAACATCACGGCCAGCTTGAGCGGAGTGACTTCGCCTGTGGATGTGCTGACGGTGACGGCGGCGACGCTGCAGTCCATCGCCGTGACGCCAACGAGTCCATCGATCACCAAGGGAGCCACGCAACAGTTCACCGCGACGGGGACGTACAGCGACAGCAGCACGCAGAACATCACTTCGAGCGTGACGTGGAGTTCCGCGACGACCACCGTGGCAACGATCAGCTCTACTGGTCTGGCGACGGGCGTAGCGGTGGGCACGAGCAACATCACGGCCAGCTTGAGCGGAGTGACTTCGCCTGCGGATGTGCTGACGGTGACGGCGGCGACGCTGCAGTCCATCGCCGTGACGCCCGCGAATCCGAGCGTGGCTGCCGGTGGCACCGAGCAGTTCACAGCCACGGGAACGTATAGCGACAGTTCGACGCAGAACCTCACGGCTTCGGTGACTTGGGGTTCCACGAACACCACCACGGCAACGATCAATGCCAGTGGACTGGCTGCAGCGCTCCAGGCAGGCTCGACAACTATTTCCGCTACCTCAGGAGCGATCGTGGGTTCGACGACGCTCACGGTCACTGCCGCAACCGGCGAGCCGCTTATACACGCTGCAGTTCTTGACACTGGCACCACGGTTTCCGGCCAGTTCTATGTGGATGTACAATTCACGAACGCGGGGACCGGAATTGGCCAAAACGTCACTGTAACGGGTGTGACTTTCCGGACTTTGACAGGCACCGGTACAGTGACCTACAATTCCACGTTGTCCCCACCGATTCCGGATAGCTTGGGCAATCTCAATGTAGGAGTCACCGCGACTGTGCGCTTCTTTGTAAACGCTCCAAACACAGTTACTCACTTCTCGATCAACGAAAGCGGGACCGTCACGGATGCCTCGAACACGACGTTCTCGTTCGCGGCAGGCCAGGCTGTTGCTTATTAGCTGAGGGAGAACCGTCAGTTAGATAGTGGAGGAACACGTATGAAGAAAATGGTCTCAGCGATCTTCTGCATCTTTGGTCTGCTTCTCTGTACGAGCGTAAGCCGGGCTGACAGCCTGGACGGCGTGACCTTCACCCTCGTGGACGCCAATCTGACCGGCAACCCAGGTAGCATCTTGTCGTGGCAGTATGACGTCACTAACAACAGTGGAGGAACTATTTCTGCAAACTTCATCAATTCCGGAAATTGGATTGACGGAACGCCCGACGCCACCGTTTTCGACTACTTTAATTTTTTTACGGGCATTTCGAATGGGACTTCTCTCATCGGCCCTCTGTATAGTTTCACTGCGGATCCAGGTGTCTCAAGTTCGTTTAACTCCGGCCTTTTCGATCTAAACATCTCGCTTTCTAACGGTAGTACGATCGATCTCAATGACGCGTATTCCGCGACGATCAGTCCCGCCGTGACATCAGTTCCTGAGCCGCCCGTTCCCCTGCTGCTCCTTACTGGAATATCTGTCCTCCTCCTCGAGAGCGCTCGGAAAAGACCGTGAGCGATACGTAGAGTGCAGGCAGGTGCTAAGTAGTGGTAGGGACCGGGATTCCCAAGGCTGCGCATCTTGCGGCGTGCGCTAGCCGGGTTAAGCGGCGTAAGGACAATAGAATCATCGTTGAGTTATGGAGCGGGCGATGGGAATCGAACCCACGTCCGAAGCTTGGGAACCGAGAAACAAAAATCGGGACTATGTTTTGAAAAGCGGTGCCGTGCAGTCTGGCGAACCAGTTGATATTTATTCCGATTCGGAGATTCATTTCCGTTCACGAAGGATGGTCGCGAGCACGCGTGGGCTTCGGCGACCGTCGAGCACGGCGAGTACAAGGAGCGGCTCTTCGTCGGGTGCATAGGCGATAAGATAATTGCGTACCGTCTGAAACTCCTTGCTGCGTATCTAGTGTTATACTTTTGCTGAGGAGGCGCAGAGATCCCTCATGGAAAGCGTGATTGTCAAAAACCCGAGGATTCTTGGCGGTACGGCCGTGTTTCGCGGTACGCGGGTGCCGCTGCAGCTTTTGTTCGACTCCTTGGAAAGAGGCCACACGCTGGAAGAGTTCCTCGCCGGATATCCCACCGTCTCGCGGGAGATGGCAATCGCTGCGCTGGAAGAAGCGCAGGACCTCTTATCAGCCAAGTCCTGAATGAGCCTTCTACTCGACGAGTGTGTAAACGAGCAGCTGAGACAGCACTTCCTTGGCCATGAATGTCAGAGCGCTCGCTACGCTGGGTTCGCTGGACTTGAGAACGGCGAACTTCTTGAAGCGGCGGAAGCGGCGAAATTCGACGTGTTGTTAACCGTAGATCGCGGATTCGAATATCAGCAGAATCTTGCAGGGCGTAGGATTGCGCTTATCGTTTTCTGCGGCAAGTCCGTTCTTTTCGAAGACCTACTCCCACTCATGTCGGCCTGCCTCGACCGCCTAAAATCCATCCGGCCCGGTGAGGTAGCAAGAATCGGCGACTAGAGCAGAGGCGGGAACGAGAAGCTCAGCCGGCGTGTTCATGTTTCTCCAGCAGTTTCTTCTATCGGCGAGCCTTGAGGGACCGACCTATTTAAGCGTGCTGAAAAGATCGAATTGATAGTCACTGAACACGTGCAAATCGATTGGGCTGGGCAGTTCCGACAGTGCTCGCTGCACGATCTCGGTGACGAACTGCTGAAGTTGACCGGGTACCGTTGTTTGAACCACGGAATGTCCCACTGCAATACCGCAGCACGTAGCTTGTTATCGGAAAAAACTGGTGAATGTAGCTGTTCCGACGCCTTCTGCAGGTTGGCAACGATCTTGCGAAAAAGACCGTCAAAGTCACTCATGCCGCTGATGAGCTCCGATACCAGAATGCCATCGCTGCAAAGGGCGTCGCCTGGGTCTGAGGAATTCAGTAATCCGGCCAAATATGGGTACAATAAGGGGACAATAAGAAGTGACATTTGGTATTTTGTCGTATCAAAAGATGTCCGCCGACACCGTTTGATATCAATCGTTTACATCACAGCGCTGCCCTGTCACGGCAGAGGTCGCGAGTTCGAGTCTCGTCGTCCCCGCCATTCTTTCTAAAGAACTTACCGAAAGTGCTCCGTTTTCGCGTGGGCACAAAAAGGCACAAAATAGGTACAGGAAACGAGGTCTCGCCAGGCAGAGCTCACGTTTATTGCATTTTTTGCGGGCACAGGAGCGCGACCACGGCATCCTGTGCATTGCGTTTCTCAGTCGTGACCGCCTGCGTGTACGTGTCGAGCGTCACGCGAATCGTGGAGTGACGCAACAGTTCCTGCATGATTTTCAATTCCGCACCGGTAGATCGAAGCAGCGTCGAATACGTGTGTCGGCTATTCCGGAGCCGGAATAGTCGTCACTATGCCGACCTCCTGACTATGCCGGGTGGAACGGAATTCGGCCCGTCCGAGCATATGACGACCTCGATTAACCCGGCATAGTTTGGTCGGTGCTTTCCTGACAGAGTCTTCTGTCAGGAGGACACCGATGAACCTGATCTTCAAAAACCCAAAGTCATTACAGCGCATGCGTGAGGGCCCGTTGGGTCCGTATGTGGATTCCTATGCGGCTGACATGCATCAACAAGGCTATGCTTCGCCGACAGCGGAGGCGCAGATCCGTCTGGTTGCAGACTTCAGCCGATGGTTGGCGAAACGTCAGATCGTTCCATCTAAAATCACAACCGAACATTGTCAACGCTACCTGCGAGTTCGAGCTCGACAGCGACGCCCTAAGAGTGATGATCATGCAGCTTTGAAGAGGCTCTTGAACCTCTTGCTCCGCCTGGGAGTGATTCCTGAACCGTCATTGCCAGCAGCGGCTCCGGCAGACCAACTGCAAGAGGAGTTCGGTTTCTATTTACGACAGGAGCGCGCGCTGGCGACGATCACAGTGCACAACTACCTACCGTTCGTCGGCCAGTTTTTGGCCGAGCGTTTCGGTGTCGGCCCCATCGACCTGTCCACTCTCTGTGCCGCCGACATAATTGGATTTGTCCGGCATCGTGCGGCCTCGATTCACAGCAAGCGGGTCCAGTTGATGACGACGGCGCTGCGCTCATTTCTACGATTCGCACAATATCGTGGAGATCTGCGCACAGACCTCGCGGGCTGTGTGCCCGCCGTTGCGAACTGGTCGTTATCAACCCTGCCCAAGGCGCTTCCGCCCGAGCAGACCGAACGGGTGTTGGCCTCTTGCAACCGGAAGACGGCTGTAGGCCAACGAGATCACGCCATTCTGTTGCTCCTGGCGCGGTTAGGTTTGCGGGCCAGTGAGGTCGTGACTCTCCGTTTGGAGGATATCGATTGGCGGAACGGGTTGATCACGGTGCGCGGAAAGGGTGGCCGCTATTCCCAACTGCCGCTTCCCGTGGATGTCGGCAAGAGTATTGCCAACTACCTGCGAAGTGCACGTCCGAAAGCGGCCAACCGTTGTGTGTTTCTTCGTAGTAAGGCACCCATAGCAAGCTTCAAAGGTCCCCAAGCGATTGCTTCCATAGTGAGACATGCTCTTCTACGAGCAGGGATTCATTCGCCGCGGAATGGGGCTCATCAATTCCGACACGGCATCGCTACCCAGATGCTTCGCCAGGGAGCATCTTTGGCCGAGATCGGCGAGCTGTTGCGACATCGATCTCCTCAGACCACAACGATTTATTATGTGCAGACAGTAGATATGTGCAGTGGGAGTCCTTAGTCTCCGATTGTCAACGCGCGCTTGGCTGGACTCAGCATAATATTCTCGGTTGGTTGGCGGAGCTCGGGTCAGTCTTGGCATGCACGCGTGTCCTTGGGGAGAGTTACAAGGAATGAAGCCAGTCAAGAAGGCCCTTGTTATGCTGCCAGCACGGGATCATCTGGACTGACGAAGGCTCACTGATCTTTTCAAGTGCGCGTCGCTTCATCTCCAGATTTGCCCTCGCGTAAATCTGAGTCGTCTTGGCATCCTCGTGACCGAGGAAGTCGCGGATCATGTCGAGCGAGACTCCGCTCTGCAACAGGTGCATACCCTTCGTGTGCCTCAGTGTGTGCGGACTTACGGTTCGGTTTAAACTCGGACACTTGCTTCGTGCCAGGACGACATATTTGTGAAGGATGTAGCGGATTCCTGAACGCGTCAGTCGCTCGTGGCGCGCGTTGTGGAAAAGCGGCTTGTCGAACTGTTCGGGATGATCGAGTTGGTTTTCCTGCATGTGACTGCGTAGAAGCTGAACCGTATTTGCCATCAAAGGCACAGCTCGCATTTTGCGCCCCTTTCCCAGAAGGCGAATCTGAGCGGGTGGATCCAAACGCGCGTCTCCGACGGAAAGATCGACCAGCTCCTGAACACGCGATCCCGTGTCGTAAAGTACGCTCAGCATGACTGCATCTCTTCGACCCTCTGGCGTGTGGAGATCTGGCTGCGCCAGGATCTCAGCCAACTCTTCTTTGGAAAGGTAGCCGACGGTTGGGCGAGCATGTCTGCGCAGCGGGATCGCGAGGATTTTTTGACACTGATGCATACGGGCGGGTTCTTCCGCCTGAACATATCGGTAGAATGCGTGTAAGGCTGCGAGCCGATGATTTCGTGTGCGGGGTGAAGACTTTCTTTCTCGCTCCAGGTAATCCAGGAATGCTTCGACGAACGAAACGTCGATCTGTTCGAGACGTAATCGTTCCGGAGCGATTCCCTGCACATCACGGCAGAATCGGAGAAGGAGAGTGAAAACGTCGCGGTATGCCTTGATGGTGTTTGGGCTGACATTCCGCTGCGCAGCCAGATAATGCGTCAAAAAGCTCGTCACGTGGACGGAGAAATCGGTCGGTTTCATCGCTCGACCCTCCGCGGAATGACGTCACCAAAGGCTGCGTCCGCTCGTGCCGTAATCTCGGGAAAAAGCTCGGCGGTAAGATGAAGATAATGCTGAGTCCCGGAAAGATTCACATGCCCGAGGTAGGTCGCCAGTAGGGGAAGTTTGGCATCCAGATCCTCACCGTCTTGGTACCACCGTCGTAAGGCCTGAACAGCAAATTGGTGACGTGCGTCGTGGATCCTGGGCCCCTTGCCTCGGCCGCCGTGAGAAATTCCACACTGCAACAACAGTTGACGAAACAGCGTGTAAACGGTGCGTAAGCTGAAGGGCCTTCCATTCGGTCCCGGGAAGAAGATCGCATCGGGCGGACGATTTTCAAAATGGGCAGCATATTTTCGCAAGCGGTTTACGATGGACAAGACAGGAGGAACCAAGCGATCTTTGCGGAATTTCCCCTGGCGAACCGTGAGGATGCCTTGATTCAGATCGACGTCTCGAACCCGTAGTTTCAGCACTTCTCCGAGACGAAACCCGCAGCCATATAGGAGCCGAAAAACTTCCGGCATAATGAGATGACGCAAAGGCGAACGCGCCGTAGGCTCGAGCGCGTCCACTGCCTGAAAGAACCTTCGAAGCTCTTCGTCGGTCAGCATTCTGGGTGCAAAACTCGATCGATTTCGAGCCGCCAATGTGGAATCGGGCACATACGCGGAATAGCCGAGCCGCATCAAAAATCTAGAGAACTGCCGAGTGACGGTGATCCGTTGCTGTTGGGTTCCTGCGCTTTCGTGCGCTTTCTTTGCTAACCACTTTCGGGCGATACGGCCAGGTAACTCTTGCGTCGTCAGTCCCTCCTGCACCAAAAAGTCGTCGAGACGCCGCAAGATTCGAGTTGCCTCCTGATAGTCGTATCCACAGGCGTGCTTTTCCTGAAGAAATTTCTCTATGCAACCAGATAGAACGCTTTGGAACCTGTTGGACGGATCAGTTGGCATGATTCAGCTCCTCTGGATCCAATGCGACATCCCGCAAGGCTTCTACATCCGCCTTCGCGTAGATACGTGTTGATTCCAAACTGGTATGACCTAAGATCTCCGCGATGGTCGGAAGCGGCGTACCTTTTTCTAGGAGCCGAGTCGCTAGAGTATGGCGAAGCGAATGGAGGCCTCGCTTCTGTGAACTCCGAAAGGTGATCCCAGCCAGCCGGCGCCAATACGTGACAATGTGGTGCAGATTGTTGTTTTCCTTGAAAGGATCAAACGGCGGGGAGACTTTGAGGAAAACGTCTCTATGTGTCGTTTGGGGGCGGCCCGATTTCAAGTAGTCGATCAGGGCCTCACCGACCTCGCTGGTCAAAGGCAGAGTCAATGGCGTGCTTGTCTTCGCTTGCGTGATTTCTATGGTCGACTCCGCCCAACGAAGGTTGTCCAGTTTCAGCGTGCGAATATCTCCAGCGCGCAATCCCAATCGGCATGCCAGTAAGAGGATGGCGTAATCTCGTTTCCCTTTCGCGGAACTGCGATCAACTGCGCCGAGAAGCCGGACGATGAGTTCCTGATCCCACACCGATGGAATCGTTGCATCTCTAGCAACGCGGATTTTAGGCAGCTCCGCACTGAGATCTTTTTGCAAAATTCCACGCATGGTGAGAAATCGGAGAAAGGAACGCACATCGGATACGATTCGCGCGACCGTCTTCGGCTTTAAGTGCTCCCGACAGGATACGAACTCGGACAGATCTGCCGCCTGAATTTGGTCCAGTGTCCGCGCTTTCTTTGAATGGAGAAAATCCAAAAAGATCGTGAGTTCTGTCGTACGCCGGTGAAGGGTCCAAGGTTGAAGGTGGAGTCGATCTTTGCAGTACTGTTCGTAATCACGAAGTGTGCTCTGCATGGCGGGAAGAAGATGGATCGCCTGGACCTCCGTGAATGCTCTTTCGATGCGCTCGTTCTTAGCGAAATCGGCAAGCACCCTTACGCTGAATACCATATGCCGACGCCAGCCATCGCCCGGCCCATCCACCTGCTTATCCCTGACGCAATACTCCTCTAGAAAGCGCGTCGCCAAATCTGCGGAAAACTCATCTCCCAGTTTTTTCCGGCGGGCAAACGCGATTAGGTGTTCCCAGGTTGCTCGATACCGATTCCGTGATCTCCTGCTGTAGCCTAACCGCTCGATCTCGCCCAGCGCGCCAGTGACGAGTCGCCCCAGTTGCAAGTTTTCCGAACAGGTTTGTTCCATGACGAACCTCCTATGAGATGTGGCTCCTTCGATGGCCACGTAGGAATGCATCATGAAATCTTATGTGCTGTGATCCAAGCGGAAGGGACTGACTGCCAAGTACTTACTGCAGCGACTCTACATAACGCTCCGCTGCGCATAATAAATTAAATGTGCTGCAGCACATTTGATTTACGCCAAGGTAGACATCGCCGCTTTGCGGACGCTGGCATTTCCATGGCCTGAGAGTGCGCGATGAACACACTCTGCAAAGCCGTCCATGACTACCTCGAGATGCGCCGTAGTTTGGGGTTCAAGCTACACGACACTGAGCGCGGCCTGCTGAAGTTCGTTTCGTTCCTCAAGCGCCACAACGCATCCCACATCACCATAGCTCTTGCCTTGCAATGGGCACAGGAAAACCCTTCGGCACATCCCTCCGAATGGGCCCGCCGCTTGAGCTTTGTGCGTGGATTTGCTCGTTATTGGAGTGCTACCGATGCACGAACGGAGATACCACTGTGGGGGTTGCTGCCCCACCGCCCTCGCCGGGCGCGACCCTACTTGTATAGCGACAAGGAAATTCGGCTATTGCTCAAAGCCGCATTGCAGTTGCCGTCGCTTCACGGCCTGCCCAGTAAGACTTATCACTGTCTGTTGGGGCTGTTGCCTGTGACAGGCCTACGTATCAGTGAGGCTGTGAACCTACGATCGGAAGATGTGGACTTGAAAGAGAGCGTTCTCACCATTCGAGGTACGAAATTTGGCAAGTCTCGCTTAGTGCCCATTCATCGATCGACTCAGAGGAATCCTCTCCGATTACGCGTCGCATCGTGATAGATTTCTGGCTGGACGACCGGCGTCCTTTTTCTTCATATCCAGACGAGGAACGCGCCTGACCTCAAGTCGCGTCCGCCGCACCTTCTACACCCTTTCCCGACGAACCGGATTGCGTGGCTTGTTCGCGAGCCATGGCCCCCGCCTACACGACTTCCGCCATCGATTTGCCGCAGAAACACTGGTGCAGTGGTACCGTTCCGGTCAAGACGTCGATCGTCGCCTGCCAGTGCTGTCCACCTATCTGGGGCATGTTCATGTGAGCGATACCTACTGGTATCTCACCGCTTGCCCCGAACTTATGGGCTTAGCCGTGAAGCGGCTCGAAGAGCATTGGGAGAGGCGCATATGAAACCGACTGCGACGCTCGCCTTCTTGCTCGAAAGTTTCTTCACGCAGCGCCTCATGAATCAGAGACAGGCGAGTCCCCACACTATCAGTTCCTATCGGGACACTTTCCGCCTACTCTTGCAGTTCACGCAGATCAGACAACGTGGTTCGGACGCCGCGACCACGCCGTATTGTTAGTAGCTGTGCAAACCGGCTTGCGCGTATCCGAGTTGACTGGTCTGCGGCGCAGTGACGTGACTCTTGGCATAGGCGCTCATGTGCGCTGTACTGGAAAAGGGCGGAAAGAGCGATGCACACCGCTGACCAAAACGACTGTCGGGGTGCTGAAAGCATGGCTGGCAGAACCACCGAGACGAAATACCGAAATGTTGTTTCCTAGCGCCAGTGGTGGTCATCTCAGTACGGACAGTTTGGAAGACTTACTCGACAAGCATGTCGCAGCGGCCAGTCGCACTTGTTCATCTCTCTGCAAAAAACGCGTAACCCCACATGTGCTTCGACACACCGCGGCGATGGAATTATTGCAGGCCGGGATTGACCGAGCAGTGATCGCTCTTTGGTTAGGGCATGAATCGGTCGAAACCACGCAGATCTACCTGGATGTAAACCTCACTATGAAAGAAGAAATCCTGGCAAAAACGATACCGCACAATGGAAAGCCTGGCAGATTTAAGGCTGATGACCAGCTGCTGGCCTTTTTACAACATCTTTAATTACACCCAGACTATGCCGGGTGAACGATCGGCATGTGTACGCGAACCTCTTCAGTGAGAGACACCTAATTACTCCATCCAGAGTTCGTCCGGCATAGTCAAGAGGTCGGCATAGTGACGAAAAGTATGCCAGCCAATTCTTTTGGTGATTCCCAGCTTTCGCGCAACGGGGAGAATATGGCGCTGCATGATTTGCTGTGCTAGGTAAGGCCTGCGGCCCTGTTTCGCCGGACTCGCGAATACCCAACTCTCTGACGATTGATACGGCGTCTGCCCATGCCATTCGCACAGTGCCTTCATCAGATCATCGTGAGCCGGCACAGGCTTCTGTGAACTCTCTGTCTTACAAACGCCAATAACGTTCTGCACGATCGAGCTCGTTACGTGGATCTGGTTACCTTGGAAGTCCACGTGGCGATGAACGATACACAGGTGTCAGTGAAGCTGAGCAAGGAGCCGCATTCGGTCAGACGGCGATCGTTTACTACGACAAGGGTTAGCGCTCTGGAGGACTTCTCTGAACAGAGTCGCAAAAGTATGCGTTTCGTCTACTTTTTCGTGGTAACGCTTGCCGTGACCGTCGCCCTCATCCTTTGGCACAGGGCACCCCACCGGCTCTAGTGACCGAAAGTCCCTGCAAGTCGCGTTCTAGGGAAATAATTCAGAATTGTGGGCGGATGACGAGCAAAACCCGGAGTTGCGCCTGGTAAGTCGTTAATCTGGCATGTGGATTACTTCTGAGTGCCCTATTCTTCGATCATAAGCTCATTGCGCCCGTGGTCTCCGCAAGTGTTAGTCTGGCGTAGCGGGCCGATGAACAACCGTGAAATCCAAGCAGCTTGGAAGTATCACGACGGCACGAAGCACTCCTACTGGAGCGTTCGTAACTGTCCTCACTTCTTAGACTGGGCGAATCGCCCGCTGCCTTTCAAAATCTACCCAAAGATAGGACCTCTTCCACTTCCGCGGGACGTGCCACAAACAGGGGTGGCCGCGCTTTCCGCAATCTCAAAACCAGTGCCTTTGTCACTGCCTGATTCGGTTCCTGGCGTTCAGGATCTGACGCGGCTCCTTTATTTCTCGGCAGGGATTACCAAACAGCGCGCATATCCGGCTGGAGAAATCTACTTTCGCGCCGCAGCTTGCACCGGAGCTCTCTACGAGATCGAACTGTATGTTGTGGCTGGAGATCTCCTGGGCTTGGATGCCGGCGTGTATCACTTTAATCCGGCGGATGTATCGCTACGGCTTCTGCGAAAGGGTAATTTTCGCGGAAACCTGGCTAAGGCGACGGGGATGGAACCTGCAGTGGCTCACGCTCCCGCCACGATCATCTGCACCGGGATCTACTGGCGGAACGCCTGGAAGTACCAGGCGCGTACCTATCGCCATTTCGGTTGGGACAACGGCACCCTGCTGGCAAATATGCTGGCCGTCTCTGCGGCTTCGGGGCTGCCGGCCGAGATCGTGCTCGGGTTCGTGGACACGGAGGTGAACCGCCTACTTGATCTGGATACGCGACGTGAGGTTTCCTTCTGCCTCGTACCGATCGGCCGAACTTTGGAGAGTTGGCTGCCGGCATCGAGAGAGATTCCCGAGCTCGGCCTTGAGACGATCCCTCTTTCTGAACGTGAGGTTGAATATCCCGCCATGCTCGCGATACACGACGAGTCTTCACTTGAGTCCGTAGAGGAAGTAAATCTGTGGCGCGGCAAGCCACCAGTCCTTCCATATTCCGTTCTGACGGGAGAGACAGTTCGCCTCCCGCGCCAGCCGGAAGAAGAACAACTGAAGGACACGATCGAGGAGGTGATCCTGCGCCGCGGTTCTACCCGAACGTTCGATAAGGCGGCGTCCATAACGCCGGCACAACTTTCTACAATTCTCGACTATGCTACGCGAGGTCTTCCGGCTGACTTCCTTGAGCCTCCGGGCGGGCATGGGCAGCTTAACGATCTCTACCTGATCGTGCATTCGGTGGAGGGACTCAAGCCGGGCGCATACTTCTTCAGGCGTCAGCTCAACACCCTGGAGGTTTTGAAGGAGGGGGAATTCCGTGCCGAGGCCCATCATCTTGGTCTGGAACAGGAGCTGCCGGCGGACGCCTGCGTGGACATCTTCTTTCTCGCCGATTTAAAACGCATCCTGGAGCGATATGGGAACCGCGGATACCGGGCCGTCCAGCTGGAGGCGGGTGCCATCGGCGGCAAGGTCTACCTGGCTGCGTATACCCAGCATCTAGGCGCGACCGGGCTGACCTTCTTCGACGATGATGTAATTAAATTCTTTTCACCGCACGCAAAGGATAAGAGTGCCATCTTCCTGCTCGCAATTGGCAAACCGCTGAAACGCAAACAACAGTAGTGCCAAATCCGAGGTGGTCGGCCACTCGGAAGTTATCCTGGACGCGATTTGCTCGAGGTAAGTCACCAACTGGTAAGCCGTCTTACCGGACAATGAGATCTGGGCTGATTCCACATGTACGGTAACGGACTTAGGTTCCATACCTGGGAAATCCCACTCCCGAAAGTCATCAGTAAACACTGGCCGACTTGTCGTTATCGATCCGCATATTCCAATCTGGATTACATCCGGCTGGCCGACCATCCATGAGTTGGCCGGGCCAATCAATACAAGGGAGTCTTATCAGGACCCAGTTTGTCTGTCAAAGCACATTATATTTCAACTTCCCCCTCTCTAACCTTACGATGCCGGGAGGAGACGGCGAGGCGGTAAAGAAAAAGAGGGAGCTGGCGCGAATTATGACCAGCAGACAGGTGCCAGATCCGCTTGATTGACTTGCATGGAGAGATACACCTAACATACGCCGACAATGGAGGACCCACGAACACCACCCAGCAGCCAGCCGACGACATCGCGATACCTCATTGTCGAAAAGCTTGGCGCTGGAGGAAATGGGGTGGTGTATAAGGCCGAGGACACTCGGCTGGGACGTTTCGTGGCCCTCAAGTTTCTCCCACCTGAAGGACAGCGGGATGCTCATGCGCAGGCGCGTTTTCAACGCGAGGCGCAGGCGGCCTCAGCGTTAAATCACCACAACATCTGTACTGTCTATGACATCGGCGAGCAGGATGGCCAGACGTTCATCGCCATGGAGTTGCTCGAAGGGCAGACGCTAAAGGAAAAGATCGGAGCGCGCCCGCTGCCGCTGGAGACGTGGCTGGACTATGCGATGCAGATCGCCGCAGGGCTGGAGATTGCGCACAAGAACGGGATCGTCCACCGGGATATCAAACCATCCAACATTTTTGTGACCAACCGCAGTCACGTGAAGCTGGCGGACTTCGGCCTGGCGAAACGCGTGATTCTGGATAGCACGCCAATCGGTGAGTCGCCAACGGTTTCGGCTCCGATCACAGAGCGCGGCGCCATTGTCGGAACCGTAGCGTACATGTCCCCGGAACAGGCGCAGGACAGGGACATCGATGCGCGGAGCGACATTTTTTCGTTTGGTATCGTTCTCTATGAGATGGCGACCGGGAAGCGCGCGTTCCCCGGAGAATCTTCCGCAACGATCATCGGCGAGATTCTGCACAAAGAGCCGAAACCCATTCGCGAGTTGAATCCCGAGGCACCCGAAGAACTCCAACGAATCGTTGCGAAGACTCTTGAGAAGGATCGCGAGGACCGTTATCAGACGGCCCATGAACTGATCGTGGATTTGCGCCGGCTGATGAAGAAGGAAACGGAACGATCGCAGAGCGGGTTGCCGACGGAGCTGGCAAAGCAAGAAAGGTCGAAGAGGTGGGTCTGGATTGGGGCCGCGGCTGCAGCAGTGGTCTGCGCCGCCGCATGGGTTGCGCTTAGTGATCGCAGCACGCCTGCCGATTCTGCTCCACTGCCAATGGAGCAGCTCACCTTTACGAGCGAAATCAAAAGTCCGCCGATCCTCACAGACGGATCGCGTATTTATTTCGTCAGTGAACACAATCCAGTGGAAATGTCCGTAAAGGGGGGAGACACGGCGCCTCTCCGCGCTGCGATCGGCGCCATGGGTATCCTGGATATTTCGCCTGATGGCTCTGAGTTTTTGCTGCTACAGAACGATCTGTACGACGAAACACAGCGCGGAACAATATGGACCATGCCCGTGCTCGGAGGTACGGCGAAGCGGTTGGGAAATATCACGGCACGCGGCGCAAGCTATTCCCCGGATGGGAAATTGATTGCGTTCAATGAAAAAGAATCGGTCTATGTGTGTGACAGCGACGGACAAAACGTAAAAGAAATCTGGAACACCCACCACATGGTGCCGGGCAATCCCATTTTTTCGCCGGACTCCAAAAAAATTCGTGTAACGGTGTCGAGAAGCACCCTGGAGAACGATATTACGAGGATCTGGGAACTGAACGTGGACGGCAAAAATCCACATTTGCTTCCTCTTCCTCAGCATTGGTCCGAGGACACCGGCATTTATAGCGGAATCTGGACGCCGGGCGGAAAGCATTTTGTTTTTAACTCGTACAAAGACGGACCCAACAATCTTTACGAGTATTTCGAGCCAAAGCGGTATGAGTTCTGGAACAAGCCGTCTGCGGTGCGATTGACGCCGGGCCAACCCGAAGTGACCAGTATGGCGCCGAGCCGGGATGGCAATGGAATGTTCGTCGTGGGGCGCCTGGCGCAGGGATCGATGCATTTCTACGACGAAAAGGAAAAGCGATTTTTGCCGTACCTGGGAGGACTACCGTCGACGCAGCTTGTGGTTTCACCGGACCGGAAATGGATGGTATACACGGATTATCCGAGAGGTTATTTGTGGCGCTGCAAGATTGACGGCAGCGAGAAGTTGCAACTCACAAACACTTATGCGCAGATGCCCACGTGGTCACCGGACAGCAAGTGGATTGCATACTCCGACTGGCGGGAGCTTTATCGCGTCAGCGTCGACAGTGGCGCGCCGGAAAAGCTGACGTCAGAAGGTTTCATGGAAGTACTGCCGAGTTGGTCACCGGACGGGAGGTCCATCTACTTTAACGATTACCCAATCGCGGGACACCTGCGCACCCGTATTCTGGATCTGGAGACGAGGAAGGTATCGACCATGCCGGGATCGGATGGCTACTATGCACCCTTGTGGTCGCCCGACGGACAGTACCTGGCAGCAATTCAGAATCCACCGAAGTGCCTGGCGATTTATTCCGTGAAGATTAAGCAGTGGAAACAGTTGAAGATTTTTGAGCACGATTGGGGATTTTTTGTGTGGGCTCCGGACTCGAAATCGCTTTATTTGATGCGAGGCCCGTCGGAAGCGGCCACCGGCGAGCAAACCGGAATCTACCGGCTTACGGTGCCAGACGGGAAGTGGGAATTATTCGCGAAGTTTACGGGGTTGAACCCCGCCCTGAATGGAACGCTGGATTTCGTATCCATCACTCCTGAGGGCTATATCGCAACCATGAGCGATAACAGCGTGACCCAGGTTTATCAGATGAAGTGGAAGACCACGGAGTAAGGCTCCGAGCGGTTATCCCAGCCGCTTTGGCGGACGGTCCTGCAATAAAAACATGGGCAAAGTCCCGGGCTTATGTTCATGTGGGACAACCCAAAAAACGCAGGAAGCAGCTTACCGCTACTTCACCAAAGCGCACACCTTGCGTGTGGTCACCTTAAGGCAATCAGAGGGCGGAAAGGATCTAACAAAAAAGCCAAAGAGACACTAGCACCCGGCTATGCTTTTCCTTCGCTAAGTCCTGATGAGTCAACCTGTAGGAAGTGATCTCCGCGCTTGGCATGTATTCTGGGCGGACTAAGGACTTCAAAGGGCGCAGCGAACATCAAATTAGAGGCGGACTGCTACATACACCGTGCGGCCCTGGTACATTTGCGGACGGTAGTAAATGCCGCCCACGGTGTAGTACCGCACGCCCGTAATCGTAACCGCGCGATAACCAACAGGCAGCACGGCGATGTAGCCATGTGGCATGCCACCTCCAGAGACAACTGTGGTTTTGTGGACTGCTGCAGTCCCGTTCGGGCCACTCACTACCGTGGTTTTCTTGGCGACGCCGTAAACCTGCGCCAACGCGACGGACACAACTGGCATCAACACGGTGCCAAGAATAGCAGCCCTCACCACGGCTTTAGTTCGTTTACGTGCGCTTATCGATCCGCGGTATCGGCTAATTGTTGGTTTCATATCGTTATGGTCCTTCCGCCTCATTCTTTGTTGGAGACTGATACGGGTTATTTTTGCCGCGAAGCCACTTTTTCGGCGGTTTCTTTCATCTGGGCCTCCGTTACCATGTCGACGCTCGCGGCGTCTTGCGGCGCCACGAAGGTGAAGAAGTTGTCATCGAGCGTGGCAGCCAGATTCCAGTCGGAAAAGTCAGCCTGGAGCTGAGGACTGCCCTCGCGATCTTTGAACGTCGCCACCAGTTTGTGCGGCAGCAGATCAGCGACGCCGATCCAGAGTTCTGAGTCAGCCACCTCGCCGCCCAAACTCAGATGGTGACACTCGACGCCGCCGACAGTCTCTTTGCCCTTGTAAACCTGGCTCTTGATTCGCGGACTCAGCGCCCCATAGGGATCGCTGAGAATGAACTCGGCCAAAGGCGGTGCGAATCCACGTGGTTTCTGATGGCGATTTTTAAAAGCCGGTTTGTCATTGCCTGATTAACGCCGTATCCGTCCATGTGGATTTAGGTCAAAACCGCTTTTCGGGCAACCCGACTTACCGGGAGTTGACTCGGAAGGGCCAGCCAATGAAGTGTTTTCGCCCTCGTTATGCGCCTTTTCCTTTCCGAGCGACAGGTTCATTCTTGGCTTGCATTGATTTCACGAGAGCGGCTGACGACGCTCCTTCGAGCGACAGCCCGTAGCCAACCTCTCGCACGATGCGCTCTTTCAAAGGCTGAATGAAATGGACGCGCGTATTGCGGCGCGTCACTTCCGGAGCCTTCAAGTATAACTCGGCCAATTCCCGCGCCCGGCTGAGAGCCTTTCCGTTCGGAACAACTTCGGCAACCACTCCCCATTCGTGCGCAATACGCGCCGGTCAATGGCTGTGGGTTCAGCAGGAACGCCTCCGCTCGTCCCGCTCCAGCGCGATAACTCCAGGTGGTAAAGACTCCGTCACCGGGCGCAACGCCCGCGGCGAAGTGGGCCACGTCCTGGAAGGTCGCACCCTCCGCCGCCACAATTACGCTGGCCAGTAGCGCGTAGTCTGAGTGCACATGGGCACGTCCCTCGATAGCCGCGATGACCGGCACGCGTATGTTGGCTATATTTTCCAAAACCTGAACGCCTTCGTCGTGAACTTGGCTCCAAACGCCGGGATCGGAGACATCGCCGAAAGAGGACCAATCGACATCAGTAATGAACTCCCCACCTGCGCCCGTGAGGATTACGATCTTGTTCGCTCGATCTTGCGCAATCCGGTAGAAGGCATCGACAAATTCCGTGTGAGATTGCGCGGTCATAATGAACGGCCCGCCGTTGCTGTGGAATTCAGCGACCAGTATACCTTTGGCATCTCGTGTCAGCTTTAGGTTGTGATAAGCGGTGAAGTAGTCTGCTTTGAAGTTGCATCGTGTTCTCCTCCCCAAGGGTGATGTGGTGCTCTCAACTATCAATGAAAATCACCAGCCCGTTTTCCGTTGGATGCTCAGCGCGTCCCTCGGATGTAGTATTTTTAGGCTGATCCTGTCTAACGCCGTATCGGAAAATGGATTATGGTATCCGATGACCGCTTTGGATCTGCGGGAAAGGCTAAAAGGTATTTCCACTAACGGCTGGGAATGAGTAAGACAAATGGGCTGGTTTCTGCCACCCAACTGCGTCGCGCGCCACCTCTCGGACGCCTGTCTGCAAAGCCCACTCGCTCCTGCAAACCTGGCTTTTACGAGTTAGTGGTATAACCACAGGAGTGGACGAACAGCAACAGCCGCGCGAAGCACCCGAATATCCGACGATAGGGGAACCAGCCCCACTCCACGAGGCCTCCACAGCATTCAGTACGTGGCGGCCTTTGCGCCTGCCCCTGTTCCGCAACATCTTGATCGCTGGCTTCGTCTCGGACATCGGCGCATTCATGCAAGGCGTGGGCGCTGCATGGCTGATGGCATCGCAAGGCGCGGGTCCGCTGCTCGTGGCTCTTACTCAAACGGCTTCGGCTCTGCCGTTCTTTCTACTGGCGCTGCCCGCCGGGGCAGTGGGCGATATCTTCGATCGGCGCAAGGTGATTCTGACCATGGAAGTGTGGATGTTTTCCATGGCTGCGGCGCTTGCTGTGCTTTCCGTTTTCCATCTGATTACTCCGTGGTTGCTGCTCTTCCTGACCTTTGCGCTTTCGATTGGAGATGCGTTTGAATCACCTGCATGGCGAGCCGTCCTTCCGGAACTTGTGCCGCAAGATGACTTAATGCCGGCCATTGCGCTCAACGGCATCGAGTTCAATTTGGCGCGCGCGGTGGGACCTGCGCTCGGTGGATTTTTGATTGCGGCGTCCGGTGTGGCCACTGCGTTTACGTTGAACGCCCTTTCGTTTCTGGTGGTTATCTGGGTAATCGCACGATGGAAACGGCCACCGCAATCGCAAGGCTTCCTGCGAGAAAGGGTCTCAGGCGCGATACGCGCGGCAGTTCGTTGGACGCTAAACGCGCCCAAGGTTTTGACCGTCCTCGGCCGCATCGGCTCAATCATGTTTTTCGCGAGCGCGTTCTGGGCATTATTGCCTACCGTCGCGCATGCACTGCGCCCGAGCGCCACATTTTACGGATTGCTTTTGACTGCCTTCGGCGGCGGAGCCGTGTTGGGGGCAATGGCGCTGCAGCGGACGCGATCATCTTTCTCCAGTGACGCCATGTTGACTCTCGGCACCACGATTTTTGCACTAACTTTGTGGGGCGTAGCCGCATTCAAGTCGATTGCGCTGTTGTGCCTCGCCATTCTACTTGGCGGGGCCGCGTGGACTGTCGTCATGTCGCTGATGAGTACGCTGATGCAGAATCTTGCGCCCGATTGGGTCCGCGCTCGGGCAATGTCCGTTTTTATGCTCGTCTACATGGGGACGTGGACCGGCGGCAGCGCATTTTGGGGATATGTCGCGGCGCACAAAGGGACGCATTTTTCTTTGCTGGCCGCGGCGATCGGTACGGCCGCTTCTCCTCTGCTGATTTTGATATCCCGACTGGTCGATGCACCCGTGGATTTGGAAGCTTGGAATCATTGGCCCAAACCGATTTTTGTCGGTGACGTCGGCCTCGACCTGGGTCCGGTGTTGGTTACAGTGGAATACTACGTTGAAGCGAACCAAGCAGAGGAATTTCTCGCCGCTCTCCAAAAATTGTCGCGCCTGCGCAGGCGCGATGGCGCGTACCGCTGGGGTATTTATCGCGATACAGAGCGCCCAACGCACTACGTGGAAACCTTCATCGTGGAATCATGGGCAGAACACCTGCGCCAACACGAGCGTGTGATTATGGCCGACCGCGCGATCGAGGAGGATGTTGATCGCTTTGAGGCGAAGCCAAAGGTGACGCACTTCATCTATGCTCATCGCAAGACTCAGCAACACACTTGAAAACGCGCTGCGGAGTTGCAGATCGTTCGGGGCAAGAGGGGCAGCGCGTTTCTCTTTGTAGCTAATTCGCGAGCGCTTCGCGATTCTCCTTAGCCCAGTCACTATCTGGCGGCACTGCCTTCATGGGGGGCCCGCCAGCGGTACCGCAGGCGCAGGGCCCCTTAGTTTTGGCCTCGGTCATGCAAGAACAGGACTTTGTTTTCAGACAAGCACAGACGTAAACAACTTTCTCCTTTGTCGGTTTCGCGCTCGTAGGCGCGCTCTGAGAGGACCCGCTGCTCAGGATGGATGCAAGCGATACAACGGCAATCACTACGATGGTCGGTATCATTCTGGATCGAGTTTTCTCTGTCATGAATCGTTCTTGCCGTGGCGACGTCGGATTCAGACTCACTGGAATCGCTGACGGAGATCCGCCCACGACTTAACCCTCTAAGCGGAACAATACGATTAAAAAATAATTGCGTGCAATATCCACTTCGCACGATTTACATATTGCCAGCCACTCACATCCATGGACGAGGGCAGGATATGCGGCCATTCCCGCGTTGGGCCGAACTCGTCCCCCTACGCCATCGGCACCATCACCATGTTCTGGGTCACCCGGTGATGCGGACAACGGAGTTATTGAAGGAAGTCTTGGGGAAATCACACTAATTAGCAGCACTCCCAGGAACTCGACGCTCGAGCTGTTGAAACCCTCCGACTTCGCCACAATCAAAGCGGTTGCGGTCTGGTTGCCGCTTGTAGTTCCATATAAAACCATGCATAACCTTGCGGTCCAAATCGTTCGGTTTGCTGACGATAATCAGCCCGGCCGGGTAGAGTGCGGGATTGTGAACGTTGAGGATCGCTCTCCAAGTCTCAGGGACATAAAGGATAGTGAGAACTTTGCCTTCGGTGAAAAAGTGAAAACGGCATTCTTCGGTGCAAGAAAACAGCTGATAGGTTCTTGCGTCGCGGCTCTGGCCTTCACTTTTTCTCTATCTTGTTCCGCACAAGAATTCAATTTAATGCCTTGGCCGGCGCGAATCGAACAGCGGGAAGGATTTTTGAAGCTTGTTCAATTGCCGCGGTTTGAAGTGAAGGGAGGTGACGAACGCGTTCAATATGCAATCGCTCACTTCCGGCGCCAACTGGACGCAGAAACAAAGCTTTCCTCTAGAAGCAGTGTGAACAACAGCACCGCGGCTCTCTTGGTCATCCGCTGTGATGCGCCTGGCCAGAAGCTGCAAGCGCTTGGCGAGGATGAGAGTTACAGCCTATTAGTTGATGAAAGCAAGATTGAGTTGACAGCTGGCACTCCGCTAGGCGTTTTGCGTGGAGTCGAAACTTTACTTCAGTTAATCCAGAAAGATAAGCACGACTGGATCATTCCGGCTGTTCGCGTGGAAGATCGCCCCCGGTTTCCGTGGCGCGGATTGATGATTGATGTCACTCGGCACTTCATCCCTCTTGAAGTTATCAAGCGAAATATCGATGGCATGGCAGCGGTGAAACTCAACACGCTCCATCTCCATCTCTCCGATGATGAAGGGTTTCGTGTGGAAAGCAGGAACGCTCCCAAACTCCAAGAACTTGCCTCGGACGGCCAGTATTACACCCAGCATCAAATTCGAGAGCTACTCTCTTACGCGCGTGAACGTGGCGTTCGCGTGGTTCCAGAGTTTGACATTCCTGGGCACGCAGTAAGCTGGTTGATCGCTCATCCCAATATCGCATCGGCACCGCCACCGGCACACCTAGTTCGCGGGATGAGTGACGCTGTTCGTCCACCCATTGATCCCACCCTAGAAGAGACTTATCAAGTACTGGACAGCGTGCTGGGCGAAATGGCTTCTCTGTTTCCAGACCCTTACTTTCACATCGGTGGTGACGAAGTCGATGGAAAATATTGGGATGGAAACGAGAAAATTCAGGAATGGATGCGCGCCCACGCCATAAAAGATAATCACGACCTGCAAACCTACTTCAGCAAGCGTGTTCAGGTGATCCTCGCCAAACATGGAAAACATATGGAAGGGTGGGAAGAAATTCTTAATCCAGATCTGCCAAAAGATACCTTGGTGCAATCCTGGCGAGGACCGGATACTCTCTCGGCCGCTGCGCAGATGGGATTTCCAACGATTCTTTCAGCTGGTTGGTATCTCGATCTAATGTATCCAGCATCACGGTATTATGCCGTCGAGCCACTGAGCGGAGTGAGTACTTCTCTTTCCGACGCGCAGAAAGCGTTAATCCTTGGAGGAGAAGCCGCTCAATGGACGGAATACGCTACACCTGAAAACATCGACAATCGAATTTGGCCCCGGCTCGGCGCGATCGCTGAGCGCCTGTGGTCCCCCGCTTCCGTCACCGGGGCGACGTCTATGTATAAACGGCTTGCCGCTCTTAGCATCAGCCTGGAGAGACTCAAGTTACTCCACAACGTAAATAACCGGAAAATGCTGGATGATGTCGCTGGAAAGACACCGAGGCAATTATTCGAGACGCTGTCCGCGGTAGTGGAACCGGTGAAAGATTATGAGCGCGAAAAGACTCAAGCTTACAGCACACAAACACCGCTGAATCGCTTGGTGGATGCTGTTTCCCCAGAAAGCAATGTCGGGCGCGAATTCAACATATTGGCTCAGCAGGCAATTCAGGATCCCGACTCACGGCTTGAACTGCGCAAATGGTTCAAGCGGTGGCGCGACAACGACGCGAGGCTGCAGCCGTTCCTGTATTCTTCCAGCTCTCTCCAGGAATTAATTCCCCTGTCCCATGAACTTTGCAACCTTGGATCAACAGGATTGGAGGCGCTCGACAATATTGAAACCGGAAACCGTGTTACAGGAGACAAGCGCACCCAGCAATTAGCGGCCATAGATGACGCGGCCAAACCTCATGCCGAGTTATTTCTAGTGGTTACTTCTGGGGTCCGCCAACTCGTTGCAGCGGAACCATTCGTTGAATGATTCTAATAGCCTGCCGACTACGCTTGTTTTGAGGGGGCGTCCAGATGCTTCGGCCAACACGTCTCGGCGGATTAATCTGACCCCGAGTTGGGGTAAGTCTCGACAAACGCTTACCGGACATCAAGTTTCCGATTGCGCGTAAACGGGCAAGTGGACTGAGGCAGTCGCGATTTCGCACAATGGGCCTTATGACCCAGATTACTTCTGGCTTGCCGTCATCCATTCCCAATCGAAGGCAACACGCTACTGCAGTTTTGCGCTCTCCAGCTTCGCTTTTTTCAAGATGGGAATCTCGGAATCGGCGTCCTTCCAAAGAGTGAGGAAATCCTGGTAGTTCTTGCGAGCATTGGCTGTGTCACCTTGCATTGCGTAGGCGCGGGCCATGCCGAGACGCGCAAGCACGCCGAACGCGTCTCCAATCACGATTCCGCGGTGATCCACAATTTTCTGAAATTCCCTGGCGGCTTCGGCACCTTGGCGGGCGGCCAAGTATGCTTGGCCGCGCACGTAGACCGGATAGAGGGCTCCAAAATACGCAAATGTGGCGCTGCGCGGACTGCTTAATTCGTAAGGAATGGCAACTTGGAGAAGTTTAATCGCCTTGGAAGGATCACCATGGTCAAGCGCCAGAGTGGCGTAAACAGCCGGGAGGTAGTTGAAGCGGACCGAAGTGTCCTCGGGGAAATCCCGTTCCAAATCATTAGCCAGAAACTGAGCCTGGGAGGCATCACCGGACATGGCCAGCACGAGCGCTGCGCCATACTTGACCTCCCGGTTTTTGGCAAGCTCAAGTGCATCCTTGGCCGTCCGCTGTGCCAAAGGCGCATTCCCGAAAAAGGCTTCCCACAATGCGGCTCTGGTTCCAAATAGTGCCGCTCTTTCGCGATGTCCTGCCTGGCGTGCTAAATCGCTCGCTCGCTGTGACCACCGTCTGAGCTTCTTGCAGGTGACCGGTATACGCCAGTGCGAAAGCCTGGCGGTCCGAAATCCAGTCCTCGGCGCCAGGCTTATCTTGAGCCGCGGCCACTTCCCGTTGCATGCCTGCGCTGTCGCCTTTCAAAAAGTCGAGATCGAATCGCAGAAGCGACAGGAAAGGAGCTTCCATTTTTCGCTCGGATGCCCTCCGAAGCACGTCTTCAGCCTCTGCCCGGCGGTCAAGGTAAACAAAGTCGTAGCCAAGGAGGAAATATCCGGTGTAAGTGTCTGGAGCAAGTTCGATAGCCTTGCGACCCTCTTCTGCTGCTTTTTCATATCTGCCAAGCACAGGATAAATGAAACCGGACAGGAAAGTGTGAGGTGTCCACTCGCGGGGATAAACTTGCGCCCACTGGTCGCAGGTCTGCTGTGCCTTTTCTTGGTTTCCTGTTGCGCGGCCATCATAGTAGGCAGTGATGAAAAACTTCTCTTTGTCACTCACACGATCACGCAATTCATAGGCTTTGCGAATGTTCTCCGCGGCAAGGTCGGACTCACCAGTCGTCCCGTAGTAGAGCCCGAGCGCAGCATAGCCCATCGCAAATTTCGGGTCGATCTCCACGGCGCGTTTGAAAAAAGGCAGACCGGCATCGGCGCCCGCTGAGGCATTACGTTGCCAGCCCATGCTGTAGGATTGCAAAGCCTGGAGCGAAGACGTGCTGGCTTCCTCGAGGGGGACATCATGTTGCTGAATGGTGGAGAGCGATTCACCGACACGCGTCCTAAAGTTGCGGGCCATTTTACTCAGGGCATTCAACACATCTTCTTTCTTAGCGGCTTGGAGCAGTTCGTCATCGAGAACTTTCCCAGTGCGGCAGTTTTCCGCTCGTAGACCGAGGACATACTGGTTCCCTAGAGCTGCGATAGAACCTTCCAGCACGGCGGCACCGGCAGTGCGCTGACAGACTTCTCGCGCGAGTTGCGAAGTCAGGTGCGCATCGGCAGGCTGGCTCATCATGCGCAGCGCTTGTTGGACGCGGTCTTCAGGAACAAGGCTCAAGAAAGGAGACTGTTCAAGTTGCACGGCCAAACCCCGCCGCAGTGTGCCGTCGAAAACCGGATCGCCGGTGGAGTTGGTGAAGTCCGCGAGGACGATGGCGTCTTTGTCTGTCAGCGCAGGCGCCTTGCGGGAGAAAAACAGCCAGCCGCCCACCGCCAGTACTACGATCAATATCGCTACGAAACTCATTATCGCTCTTCGAATTCGAGTGCTTTTCGTCGCGAGCTTCACGGACGTCCCGGCCGTTACGTCGGCGCTATGCCCCGAATCCGAATCCCGCTTCAGCCGCTGCAAATCCGCGCGCATGTCGACGGCATTCTGGTAGCGCAGCTTTCGGTCCTTCTCCAACGCTTTGTTGATGATCTCTTCCAACTTTGGCGGAAGGTCAGGATTCAACCGAACTGGCGCCACCGGGGCGCGGTTAAGAATCGCTTCCGCGATCACGCCCGTAGTCTCGCCACGAAACGGCCGAACTCCAGTCGCCATTTCGTAGAGCACTACACCGAAGGAAAACAGATCCGTGCGGGTGTCTACTTCCTCCCCCCGCACCTGTTCCGGCGACATGTACGCGAAGGTGCCAATCGCCGAGCCCGGATGAGTGAGTTGTTCGAGGTGGGTGACGGTAGGCATCGCCGAAAAATCCACGGCGCCGCGCCCAAGTGTCAGCTTTGCCAAGCCAAAATCCAGAATCTTGATATGTCCGCGCCACGTCACGAAAATATTTGCCGGCTTGATGTCGCGATGGACGATCCCCTTCGCGTGGGCTGCGTCCAGCGCGTCCGCAATCTCAATCCCAAACTCCACCACTTCGTCCGGCGGCAGCGGCTTTCCGGAAATCCGCTGCTTCAACGTCTGGCCGTCGAGAAACTCCATGACGATAAAGTGCCGGCCGTCTTCCTCGCCGACGTCGTAAACGGTGCAAATGTTTGGGTGATTCAACCCCGATGCGGCTTGAGCTTCCCGCCGGAATCGTTCCAGAGCGGCGGTATCGTCGGAGATGTCACCAGGCAGGAATTTCAACCCGACGGAACGGTGTAATCGCGTGTCCTCGGCTTTGTACACGACTCCCATGCCGCCGCCACCGATCTCCGCCACAATCCGATAGTGGGAGACAGTTCGGCCGATCAAAGAGGAAACGTCAGTCACTGTCGCTCATCTTAGGTTGGGGACAGAACGCAAGTCAACGTAGGCGTACTGGAGGAATTCTCGACTCTGCAGTCAATTCCAATCGGTAACAAAGACGCGCTTGTGGTGATTAAATGGCCAAATCCCGGATTGTCGGCTACCCGCAAGCTATCCTGCACCCGCGTTCGAGAAGCAATCGAAGCGAACCGTCGCGGCACTTGGACGATAAACGCCGTAACCGTCAAGTGCCGATCAGCGATTCCACATGTCCGGTAAGAACTTACCAGGACTTGAGCCTCGTCATTTCTCGAATGGAAGGAAGGCATTCCGGGGATGAACCCGAACACCTGCAGAGTTCGTCCATCACATTGACCGCTCGGGTCCGGCGATGCTTGAATGAAATCGCGCCCCCGCGTCAACTCAACCATTATGCGCTGAAGAAACGAGCACGCGAGTGAGCAATTAACAAAGGTGAGCTCTCCGTGAGACGAATAATTGTCATGGCCGTCCTGGTCCTTACGACGGCCTCTATCGCCCTAGGACAAAGCCCGCGCGCGAATTGGGATCGAAGAAGAAACATTGAGCAGGTCATAAGGCAACTGGATCATGAACGCATTCAGGCGCAGATCGATGCTGATACGGAGGCCCTTGAGCGCATCTATGCTGCTGATTTTATCGGCGTAGGGCCAAGCGGTGCCGTGAGAACCAAGCCGCAGGTGATTTCAGATTTTACGTCCGGTGAATTGAAATTTCAGTCTATCACCACCGACGAGGTTCAGGTGCGCATCTACGGAAACACGGCTGTCGAGACTGGCATCTCCACAATGAATGGGCAAGACAAAGGCAAAGCTGTCCCCCGTAACAACCGCTTCACCAGAGTATGGGTAAAGCAGCAAGGGCACTGGCGGTTGGTTCTCAACCACTACTCGCCACTGATTATTCAGCAATAAGCGGGTCGTCTTGGCTGCAAAGAATAGACAACTCGGGCCCGTCAGCATGGAATCATAAAGAGCACTGCCATGAGAGTCGTCCTCGCTTTGCTTCTCTTTGTTTTGCCGCAGGCGTTTGAATCGGAGAGACACTCTCTTGACCTGGAACCATTGCTCCAAGACTCTGCAGCCCTGCAAAGGCTGACGGTGGTCCACCTTCCGCCAACCCACGCGGGATGGGTTCAACGGTTCTTCGTGCGCGGCGATGGCTCGCTAATTCTACAGGCATACCCCGACCGCCCCATGGCTGTCACCGACATTCCCACTTGTAGGGCCAAAGTGAGCCAGGACGTCGTGAAGGATCTAGTGCGATTGATTATCAAGAGACATTTCTTCGAGTTGCCCGAGAAGAATTTCATCTTTGTGTATGCGGCACAAGGTGACGAGAAATTAGAATTGCACACCATCACAATTGATGACGGTCTAGCAAAGACGAGCAGGACATTTGGCGTTGGAAAATACGCAGGAAAGGAAGAAACAATACCTCCTGATTTTTCGGCGATTGAGGATGAACTGAAGAGACTCAAAGACTCCGCTTTTCCCGCCGACGGAAAGCCCTGTCATTTCGCTCCAGCCATCAAGTTCTGAGAGACACTTCCACGCTCCATCAGTCAAGCGACCGTAATACGAGAAGCTAGTGCCTGGCAGCCGTTACCGGACAACTGGAACCGATCAAAACGACATGTCCGATAAGGCGTGCAAATCAGGAGTTACATTCTATTTGGGGCGAAAGGCAAGCCTGCATCTCTCAATTTCTTCATTCAGTCGCTGTTTTTCGATGCGCTTCGAACCAAAGAATAGGAAGATCATAATGACGACACATCCCGCAGCGATTCCTACTGACCGGAACAAATTCTCATTTGCGTACAAGGCGATAAGCACCACGGCTAATACGGGCAGTAACGCTGTGACAATGAGTCGAAGGCCGTCCCACCTTGGCCTACGGCGTTTCATTCCTGCGAATTGCAGAAGACCGCCCATAGGATGCTGATTTTTTGTGAAAACCGCAAACGCAGACTCCCAACTGAGAGATTCTGAATTCAGTTGACGGTCATGTTGGTACGCAGCCTTTGTTAGCGCACAGAGTCGCTCAAGATTGATGTTTCGCGGAACAAGTTCCGGAGGTCCGAAGTCTGGAGCCCAAATCGGATAATTAGCATTTGAGGACGGCAAATTCTTGAGAAGCAAATGCTCCTCCTCGTTAAGCGGTTGGCCCGATGCTCTTGCCTGTTCTTCAACGCGATGAACTACGAAGCCCAGAGCTATTTCCAAATCCGTCGTTCGGTCCATAGGAACATCATTGCTCCACACACAGCTTTCCACTCGCAGCGAGAATAACACGGGCTTCCTGTCAAGTCCTGGTAAACGCCGTTACCGGAGATGTGGAATTTGCCGAAAAGGACTTGATGTCCGGTAAGGCGAAGGAGTTGACAGCGCAACTGTGAAAGTGGATTGCAAATGACGCCTTGGGGAACTATCCTCCAGCCAAGAATCGCGGGCTATTTCGTGCTTACAATTAACTGCTGCGGTGACTGAGGTACTTGGTTTAATCGATTCTGAGTAAAACCCGCCTGCCCCATCATGCTCTCAAACTGTTCCATTGTGTACGCGTCGCCGTCGGGCGTTAATCCCAGCATCATCAAGCTGAAGCTTGCCGGAATTGGGGGCGTTACACGGTCCTCGTTCGGAATGAACTCCAGCGTCAAGAGTTGTCCCCCCAGATTTAGGCAGGAGTACGCCTTCTTTAGGAGGGCTATGCATGCACTTTGGTCAAAGTGATGGAGTAGATTTGTCAGCAAAACAACGTCGTAACCTTCCCCGAACTCTACAGTGAACGCATCGCCTGGCAGCAGAGTGTAGCGTTCTCCTACGCCTGATGCCTGCGCATGCGCTTCTGCAATCTTGAGCACATTTGCCCAATCCTGAGCGACGATTTCAGCCTGTGGCGCGCGCCGCGCGAGGGCGATTCCGAAAAGACCGTGGCCAGCGGCTATATCCAGAACTCGTTTTGGATATGCTCGGCCTCGAATCGCTTCGTCCGCGATAAATTCGGAAGCTGGCCCCATCAACGGCATCATGCTTTCCGCAAAGGTCACCCATTCGGCCAGCTCAGCTTCATTGAAACCGTCTCTGCCAAGTATTGTCCCCCCACGGCGCACGCTATCAATGATGTTTGCGAAGCCTGACATTAGTTTTGGCGAGTTCAGGTAGTGAACAATGGATGCCATGCACGCGGGCGAATTCCGGTTAAGAAATGCTGCGCTGGTGGGGGTGAGAGAATAGGCGTCGCCAGCTTTTGAAAGCAATCCGATAACAGTCAGATAATCACAAAGAATGCGTATCCCGCGCACCGATGCATGACATCGATCAGCAAGGTGCAGCGCCGTTGCGGCTTCGGCGCCCACGGCAGTAAACAAGTCCAGTTCGATGGCCGCCCGGAGCGCCGCGGTTCTTTGATAGGCGTTGATCGTGTCCCAGACAAGCTGCGGATTCGGCTCCATGCTTTGTTCTGTCGCGAGGGCCATGGCCACCTCCTGGGGAATTGTTCTATCACAGTTCACAAGGCAAACCCCCAGCTCCGTTGAACTGGGGCGATAGGCAGCACTATCGAACCCTCGGAATCGCTGCGGCGGCACATGTCCGGTAAGACGACTTACCAGGGACTTGCAGAGAATTGTGATAGATTCGAATTATCGGGGGCGAACTCTGGAGTGATGTCGGTAGGCGAAATCCTGTGAGGGCTATTATCTTACTTGCGGCTCTATTGTGCGCAACAGCCTTGGCATTTGCAGAGGATTCTTATTTTCCAATCAAGACAAAGGCGGGCGGTGAGGGTGTAAGTGCGTTCGAATCCAATTGGTACGGGAAGGCTTTAGGACGAATGAACGAACCTCGGTTACCAGGATTCACCAGGGACGCGAATGCTGACATCTACCGCATCATGATTCTGCCTACATGGGGAAATCCCATTGTAGTGAGGGTTCAAAGGTACGGTGAATTGTATAGCCTGTCAGCTCGTCGGTTAGATGGACAGGGGGATATGACCCCGGCAAATTGGCAGAGTCAAAAGACATTGAACTAGATGCAGACGATTCGAAATCTCTTGTGGTACTGATTCAGAATCTCGACTTTTTTCAATTGCCAGCGGAAGACCACGTAAGAGGGTTTGACGGTGACCAGTGGATAGTCGAAGGCGTTTCACAAGGCAAATACCATGTTGCTGTACGCTGGTGCGCGAATTCCTATGACCCTGAGAAACGCAAACTAAGTACTTTTCTTGCCTTATGCAGGTTCCTGTTGGACAAATCCACCCTTTCAGAGAGACCGACAAATAAGGGCCACAGACTTATCTAACGATTCTCGCAAAGACACTGATTTTCAATCACAACTCCTGAGTAACGCGGTTACCGTACAACTGGATTCCGGGGTATCGGGCACCGTCAAGCCGCGAAAATGAAAACGCCGCGGTCCCAGGAACGCGGCGTTTGGGGTGTTAAGGTCGCCGTTACGGTTTGGAGCTACATTGAAAAGATTTTACTATGGCTGCATGTCGAGCAGCTCTGCATGAGCCCAAAGCAGCATCACGCGACGTGCCCCCGGTCAGGATTCCCGAAAAGGCAAGGCACATGATCGAAGTGCGACTGTCGGTGCCAGAGCCGTCCGTGGTGTAACGAAGGTTCTTAGTCAGATGTGTAGAGTCGAGGTGTCTACCGCCGCCGCGGACCCATCGCCGAGTTCGTGCATGCTTGGATTAAAAGCAAGCTGGGGCTGCGGCAGTTCCATGTACGGGGCCTTAAGAAGGTGCAGATGGAAATGCTGTGGGCCTGCCTAACCTACAACCTGCAGTTTTGGATCCGCCTAAGCAAGCTACGCACAACACTAGCCGTTAGCTGAGAGAGTAAGAGAACATCGAAGAGGATCGAGACACTCGCCGAGTAGCAACTCACGCAATCGCAATAAACTCATGCTCAACCCTCAGCCCATTATTAATTGAGGTTTCTTCACAGCTTCCCGGCTTCGTCAGTACTACGAGCCTCTCCGCCATCCCAAACGGCCCGGCCAGTCTCTCGCGAGTTGCCAGTTGATCCACACTGCGATCACCGCTGGGACTTCCCGTGTTGCGTATGGTCCACTTTGCCTGCATGCCGTCGCTAATACCCCGGCAGGTTTGATGGAATTTGTTCGCTCGTACGATTCCACCAACTTCGGCCTTCCCCGAAACCGGGGCGGGTCGGCTCCTGCATTAGTCTTTTCGAGGCCTGCTCAGCGTTCACTAAGGTTACGGCCTGCACGCTCGCCAAGTCGCCTTTGCGACCCTCTGCACCAGAGGCTTCAGCCGTTTCGTTGCCTCCACAGCTGCTCTGATTACTACCGGGTGGAGCGAACCAGTTCCCGGGCGGGTTTAACTCCCGCTGTGGACCACCACCTTTTCACGGCGCACCCGGTAACCCGACTATATCAGGATTTGACTCAGACGATGACGATCAGATTTCCCTAAATGAACCCCCGCCATAAAAATCGACAAAAGGGCTGTTCATTGCTTCGATGATGGGGGCTGTCCCCGACAGGCCCACTTTCCCACCAGACCAGCCGTTTCGGAAGATTGACAGGGGCTAGCCCAGTCCACCCCCGCGTGGGCGCTCTATTATCCCTCTTCGCGACCCTTCCGCAGTAGACTCCTATTTTCGCATTCGCTGACATGGCTTGATTTTTACTTTGTCTTATTGTATCTATACATTAAGATGATCCATAGGGGCAATGGACCACTCGCTTCTCGACTGCGTCAGCGCAAGTTTCAGCTGCTGCGGCGTTTCTCTATTCCCGCCGATGCCCTCCCTGGTTCGCTCTCCCTTTCGCATCTCCATTGCGGCAAGCCCACCTGTCATTGTGCCGAGGACCGTGGCCATCCGGTCTGGTCGTTGACCTTTATGGTGCAGGGAAAAAAACGTGTCCAGCACATTCCCAAGGACTGGGTCGAGGAAGTGCGGCGCCGGGTCAAAGCGGGACGGGAGTTTCAAGACGCCGTCCGCGAAGTGTTGGCGGCCAACGCCCAGCTGCTCGTGCTGGAGCGCAAGAAACCTAAGAAAAAGAAAAAATGAACCGTTCGACGCCACGTCATCTGCTCCACTATGTGACACGGCGTCTTCGCCTCCGACGGTATCTCCGGGATCCTGGAGACGGTCGGCCACAACCGCAGATTCCGGCGCAGGCTCTGCTCTGGGCCCTGCTGATCGGCCAAATCCTCCGCGAATCGAGTTTTCATGCCGTCGAAGCACTGGTACGATCTTCGGCACGACGCACTCTCTCCATCGCCACTCCGTTCTGTGACGATACCTTGGGTTATTTCACCGAGCGACTCGATCCCGGTCCAACACGGCAAGCCCTGCTCTCCCTCATCCGCGGCGCCAAGCGCAACAAGGCCTTTGATGATTGCCGCTGGATCGGCCTAGCCCTCGACGGCACCGGCGCGGGTTGGCGAACCCAGCAGGGTTGCACCCTCTGTCGGCCGAAGCAGAACGCTGCGAAACAGATCTTGGGCTATCAACATTCTTTCGTGATGGTCAGCGTGGTGGGAACCGGCCTGTCTCTGCCCTGCGATGGGGAACCCTACGGACCGGGCGACAGCGAGTACGCCGCCGGGCAGCGCTTATTGCGACGGGTGATCGGGAGCGTGGGAAAGCGCTTGGCGCAATATGTGGTCGTCGATGGAGAATTCGCCACCGCACCGTTCCTGCATACGGCAGGTGAACTCGGTCTACGAGTGGTGGCACGGCTGAAAGACAATTTGCCGGAGTTACTGGCCGCCGCCCAGCAACGTTTTCCCTGCGGGCCTCCCGTAACGGTTTTCCAGCACGGAGCAGATCGCGTGGAGCTCTGGGACGCGGAGGACTTCGATCCCTGGGACACGCTCGATTGGGAAACCGTGCGCGTGTTCTTCTATCGTCAGCACAAGCCGGACGGCCAGGTAGTGCAAGCCTACTGGCTGACGAATTTCCCTTCCTCCACCGTGGGTTCGCAATCGCTATTCCGCATGGCCAAAAGCCGCTGGGAGATCGAAAACCAAGGCTTCAACGACGCCAAGAGTCGTCACGGCCTCGAGCATATCTGTCATCATCATGCCAACAGTCTGCTGATCGGCTGGCTCCTCACCATGCTGGCCTTGACCATCGAACGACTCTACCGCCTCCGCTATCTCCACCGCGGCAAACATCGGGTGCACAGCAGTGCTCAACTGCTGCTCCACCTGTGGCTCAGTCTTTCCCGCCCTTATGCAGCCGACAGTAGCTGACGCCCAGCAGAAAACAACTGAATATTCTCTTTCTTCGCATCCGACCACTCGCCATCACCAAGTTATTCCCGAGGGCTACGACGTCGAAGAAAAAAACTGTCTGAAAATAGGCCCGTTTCGCTCCGCTCCGTAAGTGAACAGAAAATGCTACCACCAGGACCCGTTCGTTCCTGGTCCCCTCCAAAGTTCCGAGATCGTTGACACCAGACCCGAGGCATCCCTGTAAAACACAATTAAGTGTATAATCGCGCCCACCTCAGTGCATTTAGTAGGCAACGTTACTCTGGACGGAGGGAGGAATTGTTTTCGTGCAACCGGCCAGCAAGACGGAAGACCTCCATCGAAATCGCGCCTCGAAGAACGCAGCCATTTCAGCAGGCTACGCCCCTGCCGCGGGCGGCAAGCTAATTGTTCTGACTGCACCGTTGACTGAATCGATTGACCATGCCGGTTACTTCATCCAGATGGCTCTGGCCTCCCTGCCCCAATGGCTCGAATTTGTTCTGAACAAGAAGTATCCCAAGTGGCGGGAGGTTGAGCGCAACGTGGATGGCTCCGCACGATATATGCCTGCGGGACTTCGCGTGCTCGAAAAGTCACTGCTACGCGAATACCTCGCGGACGACGTGATGGCCTGCTTCCCCGACGATCTGGATAAATTCATCGGGCCCAACACGCGTGTTGTGGCCGTTTCCACGCACAACCCACTGGGTGTCACGTTTGCGGCAGGCGTATACACCTCTATTTTCGGCTCGTCGAAAGAGCCGCTCAATTCGATCTACTCACGGGCAATGTTTGACAAGATTCGGTCCAGCCCATACCGCAAGAATTTCAAGGTAGTGGTGGGCGGGTCAGGAGGCTGGCAGATCACGCAAACCAACACGTTCGAGGAGTTGGGCGTTGACTGCGTTGCGGAAGGCCGCAGCGAATCCGCAGACACTCTTGCGCTGTTCCAGAAGGCGATTGCGGGAGAAAAGCTGCCGCAAAAAATCAATTTAGCTCATCCCACCTCCCGCGATGCTATCCTCTTTCCCGACAAGCGCACCACGTTTGGGGTGGTGGAGATGACTACCGGGTGCGGTCGCAGGTGTCAGTTCTGCGTGCCCGACTTGAATCCGCAGATTGATATGCCCAAGGCGCGCATCATGGATGCAGTGCGTGCCAATGTTCTACAGGGCAACAAAGTAATTTCCCTAGCCACCGAAGACATGTTTATCTGGGGCCAGGTCCACACGGGCACTCCTTTCTTCTTTCCCAATCGCGAAGCTTTGGTGGACCTGTACACCGAAATCGTCAACACGCCGGGCGTGGAGCATCATTTGCTTAGCCACTGCACCATGGCGCCTTTCGTCGTGGACCCGGAAATGATCCGCCAACTCTCGGAAGTCCTCCTCCCGAAGAGTCCCATTCATCTGCCGCTCCTCAGCACCCATCCGCAGAAGAAGGCCCTGGTCCCATTGATCGGGCTTGAGACCGGCTCGGTGCGCATGGCGCGGCAGATCATGCCCAGTAAAGGCGTTCCATTTTCAATTGACGATTGGCCCAGCATCGTTCTGGAAGGCTTGCGCGTGGCTAACCAGAACAACTGGTTCCCCATGATGACGCTGATGGTTGGAAATCCGGGCGAAACCGATCAGGACGTTCGTGAAACGCTCGATCTCGTGCATGAGATGGAGCGTCGCGACCTGTTTGCATTTCTGGTGCCTTCGATTTTCACTCCGCTACACGACACTCGGATGGAGCATCAAACAGGCGTCACTCATACCCGCCAGCTAAGTCCGCTTCAATGGCAACTCCTCATGAAGTGTTGGAAACACAACTTGCGCCCCGGCCAGTATAGTTGGTGGGGTCCGATCGCTTGGCGAGTAGGGTCTTTGTTCATGTGGGTCTACCGTCTCCGCAAACTAAACGGTCCAAATTTCACTTGGCCACTTATGATGTTCGCAGGTGTGGCACCGGAAAGAATCCTCCGAAGGATCGGCAAGATTCATGTCGGTAAGTCGCTCGTGCCCAAGAGCCGCCGGGAACTGATTGCCTCGCTGCGGCCGAACTTTCTGAAGCACTTGCGGGCCGATAACGGCGAACTCCCAGAGAGTTCCGACCGAAGTGCGGAAGGCGGCCCCGATCAGAGCCCGTTGAACTTCGAGACAGAGGCACGAACCCTTAAGGTCCTCTCTTAATCTTAGGTGACGGGGTTTTCCATAGGAGATTCACAACGATCCGGTTTTCGGACCAATCCCTGGTCATCCGCATCTAGTCAGCGGGAGGTCAGTTATGCCTTCACCCCAATTTAAGTACCCTTATACCGTTGTGACTGTATCCTGCGGTCGCTGCAAACAGGAGCAGGTCGTCCAGATTCTGGCCCGCACTGGATTTTGGTTGGGGGCACACCAATGGGTGAAGTGTTTGAAGTGCGGTCAGGACTTTGCGGTGATGCTTCCGGACGCTATTATCGGCGGTCCATTTCTCGCTCAGCGCCCCGCTTAAGCTGCTTAATACGTTCGCTAGCCCGCATTTCTCCCGGGACATAGCAAAAGAGGTTTGATTTGAAGTAGAAAAAGGCCGCTTTCTCAGGCATAACTGCGTTGTCTAGTCGAAGTAAATGCCAAGAGAAGGGCGGCCTTTCTAATGACAGAGTGTAACCAGTCGCAGTTCGAGTTTGAAGCGCATTTTTCGCGGCGGGTAGTGGCGGAGTTTTCTGGCGAGCGGCTGACCACCGAGGGCGGGGCGCTGCTGTTGCGCGGGGCGGATCGCAAGATAGGGCTATTACGACGTGTGGTGACTTGTTTCAGCGACGCTCGCGACCCGCAGCGCATCGAGCATGAGCTAAGCGAGATGCTGGCGCAGCGCGTCTACGGCTTGGCGCTGGGTTACGAAGATCTGAATGATCACGAAGAGCTGCGGAGCGACCCGCTGCTCGGGATGCTGGCCGGGCGGCGCGACCTGGACACGCCGCTGGCCGGGAAGAGCACGCTGAATCGCTTGGAACTGACACCGGCCGGTTCCCCTGCGGCGGAACGCTACAACAAGATCAGCTATTCCGCCGAAGCACTAGACGAACTGCTGGTCGACCTTTTTTTGGAAGCGCACCCGCGTGCACCACGCGAAATCGTGCTGGACCTGGACGCCACCGACACGCCGTTGCACGGGCGGCAGGAAGCACGTTTTTTCCACGGCTACTACGGGCACTACTGCTATCTGCCGCTGTATGTGTTCTGCGGAGATCATCTGCTGTGTGCGCGGCTGCGGCCCTCGAACATCGACGCGAGCGCAGGAAGTCTCGAAGAAGTGCAGCGCATCGTGCAGCAGATCCGCGCGCAGTGGCCTAAGACCAGCATCATCCTGCGGGCAGACTCGGGCTTCTGCCGCGAGGAGTTGCTAGCTTGGTGCGAAAACAACGAGGTGGACTACGTATTCGGCTTTGCGCGGAACAAGCGCTTGCGGAAGATCATCGGCCGGGCCATGCAACAAGCCAAACAAGAGCACCAGTGCACGGGAAAACCAGCGCGGTGTTCTGTGAGTTCGCTTATCGCACGAAGAAAAGCTGGTCGCGAGCGCGGCGCGTGATTGCCAAAGCGGAACAGATCGAGGGCAAGCAAAATCCCCGCTACCTCGTCACGTCACTCCGCCAGGAAGCCTGGCCTGCGCAGAAACTCTATGAACAGCTCTACTGCGCGCGCGGCGAAATGGAGAACCGCATCAAGGAGCAGTTGAGCCTGTTCGCGGACCGCATGAGCACGGAGACCTTACGAGCCAACCAGTTGCGGCTGTACTTCTCCTCGCTGGCCTATGTGCTTGTCGAGGCCTTGCGGCGGTTCGGCTTGGCGGGGACGGAGTCGGCGGAAGCACAAGCCGACACCATCCGGCTGAAGCTGCTGAAAATCGCCGCGCAGGTGCGTGTCACCGCGCGCCGCATCTGGGTTCGCTACAGTTGCGCCTATCCCTGGCAGAACGTTTTCGCCGCAGCCTGGACGGCGCTGCGCTGCTGAGACAAACGACTCGTACCAAATAGGTCTCGCACTCCACTCGCACGGTGAAGCGTGCGCGAAAACCGCTTCAACGTCAACGGAGCCTTCCCTTAGCACCACAAAAAATCAAAAACCGTCCAATGCACCTGCCCACTACCAAAAGCAAGACCGTATATCAATTAGCTCAATTGCTTGGTATCGATCAAGAGATTACATCAGAAAGCCACCCTGTCACGCCAGCGCTCGCCCTTGTAATTTTGCCGGAGCCCATCCGATAGGAAGACGGACAATTCGGAAGCAATCCACATGCCTGATTAACGCCGTATAAGTGAAATCGGTCAAAAACCACAAGTCCAGTCACCCGAGTCACCAGGACTTGACCGACATACAAGCGAACAAAGCCTCGCTAGGAAACGCTTTCAGCATTGTCTTTAGCAAATTCTCGGATTTCCGGGTCAGTGCTCGAACTAGCCCTCGCGACCAACCTTGCTGCCATCTGTCGGTCCAAACGAGAGTAAATCTCCAATAGTTGCCAATATTCCTCTTCGGACTTCAACAGGGGTTCCGCAAAGGCTTCGATATGTTTTAGCAACCACTGTCGCGGAAAACCGCAAACTGCATCGGCGAATTTTCCAGTGAGCGAATGCCGATTGCACGCAATCTCTAGTAACCGAGGAAAGAGCGATTTTTGGCTCTCGACATCAAGATAGGTGTAAAGCCCAAGCGCCACGTTCCAGTGGGGTGGGTTATTGAGCGCTTCACGAACAAGCTGCGCACCACCGTTTTTCCACAAGTGCTGAAAAGTTCGAAGCGCAAGTGGTCAATCTGGTAACACCTTACTAAAGGTTTTCTAGAAGTATTTCTCAGGAATAGCGAAGTTGCCATGGCATTCTCCGTTGGGATGTTCATCGCCACTTCCTCACTGGATTTTTCCCCCCTGAATCGCAAAGCTTGCCACCGCAGCGGGAATGGCATTCAGCCCAAGCACTTTGTGCGCCCCACCACGTCGAATCGCTTCCTTCGGCATGCCAAATACAACGCAAGTCGCTTCATTCTGTGCAATGGTAAACGCCCCCGCCGCGCGCATCTCCAACAACCCCTCGGCGCCATCATCTCCCATGCCCGTCAATATCACGCCCAGCGCGGAGTCGCCCGCGGTCTGCGCCACGGAGCGAAACAACGCATTAACACTGGGCCGGTGCCTCGAAACCAACGGTCCATCACTAACATGGATAGTAAGATGTCCGGACGCACGGCGTATCGTGCTATGCCGATTACCGGGCGCCACAAATGCCCACCCGCGCTTAACGCGATCCCCGTCCGCCGCTTCCTTCACATGGATCGCGCAATTGGTGTCCAGCCATTTCGCGAACGCTGCCGTAAATTGTTCCGGCATGTGCTGGACGATCACAATTCCAGGAGATTCTGCCGGCAAAGCGCCCAAAATCTGCGAAAGTGCTTCCGTCCCACCTGTCGAAGCTCCAATCACTACAATTCTCTCTTCTTTACTCGCGGCGCCGGACGCATTGGCTTTAGTTCCAGCAGCTTTTCGCTCCAACGCTGGCGGCGTGAAACTAATTCTCCTCCGCATCCGTGCCGACGCCGCCGAACGTACCGTATCGATCAGCATCACTGCCGACTCATGCAAAAAATTTCCCACTCCCAGTTTTGGCTTGGTGACGATCCCGATCGCGCCCTCTTCCAGCGCACGAATCGCCGCGGCCGTCCCCCGCCCCGCAACGCTCGAACAGATCAGCGTCGGAATAGGATCTTCCGCCATCACTTTCCGCAAAAACGTAAGCCCGTCCATCTGGGGCATTTCAAGATCCAAAATAATCACATGCGGCCGAACCTGCTTCATCTTATGCAGCGCAATGATCGGATCCGCGGCGACGGTCACCTCCATATCGCTGTCCTGCGAGAGCACCGCCTGCATCACCTGCCGCACCACGGCCGAATCATCCACAACCAAAACTTGAATTAAGGGCGCCGCGCTATCGTTCAACATCGGCCTCTGAGTTCGCTTTGACGACGGGAGCGTAAACGGTAGTAATGACACTGCGTACTACGTCATGCATCGCGTGCAGGCTTTCCGCGTGCCCCACAAACAGGTATCCGCTCGGAGATAGGTAATGCAACATGCGGCGCACAATTCTTTCGCTGTCTGTGCGGTCGAAATAGATGAGCACATTTCTGCAAAAGATCAAATCAAACGACCCGTTCACCGCATACGCCGTCTCGTTCAGGTTCAGCTGCAAAAAGTTCACGACTGAGCGAATCTCCGGTCCCGCCTTGATCTTGCCTTCTTGACGACCGCAGCCCCTCAACATATAAGCCTTCAGATAGGGTTCCGGGATTTGACTGCACGCCGCATATTCCCAAGTGGCTCCGCGCCCGATGGCCAGCGCGCGGCTCGATAAATCCGTCGCGACAATTTCAATCTCCCAGCCTGCAGCCGCTGGAAAGTGGTGGCACAAAGTCATTGCCAGCGAATACGGCTCTTGCCCCGTCGAGCAACCGGCGCTCCAGACCCTTATTCCGCGGCCACGTGCGCGTCTCGCCGCATCGCTCTGCCATTGGGGAAAGATGCGCTTCTTCAGAAACTCGAATTGTCCCGGTTCACGGAAAAACCGCGTCTCATTCGTGGAGATCGCGTCGAGCATGCACGTCTGCTCTTCCTGGTCTGTCGTCACCACGCGATAGTATTCGGTGAACGTCGTCAAGCCCAGATGGCGCAATCTTTTGGAAAGTCGGCCCACCAACAGCGCGGACTTGGCGTAAGTCAGCCAAATCCCAGAGACGCGATGAATGAGCTCCTGAAAACGCAGAAACTCTCTTTCGGTGATCGTCTTCGGCTGAAATTCCAAGAACACGTCGGACAGCCCGGCCTCTGACCTCTCAGAGGCCGTGCCTCGCAGCGCACTTTCACTTGTACTTGTATTTGACCGTGTCACGGGCCCACCACTCATTCCGCGTTTTAGGATTTCGACTTGCCGGCTTTGGAATTTACGGTGGCGTTCGTCAAAGCGTTCTTCGGAACGTCTACCCGAACTCTCTCTGCTTGATCCGCTTCCGTTCGAATCGCTTGCGCAGGCACTTCCCCAAGTCTCACCAGTTCCTCACCCGAGAGGACCTTATGAATGTCCAGCATCAGCGCGAATTTCTTGCCAATCTTGGCCATTCCCAACAGATATTCCACGCGAACACGCGTCCCGAACGAGGGCGCTTCCGCAATATCCTCTTCTGCGAAGCTCGTCACTTCATTCACGGCGTCCGCGATGACTCCCATGATGCTGTCCTCGCCGTCCAACTTGATCTCCAGAATGATAATGCACGTCGTCTTCGTCACCGGCCGCGCCGCCACTCCGAACTTCACCGCCAGGTCCACCACAGGCACGACGCTCCCGCGAACGTTAATCACTCCGCGGACCCACGCCGGCGCTTTCGGCACGCGCGTCACCGCGCTGTATTCAATAATCTCCCGCACGTGCGGGATTCCGACGGCATATTCGTCTTCTGACATCTGGAACGTCAGATACTGCTGCTGTTCCAGTGCTTCTCTTGTAATCGTGGATTCCATTGGCTTCTCCCGTTAGAACCGCACGAAGTCGCGTTCATCCTCGCTCACATTGGCTGTACTAGCCGCATCTTGATCCGCTGCGGACCGTCCGTCTCTCCCGGTCCTGTTCTGTCGATAGGCTCGCGGGTGCAAACTTTCGTGCCCTCGCGCGCTCCCAGCTGCGGAGCCCTGCCGCGCGTCCTCTACCTTGAAAAAGCCCATGAGCTGCTGCATGCCTTCCGCCTGCGAAGACATCTCCTCTGCCGCACTCGAGAGCTCCTCAACCGAAGACGCATTTCGCTGCGTAACCTGGTCCACCTGCGACATCGCTTTGTTGATCTGGTTCACTCCCGAAGCCTGCTCGCGCGACGACGCCGTCACTTCCTGTACCAGATCCGCGGTCTTCCGAATCGCCGGGACCAGCGCGCCCAGAAGCTCTCCGGAACGTTCCGCCACCTTCACGCTCGCGCCCGCCTGGCCCGCTATTTCCTTCGCCGCGGCCTGACTGCGTTCCGCCAGTTTGCGCACTTCCGTGGCCACTACCGCGAAACCTCTTCCATGCTCTCCCGCGCGCGCCGCTTCGATCGCCGCGTTCAGCGCCAGCAAGTTAGTCTGATAAGCAATCTCCTCGATGATCGAGATTCTCTTCGCGATGGACACCATCGCATCGACCGTATCCTTAACTGCCTGCCCGCTGTCCTCAGCATCCTTCGCGCCCTTCGTGGACATCTGCTCCATTTGCCGGCTGTTTTCCGCATTCTGATTAATCGAAGCACTCATCTCTTCGAGGCTGGCCGTGGTCTCTTCCACCGAAGCAGCCTGTTCGCTCGATCCCTGTGAAAGTGACGAGGCGGAAGCAGAGACTTGCGCCGCTGCGGAAGCGAGCGTCGTCGCTCCGTTGCGCACCTCATCCACGATATTCGTCAAGCTCACCTTCATATGCTTCAAAGACGCAAGCAACTGCCCGGTCTCATCCTTTGCCTTGACTTCCAGATTGCCCGTCAGATCGCCTTTGGCAACTCGTTTGGCAATTTCTACCGCAGCCTTTAGCGGATTGGTGATGCTGCGCGTGATCCAGAAGGCAAATAAGGCGCTGAACAGCGTCGCCAGAACTCCTATGGACGCGATGATGCCACGGCCTCGGATATACGCTGCCCTCGCCGCATCGCGATCTGCAGCGGTTTGTGCGACTTCATAGTCGATCAGCTTGTAGAGTTCGTCCAGATACGCCGACTGTTCCGGCACGATTTTCTCCATGAATTCCTTCTTCGCCTCATCCGGATGATTTGTTTCCAAGAGCCGGATGAACTCGTCCTCGTGCGGAACGTAGCTGTTACGTGCGTCCATTACATTTTTTACGAGTTCTTTGCCTCGTTCTGTGTCGATGGTCTTTACCAAATCCGCTCGGTATCCAGCGCGCAGTTTCTTGAAATCTTTCAGACGCACGAGCTGCTCGCCCATCTTGTCGTGGTCGAACAGGTAGATGTTGCGGATGTAGTTCCCCGTCTCGAGCAGGGAGTTGGCCCACTTATGCGTGATCACCAGTTGTTGCACACGATCGTTGGCGAAGTTTCCGAGAAGCTCGTCTTGCGATTCTAGCCGCAACAGCGCGAGACCGATGATGCCGAGCACCATAACCAATAAACTGGCAAACGCCAGCCCCAATCGCGTCCCTATCTTCATATTTCCCAAGAACATAATTTTCTCCTCAAAGACAATCACCGATCTCTTTCCCCACGGTCGCCGATCTCTTCACAATTTCCGTTTCCCGAGGACTTCCATCACACAGCCCAGTAACTCGCCGTTCATGCGACGATCGCCGCTTCCAGCTCAAAACTCCGCATCAGCGCCGGAATGTCGAGAATCAGAGCGACCCGCCCATTTCCCAGAATGGCGGACCCAGACACTCCCGGAACGTTTCTAAACACATGCGGCAAAGGCTTTATGACCGTTTGCGTAGCCCCGTAAAGCCGGTCCACCACCAGTCCCGCCCGCTGCAAATCGTTCTGCACCACCACTACGTTCTGTCGCGCCGTCCGCGTGCCGCTGGTTTGAAAATGGTCCTGCAGTTGCACGTAGGGCAATGGCTCGCCTCGAAGGTCCAGGACGCCCGTCCCGCATCCTGATTCTCGTTCCTTCGCAGGCAGTTCCACACATTCGATCACTTGATCCACGGGAATAACGTAGGTATCTTCGCCCACGCCGACGCCGAATCCTTCAATAATGGCCAGTGTCAAAGGAAGCCGAATATGAACAGTCGATCCTGCCCCCGGCTCGCTGCTAATGAATACGTTTCCTCGTAGCGCTTGCACATTCCGCCGCACCACGTCCATCCCCACTCCGCGGCCCGAGAGATCGCTGACCGCACTCGCGGTAGAAAAACCAGCTTCAAAAATCAATTGAAAGAGTTCGTGCTCCGCTATCTTTTCAGGCTCCGCAACAATTCCCCGTTTCCGTGCTACATCGCAAATGCGTTCGCGGCTCAATCCCGCCCCATCATCGGTTACTTCAATCACGATGCTTCCCGCCTCGTGCGCCGCTCGCACTGTGACCGTCCCTGACGCTGGCTTGCCCTTCCGTTTGCGAACCGCCGGAGCTTCGATTCCATGATCGATCGCATTTCGGATGATGTGCAGCACTGGATCCTTCAGATGCTCGATCACGGATGTATCCACTTCCACGTCTTCCCCCTCGATTTGCAGACGCGCAAGCTTGCCGTGAGCTTTCGCCAAATCGCGCACCGTGCGGGAATACTGCCGGAAAAGTGGACCTACCGAAACCATCCGTGCTTTCAATACGGTTTCCTGAAGTTCCGTGTGCAACGAATCTGCAGCGCGTGATGTTTCTCGAATCGCCTCAAGATTCGCTTCGCCGGGATTCTCAAGCAACTGCGTAATCCGCCCGCGCGCAATCGCAATTTCGCCCGTGAGATCCAACAAGCGATCCAGCTTTGTCACATCGACGCGCAGGCTCCGCAGCGAATCATGTGCCTGTGGTCTGCGCGCTGCCGCGAACTCTGCTGTGCCTTCGGTTTCGTCTGCTGCTCTTGCGTGGCCGTTTTGTGAGCTATCCTCGAGGCACTTAGAAATCTTGCCGAGCACTTCCCTGGCCCGAGCACTCGTTTCATCCCGGCCCTCAGCGGCGCCTGCAGACATCTCCCGCAAAGCGTCCAGCGAAGCCAGCATCAGATTTACGATTTCCGGCGTCACACTCAGAGCGCGGCTTCTAATCTCATCCAGCAGATTTTCAAACGCGTGAGCGAAAGCCTGCAGTTTTGGTAGCTCCAGGATGCTCGCATTTCCTTTTATCGTATGAACCACACGGAAAATCGTCTGGATCAATTCCCCGTGTTCCGGGCGCGACTCCAGCTCCAGGATGGCCTCTTCCATCTGTGCGAGGCCTTCGCCTGTTTCCACAACGAAGCTCTTCAATATGATGTCGCGCTGAATTTCCATCCTAATTTCCAATCAACTTCAGCGACGTGACTCCGGTGTCCGTCCGCATCGAGACCTTCCGGCTTTTCTCTCCGCCCGTATCTCGCCTCTCGATGGCAATGGATTTGCGAGACAGCACCTGAAGCGCTAACTCCACATTCTTGTCGCCGATCAATTCGCTCGAGCCGCTTCGAAACGCCTGGAGCATGGATGCGCCCCCAAAAACGAATGCTCGCAGGTCCTTGTTCCGGCTGCCCAATAGCTGCAATTCCTGCAATAACCGCCGAATGGCCACATCCCCGTAACGCGGCGAAGGCAATCCCTCGCTCCCGAGAGTTGGCAACAGATAATGCGTTGCCCCTCCAACCGATAACCGCTCATTGAAAAGACATACCGCCACGCATGACCCGAGAATGATCGTGATATTCGCCGGCTCGACCGAAGCGTACATTTCCCCGGGATGAAGAAAGACGGACTTCACCTCCGCCTCGCTTCCACTCTCCCCAGTGGACGCTGGCCAGTTCTTACACCGCATTTCTGTCTTCACCGAAACTCCAAACCCGCTCATTCAAAACTTCTCCGATTTCCTAGATCCCAAAGAGGCTCGGCCCCACATAAACCGAAAGCAATCCCAACAACTCCCGATCCCCTGAGTCGAACGACTTCCTCTGCGGCAAGAGACTGAAAAACACGATGGCCCCTTCTGCTTTCTGCCCCTGAGACAACGGCACCAGCGCGCTCACTCCGATGCTTGCCAAAAATTCGTCTCCCGCGATCCGCTTGTCCACAATTCGCGCCTGACCGCGTTTAATCTCTGCCGCAATCTGATCGAACTTAGACGCCAGCGCGCGGCGCTGCGTCGCCGATATTCCCACCGCCGCCAAAAACGACATCAGCTTGGTTCCTGCATGCAACTGCACAATCACAATCTCTTCGCATCCCAACAGATTTGACCCGATTTCGATCACCGCATTGGCAACATCGCCCTCTCGCACCGCCATGGTTAGCCGCTCGCTCGCCGCGTAAAGCCGGCTCCAAATCGTATGGCGCTCCACCGAGGGCACCGTGTCATAACACCGCCGCAAATAATCGCGCGAACGCGCCTCCAATTGTTCCGCAAGAGCCGCACTCGAGGTCTTCTCGCTCTTGCCCCCACTTTGCGGTCGCGCAATAGTTTTTTCGCTCATTGAACGTCTTTCATCCATTTTTTTTTCGCGTCATTCTTTCAAGTCTTGCTTTTCGATTTTCCCGCCTCTCAACTAACGTCCCTCTTCGACGCCCAGATAACCATTCACCATCTGCACCAACTCGTTGCTCTCGATCGGCTTCGTCAAATAGTCGTTACAACCGCTTTCAAATCCCTGTTCGACATTTTGTGGTTCGCCGCGACTCGTCACCAAAATGATGGGAACCTTCTTCAATTTCTCCTGCCGCCGCATCTCCCGGCACGCCGCAAATCCGTCCATCTTCGGCATCACCACGTCCATCAAGATCAAGCTGGGCTCCTCTTCCAGCGCGACCTTTACAGCCTCCTGCCCGTTGCGCGCCTGCACCACGTCAAAATTGGTGTACTTCTTCAGGAGCATCTCCTCCATAAGGAGGGTGGTCACAGAGTCGTCGACAATCAGGATTTTCGGGCGCATCTCTTCGTAGAGTCCCTTCGTCTCCTAGGGCCTGAATACACGGATCTGAGAGGCAAGCCAATGATTATGGCAATGCAATCTCCAAAGCCTCGGAAAAAGCTCGTCTGCTGCCGGGTATCTCTACGTAATCTTTCTAGGAGGACAAGTCAGTTTGCGTGGGACCTAGCTTGCATGTAAGTCTTTATATATAAATGACTTATAAAGTTACTACGGTCTGTAGTCCTTTGGTCTCAAACGGGCCGTTTCCGGGGCAACCATCCAAAAGGCGAGCGCTTTCGACCGCTTGCGTCTCAATATCTCGGCAAATCGGCACGTGCTTCTCAAACTGAGATGGCTGACCATCCCATCTTCCATGCCGGAAGCCAGGCGGCTACGACAGAGCTTCGACGGCTGGGGGGCGCGGGTTCGGGGCGCTTGCGCTTCCATTGTAGTCTTAGCGCAGGCGCGAACCTACCCAGAGCAATGGGCCATGGAGCGTCATACGCGTGATAGTCACAGCTTAATTTCGCATGGACTTGTCCAATCTAGGAGCCTACTCGCGTTGGGATTGACGAAAGAAAAACACAGATTGATCGATGGCTCGAATTGTTAGTTTCTTCCGATAACAAATGTTGCTCTCTCAGCAGGATCGTAAGACGGGAAACTGCAGATATTGGCCCTCATGCGTTCGCCGGTTTTACCTGGAAGTTCCTCCATGTGAATTTGCTATCCTCGCTTCATGTCCGCGAGTCTCGAATCCGTCCTAGTCTCCGTCAGGCAACAATCCTTGATCGACAGAAAGAAAACCGTCGATCTCGAAGGCGAAAGCTTTCCCGTCCGCCAAACTTCCAAAAGCAAACTAAAACAGATTGATTTTCTCTTCGAAGATCGACAGATGCGCGGAATGGAACAGAATCGCAACACCAAATCACGGTGGGCGAAACTAGCCCAGGGAAGACAAACAGATTATGCAATTCCTCGAACACGGCAAATACATCGCGGTCGTTGTGGACGGGAAAGTTCACATCTATAAGTCAGTTGTCTGATGCTTTTCGAGATTTAACGGGAGGTGAAGCAGTTGCAATTCTAGCCATAACTTCAGGAATTCTTGTAACCATATCGCTGTTCTGCGAGTCCCATCAGTAAGACGGTCACTGCCGATTATCCACCCTTCTATAGGGCTAATCGGATTCCCCGAAAGGGGAAATGATGGGGGAGGCGATCAGACCTGGGCGCCTCCCTACTTCTTTTCTTGCCATCTTTTGCGACACCTATCCTTCCCCTCGCCCCGCAACCATTTCGTAATCGACAAGGCCGGAATCCAGGATTCCGGCCCGCTCATTTTGGAAGCCGCGAAGGGATTCTCGCCGCGGTTGCTATCGAGGGATTCCAGGAGTTGGGCCTGGCTTTGGAGAAGGCACGGAAACGGGTGAAGCGTGGAAATGCGGTCGAATCGGTCGCGGCCGCGTATCTGAAGTTCGCCGCGTCTTCCACCAGCACTGTATGAAGTGATGTTTTCGCTGGAATCGCCGAGCTAACAAGAACCAAACGATTTTTGCGCAGCCGCCAGAAAGAGCGCGTGAGGACGCTCGTCGAGTTCTTCGCTTTCACAATGAAACGGCGCAGGTAGTGAAAGCTCTAACGTTTCTCGGTACTAATCCGAAGGGCGACTCATATCTTCCGAGTTGCCCGATCACTTCCAGTAAATGATCGAAGAAATATCAGTCAATAATGCTCGACGTTAGGCCAGAATGGCAGGATACGCGAAGTCTCTCTGAAACAGAGTGTCAATTCGGCAAGTTGAGCTTCTTCAAGAACTCGGCAAATCGCGCGTCGTCGTGCAAGTTCTTCAGGAGGGGTTCCATTTTCGTAGACATCAGACTGGGATCGCGTTGAGCATAACCTCGGTCCAGCCACTCGAACGCTTCGTCGGTCTGGTTACGGAAAGCATAAATCGTGGCGATCTCGAACGCATTACTTGCATGGTATTTCGTGATCAACTCACTCAATGCGGCATCCGACTCCCTTTTCCGACCCAGCGCGTAGTACGTAAGCGCATACAGCCACGCACGGTGGGGAGCGTTGTGTACGTGCCCGATTTCGGCTAAACCATCTTGCGGCCGCCCTTGCAGCAGATAGGTTCGGCTTAAATCAACCCGGCTGAACCAATTATCGGGGTCCAGTTCAAGAGCCTTCTTGCTATCCGCTGCAGACTGGGCTAGCGGCCCCAAATAAGACTCTATCTCTGCAAGGACCGCCCAACTCTCTGCATTCAGCGGGTCCAAATCAACGGCCCTGTGGGCTAGTTGAAGAGCTTCGTCAAAGCGTCCGAGAAAAAGTGCCGGGTACGCTGCCGCTATCACGTTCTCGGGATTTCCAGGTTCGAGAGCAACCGCCCGCTGATAGGAAGCATTCGCTCCGGCCCAATCGTAGTCGACCTGTTGCTTAATCCGTCCCATTTGGAATTGGGCCCCTGCCAGGTTCGGGTTAAGAGCTAATCCCCGCTCAATGGCCTCACGGGAAAGCCGGCGACCCTCTTCCATAGGGATTAGACCCTCGTTGGCCTGCCAGTTGCGTGCCCGAGACAGCCATGCCCAAGCCAATGCATAGGAGGGATCAAGCTGGGTTGCTCGTTCGAAATACTTTGCAGCCATGTCCGCATCTTTGTCCGTGTTCCCCTCAAAGAAGTGGTATCCCCTCAAGTAGGCATCGAAGGCTTCCGGATTCACTGGGCGCGATCGTGCCAAGTCTTCTTGTTGCTGCGAAATCAAACGCACCCGGATTTCGTGCGCAACAGCCTTGGCTACATCGTCTTGGACATTGAGGAAGTCTTTCGCCAGATAGTCGTAGTTCTGGGACCACAGGTGCGTTTGATCCTTCACCTGAATAAGCTGCGCGGTAAGTCGTAGGTGAGTTCCGTTTTCACGGAGACTGTTTTCCAGCACGTATTGCACGGAAAGATCGCGTCCAATCTGGTCCAGGCGTACGTCCTTGTGCTTGTATCCCATGACGGAGGTTCGCGCGATCACGCCCAACTGTTCCGGGTTAAGCCGGCCTAACTGTGAAATCATCTCCTCGGTCAGACCGTCTGCTAGATATTCTTTATTGGGATCGCCAGTGAGATTCGCAAACGGCAGTACGGCGAGCCTGATTTTTTGCGAGCTTGGCGGTGTTACGTCCCGAAAGTGTCGCCAAGACATGTAACCGACGACGACCAAAATCACAGCACACGTGCCCATGACGGCAGCTTTTCGCCAAGGTTTTGGTGCTCTCGGTTCCCGCTCACTAATTTGGCCTTCGATCCGGGGTAGCGTATCGGCTTGCGGTTCGAGTAAGTCCTGAGCGGCTGTTGAACTCTGTTGCCATTCGACTGGCGCGATCAGGCGGTATCCGCGCCGCGCCAGGGTTTCAATGTACTTAGGATGGTCGGCATCGTCTGCGAGCGCCTTGCGCAGGATCGTCATTGCAACGTTAATGCTTCGGTCGAATTCCACGACGGTATCGTCCGGCCAAAGAATCTGGCGTATTTCCTGGCGGGTAACAATGTTGCCCTGGCGCTCCACCAGGATTCGCAGAATCTGGAAGGGCTGCTCGCGGAGCAGGACCTTTGCGCACCCAGTTTCCGCAGCCGCCTTACCGATCGAGGCAAGTTCACCGGTTCGGACATTGAGCTCAAATGATCCGAATCGGACTCGCTCGGCCAGATTAATCGGCTTATTCACGGCGCTGAGGTTAGACTCCCTTGCGTGTTCAGGTCAATGCCACCCTCTAACTCATTCATTTGTAAATAGATAATAAAAATAAGCGCGAAATAATACCCAAGTGTATTTACCTCCGACTCGGGAAAGAGTCAAAGTGCCGTCGAGCGGGCCACAAACAGGAAAGCGCTGACCCGGCGAGGCAGGACCGAGGCTCTAATTTGGTCGGTCCGACAAGAAATGATTCCGTTCGTTGCTTCAAATCGCAGGTCCATCTCCTGGAATTCGGAAACGTCGAAGTTCCTTGGGACAGGGATGGACGTCACGGACCACGAGGTTCTCACTCGAGAACTCCGACGTCGCGAAGCCTATCTGGCCGAAGCCCAAAGGCTCAGCCACACAGGCAGTTACGGGTGGAATATTTCCACGGGGGAGATCTTCTGGTCTGACGAGACTTTCCGTATTTTTGAATTCACGCCTTCCTCGAAAGTTTCAATGCCAATGATTTTGGAGCGGGTTCATCCGCAGGATATGCCTTCGGTGGAAATGGCAATAGGCGCTGCTACAAGGGGAGAAGGAATTGACCTCGAGCATCGCCTAGTGATGCCGGACGGGAGAATCAAATATCTACACGTTGTCGGAAAAGCGGAGAGAGACGAAACCGGCAGCATCGAGGTCATTGGCGCGGTAATGGATGTCACCACGCGGAAGCTGACCGAAATCGAACTACGGCGGAGCAAGGTGCATTTAGCAGATGCGCAGAGACTCAGCCGCACCGGTAGTGTCGGAATGGAGGTAAGTACCAAGCGGATATTCTGGTCCGAGGAAGCGGCTCGGATTTACGGATATCCACCCGGGACGGAACCAACGCCCGATCTGATACTGCAGCGATCTCATCCTGACGATGTCAACCTTCTCAAAGACGTTCTTAAGCGTGCGGCGCAGGGCGGAAGTGACTTTGACTTGGAGCATCGATTGTTGATGCCAGACGGTTCGATAAAACATCTCCATGATCTTGCACATTGCTTGCGGGACGAGGCAGGCAACGAAGAAGTTGTCGGCGCGATCATGGATGTTACGGAGCGTAAAGTCGCCGAAGAAGCTATCCGGCGAGGCGAAGCCTATCTCGCCGAAGCGCAAAGAATCAGTCACACTGGCAGCTTCGGGTGTAAAGCCTCATCGGGCGAGATGTTCTGGTCAGAAGAGACCTTTCGAATTTTGGGATACGACCGTGGCGCCAAACCTGCCGTGGAAGCAATCCTTAAACGGGTTCATCCCGACGACAAGGCTATGGTTCAAGGGCAAATCGATAGAGCAACCAGTCAGGGTAAGGATTGCAATCTGGAATATCGGCTCTTGTTGCCCGACGATTCGGTCAAGCATGTCCACGTCGTGGCTCATGCAGTGAAAGATGAGGCGGGCAACCTCGAGTTTGTCGGGGCAGTGACCGACATCACAAAGCGCAAGACGACCGAGGAAGACCTCCGGAGCAGTGAGGGGTACTTGGCGGAAGCGCAGAAGATGAGCCAAACCGGCAGTTGGGCCTGGAGCGCTGCGACTGGTGGACCCAGTTACTGGTCGGATGAGTGCTATCGTGTTCTGGGTTTCGATCCAACCGATGGCTTGCCCCTAGGCGAAGACTTCTTACAGCAGATTCATCCTGATGACCGACCCGGGTTCAGGGAATTGGTAGAGACGTCTATCCGCGAGAAGGCAGAGTTCGAGGCAGATTATCGCGTCGTGCACCCGGATCGCCGCTTTAGGGACATTCACGTCATTGCTCATCCTGTTCTGAGCACATCTGGCGAGCTCGTTGAATTTGTCGGCACTGTAATCGACGTCACTGAGCGTAAACGAGCAGAGGAAGAACTGCGAAGAAGTGAAATGGAGCTCCGGCAGGTGCTGGATCTCACCCCTCAATTCATTGCTGTATTCGGACCGAACCGCGAACGCCTTCATGTCAACCGCATCGCACTTGATTACTTGGGCTTTAGTCTTGAAGAGTGGCGGCAAACGCCTCATCCCGGTGCGTTCGTTCATCCAGATGACCGACCGCGGGACCTAGATTATTTTGACCGTGCTGTCTCCACAGGGTCTTCGTACGAGTTGGAGTTGCGGTTACGTAAGTTCGATGGAAGTTACCGCTGGTTTCTGGCTCGTTCCAACCCGGTGCTCGATGACAAGGGACACGTTGTTCGTTGGTATGTTGCTTCCACCGATATCGAAGACCGCAAACAAGCTGAAGAAAGGCTGCAACAGGAAAACGTCGCTCTGCGCGAGGAAACTAACAAGACATCGATGTTTGAGGAGATCGTTGGAACCTCACCGGCTTTGCAAGCGGTAGTCTCGCGTATTTCCAAGGTCGCACCAAGTGACTCCACGGTTCTCATAACGGGTGAGACGGGAACCGGCAAAGAACTGGTTGCTCGCGCCATCCACCGACGATCACATCGCGCCTCACGCGCCTTCGTCAGCGTGAACTGCGCCGCGATCCCCCGTGATCTGATCGCCTCGGAATTGTTCGGCCATGAGAGGGGGGCCTTCACGGGCGCGACTCAGCAGCGTCTGGGCCGGTTTGAATTAGCAAATGGCGGCACGCTCTTCCTAGACGAAGTCGGAGAGCTGCCAGCCGAAACCCAAATTGCCCTCCTGCGGGTTTTACAGGAGTACGAGTTTGAGCGTGTCGGCGGCACTCGTCGAATCCGCGCTGACGTCCGGGTGATCGCTGCCACCAATCGCGACTTGCAGGGCGCGATCCGCACTGGATCTTTCCGGAGTGATTTGTTTTACCGCCTGCATGTTTTCCCGATTGAGATACCTTCCCTTCGAGAACGACGAGCGGACATTCCTCTGCTGGTCGAATACTTTATCGGTCGCTATGCGCGAAAAGCTGGCAAGAACATAAACCGGGTCAACAAGAAAACGCTCGAAGTACTTCAATCATATCCTTGGCCTGGCAACATACGCGAATTACAAAACGTTATTGAACGATCCGTAATTGTGTGTGAAACGGAGAATTTGTCTGTAGACAAATGCTGGCTATCGCAACAGCCTCGCGATACGAGACTAGGATGTAAGCTGCACTTTTCGGAGATGCTGGCAGCTACAGAAAAAGAAGTAATCGAAGAAGCTTTGCGAGAAAGCCAAGGACGGGTTTTCGGACCGTCAGGCGCGGCAGCCAAGTTAGGGCTAGCGCGCTCCACACTCGAATCAAAGATTCGGTCACTAAACATTAACAAGAAGCGCTTCACAGTGGAGCTTGGAACCTAAGACTACCTGCCAATATCGCGCCCGCACACCAGGCAAAGCTCACCTATTCGATCGGACGTCAAGAAGCACTCTCCCCTAGAGTAGCTGAGCGGTCCGCGAGGAGCAGCTGCAAGACTTGCCTCTAGCGCACCACGCTGTTTTACAAAATGAAGCACCTTGGTATTGCGCCACGGCTAGACCATTTGCAGGACTGAGTCAAACATTCGAAGTCCACTTCCATCTTCCCACTAGTCTTTGCAGCTTCAAGAGGTCGCAGGCTCAATCGCTCTGCGTCGCAAACTTGACCTTATCGTCAAATCCTTGGCATTGAATAGCTGCAAAAAGAATTCTTCATTCTGAACCTAGCGTCCCCTTTCTGTTTGAAAACAAAACGGATTGCCGATTCTGACGCGCAAGTTCCACGTTGGGCACGTAGTTGCTTTCCCTCTTTGCGCGATTTTCGAAGTCGACATTTGAAAGGAGAATCCGAAATTATATGGCTCAACAATCTTCAAACGGCAGTCGTCCAAAACTTAGCGAGAAGGGACTTTTGACTCCGGACAATTGCGTCCTGGCGCTGATCGACCATCAGGGCCAAATGCTGTTTGGAACAAGCAATTTTGACCGCCAGGGAATCATTAACAACACCGTGGCACTCGGAAAAGCCAGCAGGGTGTTCGATGTACCCGTGGTTCTGACGACGGTCGAGACGAAGTCCTTCAGCGGGAATATGTGGCCGCAGCTGCGAGCCGTATTCCCGGGACAGGAACCCATCGAGCGTTCGTCCATGAACTCTTGGGACGACAAAAACTTTGTCGCCGCAATCGAAAAAAGCGGCCGCAAGAAAATTCTCATTGCCGGCCTTTGGACAGAAGTCTGTGTTGCGTTTCCGACGGTGCAGGCGATTCATGACGGCTACGAAATCTACGTCGTGGAAGATTGCTGCGGAGACGTGAGCCAACTTGCCCACGACAACGCAATGAAACGCGTCGTGCAAGCCGGCGCAAAGCCAGTCACGTCCATGCAGGTCATGCTCGAATGGCAGCGCGATTGGGCCCATCGCGGAACCTACGATGCCGTGATGGACATCGTGAAGAACCACTACGGAGCGTACGGAATTGGCGTCGAGTACGCGTACACCATGGTGCACGGCGCGCCGGCCACGAAATTCCCCGAGTACGCGGTTCCCGTTGCCGTTGCAGCTCACAAATAAAACCTGAAGGGCGGAGCCTCCTCCGCCCTTCTCAATCCATTTGGAATAGCTAGAAACGGAGACTGCTGTGTCTGCTGACCTCATATTGCACAACGCCAAGATCGCCACGAACGGGGTGCCATCGTTTGTCGAAGCGATTGCCATATCGGCCGGAAAGATAGCCGCTGTCGGCAAGGATGACGAGATTCTGCGACTTCGCGGCCCGCAAACGCAGGTAGTTGACGGACGCCGAAGAACGGTCATCCCTGGTCTCAACGATTCACACATGCATCCGATTCGGGGCGGCCTCAATTACAACTTGGAATTGCGCTGGGACGGTGTCCCTTCGCTCGCCGATGCACTGCGGATGTTGAAGGACCAAGCTGAGCGGACGCCGGCGCCTCAGTGGGTACGGGTGATCGGAGGCTGGACCGAATTCCAGTTTGCCGAACGCCGGATGCCAACGCTCGATGAGATCAATGCGGTTGCTCCAGAAACCCCAGTGTTCGTAATGCATTTGTATGACCGAGCTTTGTTGAACGCAGCGGCGCTCCGCGCCGTAGGTTATGACAAGAACTCCCCGGATTTTCCGGGTGGCGAAGTTCAGCGTGATCGCCACGGAAATCCCACGGGCCTTCTCATCGCTAAGCCCAATGCCAACATTCTGTATTCCACCCTCGCCAAGGGACCAAAGCTCTCCCGCGAAGATCAACTCAATTCTTCCCGGCTCTTCTTCCGCGAGCTGAATCGTTTTGGCATCACCAGCGCGATCGACGCCGGAGGCGGATTTCAGAACTATCCCGACGACTATGGCGTAGTGAATGAACTGCACCGCAATGACGAGCTGTCGATTCGCCTCGCATACAACCTCTTTACGCAGAAACCGAAACAAGAGATATCGGACTTCCAGAGCTGGACCAAAATGACAAAACCTGGCGACGGAGACGACTTCTATCGTGTCAATGGCGCGGGAGAAATGCTGGTTTTCTCCGCCGCGGACTTTGAAGACTTTCTCGTGTCCCGTCCGGACATGCTCCCCGTCATGGAAAGTGAGCTGAAAGCGGTGATTCGCCATCTCGTGGAGAATCGCTGGCCGTTTCGCTTGCACGCTACCTACAACGAAACCATTGAGCGGGCTCTGAATGTCTATGAAGAAGTGAACCGGGAGATTCCCTTCGACGGACTGCATTGGTTCTTCGATCACTGCGAAACAATTTCCGACCGCAACATCGAGCGCGTCAAGGCGCTCGGCGGCGGCATCGCCGTGCAGAATCGCATGGCCTTCCAGGGAGAATATTTCGTCGCGCGGTACGGTTCACACCAAGCCAAACGCACTCCGCCGCTGCGCCGGATGCTGGAAATTGGTGTCCCGGTCGGCGCCGGAACCGACGCGACCCGGGTTTCGAGCTACAACCCCTACCTTTCTCTGTACTGGCTTATCACCGGCAAGACCATCGGGGGTCTCAGTCTTTATCCGCAAGAGAACCGATTGGATCGCGAGGAAGCACTCAAACTCTACACCATGGGGAGCAGTTGGTTTTCTACGGAAGACGGAAAAAAGGGAGCTCTCGCCCCAGGCCAAATGGCTGACTTGGCTGTTCTCTCTGCCGACTATTTCTCCATTCCCGAGGAAGAAATCAAGCATCTCGAATCTGTACTTACGATTGTCGGCGGGAAGGTCGTCTATGCCACCGATGAATTCTCAAAACTCGCGCCGCCTCCGCTGCCAGTGAGCCCAGACTGGTCTCCTGTCAAAGAACATGGAGGCTACGCAAAGTCGCTGAACCAAACTCTTGATGCATCTCACTCCGCCGCCTGTTCGCATGTCGAGGCATCGCCAGATGGCCGGACGCCATCGCACCTTCAAGTGCTGGGTGAATTTGGCCTGTGGGGGCTGGGTTGCGATTGTTTCGCCTTCTGAGAGGCGGCAGGCCGAATTCTTAGTTGGCAGAAAAAGAGAATCAGAATGTCAAATATCGCCGACAAAGTTGTAGTAATTACTGGGGCCAGCAGCGGTGTTGGCGAAAGCACGGCTCGCCTTCTCGCAGGGAATGGCGCGAAAGTCGCGCTCGGAGCGAGGCGCAAAGATCGGATCGACGCCCTCGTCAGGGACATTAACGCCAAGGGAGGCAGCGCTCTCGGTTTCAAGACTGATGTGACAAAGCGCGGAGATGTCGAGGCTTTAGTGAGAGGCACCGTTGACAAGTACGGCCGAATCGACGCTATCGTGAACAATTCCGGGATCATGCCCATTGCACCGATGGCGGCGCTCAAGGTCGAAGAATGGGATCGAATGATCGATGTGAACATCAAGGGCCTCTTATATGGGGTGGCCGCAGTGCTTCCGATCATGCAAAAGCAAAAGCTGGGCCACATCATCAACATCGCTTCTGTCGCGGGCTTCAAAGTCTTCGCGCCGGGCGGCACCGTCTACAGCGCGACGAAGTTCGCCGTGCGGGCGCTGACTGAGGGCCTGCGCATGGAGCTCAAGGTTGACAACATTCGTTGCACCATCATCTCTCCTGCAGCAATTGCTACGGAGCTGCCTGAAAACAGCTCGGAGGAAGCCACCAGACAAAATTTGCGCGACTTCTACAAGATCGCTATTCCGGCGGAGTCAATTGCTCGCGCGATAGCTTACGCCATCGAGCAACCAGCCGACGTAGAAATCGGCGAGGCCGTCATCCGGCCCACTGCTCTGGACTTCTAGCACGGAGACAAACTATGCGGCCTTTACTGCGTGTCACGTTGTCCAGATCCTTGGAGCCTTCCGGCATGACTTATGCAGGAGGAATGCGATGAAAGTCTTGTTCATATCCTTTGTAGTTGGTTTGGGTGTAGGTATTTTGTACGGTCTGATCCGTGTGAAGAGTCCGGCGCCGCCCATCGTCGCCTTGCTCGGCCTCTTGGGAATGGTGATAGGCGAACAGCTTGGGATTTGGGTCCAGACGAAAAAGTTGGACGTTTCGCATGCCGCATCGGTCTGCCTTGTCGGTGAGCGGTACGACCGGCCACATCGGTCGGAAGCGCCTTAACTTCCCAGTCGCGGGAATTTGCAAATCCGGGAGAGACGAATGGATTTGAAAAAGATACTCGCAGGAACTTCTGTTGCAATCTTTCTGACGATTGCGTTCACGAGCGACCCGCAGCACTTCAGCACGTTCGCCCAAACGGCGCGACCAGCCGAAACCAAGGGCATTGCTGTCGCCCCACAGTACGACACGACGCACGTCTACGTAAGTCCTCAGGACTTTGACCGCTTCGTCGCGAGCCTGATTGCGACGTTCGGCGGCACAACGACGAAGCAGGGAGTCTTCACGGTGACTCCGACTCCGAGCGAAACGATGTCGCAGCTTGTTCTGACGCCGGTAGGGACCATATCGGTGTTCGGCTTTAAAACTCCGATTCCTTATCCGTTCGGCGCGGAGCGGACGGGTTACCTGGTGACCGATCTGGAAGAAGCGACCCGAACCGCAGTGGATAACGGGGCGAACGTACTCGTCAGCCCGTTTAACGATCCAATCGGGAGAGATGTCGTCATCCAATGGCCCGGCAGCGTAAATATGCAACTGTACTGGCACACCACCACGCCGTCCTACAAGCCGCTCCAGACCATTCCGGAAAACCGCGTCTATGTGCCCGCCGAAAGAGCGGCGGCGTTCGTTCGGAGTTTCCTGTCCTTCTCCAATGGCAAAGTCGTATCTGACGACGCGCATGCGCTGGGCGTCGAAATCGGACGGCCGAACGACACTTATCGGCGAATTCGGATCGAATCGAACTTTGGCAAGATGATCGTGCTCGTGACGGATGGCCATCTCCCGTATCCCTACGGTTGGGAGGTGACCGGCTATGAGGTAGCAAACCTCGCGGACACTCTCGCCAAGGCCAAAGCGGCCGGAGTCGCGATCCTGGTTGCTCCCTATATCGCCGATCAGCGGGATGCGGCCCTCGTTCAATTCCCGGGTGGCTATATCGCCGAGATCCACTCGCCCCTAGGCAAATAGATTTCGGCCGGAGCAGGCCCGGCCACTCACGCTGGCGCGAGCGATTCACATTGAACACCGGCCGCCCAATTCCTTCGAACCGCAGCATGCGAGCAACACTCGCGAAAAGATTGAAAAGAGGCGTTAGCGAGGTTCAGGCAGAGTAGGCGGTTGAGGAATCAAGTTCCATGCGAATCTTTCCAATCTTGGCAGTCGTATTATTTGTCGGCGTGATGCCCGCGCATGCCCAGTCGGACCAAGCCAGGGGCCCTGTGGTTCCGGATCGCAGCTACAAGCTACTGAGGGAAGATGAGGACTGGAGTTTCCTGCGTGACCCGGCCCTCCGGCAGGACTTCTGGGATCCGATAAAGTACATCCCGCTGCGCCGCAGCTCCGATGAGTGGTACCTGACGATCAGTGGAGAGGCGCGAGAAGTGTGGGAGCAGACCGGTAACAACAACTGGGGACAACAGCCTTATTGGAATAGCTTCTTCCTCGAGCGCTACATGCTGGGCTTCGACGCGCACTACGGCAAGCATTTTCGAACCTTCGTCGAGTTCAAGAGTGGTCTTGAATCTTTCAGAATAGGCGGCCCCAGGCCCATTGATGAGAAGAAGCTGGATTTCCAGAACGCGTTTCTTGACGTCGGAACCGGCGGCGAACAGAACTGGGTAACGCTCCGCGTTGGGGTACAAGAGCTGGAGTATGGGGCTGGGCGTTTGATCGACGTGCGAGAGGGCCCTACCGTTCGTCTGAGCTTCATCGGATTCAGGATACTGAGCAAAGTGGGGCCGTGGCGGATCGACGGATTCGCTGTTCGACCTAGGGAGGACAACTTCGGATTCTTCGACGACGCGCCCAACCACCAGGTCGAGTTTTGGGGAGTGTACTCGTGGCGGCCTCTATCCCGGGGAATTTCGATTGATGCGTATTACCTTGGCCTTGACCGCGCGCAGGCTACCTATCAGAGGGGCACAGCGCCTGAGTCTCGGCAAAGCTTGGGAGCAAGGCTCTGGCATCCGATTGCGGACAAGAAGCCTGGTTGGGACTTCGATTACGAAGGCGCGTGGCAATTCGGCAGCTTTGGATCAGCAAGCATCCGCGCATGGACTTTCGCGTCAGACGATGGTTATACAATCCCAACGTGGCGGCTCAGGCCGAGGTTCAGCGTAAAGGCTGACATCTCCAGCGGTGACAACCCGAAAACCAACACGCTGGGAACGTTCAATGCGCTGTTTCCGATTGGAAACTACTTTGGGGTGATTGCGGATACCGGTCCCGGACCGATCAACTTCAGAGACATTCACCCGCGTGTATTAACGCAGTGGGGCCATGGGGTGACACTCTCGACTGATTGGGTTTTCTATTGGCGACAGAGCCTTCTGGACGGCGTGTATTCCGTGCCAGCGTCCCTGATCAGGGCCGCTGGAAATAGCACTGCGCGGTTCGTGGGCCAGAGGCCTGGGGCAGAGGTGCGATGGCAAGTGGATCGTCACATCTGGCTCCAAGCCGATTACGGAATTTTTTATGCCGGCAAATTTCTCAAGCAGACGCAACCCGGTCGCAATCTGAATTATTGGGCGCTGTGGGCTGGATACAAGTTTTAGCAGACCTCCTACGTGACAGGCACGCGTTCTAACCAGCTGAACTACGCCCCCGCAAACCTTAACCGGCAACGGACAGCTGAAAAAATGTTCGGATTAATAAGGGGAATCGGCTTGTGGGGAGTGATCTCCCACTTGGACTCGATCGTGGACGGAAACAACCCACTCAGGGGGACGAAAACGTGGCGAGTTCGTCCCCGGCATTTTTTCGATCACTCAGAATGGATTCAAAGCAGCCGTATTTTATACGGCTGCTAACCCGAAGATCATCAATTCAAATCTGACGCCCGCAACCAATTCCCCGTTTAAACCGACAGGTTCCCAACCAAATCACATGCTATGGGTCAATCAAACGTGTCCGGCGGAATGCGAATGAAGTGTAAAGGCTGATCATGGCCCCTAGCAAAAACCAGGAGATAAGGATCGCTCATTTCGAAGCGATTCGCCGCCGAGAGAAATTCTAGAAAGTTTGATTCCTGCGCAGTTAGCGCTTCATCTCCGCAGACCATGCGGGTCGAAGCGACCGACCCGAACTTGATGGTGCTCCCGTTGATTTCGATGGCAGCTGTGAAGCGATTGCAGGAAGCATTTCCGGAGGCGCGCCCGTTTTCAAGGACAGAAAACGAAGCTTTTGAGGTAGCAATGACGGTTGTGCCCGGCAGGTCCGTGAGCAGCCATTCCGTGCCGGTCAGCGAGGGTGGCTTCCGAAAGGACGCCTCGGCATTGCTGAGTACGGCATTGTGGCGAACGGACGTACACGAGGCACCAAACGTGGCGGTAAACGCTAAGAGCGGGAGCGTAAGAAACCGTTTCATTGCCACATTTCCCCGAGAAAACTTCCGCCCTTGCTGGAGCAGCGCTAATTGAAACTTTCACTATTCGCTGCAACACTTGAGCATAACCAGTTTGACAGCCCAAAAGCCGCTCTGTCTAGCGCAGATATCTTTCCACAGGCTTCACGAGCTCCTTCAACGGCTATATTTCGATGATGTGATTTTTTACTGCGTATCGCACCACTTCGCTAACAGAATGCATCTCGAGTTTTCTCATGACGTTGGCTCTATGAGCCTCCACTGTTTTTACGCTTATGCTGAGAGCGACTGCCAGCTCCTTGCTGCTCTTCCCTTCCGCAAGAAGTTGCACAATTTCTCGCTCGCGCGGTGTCAGTCTGCTTCGGCGGAGGACTTTCAAATCCGCTCCCGGATTCTTCACGGCGAAACCATTCAGTAGCATCTCCGCCGCGCTCGAAGTAAAAAATGTCTGATGATTGGCGAGGGCTTCGATTGCGCTTGGCAAATCTGTGTCCGCGTCGGACTTCAAAATATATCCCCGGGCTCCCGCCGCGACGATCTCGCGGACAAGTTGCTCAGAAAAATGCATCGTCAAAATTAGAATCCCCATTCTTGGAAACTGTTTGTGCAGTCTGCGGGCTGCTTCCAAACCATTCATCTCGGGCATGGTAATGTCCAAGACTACAACTTCGGGCTGCAACTTTTCAGCGAGAGCAATCGCCTCACGGCCAGTTTTCGCCTCACCGCAAACTTCCCATCCCTCATGCGAGGTAAGAAGCTGCCTCAATCCGCGGCGAATAATGTCGTGATCGTCTGCAACCAGAATTCGCATCGTGTTTTCTCCCGGATGCCGTTCGCTTAACCCATCCAGGGTTAGTGACGCTCGCCGGCCACCCGGCACTGTTGTTTGTTTAATTTCGCTTCTGAGGTGATTCGTTCGTAGGCCTGTTAAATCGGTGCAGTAAGATGTGCAGGATCGTTCGAGAACGGCGTTCCAAATCTCTTGAAACGTTATTGCTACAGCTGGTTTTGCAGCGCTGGCCTGGCTGAGTGTGCCGAGAGGTTGGCGTTTTTCTCGGGAATAACAGCTCGAGCGGTTTTCAATCGCAGAGTGGCATGGAACCTGTAAGAGAAGACCTGAGAGTCCGCAAAAGAAGCTTCGAATCCGTGCGCCATAGCAATTCTCGCGAATTCTTCCCGAGAATACCAATATCCCATAACGTCCAACGCCAGCATTCGGAGAACGCTGGATTTCGCGATGCGGATCGTTCGGGCAGCCAAGCCTTTGGTGTGCAAACCGGCTTCATATCGATTTCGTTGAGAATTATCCAAAACCGAGGCGCACAGGAGGACTGAATCCGCGCTCATCATGCGGCGTGCATTTTCAAAATGCTGATGAAGCATTTCTCGATCGAAATGCTGCACCACGCCGTGCGAAAAAATTAGACGGTACTTACCGCTGGATTCCAGGAACGAGGATCCTTCCGCGCAGCGCAGTTGAAGCTCCGGATGGCGAGAACGAAATAGTTCCAGGAGTGACGGCGAGAAGTCGACGCCCGTGTAATTCTCGCTTGGCAGTTCAAGGTACCCGAACAGACTGCCGTCGCCGCATCCAATTTCCAGCACTTTCGAAGATAGTTCCAAAGGGAAAAGCCTTTTGAGCTCGAGCGCTATATTCTGATAAAACTCCCGCGAGTCGTTTCCATGAAGTGGCGACTTTTTATCCGCCCAGAATTTGCGAAATCGTTCGGAGGTGGAAGAGTGAGCAAGATCTCCGCGAACGTAACGGAAGTAAATAAATCCTTCGATAGCAAAAAGGCCGATAGCGGATACGGCCAAAGCCCACCATCCATGAATGAATGCGTGGACAAGTCCCAGAAATGCGACCATCGGCAAACCGGTTACTACGAAATCCACACAAAATGTCCGCAAAGCCGCTGTCTTGAATCCAGCGACACGATAAGCAAAATATAGCCAGATCGCGCTGTAAGTAACTTCTGTGACGGTAAACGCGGCAACTGCCATCAGAGCGTTGCCCGAGACTGCTAGCGTTAATGTCAGAGCCACCAACGATCCCAAATTACCGGCGATCTCTAGCCCCAGCGCGAGGCGCTGCCGGCTGTTCACGTCAAAAAGGCGGTCCAGCCACGAAGTCAGGAAATACATGTACCCGGCGAACGCGAGAAACGATGCAAACGCGCCGCTTTCCGCCCAGCGAGCTCCAAAAATAGTGGCGAAAACCAGCTTCGATTCAATCGCCGCGAAGAAAAGCAGTGGCGTCATCAAAACTATCTGAATGCGCAGCACACGATTGACGAAAGACTCCAGCCGCCCAGGAGCAGTTTCTGTCGCTGCCTTTTCGTAAAAAACCTGATTCATCGAGGAGGCAATGAGACTTACCGGCAGGTAGATGGCTCGGCTGGCCATCGAGAACAGCCCAACGGTTGTGAGGTTCGAAAACATGCGAATCACGACAACGACCAACTGGGAAGAGCTGTTCGAAACAAAGCTATAGGGCGCCTTGTAGAAAGGAAAATTTCTGTAGGTGCGCAGCAAGCGCGGAATGGCCCGTCCATTCCAACTGCTCCTGAGAAAGGCGCCATCCTGACGTAACACCTGGACCAAAAGGACCAGGGCGCCAAGAGTCTGGCCGAATATCCAGCCGCCGATCAGCGCTACACCGCCATTTGTGTGTGCAAAAAAAAGAGCAATCTGCATCGCGACGGTTCCGAAGGATTGAGCCATTCGCGACCAGGCGACCTGTCGGAAGCGTTTCATCCGCCCGCACCAGTAGCCCAGGACTTGGTTGAAACCGCCGACAAAGAGTACCGGAGGAATGGTCCACAACCATGACTCGACCAGGGGCTCGCCCAAGATGCGCGCTAGCCACCCGTGAAGAAATGTGACCGCAAACAAAGCGAGGACACAGATGGCTGCCAGCACGAGCGTTGCAAGGTGGAAAACGTTGGCCGCTTCATGGTCGTCGTCCGGGAGCATGATCGCCAGTTCATAGCGCGCCCCTCCCAAAGCCGAAAACAGGGAGACGATGGTCATGAAAATTGCCAGCAGGCCAAACGCTTCCGGAGCAAAAAGGCGTGTAAGCACCAGCATCGCCGCAAATGTGACGGCCTGGGAAACGGCAGTGCCCGTCACGAGAGTTGCAACGTGGGAGACGAAACTTCCCTTCTCGCGGGCTATATGGCGCTTTGGGTTTGCACTCATGGGGTTTTTCTTTAAGCGGATTTCAAGATCGTTTGCTTAGGGCTTCGTCTTCTTTTTCTGCCTTCCAAATCCTTTAGTACCTCAGGACACACAAGTACTGGTACAGGACAGCTTCCCTTTTTTTGGACTGTTGCACAGGTGTGCGCAACGCGTCTCTAGGGTAATCACTGTAGTGGGCTCTAGGGGATTCACTGTAGGCATGCCGCTCCGACCTAGCGTGACCTTGCTGAAAAAAACGCATTTCGGGGGTGTACATTGACGCCTAATCGTCCTATTCAGACCAATCTCATTGGAGTTCTGCTATTTCTACTCGTGGCTTCCACGCTTGTAGGTTGCGCCGGCGGAATAAGTGCATCGCAGAGCGCGCCTCACTCATCGACAACGCCCCTAGCCATCTCAACGACTTCCCTGCCCAACGGGCAAGTGGGGTCCTCCTATCAGGACTCTATGTCAGCCACCGGGGGAACCCCCCCTTATCACTGGTCGATTGCCACTGGAACTCTGCCGAATGGCTTGGGTATCAATGCGGCTTCTGGAATGATTGCGGGCCAGCCAGCCGCTGCCGGAACCTTCGGCTTCGCGGTCAGTGTGCAAGATTCTTCAGCCAGCAAAGCATCGGCTATGTCACAAATGTCCATGCAGATCACTGCGGCCCCTTCCACGAAAGCCCCGCTGCAGATATCCACAAGTTCTCTTCCCAATGGAGAAGTAGGCGACTCTTATGACAGCTCAATGGTAGCTACAGGTGGCACGCCACCCTATCAGTGGTCGATTGCCAGTGGCGCTTTACCAAGTGGCTTGGGTATCAATTCAACCTCTGGCGTAATCTCCGGCCAGCCATCCGCTGCAGGAACATTCAGTTTCTCTGTCGGTGTTCAAGATTCCGCAGCCAGCAAGTCATCCGCGCAGTCGGAGATGTCTGTGAAAGTAGCGGCAACCAATTCACCCGCGCCCTCGCCCACCCCCGCGCCCGTGGCAGGCACATATTATGGTTCGGGGATCGGATCGGATGGCCTCGGAAATACGACCATCGGTCCCAATCAAAATAAGCTTAGCTACCGCATCCGCGTCCAGCACACCGGCTTCATTACCGCAGTTCAGCCCTACTTGATCATGGATCATACCGGCTACTGGGGCGGTACAAGCGGATCCCTCTTGGTGAGCATTCAAACCGATGATGGCAGCTCTTCGCACAACCCCTCTGGCCAGAAGCTAACTTCGTCTTTGCTTAACGATCCCGATTCCGTGCCCACACCGACCCGTTACTTCCCTGCGTTCACGTTTTCTGCTCCTGCCTCAGTGACGGCCGGTGAGCTCTATCACATCGTCTTCGAGAATACCGACCCAAATCCGTCGGTCAATTTCGTCTCTGTGGATGCGCTCTATCAAGCCGCCGCTCCCACGCCAAGCCAGCCAACAATGTCTGATACCGACTGTGCTGTCCTCCTTTTTTCTGCCTTCTCCGACGGGACCGTTTGGAAGCCTCGCCAAGGCTACACGCCTATAATTCAAATGGACTTTGAAGATGGCTTCACCGAGGGATTCGGCTACATGGAAGTATGGGTCGGAGCACCAGAAACCATCTCGGGTACTGCCAGCGTACGCGAAGCCTTCACCGTTAGCGGAGCCTCCGACACGGTCTCTTCTGTGGCCGTCCGAGTGGCCCGCATGAGCGGGGCTGGAGCACTTACGCTGCGCTTAGAAACAGGAGACGGCACGCTCATCGAACAAGGCACGGTAGCTGCGTCTTCCGTGCCGATAGGCTCATCAGCAACTTATGTGTGGGCCAGCTACAAGTTTTCATCACCACACACTCTCACTGTCGGTCAGAGCTATCATCTTGTTCTGCAATCGCCCTCTTCCACCGTTTACCAAGCGTATCCGATAAGAAAAGGCTCCGATTACGGCTATAAGAGCATTACATTCTTTCCTGACGGTTACGCGCAATTCCTCCAGAGTGGAACCTGGGTTGGCTGGACGCAATGGGGCGTTGCAGATCGAACAGATGGCGATCTTCAATTTTATTTTGCGCCCTAACGCTAATGCAAAATTGCCGGCGATTTTTCAGGGCGCTGGATTCCCCATCGCTTCCCGGACCTTCGCCCTCATAGCGATCGTGTTTTGCACGCACGCTTCTCTTTCATCAAGCTTGCAAGCCCTGCTGTTATTCCAGCCTTTCCAGGTATCTTCGCCGCCAAAATTGCCGGGGAAGAACTCGATTCCTGCCACGCCGCCACTATCCGCAATTCTCAGGTCCTCGTGGAAAACTTGATCGAACAGGTTGACCTCTTCGTTCGTGGAACAGGGAGTGTGACTACCGGCGGAGCATGGAAGATACTCGCGCCGATCGTATGCATAAACGCCTAAAATTACTTTTGCATTAGGAAAGAATCGTTTCGCTTCCGCCACATAGTCTGCCACGGACTTGCGCTCTTTACGGTAGTGTGGAAAAAGGTGAACTATATCGATGCTTTGCCGAGCCCCATCGCTGAGATGCAAGTTATCGAGTTCTCCGGTGATCAGCTGATCTTGATAAATGGTCAGCCCAAACTGCAGCTTCGAACTGCGCGATTTCAGGTTGGAGGAAAAGGTTTCTAGTAGTGTCGAGAGCTCGGAGGGGCCGAGATGCGTCTTTTCGCACTGGCCGACAAAATCGTCAAACCCCACTTCCGTCAGGTTCGGATCCGAAATGCCAAGGCTGCCATAAGCCGCCGCATTGGTCGCGGCATTCGCAGGATTCAGCAGTACGGCCAAAAACACCCGCGACACTCCTTGGCTTCTGGCCATCTGGTCAACTTCCTGCATGCAACTGGGAGGTGCACCGGAACAACCCACCCTGACTCCGGAAAGATGCAGCACCCGATTCCAGTCCGGTGAGTTCCCTCCCCACGTAATAACCAGGAAGGGCTCCTTCCCGATCGCCGTGACAGCCGCGGTAGCAGCAAATATAATGATCAGCAGAAGACACAAAGTCTTTTTCTTCATAGGTCGAAACCGCCTCTAAGAAACCTTGGAAAATCGATCCTCAACTGCTCCCACTCTTGCAGTCTCAACATTCTGGGCAACTTCCGCTGCACTTAATTGCTTGAGCCAATTTCCAACCAATTTCGACCATTCAAACTTCTCGCGGACGTAGGCAAGGCCGCGGAGACCCATCTCACGAGCGCCATCGGCATTTTCATGCATCGCCAGGATCGCGGAGGCAAACTGTTCAGGCTCGTCGGGCGGCACAATCACGCCGGCTCCCGAAGACGCAATCAGTTCCTCCGCTTCGCCCTCGGCTGCCAAAATGATCGGTTTTGCCGCCGCCATCATAACGAAAGTCTTTGCGGGCCGAGCGCCACGCGTGACTCCCGCTTTACGAAGGGTGATGAGAGCAATGTCGGCGATAGAAAGATAGGAAGACATGCTTTCAAGCGGAACGGAATCCACAAAAGTTGTGTTCTGGAGTTGCAGTTCGGCCGCCAAGTTCTGAAGACGAGGCTTGTCAGGTCCGTCGCCTACAAAAAGAAAATGCAGATCGGGATGTGATTCTAATAATTTCGCAGCTTGCAGAATCTGTTCCGCGCCCGCCGCGTAGCCATGGTTGCCGGCATAGATAGCGATACGCTTTCCCGTCAGGCCAAGTTGCTTCTTTAGCGATTCATCAGATGGCAAAGGCTGGACGATGTTCGTGTCTACACCGTTCGGCAAAAAAAGAATTCTTGCGGCCGGCACACCCTTGCGATTCAGTAATACATCGTAAATACCCCGCGTCACCGCATTGACGAACTGCGCCCGTCGGTATATCCACCCCTCCAACCAGAAAGCTGCCTTGATGAACGCCCCTTCTTTCATGACTCCCAGATCCAGAACGGAATCCGGCCATAAGTCAGCGACATTAAAAATGAAAGGACACTTCCAATAAACGGAAGCCAACCATCCGGTAACTCCCAGAAACAGAGGAGGCGAGTCCACAAAAATATAGTCCGGCGCGCACACTCGCGTAATGCTGTACAAGGACGTGACCATAAAAGAAAAATAACTTAGGAGGCGATGCAAGCCAGAGCCTGCCGCCGCATATAACCAAGTACGATGGACCCGCACACCTCCTTTAAACTCCAGGCAGAAAAATCGCCGCCGGTAATGAGGAAAAATCTCTCCAACCGGGTGATGCGGCATGGCCGTTACGACGTCCACCTGGTGGCCGGCACGGACGAGCTCTCGGCACATCGACGAGAGTCGCACCTGGGTAGCGCCAACTTCCGGAGGAAAATACTGGCTTAGGACAAGAAATCTCATGTCAGTTGGGTTCCGAGCGGCTCGCAAGACTCAGCTAGGTGGCACATGCGGTTGTACATCTCGAGCAGCGTTTGCTCCTCATGCTGCCAGTTGTAACGGCTGCTTACCGCGAGGCGGCCGCGCGCGCCCATGGAGCGTGCCTCCTCAGGATGCGTGTACAAAAACTCGATCGCGTCCGCAATTTGTCGATCCGAAAGTGGGTCAACTAGAACCCCGCACCTGGCTCCATCGATGATGGAACGAAATACGGGAAAGTCCGACGCAATCACAGGAATTCCCGCGCACATGTACTCGAACAATTTTACTGGATGAGAACTGACATAGTTGGGTTCCGGGTGAAGCACAACCAACCCGGCAATCGCGTTTCGAATCAGTTCCGAAACGCCCGCGCGACCGAGAGAACCAAGATAATCAGTGGACGCCCATCCAGGCGTGCCCTCCAACTGCTGCAGCAAAGCTGGTGGCTCGATTGCGCCTGCAAGCTTTAGCCGGATAGGAAGAGGCTCGGCGAGCAACCCCATGGCCCGAACCATTTCCTCAGCGCCCCGTGCCTTCGTGATTCGCACACCCACATAAGCAACATAGCCGCCGCGTACTGAACTCTCTGCCTCATCGCCGAACTCTTCGCGGATCGGATAATTCTGAACAACACACACATTCGAATGCCCAGAAAACCGCGCAGCAATTTCCGGAGTCGCAGCGACCAATCCTGAAAACTGGCGAACCGTGAGCGACTCCACGATAGAACATACTTTCGCGAGAGGACGCTGCAGCCACTTAGGAACATAGGGTTTGTAAGATACGGTCAGCGGCAAGTCCTCGTGAATGTCATAGATTACTTTTTTCCCGCGCGCTCGAAGCAAAAGACCAACCGGCAAAAGTTCAGGGTCATGAAAATGATAAACATCAGCGTTAGCCGCGACGGCGGCTCGATACACTGCGCCAGTAGTCTTGAACCAACGCTCAAACCGCCCTTTTGCGAGAGCTACAGCTTGAAGGGTGACGCCATCAATGTTCTGAGACTCTCGATGCGGCGCTACCAGTGTGACGTCGTACCCCGCCCGCGCCAGCGACTTGCACTCCTTATGAAATATCCGCACATCAAAAGCAGGATGAGCCGACGTCAGAACGCAAATCTTAATAGGCACGATTTGATTAGCTTTCTAAAACTTGCGGATGAGCAAAAATGGAATTTGTCGAACTGACCGCGGGCACCGGACTCGCCGCCTCTCTCGTGTAACGATTCAACAAGCTGCGCCGCCGGCTTTCCAAATAAGCATTTCGGCAGACGGCCATCGTAATCCCAGCCCAAAGCCAAAGAATGCGATTGTCGTCGAGGTCTCCGCTAAACATGCTCACCGAAACGCAATAAAGCAGCAGCCCCGCGATCACTCCATATTGCAGTTTCGTCGTTTTCAGCATTCTGCGGGTCGCGCTCGCCAACAAGAAAAGGAAACCCAACAATAGAAGTTCCCCCACCATGCCTTCTTCAAACGTCGTTTCGAGAAAAAGATTGTGAGGATAACCGCGCGTGTCCCTGCCGTAGTAAAACATGCTCCAACTGCCAACTCCCTGGCCAAGCCAAAGGTTGTCCGGGATGGCCGCGAGTGTCTTATTATAAAAGACAATTCTTTTTACGCCTGAACCCGAAGCGGATTGTCCGCTCGACAGCTCAATCATCTCACTCAGTTTGGCGTTGTACTTGTCTGGATCAAAATGCCTCAAGTAAACGAAAGCAGCCACGCAACTCCCAATCAACAAAGCGGCAACCACCCAGGCAGAGGATCGTTGCTTTGCAAACCAGACCAAGGTAAGTGGCAAAGCAATCGCCAACGAAACCATAGGGCCGCGCGCGGCCGAGGCGATCAGTCCAGCCGATAGGAGCGGCAGAGCTATGACGATGAATAACAAATTGCGTCGTGCATTTCGCAAATTTGGATAGGCCACCAGAAGCAAAATACTCATCCCAAGAAGCCAGCCTGCTCCGATGCGGGTAATGTCCGTTTCGGCGCCTACATCGCGGTGTTGAAGATGAAAGATCATCTGCAAAGCAGTGACACAAGCCGCGAGAACAAAAAGTAACGATATCCGGCGAAATTCGCCTTCATCCCGAACCAGAACAAGTCCCGAAAACAAGAAAAACCCGCCAATCAAAAGAAATCGGACCAGCTTGACTCCTCCATAATTCGGCGCAGACGTATAGGAATAACTAGCCAGTACCGCCCCACAGAATAGAAAGTAAGCAGTAAGGACAAGCCACTGCCCCCTGAAAAGGTGGGAGAAAGTTTCACGCTCCAGGCCGCCAATATGCCTCAGGGTTCGCCAGGAAACTCCCACAACCAGACCAAGTAGCATGACGAGCGTCAAATCGCCGATGCCGGCGAAACGATCCAGCGGCCACGCGTTTTTCCACTGAGGCATAAACGCGCAGCCCACCAGAAAAAGTTCAGGAAACTTCGCCGCAATAATCAAGAAGGCTGGAATGGCCACGAGAGCCGCAAGAATGAGCCAGTTATCGCCAGGGAATCCGACGAAAATGGCCGCCAGACAAACCACCCCAAATAGCGCCGCCAACGCCAAACGCCAATCGTAGGAGAGTGTTGCAATCATGACTATTTCTCCGGGCTGGTGCGGCAATCGCTAGCCCAGTCGTACCTCTCGGCGTCAACGAGCAACGGTAGAAGCTTCAGGTAAAGAGACCTGAACTCGGGATCAAGCATGTGATTGTTGTGCCAGACCAGCGTGAAAACTCCACCGACCGTGCGACACCGCGCAAGGCATTGACTGACTGCATCGATGCTCTGCTCGTGCGTCAATTTCATGTAGCTCAGAAGTGTGCGGTCCATAACCAGCAGGGGAATCTCCAGCAATTGCGCACGGCGGTTCAGCTGAAATAGCCAAGGCTGATAAGGAACACAGGTTCCAGCACGAAAACCAATGTGCTCGGCGAAGCAGACGCTGCTGTCGTAAGCGAGCCCGCAAGTCTCCCAGTGGATCCACGTCTCTGGGCACCACCGGAGATAATGTTGACGGCCTCCTAATGGACCAGCTCCCATGGCTTCCCGAAGAATATGAACTTCACGGCGAAGTTTCTCGGGCGCCCGAAATGTTTCGTACCCTGGCTGTACACCGCATTCCACTTGGTTTTCGATCAGCCAAGCAATAATGTCCCGAATCTTGTGATGACGTGGATCGTATCCGCTATCGCGAGGCGTCGGCTGACTTGCTTTCCAATAAACGGAAGAATCAAGATTTCGGCTGAGGGAGAGTCTTACAATCTCGCGCAAAGCTCGGAGATCGCTTGGTTCCGAGTTTGAGATCGCTCCAAACAGATCGCGAGCGGAATCCATAGGCCGGCCGTTGTGCGTGGTGTGCCGAAGCGCATCCTTCCAGCGAAAGGGGATGCCCACGTGGTCCGCGTCGTGGCTCAGTTTAATCCGCAGATTCTTTCGTGTCGGCTCCCAGCCAGGAAAGCAAACCTGCATGGCCTGTTGAAAGGCCAGTCCATATTCGTCCACGATCGGCCGGTTCAGGAATCCGTCTCGCAAAGCAACGCAGTCCTTCGCACGGAAGCGGCCATGATGATCGAGTTCGCGCTTCAATGTCTCCTCCCAACGGGTCAGCGTCATCAGGATAGAGAGTGGGAGGTCGACGGTGCATGCGAGTTTGCCCGGTCCTCGAGACACAAAGAGGGTCTTCGGAAAGTTGTCTACATCCTTGGCAAATGGAACAAAGAAATCAGGAATGTCGAGCGCCGTTGCGTTTTTCGGCGCATACATCCATCGGCGGCGAACTGTGCGGATCCGCCCTGCGGACAGTTCCCTTAGCAGGTCCGGAGAGGCATGGGGAAAGACAATCGTTTTCTCACCGGCCGCGTCGAGCTGAACAGTCGTCTCTTTCGCATCGACGCGAATCGTCCATTGCCTTTGACATTCGGCAGAGATTCCCGCTCGCCGAGCCAGCTCGAAGATTGCGTAACAACGTGCTTGCGGTGTTATGCGAACCTGCGGACTAATTCGCTGGACATGAAGGACCGGCTGCACCTTGAGGGGCGGAGTCGCCCCAGGTACAGATGTAGGAAGTGCATTCAAACTGGAATTCAGCATTGATGACGCGATTCTCTCATTCGAGCTCATGGCGTTTGTTTTCCTTTGGTGGGTTGGGGCCCAGGAAAAGTCTTGAATGACCTCATTGGGACGGTGAAGTACTAAAACGTTTCCTATCTAGAAATCGAATCGCCAGCTGGGCAAGAGCGCCTCTCATGCTTCCCGTTTTCTCGATTTTCCAGACGGGAACGGCATCGCAGCCCCAGCGGCGGTAGAAAGTCTCGACTCCCCGGAGGCTCGAACCTTCGAAATCGTAATTTCGGCCGGCTTCAATGGCATCCTGAAGCGCGGTCCAGAGAACCACATTCTGTCCCGGTATATCTGGAGTAGAAGGATTGAACCCGGAAACAATTTGGTAGGTCGTCCGCGCGTCATGTACGGTCAAAAGAGCCGCCACTGCCTGGCCCTTTTCCGTTTTCGCTACATAAAGATCGGCCTGCCCACGCGAATGACTTGCTTCCCACAAACCACGAACCAGGCCGGCATCAAACGGGACTGCTGCTCCCTTGCGTTCAAATGTCATCTTGTTCAGATCGAGGAGAGTGTCCACAGTCTCATCGCGAATGACTTCGAGATTGAGACGCTTCGCTTTCGTCAGCTTTTGCATGTGCGTGCGAGTCATGCTCTTGCTGATCTCGCTTATCGATTGTTGGGAGGAAAAACGAAATGTATAGGCCAGCGATGCGCTAAATCCTGCCCAAAGAAAACCCTGGAGATCCGGAGCATCCGCTCCCGCTATATACCGAAAACTATCAAAGGGACCAATGGCACGCGCAAGAGCTTCACCCGAAGAACGCATTAAGTGAAGCTGCTCGCAAATACCTTCGGCCCCAGAGATATCAAAAATCGGTCCCAAGTACGGAGTAAGGGTCGGTGCGTGTAGTAATCTCAGCCCACGAACACGCTTGGAAGGTAATGGCAAGCCTCCGGCCAGCTCGCCTTCCTCATTTCTGACGCCGAGGATGCGGAAGGAATTGGAGGTAGCGGCGAGCCACCACGAATGGTGAAACACAGTTCCATGTGGCGACTTGTTTACAAGCGCGTCCCAGGTTGGATAGTCCTCAGCGGAAAGGTATTCGCATCTCAGTTTCGGCTGAGACGCGGGACTCGCTTTCGGTCGCGAGACAGGCGGGTTCGGTGCGATATGGGTTGTGACGGTGCTCATTGGGGAGCTGATCCCAAACTAGTCCGTGTAGTTTCTTTGTCAGTCGCCCACTGCGGCAGCAGCCGCAGGGGTATCACTGTGGGATGGAATGGTCTTTGCGGCATTGGCTGAATCGACTGAGACGGAGCCAGTATTGTGAATCGTTTCCCCCGCCAATTCATATGTGAGCCCGCAGCTTTCACACTGTGACTTACCATCTTGGATCGTTAGCCGTACACCGCATCGGCACATCCATCCAATCTGGTGTGCAGGGCAACCGACGACCAGCGCGTGGTCCGGAATGTCCTTCGTTACCACCGCGCCCGCGCCCACGAAGGCATATTCGCCCACTGTGGTTCCGCAGACGATGGTGGAATTGGCGCCGAGGCTCGCCCCGCGCCGGATTAACGTGCGCTGGTACTCATTTTTCCGGTTTACGTGGCTTCGAGGATTAATCACATTTGTGAATACCATCGACGGGCCGCAGAAAACGTCATCTTCGAGCTCGACTCCGGTATAGAGCGAGACGTTATTCTGGATTTTGACGTTGTTCCCGACCTTTACTCCGCTCGCCACATGGACGTTCTGGCCCAAATTGCATTTCTTGCCGAGCGTGGAATTCTTCATCACGTGCGAAAAATGCCAGACGTAAGTTCCCTCTCCGATCGCGCACGGCTGATCCACAATCGCGGTTGGGTCCACGTAATAATTGGGTTTAACAACTGGCTTCGCCGTGGACTCCTGCGCCTGCCCCTTATTTTCCAAGGACCGCTGCGCCGCGTTGAGTACTCGGAGAACCCGAACGCCATTCCAACCATCCGTCTCGGGTTTCGAGCGCGTCGCGACGCAGTCTATGAAATGTTGGCACTCCTTTTTCAGGGGTTCATCAGCGGGAAGATCGACAATCTGCCCTTCGGAGCGTTTTGCCACGGGATGGCGCTCCACCCATTCGACTTCATGCGGATACAGAACCAGCTTTCGGACGGGTTCAGTGTCGTCGAAAACTGCCATCTGCTTGTCGCCTACGATAACCAGCTTCTGTTCCTTGAAAGGATGCAACCAGCTGACAAAAATGTGAGCGGTCACGCCACTTGCGAACGAGCAACTCGTGAGAGTCACATCCGTTATCTTCGAATTTAGATAGGCGCCCCCATTTGCCGCAACCGAAGTTGGTTCTTCTTCCAGAAGATGCAGAATGGCTGAAATATCATGAGGAGCGAAGCTCCACAAAATATTTTCCTCTGTCCGGAGTTTCCCGAAATTCAACCGTGAGGAATAGATGTACTCAATCTTGCCCAAGGCTCCCCCTCGGATGAGCTCCTTCAGTTTACGAATCGCCGGATGGTAGTGCAGCAGGTGCCCAACCATAAGGATTCGTCCCGTGGTAACCGAGAGATCGGCCAGCTGTTCGCCTTCTTCGACGTTCAATGCCAGCGGCTTTTCAACAAATACATCCTTGCCCGCCAGCATCGCTTTCTTGGCCAAAGCGTAGTGTTCCGCTGCGGGAGCGGCGATGACGACCGCTTGCACGTCGCTGCGCACCAGCATGTCGCTATAGGACGTGCAGGAATCCACATCATATTTTGCCGCGAGCGAAGCAGCTCGTTCGGGGTCGACATCGCACACCACTCGGAGCGCACCGAGCTCGGAGAAGTTGCGAATGAGATTCTTTCCCCAATATCCACAACCGACCACACCAACAGCAGGCAAGGCTTTCATTTGCGAAATCTCCTATTTTCTTAAGCTGGATTTGAATTGTAAAAATCTGAAATCGTGGCTACCACGCGTTCCTGGTCCGGACGCGACAGTTCGGGGTAGACGGGCAGCGCAAGAACTTCCGTGGATGCTTTTTCTGCCTCGGGGAAAGAGCCGTGTTCGTAGCCGAGGTAGGAAAACGCCGGCTGCACGTGGAGTGGCGAAGGATAGTAAACGTCCGTGGGAATTCCCTGTGAATCGAGGTACGCGCGGAGTTCCTCTCGCCGTGGTACGCGAATCACGAACTGGTTGTAGACGTGCCCGCGGCCTTCGGGAGTCGAAGGCAACACGAAAATATTCGTCAATCCGGCAGCGCCAAAGAGAGTCTTGTAGATTTCGGCATGCTCGGACCGCTTTTCGGCCCAACCATTGAGGTGCGGGAGCTTCACACGGAGAATTGCCGCATGCAATGCGTCCAGCCGGCTATTCGTACCGATGATCTCGTACTGGTATTTTTTCCGGCTGCCGTGAGCGCGCAGTAGACGAAGTTCATCCGCGATCTTCGCGTCGGTCGTCGTGATAAGCCCGCCGTCGCCAGCGCAGCCGAGGTTCTTCGAGGGAAAGAAGCTAAAGCAACCGCAAAGACCAAATCCTCCCACCTGGCGCCCGCGGTAAGTCGCGCCAATTGCTTGTGCCGCATCTTCAACCACAGCGATATTGTGCCGGTTCGCAATCTCGAGAATTGCGTCTAGATCCGCAGCCATCCCGAACAGATGAACAGGAATGATCGCCCGTGTCTTATCTGTGATCGCGGCCTCGATCTTCGACGGATTGATGTTGTAGGTTACCGGATCGATATCCACGAACACCGGCTTCGCTCCGGTCCGCGCGATCGCTCCAGCCGTGGCCACAAATGTAAACGGCGTCGTGATCACTTCATCGCCGCGCCCGATGTGCAGCGCCAACAGCGAAAGATAAAGCGCATCCGACCCTGAAGCGCATCCCACGGCCTCAGGAACGCCAATGAAGCTGGCGATTTCCTGCTCCAGAAGTTGCACTTCCTTCCCAAGAATGAAATGCTGGCTTTCAAAAACCGATTCGACTGCTTTCAATACGTCTTCCCGGATCGAAGCGAACTGCGCTTTAAGATCGAGAAACTGTAAAGGCTTCTTCTTCTCCGGCTGAATCGCTGCGCGATCCGAACCGCTTACACCCGTCACTTGCTGTGCCGTTGCCATGTTACGAATTCTCCTTTTGAAGAAATGAAATTCAACGAATGAAATTGGAAAGTAAAATCGGGACGATGAACTTTGAATGTGTGAAGTTAAATTACTGGCTTGACGAAACTATGGCGCAATCCGCAGACCCAAACCGTACCCTGCAGCCGTTGTCGCTACGTCGCCCATGCGCTTGAGGCCCAGCCGTACCCCGCTCTGCGGGACGTACAAGATGTCATTGGCCAACAAGATGGGATCCTTCAGTTGGCCTTTCATTATCTTGCTCAGATCGACGGGAATTTCTTCTCTTCCCTCTTCATTCGTCGATTTCCGAACGATGATGGTGCTACCGAGCTTGGCGGTAGACAAGGTACCTTCCACCAAAGCGATTGCCTTAAGTACGCTGAGTCCGGCCCTCGGATCTTGCACGGCAAATGCTCCGGGCTTTGTAACAGCCCCAACAACATAAACGATGGACGCGCCTGAAACTGTGATTTGATCCCCGGGACGTACCAGGACGTTTGCATCCCGATTATTCGCAGACATTAGCGTCACGATGTCTATGGTTTCAGAATTCCCGTTCGAACCGCCCGATGTAGCTGATTTCTGATCTGACGCGCCGCTTGCGCCACCACCTGCCGCCTGTTTCTGATCCGCAGGGCCATGAGTAATGATTATCGTTTGGCCGGCATTGGGAGCCAGTCCGCCGCTCATCGAAATTACGTCAACCAACCTGGTCGGCCGCTCGATCGGATAAATCCCCGGCCGTACCACGGGCCCCGAAACCGTAACGTTCTGAGTCATCCCACGCTCAATGAAAACCGTTACGTAAGGATCCTTCAGAATGTCCTGCTTCTTTAATTCCTCTGCAAGGTGGCCGGAAAAATCAAAAGTAGTAAGCCCATCCGCGTGTATCGGCTTCGAAAGCAGTGGAATCTTTACATCACCCGATTCGCTAACCTGGTAGCGTCCGCTCACGTCATCTTCTTCCGCGATTCGAATGTTGATGATATCGCCCACTCCGATCATGTAGCCGCCATACAGCTTCGAGCCGTCAGCATCCATCTGCTGCGCCGAGGCGGCCGGGGCAGTCTGTGGCCCGACACCCTGTACTCTCTGTTGCGCATGAGCAATGGAAGCGCCTGCGAATGAGCAAACAATGGACACAACTAGAAGCCGTTTGGTGTTCATATACTTATATTCCTTTCGCACATCCAAATTGTTTCTCACGGCCAAGACGATATGCGGGGCCTATTGAATTAGCAGGACGAGAAGCAAATCTTTAAGGTAACTTGCGAGTTGTAGGGGACGGGCTTGCCCGTCCCGCTCTCCAACCCAGCGGTAAGGACCAAATGATTAAGCGGGAATTGTCCGGTAATACCGATACGCGCTGCCGTACCCTTCGCAGTCGACAGCTATATCCACTCCATTCAGAACGACACCAAGTATTTGAGGTTGCACGTCGCCCAGGATATTCATCGTCCAGCCCAGAGCACGCCGCGTGGTCGTGCTGGCTCGAGCAACCACCACGATGCCGTCCGCGTGCGCCGACAACCACCGCGCTTCCGCAAAAGGAATTACCGGAGGCGAGTCAATCACAATGTAATCAAATCTGTTTTTCAGTCTGTCGAGAAGCTTCGTCATAGAGTCCGACGTCATTTTGTCGATCGCATCGGGAATAGCGCCTCCCGATCCGAGCACCGTCAGACTTGGAATCTCCATTGGCGTATTGTTCAGGTCATCCACGAGCTCGGGCTTCATCAGAGCATCCTGCAATCCGATTTCGCGCTTCAGCCCATAGGTGGTCGTGATAACGGGGTGGCGCAAATCAGCGTCAATGAGGCAGGTCTTATAATGTTTCGAAAGCGCGGCTGCCAAATTTGTAGCCACGGTCGTCTTTCCTTCTCCAGGAAAGCCCGATGTGACCAGAAGGGTCTTAACTGGGAGGTCCTTCAATTGGGCGGAGACCCGAACTGCAGTTTCAAGTGATCGAATCGCCTCCGCCTCCGGCGAATTCGGTTTTTCTTTCAGGAATTGCAGAACTGGAACACTAAAGCCACCGATCTGATTTTTCCTGAAAATCCGATTCCCGTTCCCAATTCCTCCTCGCCAATTTCTCTCACTGGCCGGAAGCAACCCGAGCGGCGACATCCCCGAAAAGCGCTCAACATCCGCAAGCGTCGAAATTTTGTCGTCCATTCCTTCTGACACAAACGCCAGAACCACGCCGCCGATCATTCCCAAAAGAAGTCCCGCTCCTAGAATTTGAAAGCGGTGCGGGCCAGATGGGCGATAAGGAACGCGAGCGTCTCCAAGGATTCGAATGTTATTCGCCGCAAGCGATCCCGATACGGCCAGTTCTTTAATGCGCGCCGATGTCGAAATATAAAGGTTAGACTGCGCTTGCGCCTCCCTTCTCAGCAGATCAAATCGCACCGCATCCGCGTTGGACGAATCCAGCTGCGTCTTGAGATCGTGCAATGACTTCCGTAGCAAGTCTTCGCGCACCTTAGCAGACTTGTAGGAACTCTTGATTTGCTCGACGATCCGCGCACGTTCTGCATTGAGTTGTGTATTCAACTCCTCCGTCTGCTGTTGCAGTTTTCGTACCTGCGGATTGTTGCTCCCATATACAGCCAGCGCCTGCGCTAGCGCCGCGCGGCTGTCCACTCGCTTTTGCGTCAGCTCCTGAATCAGCGGGCTGTCCTTCATTTGCGGCAGCACATCGTAATGATTCTCTTCAATCTGCCGGACGTTGGATTCCTGTTGAAGTCGGTCGCCCATGCTCTGTGTCAATTGCTGGTTGAGCTGCGCCACGCGCACCGCTACTGGATTAGAAGACATGGCTTGGCCCATGGAGTCAGCGGTAGAGTCTCCGGTTTGCGGAAGAGAACCCGCCAGTTCGGCGCCTTCATGCGTCGTTTGGAAATCGGAAAGAGCCCTATTGCTCTTATCAACGGAGTTTTTGAGATCGGTCAGCTCAGGCGCCAGAGATTCCGCGGCCTTCAGCGTCGAATCGTATTTACTTCGGTGCGCGTCATCAAGATATAGACGAACCAGATCGTTCACAATCAGTGTGGACAACCGCGCATCGCGGCTTTCAAAGGACACCTCAACCAAGCGGCTGTTCTTCACTTGATTGACAGATAGCCCCGTTCGAAACGTCTTCACCAAGCCATCAATTCGTTCTTCCTCCGAAGCCTCTTTCCGAGATCCTGTCCATACTACTTTCACGCGGCTAATCGCTCGCGAAATCAGATTGGGAGAATAAAACGTCGTGTTGTGGTCCAGGTTCAAATCCCGGATCACTTTAATCGCAAGATAGTCGCTGCGCAGAATTTCACTCTGTGTATCGAGATAATCCTGCTGCGTCGGAGTAATCGGAGAACTGTCACGCAGCCCAACGTTTTCACTGACAGCTGGAGAGATTTCTAGCGTTGCCGTCGATTGATAGGTGGTATGTAGCGCCAGCACAACCAACAACACAATCGCTTCGAGACCCAGCAAAAACGCAAGCGAAGGCTTCCAGTGGCGCCGCACGATTCTCTGAATATGATGCCATTCCACTCCCTGGCTTTCCGTCTCGTCCAGGTGCGAAACATTCACGTAACGCGGAGGATTCTCAATAATTACATCTTTCGGGATACGTGTAAGTTTGTTTGAACTTGCCATTTTTCTCTCCTGCCTCAAATTCCTTGAATCGACTGGTCCTGCTGACACTCGCCTCTTATTCTTCGTTTAGACTTTGTTCGAGATGTGCTGACCCAATGGAATTACCAACTGCGTGCGTTTCTGTTTCAAACGAGCCCAAATAGAGACCCACGAATCCGAATAATCCCAGGCAAGCCAAAAGTGGAAGCCAAGACCCAACGTGGCCCCACGTGGCGGCAACAGAAAACATCACCAGAATCAATGTCGAGATACCAGAAAGGATCAGAATCTGGGGCGCGCTCCAACCACGGCGAATGAGAAGATCGTAAAAATGTCGCCGGTCGCCAGAAAATGGTGACTTCTTCGCGCGCAATCTCCGAATCACAGCCGCCACTCCATCGGCAAGCGGCAACCCAACAAACAGGAGTGGAATTACGATCGAGCGCTCTGCGGAACCGCCAACTGCCGAATCGCCGCGCACCCAATCCAAAGCAAGGAAAGCCAGTGCTGCTCCTAGTAATGTGCTGCCGGAATCTCCGATAAACATTTGAGCCGGAGGCCGGTTGTACAAAAACATCGCAGCGCACACGGCGGCAAGCGACCAGGCGAGTCCGGACGCAAACCCGAGTGGCCTCCCGGAAAACAGAACAATGAATCCGATACTCGCAATACCGCTTACGGTAAGCGCCAGGCCGTCCATTCCATCCAGCATATTCATCGAGTTAATCGCAAACGTTAGAAACGCTACCGTCGCCAGAAAATCGAGATATGGATTGGAAAACCATTGAAGTTTCCAGCCAAGTAGCCAGAGCGTTGCTCCACACCCAAAATCCACTGCAAGCCGCAGGTAGGGAGAAGTACCTTTTAAATCGTCAAGCAGGCCAATCCCCCATACGGCCCCCAGTATCAGCATCACTGCTGCCACCGGCCGCGCGTCGTGAACGCCAAACACCGCGCTCACCAGAACGCCCGCCATCAACGCAACTCCTCCCAGCCGTGGAATCGGAGTTGAATGTATTTTCAATTCGCCCGGCAGGTCGTACCAGCGGTTGCTTATCGCGACGGCACAAACTACCGGCGCCAGCAGAACACAAAACGTGAAACTCGCCATCGCCAGTAAAATATTCGCGGTCATAAGGTCTGGGCCCAATGCAAGAGTCAATCGCCGGCTGAATAACTTGGCGCGGAAAAAACCTGCGCGGATTCAGTTTCCGGGATAGAGGAAAGAGAAGGATTTAGCCCTTCGTGTATCGACGCTGAGACAAACTGCATTTCCTCTTCCGAAAGCCGCGTGAAGAAAGGAATGGCCAAACACGTTTTCGAGACACTTTCCGTGACGCGCAAATCGCTTGTCTGCGAATATCCCAGTTCTTGAAAATATGGCTGGCTATGGATTGGCGGGAAATAGATCTGGCTTGCGATTCCCACTTTGGCTAGATGAGCGCGAAGCGCATCCCTCTTTTCTTCGGCGAAAGGCCCGGTGGTACGAATCACGAACACAAACCAGCTTCTCTTGCTGTGCGCCGGCGTTTCAGGAAGTTTCAAGGAATCGTGCGAACCCAACAAGTTAAGATACCCGTCAGCCACCAAGGAGCGTTTCGCGAGCAAATCATCGATCCGCTCTAATTGCGCAAGACCAAGTGCCGCCTGAATATCGCTCAGCCTGTAGTTGTAGCCGAGGCAAACGTGCTTGAGCCAGCGGCCATCCGCATCGCGTCCCTGATTCCGTAGACTCCTGCAACGCTCTGCTATTCCGGCGTCATCGGTCACGACCATACCGCCTTCGCCCGTGGTCATTTGCTTGTTGGGATAGAACGCAAACACGGCCGCGTTACCGAAAGTTCCAACGCGCCTTCCTTGGAACTCGGCACCAATCGCTTCGCAAGCATCTTCCAGAACTGCGAGCCCGTATTCCGCAGCGATTTCGCCAATGGCTTCCATATCCGCCGGAAGACCAAAAACGTGAACCGGTAAAATCGCTTTTACGATTCGCCCCGATTCCTTGCTGATCACTTCTCCTCCGCGACGGCGAATGCACTTGTGACGCAGATATTCTCGAATCAAGTTCGCGTCTAGATTCAGGCTCTCGCGGTCAATATCAAGCAATCGCGGATATACATCCTCATAGAGCAGGCAATTCACGGATGCGACGAAACTGAAAGAACTTGTGATGACTTCTGCTTCTTTACCCAGCCCTAGCGCGCGCACACACATATGAAGTCCGGAAGTCCCGCTGTTGCACGCGATCGCATACTTTGTGCCTGCGTAGGACGCGAACTTCTCTTCAAATTCCGCCAGCACCGGGCCAAGGCTCAGATGATTGCTGCGCAAGACCCGTGTGACGTATTCGATTTCGCGATCGCCGATATCAGGCGAGGAGAGTGGGATCTTCACGAGGGCATCTCCACCAGGTGCGCTTCGGAGCTATAGTCTTGAATCTCTAGACGGGGAATCTGTCCCGCGGCGAAGGTTGGCATCAGCCCATCGATATATTCGATCAAGCCGGCGTGATCTTTCGTTTTCAGAAAATCGTCGAACTTTTCGACGGCCTCAACGATGTCGATTGGAGCCGGATTTGTCCCTTTCAGCACGAACAAAAGCGGATTCTCCGTCGCGTGCGGCCGCTCCCAGGACTCCCATAGCTCTTCATGCACTTTTTCCCCGTCTCGAAGACCGATGAATTCAATCGGCAGTTCTTCCTCGGGCATAAAGCCGGCGAAGAGACTGAGCGTTCGAGCCAATTGATAAATGTTGATTGGCTCTCCCATGTCGAAAATATACGTCTCGCCGTGTTTGCCGCGGGATGCCGCGCAAAGAATCAAGTACACGGCTTCCGGGATGCTCATGAAGTAGCGCGTCGCTTGCGGATCGGTCACCCGGATTGGCCCGCCCTTTTTGATTTGTTCGTTAAACAATCGCAGAACGCTTCCCGTGCTGCCGGCCACGTTTCCAAATCGCACGTTGAGGAATCGCGATCGATGCTTTTCGCCTATTTGCTTTACGGTCATTTCCGCAAATTTCTTGGAAAGCCCCATATAGCAGCGCGGATTCACGGACTTATCCGTTGAGATGTTTACAAACCTCTGAGCCCCAATTTCCAGAGCCAGGCTTGCAACGACTCGCGTTCCCAGTACGTTATTGCGGATTGCTTCGTATGGATGCAGTTGCATCATTCCGACGTGCTTGAACGCGGCGGCGTGAAATACCAATTCCGGTCGTTCGCGCTGAAAAATTACGCGCATCAAGCTTTCATCGGTGATATCCGCTAGACAGGGATGCGTTTCGACATCTGGGTATTTCTCCGAAATGGTCAGGTGGCTGTAAAACAAGCTGTTTTCTGATTTGTCCACCAAGATCAACCGCCGCGGTCCAGCTGCCGCGATTTGCAGACACAGCTCAGATCCGATGGATCCCCCCGCGCCAGTTACTAAAACTGTCTTTCCTGCGAGAAGAGTCCGTGTCAAAGCGGGATCAGGTGTGATGCGGTCCCGCTGCAACACGTCCTCAATTTGCACGCGTTGCAAGTCCCGCAAAGAGACGTTCCCATCGACCAATTCTCTGAGCGTAGGTAGAGTTCGTATTGGCACCTCGCAATGTTTGCAAACCGCGAGAATTCGCCTCATTTGGACGCGCGTGAGGCTTGGAATGCAGATTAGAATTTCCGTGGCCTGATGAGACGAAACCGCGTGCTTCAGCCGCGTTAGATCTCCAACCACAGGTACCCCGCAAATGTTGCTGCCGATCTTGTTGTGATCGTCATCGATCAACGCAACGGGCCGAATTCCAGAATCCGGGTTCATCGAGAGTTGACGCAGAATGGAGGCGCCCCCATCTCCGGCGCCAATGATAATCGCCTTTTTCGATGCGAGATTCGGCCGCGACACTTCGCTTTCATACATTCGCAAACTAAAGTGAACTGTTCCGAGTGCGAGGCCGCAAAGAGTTGCGTCCAACACGAAGAACGCGAATGGCGCGGACGCTCTTGGCGTCACCAAATGGGAAGCCATGACAAGCATGACCGCGCTCAAAAACATGGAGCCATTAAGGCCGACAAGCTCTCGTATGCCGGCATAGCGTAAAGATCCCTTGAACACGCCAAAATACCAAAGCGTGAGGCCTTTGATAGCCACCACAAGAAAAATGAACTCGGGAATTCTGGCAACGCCCAACGGGAGAGCGGTATACCTCAAAACTATGCGTAGCGCAGCCCAGTAAGCGAGAAAAACGACCGCGAGATCCAAGAGAACAATTGAGTATCTCGAGATAACCCAAGAAAAGGTCCATAAACTCGCCGAAGTGGCACGCCCGACAACTGTGGACGATTCTCTAGAAGCCTTAGTTCCGGCAGGTAAGGCAAATGTGTGGCTCATTTTTTATCCTTGGGAATCAATCGATGCGAAAAACTATCTAACTACCTGGACGCCGTAACCTTGCAGTTGGATAATGAGAGACTTCTGGATTGCGTCGATAGACACGACGAGACCGTTTTTGTTTCCAAGACCCACTAGAATTCCTTCAACGCCCCGGAGAGCCCCATCCGTAACGCGTATGCGCTGGCCAATTTGCAGATAAGGATGCGAGGCGTGTGGAATTCGATTCTGGAGCAGGAGCCGTACCGCGTTCAATTCGCCGTCGGGTATTTGCGCCGCTCCCCGTCCGTTACCGACAAAACCCATAACTCCAACTTTGCGAAGGATCTGGGTTTTCTGAGTGGAGAACTGGGGCGCCCGGACAAATAGGTATCCGGGGAATAGGGGAAAATCGATCAACTTCTTCCGGTCGGTCCATTGCCTAAATTGTTGAACCGTCGGGAGATAAGACTCAAAGCCGTCTGCGTTGATTTGATCGCAGACTACCTTCTCGTGACGGGATTTGGTTCGTACTGCATACCAGGGTTCTTGGGCTTGTTCCCCGGATACGACATCTGATTTCAAACACGCTGCTTGAGTCACCACGTGCGTAGGGCTCCGCCATTTTCACTCCCAGGGGGCATTGGGAAGATAAGTTGAAAGCAAACTGGCCCCTGCAACGTAAATTTGTACTCTCGGGGCACCCCTAAATAACCATAGGGCTTTTCTGAAAAATATCAGGTGAAACACTGAGGGACTACGCGAGCATCATGTAGAACTCTCTGTTCCGTTTCTTAGGCCATGTGTTTCGGGGGTGCAGGCTTTTTGGGGATGAACTGGGATGAAACTTGTTTGTATCGAAGAAAATCTGCCAAGTACGATCTTCTACTAACTATCACTGAAGCGAGCTACTGGAGATTCCGTATGGCTCAGCTGGCACTCCTCTCGTAGTCTGGTTTCGATTTCGACTTTCAAGAAGAGGAAGGAGCGCAATATGCGGATTGCCCAGGTTGCCCCTCTGTATGAGAGCGTGCCACCTCATTTCTACGGTGGAACCGAGCGTGTTGTCTCGTACTTAACCGAAGAGCTGGTTCGACAGGGACATGACGTGACCCTCTTCGCGAGCGGCGACTCTGTGACGAAAGCAACTCTCGTCGCCCCGTGCGAAAGATCTCTTCGGCTCAGTCCCGATTGCACCGATCCACTTGCTCACCACGCTATTTTGTACGATGAAGTTTTGTTGCGCAAAGATGACTTCGACATTTTGCATTTCCACACCGACTACGCACATTTTCCCATTAGCAAAAATCTAGAACTTCCGGTAGTAACAACCGTACACGGACGTCTGGACATCCCTGACCTCCTTCCGCTCTATCGGCATTTTTCGCAAATGCCTGTTGTTTCCATTTCAATGGCTCAGCGAGAACCCCTTGAAGACGCCAACTGGGTTGGCAATGTGTACCATGGCTTGCCTGCCGACCTTCATCCGCTTTGTAGTAAACCCAGCGATTACTTGGCGTTCCTCGGTCGCATCTCGCCTGAAAAGCGGCCCGACAGGGCCATCCGCATCGCAGTGCGGGCGGGAATGAAATTGAAAATTGCAGCCAAGATCGATAAGGTCGATCGCGAGTACTTTGACTCTCAGATCAAACCCCTGCTCAAGCGCCCCGGCATCGAATACATTGGAGAAATTAGCGAGAGCGAAAAGAGTTCGTTCCTGGGCGATGCGCTAGCATACTTATTTCCCATCGACTGGCCAGAACCCTTCGGACTCACGATGATTGAGGCCATGTCTTGCGGCACACCAACGATAGCCTTCAACTGCGGATCCGTTCCCGAAGTCATCGAAGATGGGGTGACAGGCTACATCGTGGAATCGGAAGAGGAGGCTGTCCGCGCGCTCGGCCGCCTGCACCTTTTGCGGCGCGAAACTTGCCGCGAAGAGTTTGAAACGAGATTCAGTGTGAGCCGTATGGCAGAAGACTATCTTGCGATCTACCGAAGCCTGGCGAAAAATAGAAATCGTCCCGCGAGACGAGCTTCTTCGGAATCGGACATTTTGTTAGTCCCATGAATTCCTCAAATAGAGCTGGCGACGTATTAGCAGTCGACAATGAATACTATGTTCGCGCCACCTCCGGCTTGGCGGATCAGCGCACGCGTGTGCTGAAGTACGGCGATACTTTTGGCGTTTTTAACCGATACGGGGACATTGAAGCGCTGGGTTCGCTTCAATTTGGGCTGTTTCACTCCGAGAGCAGGCATCTATCGCGAATGGTTCTTCGCGTGAACGATCAGCAATCTCAACTCCTGGGTTCAACGGTTCGGCAAGACAATGCCTTGCTTGCCGTGGACCTAACGAACCTAGACGAAAGCAACGGCCAAGAAGGAGGCTTTCCGCGGGGAATTCTTCACATCTTTCGCTCGAGCGTCTTGGATCATGCCAGTTGTCATCAGCTTGTGCGGCTCATCAACTACGGTTCCGAAGAAATACAGATTTCACTCACTTTGCAATTTGATGCTGATTTTGTGGACATTTTTGAAGTTCGCGGCTCGAAACGAGAAAAGCGCGGCGAAAAACTGCCGGTGCAAGTGGGTGAACAGGAAGTTCTACTGGGATACCGTGGATTGGACAATGTAGAAAGGCGGACGCGAATTTATTTCTGGCAGGTTCCGGAGTCACTCGCAAGCAATGTAGCAAGGTTCACGTTCAAGCTTGAACCCAAAATCGAACAAAGTTTGGTAGTCGATATTTTCTGCGAGCGGAAGAACTTGAATCCATCGCCCCGGTTGGAAACGCCTTCCATCCTGGGCCACTCGTCCTTGTATTCAAAAACTCTGCGTGAGACTCGCCTCATCACATCGAGCGACCGCCTCAACGCCTGGATCAATCGATCGGAATCCGATCTGCGGATGCTCACTGAGGGGAATCCGGAGGGTGAGTACCCCTACGCCGGAGTGCCCTGGTTCAGCACGGTGTTTGGGCGCGACGGGATTATCACGGCGATGGAGTGTTTGTGGATTGACCCGCGAATGGCGCGAGGCGTACTCAGCTATCTCGCTGAGACGCAAGCAACGGAAGAAAATGCCATGCAGGACGCCGAGCCGGGGAAAATTATTCACGAAATTCGGCGAGGGGAGATGGCTGTACTTGGTGAGGTGCCTTTCGCGCGGTATTACGGAAGCGTGGATGCCACTCCCCTGTTTGTGATGCTTGCTGGTGAATACTTCCGTAGGACGAATGACCTGGATTTTGTGAAGCGAATCTGGCCAAACGTCGAAGCGGCGCTGGGCTGGACTGAGCGATATGGAGATGCGGACGGCGACGGGTACGTCGAGTATCAGCAGAAATCGGAGCGTGGGCTCTTACAGCAAGGCTGGAAGGATTCCAACGATTCGATTTTTCACGCAAATGGAAAGATTGCGGAGTCGCCGATCGCGTTGTGTGAGGTGCAGGGCTACGTGTTTGCCGCGAAGCAAGCAGCCGCGCAGCTCTGCGTAGCGCTGGGGTTTGCAGACCGTAGCGAACGTCTCTCGAAAGAAGCCGAGATTTTAAAAGAGCGTTTCAACAAAGATTTTTGGTGCGAAGAATTGGGAACGTTTGCGCTTGCGCTGGACGGCAAGAAGCAGCCATGCCGGGTAAGCACTTCCAATGCTGGGCACGCACTTTTTTCCGGCATTGCCACCCTGGGGCATGCGAAAGCGGTATGCGACACGCTTTTGAGTGCTTCCCTTTACTCAGGGTGGGGGGTGCGCACCGTCAGCGCCGCGGAGAAGCGCTACAATCCGATGTCCTACCACAACGGTTCCGTTTGGCCTCACGACAATGCGCTGATCGGCGCGGGATTTGGACGGTACGGCCTGCAGGAGAAAGCTCTCCAAACTTTAGTTGCGTTGTACGACGCTAGCTCGGAAGTCGATTTGCACCGGCTTCCGGAACTGTATTGTGGTTTTCATCGGCGCGGAAACGCGGGGGGCGCGCCCGTACTTTATCCGGTCGCGTGTGCTCCGCAGGCTTGGGCGGCGGGAGCTGTGTACATGTTGTTGAGCGCATGCCTGGGAATGAAGATTGACGCTTGCGAGAGGTTTGTTCAGTTTGAGAATCCGCAGCTGCCGGCGGGAGTTTCCGAGGTGGAGATTCGTGGGCTGCAGGTGGCAGACGCCAGCGCTGATCTGTTGATTCGGAGACATTCGCGAGGGATCGATGTGGAAGTGCTTGAGAAGCGTGGGCAGCTTGAGGTGTCGAAGAAGATTTGAAGAGTGAGTAGTGAGTAGTGGGTGGAGAGTGGTGACAGAGAAGAAAAGAGAAGACCCACCCTCGCATGAAACAAAATCGCGAGGATGGGGCGCCCGCGCAGAGAACACCGAGAAGACCCGCACTGCAGAACACACAGAGATGAGCAAAACTTGGGTTCAGAGATTGACGATTTTCAGGCCGGAGAGGACCGTTTCTACCGTAGTGAGCAAATCGGCTGCCGCCGAGGTTTTGAGGACGTAGGCGGAGGCGCCGAGGGTCATGGCTTTTTGGACTACATCAAAGGAAGATTCGTCGCTCAGCAGAATTATTTTAGCTTCAGGAACGAAATCGCGAATTCGCCGGACGGTGTCGAGTCCATTAACGGTTGGGAGTCCGATGTCCATTAGAATCAAATCCGGTTCCAGTTCCACCGCTTTCTGAAACGCTTCCGAGCCGTCTGAAGCTTCGCCGACGATTCGGAGTCCGGGCTTTGTGCGGAGCATTACAGAAACAAAACGACGCCAGGGTTCAAAGTCGTCCACAACAAGAACACGGACTGTCGAAGGTTGCATAAAATCTCCTGCTGTTCGGGCTTCCATCGAAGCACTGTGCAGCGCTGATTAGACCTTCGAAGGGTACGAAGTAAGGGGGATTCTGTCGTTGCTTGGAGACATCTTCGTGGTTGCTCGGGAGCAATGAACGGTGATTCGATTCAAGGCCTGCGGCGGGCGTGGAATCGGGATTTTAACGCAGAGGACAAAGAGAACACAGAGAAGAGAGGACCCACCCTCGCGAGAAACAAAATCGCGAGGATGGGGCATCCGCAATGCATTAGAATCGACTAGACTCAATTGGTCGCGCAAATCGAATGGCGTTCCATCCGGAGCACGGCGCGGCGCGAGTTTCCTCGGAGCGGCATTCGTTTGCAAATCAGTGCGGAGAATCCTTTCATTCGATTACACCGATGATTCTACGAATCGGATATGACATCCATTTTGAGATTCCGGCCCCCGTAGCTATGGTGGCGTTGCTGAACGTGCATCCCTCGCGGGTCGCGGATTTGCGCGCTCCCGACGAGGTGCACGCCGCGCCTGCTCTGCAAACGGAAAATTTCGTCGATAGTTTCGGGAATCGGTGTACTCGCTTCGTTGCGCCAAAGGGCGAGCTTCGCTTAAGCAACACAACCTTAATCCATGACTCCGGCGAGGCAGATCTCATAAGCCCTGATGCGCGCGGGATTCCCGTCCAGGAATTGCCGCCAGATATCCTGCGATATCTATATAACAGCCGCTACTGCGAGGTGGACAGATTCTCGACAATCGCATTAGAGCTGTTTGGCGCGGTGCCTCCCGGATGGTCGCGGGTGCAGGCGGTTTGCGATTGGGTGCACGCAAAAGTCAGCTTCGGATATCAATACGCCCGGCCTACGAAGACTGCTTTGGACGTGTTCACGGAGCGCTTCGGAGTCTGCCGGGATTTTCAGCATCTTGCCGTCACCCTTTGCCGCGCTCTCAATATTCCCGCGCGCTACGTTACAGGATATTTGCCTGACATCGATATGCCGGCCTCACCATCTCTTCCAGACTTCAGCGCGTGGTTTGAGGCGTATCTTGAAGATCGCTGGTGGACCTTTGACGCCAGGCATAACCAGCAGCGAGTCGGACGGGTGTTGATAGCGACAGGCCGTGACGCCTCAGACGTTGCCATCACGACCTCTTTTGGAATCGCGAACCTCACGCAGTTCACTGTGATAACGGAAAAACTATCGCAGGACCAGGCGGCTGGCGTTGACGACGTGTCTCGCTAATCCTCGCCCCACATCACCGGGGATTTCCGAATTCCAGTTAACAATAACCGCCTCCTCCTATGTTTTTTGTAAACGCTGATTCTGGGATCAAGTCGTTTATTTTCATAGGTTTTTGGAAGTGTTGATTCTAAGCAACTTAGGATTGCACTGAAATGGTGCATTTTGGGGGCTTTTAAAAGTGCCCGGCGTGGGGTGGGTTGCGGACCGGTTGCCCTTCCGCGCAGCGTTTGCAGCGGAGTGGGTAGCCGCACAGGCAGGAGTGCCTGTGCTACCTAAAAGCAAAACGCCACGGGTGCTGGCGCTACCGGCATAATCCACATTATTACCTAACAACCACTATACGCTGGCGATACTTCCCTGTCAAGGACAAACAACAAAAAAACTAAGCTGAGCGAAAGCCGAACAGGTTCGCGGAGGATTTTTTTGGAAAAAGAGAGGCCGACTGGCCTCTCTTCCCAAATTGGAACTGCTCGGCTGCCTGGCACAACGTGCTCGGTTTAGCAACGGCTTCGGTTGGCGCGAGGCTCGGGCTAGTCGGTGCCTGTTCCGGTTAACTGGATGGTTTCGGGGCTGATGGCGTTGCCGGGCGAGGTGTCACGAACGGTGATACTGCCAGTGACTGCGCCGGTCGCGGCTGGGTTAAATGTGACGAAGAGCGAGCATGATTCGCCAGCCACGAGAATATCCGGGCAGTTGTTCGTGAAGTGGAAATCGCCGGTGTAATTGATGGTATTGAAGATGAGCGGAGTGGTCGAGATGTTCGTTAAGGTGACGGTCTGAGGGGCGCTCTGGGTTCCTTCGGTTTGGTTGCCGAAGTTGACGATCGCAGGATTGGCTTCGGCGGCGTCCTGGCCGTAGTTGACGGAGAGCCATCCCTGCGCGGTAGATTGGGAGGACGGGACGCCGAGGCCAGTTACAAAAACGTCGCTGCCAGAGACGGCTAGCGCGGCCGGAGGACCGTCACTTGCATTGACGTTGGACTGATGGCGTTCCGCCCAAACTTGGTTCCCTGCACTGTCGTACTTGATCGTGGCCAGAACCGTGAAAGTGCCTTCGACACTTGGCTGCGTGGATGTGCTGACACCTGTCACATAGGAGGAGCCGGCAGAATCGGCGGCGATGGCGACGGCTTGATCGAAGCCGGAGCCATCGGAGTGGCCGTTGTAGTTGCTGGACCAGAGCAAATTGCCATTAGCATCGAATTTGTTGACGGAAATATCTGTTCCTTGGGAGCCTGGAGGAGTGGCGTCTTTCAGATCGGTGATTTGCGCCACGAAAACCTCGCCAGCTAGATCGACTGCCAGACCGCTGATGCCGAGATTGCTGTTGTCGCTGTTTAAGGGAGGGCCGAAGGTATAGAGCCAAGTGAGGGCGCCGCTGACTATGAACTTGGCGACGATACGATTTTCTAAGCCGGAGTCGCTTGGCGATTCCAGCCACCAGCAATGTAAGAGTTTCCCTGGGCGTCGACTTGGAAAGGCACGAAATGGGGGTCAAATAAGCACCCGGCAGAGGGATGCGGGCAGCGGCCGGGATGACGGAACCGAGTTTGTCGGCGCCGAACGAGGCGAGGAGGCTTCCGCCGGAATTAAGTTTGAAAATCTCCGAGGCATTCATCTTAGAGTTGCTCGAGTAGGAGCTACATACGAGCACGTAAACATTTTCGTTGGAATCCAATTGGATAGCTTCGGGAGTGTTGGTGTCATAAGGAGTTGGAGAGACGGTCTTCATCCATTGCTGGTTTCCATTGGAAGCGTACTTCACCACGAGGGCCGTCTGTCCTTGGGATGTATTGACTGACCTGGTAAAAGGCAGTATAAACGTTGCCTGCCGGGCTGACGGCTAAGGCCGTTGGGAAGTAGGCGATTTGGAGCGACAGGGCTAGGTTGCAACCCACCTGACTCCGTATAAGGAGAGGCGATGTAATTGACCCATTGGCGAGCGCCATCGGGCGAGTATTTGGCAGTTGCAATCGTTGGGGGACCTGTTTCCACGTCCGGGACAAATAGGACGGAAAGAACATAAACGTTAGCCTGCGCGTCCAACGTGATACTTAGGCCGACGCCCTGTGCGCCGCCCCAGTTGGGATCGGTGTCCGGAGACGCAGCGAGAAACGCTCTCCAAATGGTTTGGCCATGGGGATCATACTTAACGACAACGGACTCGGATCCGACGACCTAGCAACCGTTCGCTGAGCTTTGAAAACAAACTCCGACGGAGCCTGTCACATAGACATTTCCTAGTCCATCCGCCACTGCGGCAGCAGGCACGTTTGCTGTGTAGAGACCCAGGTTTGGGTTGCCATACGCGGCGGACCATTTGGTATAAACGTTGGATTGCGCGGGCAAGGCGGCAGCAAAGAAAAACGAGAGCAAACAAGAGATGGCGACAGTGCTGATGGTTTTCGCGGGGCCTTTGAGGATCGAATTGCCAAGAGGCATGTGTTGTCTCCTATCGGACGTGGGAACGAAGTTTCTTGAGAAACCAAAACGGGACCTCAGGAAAGTGGCTGGAAACAGCGCGAAGCGGAATCAGGGGATACTTGGATTCGCCGAGGGAAATTGCTTTAGGGGACGCTACCTAGGGTATTTATAGTGGCTTCTTAGGGTATTTGCTGTATGGATACCTGTACCAGGTACAGGTCATACTCTAGAACTTAAAATTTTTTGACCTTTCTGGGGGTTGTGCTAGGCTGAAGACCTCCAGCCTTCGTATGTGACCGCCCGTCGGGGACGCGTTGCATTCCTGCTCACAGTTGTGAAGAAATAAAGAAAAAGGAAAGAGCCGCTGCGTTTTTTTTGCGCGCTCTGGAGTGGCAAGGCCCTGTTGCGAGGAGTTCGGCCCATGCACAGGAACGGTGCGTGTTTTTAATTAAAAAATTATCGGGGGGTGCCAGTGAGAAAGTGTTCTGCGTTTATGTCGAGGAGTGTGCTTGTTTTGTGTTTGTTTGCAGTGGTTGCAGGATTCTCTCTGAAGGCAGTATCCGCGCAAACCCGCAACGTTATGAGCTGGGGAGAAAACGTGTCCTCGTGGAATCCGGCGTTAGGCATAAATGCTATGCGTGAGGCCTGCGGGATTGCGCCGACATCTTGCGAACCGTATTTGGACAATCTCGCCAAGCTGTCGGGGGCCTCGACCTACTACGTGCCGTTCCCAATCAACCCGAGCACCTCCGCTAGCTGGGCAGCGCAGTATAGTACGTTGAGTTTGTCCCACCCGATGATGCGGGAAATAGATTTCGACGATTTCGTGGGCAAGCTCGAGGACGAGGAAGAGGCCGGCGAGTTGACGGCGGCAGAGGCGCCCGCCTTCGTGAGCAGCGTTATTGCGGCGACAAAATCCGCAAATCCCAAGCTGGCGTTTGGGATAACCCTTTACGAAGACATGTTCAACCATGCGTCTCTGTATGCCTTTCCAGCATCGGTGCTGGCGCAGATTAATTACGTGCATCTGTACGTGCATTTCCGGGAGAACGGGCCAAACTGGGCGTCCTATGTGACCAAGACGAAGTCGCTTTTCCCCAACGCCACGATTATTGCCGGCGCATATCCGTACGATCGAATCAACTACATACCTTGTGCGTACCAAACCACCGTCCCCTGCACGGCTGCGCAAGAGCAGTCGCTGTATAAGGAGCTGTTGCAGAGTCAACTGGCTAGTATCAACGCGGGAACGGTGATGGGCGTGGAGTTTTATCCAGGATATTTTGGCGATCCGCAGACTTGGACCGGTTGGACCACCCAGGCGTGCCAACCTGCGAGGCTTTCGACATGTATCTCGAACACAAACACGTTGCAGAGTATTACGCTGCAGGTGTTGCAGTCGACGCCCGTAGCGAAGGCATCCGCGACGGGGGCCAGTTTTACGGTGAGCCCGACGAGCCTGAGTTTCGGGAGCCAGAGAGAAGACGTGCAGAGCAGTTTCCAGCGGGTTATAGTAACGAATACCTCCTCGTCAACGTCTGTGACTTTTGGGACCATTAACTATACTGGAGACTTCAGCACGTCGAACAACTGCCCAGATAATCTTGTGGCTGGCAACTCTTGCATAATCTGGGTGACTTTCACCCCGCGCGAGCTTGGAACGCGTACAGGTAGCGTTACCGTTCGCCTAAACGCGAATGGGGTGGCGCTTGCTCCGCAAACGGTTACCGCTAGCGGAACCGGAACCAACTGAACTAGTGCCCGGCGCCTAATATTAATTGACGAAGCTAGCCGCCGGGCACCCACCTTCACATTCGCGCATCTGCGTTAGCCGTCCCTATTAAGGGATTAATTAGTAGGCGAGTACATCTTATTGGGTATAGACGTGTTGCTACTTCCCCTCCCAATAATGCTCCAGGTCTACCGTAATCAACGGTTTACCCAAGGAGCAACCTGTATGTGCATTCACTCGACAGAAAGTACAGCAAAGAGTACGAACCTATCGTCCCGTAGCGTCCGAAATTCTCTGTATTGGATGTTATGGGCTGTCTTCTTCCTAGCAGCGCCTGCCCTCCGTGGTCAGACAACCGGGGAATGGCAGGCTCGCAGCAGCGCCGGCACGGCGGTGTGGTCCGAGCCGAGCCTGGACGTCAGTCAGTTCACCGGCAATATCGGTGCCGCAACCGCGTCCTGCGTTAGTGCTCTTCCCGCAACGGGTGGGGTATGCGATGCGAGGGCGCTCACAGGGGCACAGACGATTAGCGCTCAGTTGGTGCTTTCGGGGAAGCCGATCATGTGGCTGCTCAGCCCGTCGGTGGTCATTTCCTGTACAGCGACGACTAGTCCCTGCATTGCGTTTGGAAACCAAGTTGGCATCAACTGTGAATTGAACACAGCGTTGGCGAATACGATGGGTTGCACAATTGAGACCTCTACGGCCGCGGAGACGCTAATCGGACCAAACACTCCGACCGCAAACACAAAGGACCTGCACATTCGCGGGGTAACCCTATGGAATTCATCCACTTCTGCCAGCGCGGCGGTCGTGGATCTCACCAATACGTCCTTTTCCACCATAGAGAATTCGGGGATCGGCCACGACGGGGGAACAGGGGACGGATTATTCGTGAAGGTAACATCGTCGACGCTCGCCGCTTTCCATGATTCGCTTATGAATTCTTATGTTTTTATGAACGGCAGCGGCAACGCCATACACGTTACCAATGGTGGAAATGAGTTCAATGTATTCGGCGGCGAGTTACAGTCATCGTCGTGTGGAATCAACGTAGATAATACAACCTCGAATCCGGGCGGTACGGATGGTGTACATCTTTACGGAACCTCCGCCGAAGCATATTCGGACGCAGCGCTCTGCATAGAACCAACAATGGGAACGGTGTACGGCGTCGTCTGGAGCGGAGGTCGTTTCGAATCGACTACGGGCTCCGTGATTGACATAACGCCCAGCGGCGGCGCGACGGTTAGCCAGGTCTACATGATTGGCCCGAATATAGACAGCGGGCAAAATCCCCCTGTTGACGCCGGCCATGCGACCACCTGGTTATATTCGGGAGGCAGCGCATCTGCGGGCGGCTACAACCTGCCAGACGCTCTGACAACTTCCCACACAATTGGAGTTGGCGGCTTGAACCAGATCAGCGCTAACGGAAATCTCGCCGGAAGGGTGTCACTCTCGGGTGGAACTGCAACGGTCACGTTCAGTCCTTCTTTCAACTCCGCGCCCGTATGCACCGCTACTGACACTAGTGGAGGGCACGTGGTGCAGGCCTCGACTACGGCTAGCGGCTTGAGCCTTACGGGCACGGGAACCGACGTTGTCGCCTACATTTGCGCGGGAAATCCAAACTAAAAAGCTATCTTCCATGGACACACTTCCTTGTAAGAGGCCCGGTCTTTTCTGATATTTCATCAGGGAGGATCGGGCTCTCTTTAGCAATGTGGCGGTCAGGCTTGGAGTTGCAGACAAGATCGCTGAATCTGCTCTTGCCTGAGCAAGGTGTTCAGGTACTCGATCGGACGAGAAGCCGGTAAACGGCTGACCATCGAACTAAATGGATAGAGCATGTGGATGATTGAGCGGAGCGGAGGGCGGTAAACAACCCTCAGGTCAGTGTAGACGCGGCGGAATCCGAACTGAAGGACGAAATCCTGCATGTTGGTGTCATGCGCCAGCGCACGGAAGCCATTGTTGACAGGCTTGCCGGCCTTGGTCACGTACGCTTGCAAAACCGTGTCTTGAAGCGCGTACGCGGGACGTGAACTCGAATACGCCGGATGAATTTTGAAGACGACCATCGTTACATAGTCCGTCCCTGTAATGCACTTCGCGAAACCAACGAGAGTTTCGCCGACGAACGCACCCCAAAATCCAAAGGGTCCTCCGATGGCGCGCGAACACTCTTTCTGAAATATCTCTTTTGACGCGGGTTTGCCGCCCTTATATCTCGAGAAAGCGGCAAGATAACAGTCGTACCCGTTCTCCATGAGCCAAGAGGCATGGATTTCTTTGACAGTGCAGTCTTTATAGGCGCGCCTGATTTTTGTGCGCATTTTTCCGGGAAGCTTCTCGAAATCGTAATCATCGCAGAGGACGTGCCAGAACTCCGTCGGCGTATCGGATGATTGTGTGAAATATCGCAGCAGATAGGTTCGGGACTCGCGGAGAAGCTCTTGCGCCACGCGGTTTTCGATGTGAGAGGGTTCTGGCTTCCCAGAGGCAGGAATCAAGATGTCCCGGTAGCGTCGCCACCATGTTCCGCCCGCGCTGAACAGTGGAAGGTCATGTTGTTTTTGCCAGAGGATATAAGGGTCGAGGGCGACCGCTTCGCCGGAGCGTCTCGGAAACACAATTCAAGGCCATTGGCGGTACCCCATAGGAGCGTCTTGTGAAGGGTACGCGGGCTTCCATTCGAGAGGGATACTGGAAAATGACTAGCGCTTTAGGGATTTTCCTGTATGTCCGTGAGGGGGCCGCGGCAGTAAACATTGTGCCTAATCGTCGGCATGAGAGAGGCTTCCGTGAAACTGCACGAAATTGGAATGGCTCGCAGGGTTGCGCTACCTCTGCTGGCGAAGTTCGGGAATTTCGATATAACGATTAAACACCATTACACGGGAGATCCGCTGCGGCTGAATGCTTTCAGGCACAAGGGGTATTGGTATCTAGGCAAGGACCGCGAACGCAATGTTATGTCGTCCTTCGAGCGACTCATACGCAAGGGCGAAACTGTGATCGAGGTTGGGGGGCATATTGGCTACGTCTCTTTGTTCTTTGCGAAATTGGCTGGCGACACCGGGCACGTATTTGTATTCGAACCCGGAGCGAATAATCTTCCATATACGGCACACAACTTACAGTTGGCGCAGAACGTGCAATTGATTCGGAAGGCCGTCTCCAGTACGGCAGGGCGGATGCCCTTTTATCTAGAGGATATGTCTGGCCAGAATAATTCGCTGGTGAAGGATTTCTGGGTGTTCGATGACGTTGCGAAAAGCGCTTTCCTGGAGGGGCAATATCGCGAGGCGTGGGTAGACGTTGTCACGCTCGACCAGTTCGTGGCGGAGAAGGCCTTAGCGCCCGCGTTTCTCAAGATTGATGTGGAGGGCGCGGAATTTGACGTGCTTCAAGGGGCAATCAACACGATCAAGAGTTACAGGCCGGCGTTGATGCTGGAAGTAAATGTTAAGCATGCGGAGATTTACGAGTTCGCTCTGCAGAATGGATACGAGATTTACAACGACAAGCTTCAACCATTCCGAGAATTGCCCGAGAGAGGAATGCCAAACATTTTCTGCGTTCATCGGGATTCGGATCGTCTAAAAAACCCACACCAGTAGTCGCTTGGTTTTTGACTGCACAGATAAATTCAAACGCAAATGTGAAACTGCCAGCCGCCGGAAATCCGGCGGCTGGCAGTTTTGTTTTGGTGCGCGATTTGCGCTCGGACCGCAGAGGGCGGGGCCCCTCGAAACTCAGGGTAAATGAACCCCGCCCCTACAGAGCGAACGGCATTCCCACGACGGGGCGGCGATTATTGTTGTTGCTGCTCGATGGTGCCGGAGACGTATTGGGTTGTGTCGGTTTCGATCCAAAGGAGATCGCCAGTGCTGGCCTGATATAGAACGAAGTTGAGGGCCGGCGGGTTGGCTCCGATGGAGACGGTGAGGGGCAGCGTGAAACGGCCCACGTGAGTGGCGTCGGCGGTGAACGTTCCAGAGACGGAGACACCGAGATTGGCTCCGACCGTTGGCAACGTGTTGGAATCGGCGGTGCCTGTGAAGGAGCCGTTGCCGACAGCCACTTGGCCGGTGGCGTCTTGCTCGACACCCGCGGGAGTGAAGGCGCGATAGCCGATGGAGTAGTTGCCGGTAAACGTGGGGCTGGCAACCTGGGGAAGCAGGACGCCGCCGCCGACGTCGTTCGCGTCGAGATCAAGAATGAGAGCGCCGCCGCCACCGCTGGTGCTATTGGGATCCAGCGGATTGATGGCTGGATCGATGGCGTAGACGCCGAGAGTGGTCACATGCTGAGTGGCGCCGCCGGCGATAGCGATGCTGCCGTAGCCGTTGGCGGCCAGAGTGTACGTGCCAGTGAAAGCGGCGCTGGTGACGGTGCCGGCTTCGTCGACATCGGCGAAACCGGAAGTGATGTTGCCGTTGCCATCGGCGGCGAACATTCCCGCTGAGGCGTAAGAGCCTGCGCCTGTTTCCGCGCTGGCATTTTTGAAGACGAAATTGCCAGTCAGGCTGGCGTTGGAGAATGTGCCTACGCCGTGACCGATGGCGACGCCGAGATCGGTTTCGCTGCTCTCGACGACGATGATACGGAGAGCTTCGGGACCGATGACATAGTAGACGAAATGATCGCCGCCGAAGGCGAACGTGCCGCGGCCGGAAGCGTCAGGAGCGGTGTAGGTGCCCGTGTTGGAGCCGCCCTTGTTGACGGAGCCATTGGAGCTGGAGTCTACCGCGACGTGGGTGAAGGCGCCGGCGCCGTTCGAAACGATGACGCCGCCAAAAACTTCGGGATTGTTGCCGTTGGCGCCGGCGACGGTGAAGGAGTACGTGCCGGAGAGTTGGGTGAGGCCGCCGGCGACGGTTTGCGCGTCGAGCGTGCCGGAGGCGGTGCCGCTGGCGTCGGTCTGTGTGAGCAAGGCGTGCTTGCCGTTGACGACGACGAGGCTGAAGGTTTCCGTGCCGGTGACGCCTAGCGCGGAATTGTTGGTGATGAGAGTGAGCGTGCCGCGGCCGTCGGAACCGACGGTGTACGCGCCGCCGGTGATGGAGTCACCAGAGGGCTGCGGAGAAAGTAGGCCGTGACCGTTATTGTAGTCCTGCTCGCCGGCGGTGACGTTGCCGTTGCCGTCGAGAGCGACGGTGCCGGCTGAGAGTAGGCGTGGGCGTTGACGTCGCGTCCTGCGAGAGCGAAGGCGTAGGAGCCGCTGAGGTCGGACACGTTGCTGGCGGTGGTGATAGTGACCGTGGCGGATTGAGTGGCGGTGGCGAGGGCGGTGGCGGTCGCTGTGATGACGACGGCGCCGGCAGCTCCTGGAGCTGTATATGTGGTGGCCGCGCCGCTGTCGGTATGAGCTGGATTGAACGTGCCGCAAGTGCCTACGGGAGTGCAGGTCCAGTCGACGCCGGCGTTCGTGCTGTCATTCGCGACGGTGGCTGTCAGAGAGGCAGTGCCGCTTGTTGACAAGGTAGCTGGCGGCGCTGCCGAGAGCGTGAGGGTGACGGCTGGGGGAGCATTGACTGTAATGGTGGCGGTGGCGATGATTTTGCTGGAAGCCGTGGAGGTGGCGTTAACGGTGACGCTCCCTGCAGTCGCGGGCGCGGTGTAGGTAGTGGCTGCGCCGCTGGCGGTGTGCGTGGGATTGAAACTGCCGCAAGATCCGGCTGGTGCGCAGGACCAATCCACGCCAGCGTTGGTGCTGTCATTGGAGACGGTGACCGTGAGGGACGCGGTGGCGCCGGCTGCCAAAGACTGAGGAGCGCCGCTAAGGCTCCCGGTAATTGTGGGCGGCGTTGGAGGAGGGCTATACGACGATCCGCCTCCGCATCCTACGACTATCACAGAGACTAAAAAGAATGCTGCACAGACACCAATTCTTGATCGCATGGAAGCGACTCCTTATTTGTGGCGTTCGATTGAGTCTCGGTGATTGAGGGCCGAGCTAAACCATCGATGCCGGAATTGATTACTAACCTGAGAGACCGTATACGGTAGAAGCTCTAGGCGAAATACCTGAATGCTGGTAGGCGAGAGCGCGGAATCGTTTAGTTGTGCGCGCCGTTCCATGTATCGCGATGCAAATTACTGCAGCTGCGATTGCTGATTCGCTTTGTGGCGATCGGCGCCAAAAATATTTGGCATTGCGCCAGTTACTCTCGTGGGACCTCTACAATGATTACCGTCCGCGGCCTACCAAGAACACCCGATAGAAGATTTGAGCGATCCGGAGTATCTACTTCGCAATTTAATTTCGCGTTTTTTTTGCGAAACCAATTGAGAGGATATCGTCATGATTTCAGGCGGCCCTACCTGGACCCACCGCGCCGTTGTCGGCGTTTCTTGCCTTTTGTTCACGGGAGCGCTTTTTGCTCAAAATCGCGGTCTCATCGGCAAAGAGATCTCCATCGTTCGCCATCTAAAAGACGGTGAGGAATACGAAATATCGATACCAAGGCTGATCGCTTTCGGCGACAAACTCTTCGAGGCGAAATGGACGATCCAGGAGGGGGCGGGGCGGCCACTCACCAAAGGAACGGGAACGCCGCTTTCTGATCCTTCGAATCCCTTAGTATTCCCGCACAATTTCAATCGCGTTTCCGGGCCCGACTCGAATTCATGCTCGGGTTGCCACAATGAACCGTTCGTCGGCGGCGGCGGCGACAGAGTCACGGAAGTGTTTGTGCTGGGGCAGCGGTTCGATTTCTCGTCGTTCGACCACACCGATGGGGTTGTGACCGGTGGATCGGTGATGGAGAACGGCCAATTTGCAATCCTGCAAAATATTGCCAACGAACGAAAAACAATTGGAATGAACGGCGCGGGCTTTATCGAAATGCTGGCGCGGCAGATGACCGCGCGAATGCAATCCATTCGAGATTCCATTGCGCCAGGAACATCGAAGGCGCTCGTGGCGAACGGAGTGTCGTTTGGAACGCTGGCGCGGAATGCAGATGGCAGCTGGAATACGTCCGGCGTGCAGGGATTGCCTCCGGCTAGCCTTGCCACAAGCGGGCCGAGCCAGCCGCCGAGCCTGCTGATATTTCCCTTCTCTCAAGCGGGCGCTTTCATTTCGCTGCGGCAGTTTACAAACACGGCTTTCAATCAGCACCACGGAATCCAAAGCGAGGAACGATTTGGCGCAGGCGTCGATGCAGACGGTGACGGATTCGTTGATGAATTGACGCGAGCCGATGTGACGGCGGCAGCGGTATATCAAGCAACGCTGCCTGTACCTGGTCAAATCATTCCTAATGATGAAGAGGTCCGGAAAGCTGTGAGCAACGGCCAGCAGCGCTTCGGAGATGTTGGCTGCGCGAGCTGCCACATTCCTCAGTTGCCGCTCTACAACAAAGGGTGGATCTACACGGAGCCGAGTCCGTACAATCCCGCGGGAAACCTGCAAATTGGCGGTGCGCCGACCCTTTCCGTGGATTTGACTAGCGATGAGCTGCCTGGTCCGCGGCTGAAGCCCGATTCAAATGGAGTCGTGTGGGTGCCCGCTTTTACGGATTTGAAGCTTCATAACATCTCCACCGGTCCGACGGATCCTAACGCCGAACCGCTCAATCAAAACCTGGCATTTACATCACCACAGTTTTTCAACGGCAACGAGTTTTTTCTGACAAGAAAATTGTGGGGCTTGGCAAATTCCGGCCCGTTCCTGCACCACGGGAAGTTTACGACCATGCGCGAAGCTATCGAAGCTCATGCAGGAGAGGCGCTTGCATCGCGCCAGGCTTTTGACGCGCTAAGCGAATACGACCGAGATTCCATCATCGAGTTCCTCAAAACCTTGAAGGTTCTGCCGCCGGGCACAAGCCAACGAATGCTGCAAAAGCCTACGGAGGAGTAGGCGAACGGTACAGCCCTTACTTCTTTGGTATGCCGGATTCAGGGGATAGTTCGACTGAATGTGATTCCTCAGAATCAAAATGATGTTGGCTAACAAAAACACGGGTGACCTATGGGAAACAAACACAAGAAGAAGCTTGCTGGGATGCGCGTGGCAATTCTGGCGACAAATGGATTCGAACAAGCTGAACTCGAGGAGCCGCGTAAGGCTTTACGTGCCGCTGGGGCTCAGACGGTACTGGTATCACCGAAAAGCGGGACGCTGCAAGGAATGAAGCATGATGAGAAGGCCAGCGAGTTTGCCGTTGATATGAAACTGCAGGATGCGAAGCCGGAAGAATTTGACGGGGTGCTCTTGCCGGGCGGCGCGCTTAACGCAGATCATCTGCGTGTTGAAGAAGAAGCTAAGCGCTTCGTGCAGGCAATCGACCAGGCGCAAAAACCAATTGCAGTGATCTGCCACGGCCCGTGGCTGCTGGTATCGGCTGGTTTGACTAAAGGGCGTGAGCTTACGAGCTATCACACGATCCAAGATGATATTCGCAACGCGGGTTGCAATTGGAAGGACGAAGAGACTGTCCGGGATAGGAATTGGATTAGCAGCCGGAGCCCGGAAGATATTCCGGCGTTTAATAAGGCCATGATCGAGCTTTTTGAAGAATCACAAGCGGGTAGAACTGCGGAAAACTGAGTGCACGGGCACTGTATTCGCCAAATGCGACGGATGAGAGATTTAAAAAACTTTTCTGAGGGAGAAAGAACATGGCAGACAAATCCGGAACGAAATGCGCCCATCCAAATTGCAGCTGTAAGGCAGGACCAAATAACAAGTATTGCAGTCCTCAGTGCGAAGCGATGGAAAAAACGCCGGATATCGATTGCAAGTGTGGGCATCCCGGCTGCAAGGGCCGCGCTACATAAACGACAAGATGTCCCACAAAAAGGCGCTGCAACGCCTTGTCAGACCGCAGAGAGCGCACTAATCGTAACGTAATATCCGTCTGGATCTCGGAGCGAGAACTCCTTGGTTTCCGTATTCGGATTCACGTGCGCCTCCTCTTCGAGCCGAGTGACGAGAGAGCGCGCTCTTTGAAGCGCCAGGTCGAAATCATCGACACGGAAGAACAATAGCCCTTTGCCGGGTGTCCCCTGATCGGGGTTCATCAACGGGGGATGTTCGTGAGCACCCCACTCGTGGAGGCAGAGCAAAACAGTTCCATCTGAATCGAGGATTTGCGCAAAGTAATTATGAGCAGGAAGGGTAGCTTGCTGACCGAAGAGCGCCTGGTACCACTTGTAGCTGCCCGGCACGTCGCCTACCCCTATGATCGTCCACGTGCGCTTCATCGGGTCACCGCCTGAACTACTATGCCGTATCTGTCGAGTCCGCTTCAGCCCGCCACTTTTCAATTTGCTGAGCCATGTTTTTATAGCATTCGCACGCGACGTTTTCCAGCTGAGACCGATTCCCAACTTTCACAGAACCGCGTTTGTAGGTGATGATTCCAGCCTTTTGGAGTCGTCCTGCGGCTACGGTGACACTTGCCCTGCGTGAGCCCAACATGTGGGCCAGAAATTCTTGTGTCAGAGCTATAAAATCGCCGCCTAAGCGATCTTGAGACATCAAAAGCCATCTCGCCAGCCGTGCGTCAATTTCATGCACACGATTGCAAGCAGCCACCTGGGAGGCTTGAAGCGCCATTTCCTGAGAAAAGCGCTGCAGGCTCGCCGCTAGCGCAGGCGAATCACGTAAAGCCAGGACAAGATCTTTGGCAGCCATTCTGAATCCGTTACCGCCTACTTGCATGATGACGCGCGTTGGGCTACTGCTAAGTCCTGCTGAAAGAGGAATTCCAACAAATCCTTCTTTGCCACATAGCCCGACTTCGACGGTCTTCCCATCATTCATGATACTCAGCACGGAAGCCAAACCATCATTCAGAAAAAATACAAACTTAATGGGCTTTCCCATTTCGTTCAAAATCGTTGGGGCGGGCAGAGAAACAAACTCTAATTTCGAGAGGATTGCGGAACTCTCTTCTTTCGGAAGACTCAGCAGTATCTTGTTATAAACCGCGTGACCGTTTTGACCCACATAGTTTGCGGGTTCTTTGACACGAGTAGATTTGCGCACGAGAGTTCCCCTGCGAAAGATTTGTCCGATTTCGCAAGGGACTGCCGAAAGGTGGTGGGCAGAAGGATGCTAGTGAGACACAGTCATTGTACTCCGTGCATTTGGCGGGGTGTGACTTGTTTTCAGCTCAAATTATACCGAAGGCGCTTCGTACTCTAGCGTACACACAGGACCAAAAAAAAGTGTTAAGAACCCAAGGAACTGGACTCGAGCACTGGACGCGCGAGCCAAGCCAGAGATTTTATATCGGAGGTGTCTATGGCCGGCGCAGATTCAGGCCACCGTCGTATAAGCCAATACAGCATGCAGATCGAGTGCCCGGAATGTCAGATGAAAATGATTCTGCACATTAGGTTGACGGGAGAAGCGAAAAATCTTCCGCTTAAGTGCCCCAGCTGCGGCACGGAGTTTGTACCGCTCGTACCCGGGCCCGTAGTCGGCGGTCCGTATCAATTGAGCGGTTAATTGAAGCCGGCCATGCTATGGAGCGGCTTCGGCGTATAAAACTTTCTCCCGCTACAGCGAAACATGTATTTTCTGCGTGGTCGAAACTTCCTATAATTCCGCCAATTTACAAAGTGATTGGAATGAAGCAGTTAAGCCTCTATCCCTGGCAGGAATCGTGCACACAGTATGACAGCGCCAACTTTATGTGGGAGGTGTAATATGTTTCAAGCTGAGGCTAGTTCAAACACGGTTCAAAGTAGCGATCTATCAATCACAGTACTTCTAGCCGATGACTCAGAAATTGTGCGCCGGGGGATCCGTCAACTCTTAGCCACTCGATCGGAAATTGAAATTGTCGCCGAGGCCACTGACTTTGCGCAGACAATCCAGTTGGCGAATGATTTGAAGCCAAGATTGATTGTCATGGATTTGCACATGCCCGAGGAACTCAAGGCTACTTCTTCTCAAGACATCAAATCGCATTTGAATTGCGATTCAGAGATATTGGCTATTTCTCTGTCAAACGATGAGGACACCATGGCACTAGCCAGGAGTCTTGGCGCCACGGTCTTGCTAGACAAGATTAGCCTGGCGGACACGCTGATCCCCACTATCGTCCGATTGGGGCAGAGACACAGGTCTGCGGTTGCGAGTTAAACTGGTTTCGAAGTCGATAAGTGATCATCACTGTTCGACCAGAACTCACATCATAAATAAATCAATCGGCGGGTAGTGAGTTTCCTCAGGGGCTAAAGCCCAGTCTTGCCGGTTTTCTATGTCGGAGCTAAAGCTCCGACCCCTGGGAACGCATTTGTGAGACAGCTTTTAATCTAATTGCACGTACGAATAACGCCGCGTGTTCATCGACTGCGCCTCTGCGGCAGTCTTTTGGCGAAGGCATTCCGTCCGTTTACTGTTTTGGCTTTGACGCCCTGAGGACCGACAGCGCGCGTTTGATGGCCACCCGCTCATCATTGTCCACCGGCGTCATGATGCGAAGCCGAGTGGCTAATTCATCACGCAAATGCGCTACTTTTGCAGGTGATTCCGGGGAGTCTGGACTGTGAAGTATTTCTTGAAGTTGATTCTGCCACTCGAATGATTTGTCGCTCATGCTGGACCTCCATGTGCGGGCGAGGAGCGGCAAATATAACATACATGCCGATGATTTTTGCCTCGGTTTAGACCTGTTTTGCCCGGAATTTTGGGGCGTTAGGAAGAATTTCCACAGGTCATGCACCGGCCTGCGAAATAGTATCGCCGCGGCCGTGCTCCCCACCGGTAAGAGGGTATTTACTGCTATATCCTAGCTTGCGGACAATTACCGGAATCTAATAAAGGCCAAAATTATTGTACAGTCAGACCATTTGATTGCTTATACTTCTCTCTCCTATTGGCTATAGCCGTGTGGCCTGACATTGGCTATAAGATCGGGGGTGGGTATGTCCTGTCCATCATGCACGATAGGCAGTCAGGTGGAGCTGTCTGCGGAGATGATCGTCCACCTTTGCGGTTTAGAGAATCTAGATAATCCGGGAGTCAAGGTGTTCCCTAAGCTTGCGGTCTGTTTGGACTGCGGGAGTGTGCGGTTTACCGTTCCGGAAGCCGAACTGAGTTTGCTTGCGAAGGAATTTCCTCCCGGGGAGTGTTATATGGCTGCGGGCAGGAGTTAACTAGCCCCGGCAATTCCTCGTGGGACTGTGCTTTGTGTGCCAAGGCGAAACTGAAGTCTAGACTCGTGGTGATGAGAAACCTGTTTCGTGAGGACGGCTTCCAAGGCGGGGACGAGTTCAATGCCAGCGTTTACTTTGACCACGTAGGCGGACGCGCCTACGCTCAGAGCTTCTTGCACTATCTCGGCCGAGGATTCCTGGCTCAAGAAGAGTATTCTGGCTTCCGGGACAAGTTCGCGAATTTGTCGAGCAGCTTCGATTCCGTTTATGGATGGAAGTCCGATGTCCATTAAAACTAAATCTGGTTTCAACTCCACAGCTTTCTGTATTGCTTCGTAGCCGTTTGACGCCTCGCCAACAATCTCTAGATTGCGGATCGTTTCCAAAGTGGAGGAAATGAATTGTCGAAAAGGGGTGTAATCATCGACGACCAGAACGCGGATTGCGGCTGGGCGACTTATTTCGATTGCCATCAAGGCCTCTTTGCATTTGAAATTAATCATATACAACTTCTCCGAACTGCCGTGTGTACGCTGCCGTACGAATCCTGTTCATTGCCCGCCATCGACAATTTAGATGATGGCGCATGCCTCGTAGACGCAGGGATAAGGGAGGGATTCTATCTTTCAGCTATAGCCTATGGTTCAACAGCCCTACGTTCTAACCCAGTTCCCTTTCGTTCCCAGCTGCGTGCAGTAGTCGCATCCTTCGACGCCGCAACACCATCCCGCTCCTGACTCCTCTACACGATCTCTGCGGCGGTATAACCAAGCTTCGTGTTTCTCGCACTTCAAGGTATTCACTCCGGGCTCCGCAAGAGGATTTATGCTGTCCGGCATTCCTATCAGAGTGAAATAGCCGTTGGCCAAGTCATAGCGAACGTTGCAGCCGCCGTGGCCGCAGAGATAGGAAGGCCGGTTGTCGGTGCCGGAGGGAAGCCCGCTCGATTCATAATGCATGATGCTGTTATCACGCGGACATAGTGGTTCTAACTGTGAATCCAGCACGTAAGAATAACCGGGTTGTGTCATACAAGCCTTCCAATCCGCTCACGTTGCTGGTGGCGCTAGTTGGTGCAAGAGAGCAGAAACGGCTCAGCCAGAGCTGAAAGCCCTACTCAGTAGGACTACGCTTCTGCAGTCTTGCATCGGAAGTCTTGCGCTTGTGAAATTAAATGGCCATACAGGAAAAACCGTAGAATCAAAGCCTGCTCGCTGCATCACAGTGCCTGGCGGAGAAGAATCGGTCCAGTAGCGTGACTCGAACGAAATGCTTCGGCAATACAAGAATTCTTGTAAGGGCAAACATTAATTTGCTACCAAAATTATTTACCGACCGTGAAGAGAATTCTGGTTCCGGTACTAATAAACACAATGCCCCGCATTTCTTGTGTCTACGCGTAACTCATTAAAAGAATTGGAGTTTTCACTTTTCAGTTTGCGGCCAGAGTTTGGCATAACGCCTGCATTTATCGAAAGCGACCGGCCAAACAAAATTCGAGGAGGGCGTAGAAAATGAAAAATACATGGCGAGTTGGTTTTTCCACATTGGCTGGCACGGTTCTCGTAGCAGGGGCCTTGGCTATGCCACCAGCAGCAACGCATCAAGCGGCTCCAGATCAGCAGGCTGCCCCCCAGACGCAATCCGTGTCTGGCAAGATTGCCTCCATTGATCAGAGCTCTTTCACGATTACAATTGGCTCTGGGTCTTCGATTGACCAGGACGCGCCAAAGCCCGCGGCTGCTTCCCGCACGATGACCTTTGCCGTGGATAAGAACACCACGGTTGAGGGCAGCATGAAGGTTGGTTCGACTGCGGACGTCACCTACCGTCAGGATGGCGGAACGAACGTTGCAATCAGCGTCCACGTGACTCCCTAAGTTGTTAGGTGAGTGCACTCGCTGAAACAGCGTTAGCTTGTCTGGGGCTCTTCGTAAGACCGCTTCCCTTCTTTCGAGGGGCCCCGGACAAGAGCTTGCGAAATCGTGAAGAAGTTATCGCCGAGAGTTCAACTAGGGATAGGGGAAGCGGATGCGGTTAGACTTTTTGCGTTGAGAATCTCTCTTACAACTCTCAAGAGATCCTGGGAGTCCTTGCCTTTGGATATGAAGCCGTGAGCGCCTGCCGCGTGAACCTCTTTGACCGTTTGATCGGAGTCGTGGACGGAGAAAACCAAAACTTTCGTCTGTGGACGAAGCCTTAGTATTTGTCTCAGAGCGACCAGACCGTTAAGAGCCGGCATGTTGATGTCGAGAATGACCAAGTCGGGCCGGAGGGTTCTCACTTTCTCAACAGCATCCTGTCCATCGACAGCTTCGCCGCAAATTTCAAGATCGAGTTCTGTTTGCAAAGTGTTTCGCACACCGCGGCGAAGCATTTCGTGGTCGTCGGCGATGAGTATTCGCTTCCGCAAAGTGTTTGCTGCGGGTCCCGCGAGGTCGGAAGCGGGATTTGAAGGCGAGACCAGGACTGTAGCGGACTGCGCGGGGATTGCCGCCAAGTTAGAAATGGGAATCGTCGCTGCAATCAGAGTTCCTTTATTAGGGCTGGATGTAATCTCCAGCTTGCCGCCCAGTTGGCGCATGCGTTCCGTCATGCCTTGAATGCCGACTCCAAGACGCGCGACCGATCCATTTGTCGAACTAGCCTTGGAAGATTGCACGCCTTTTCCGAAATCTTGAATCTCGAGTTTGATCTCTTCTCCAGTTACGTCCATCCGAACGATTGCTTTCGGGCTTTCGGCGTACCGATGCACGTTTGTGAGGCTTTCCTGGAGAACGCGGAAAATGGCCACTTCGGCGTCAGGTGACAATCTTTGAATATCGGAAGGAATCTCCGTTTCCATCAGGATGCCCGTTCTGCTTGTGAATCCAGCCAGATACCATTTGACGGCTGAAGAGAGTCCCAACTCGTCCAACAAGGGCGGGTGCAACAAGTAAGACAATGTGCGAATTTCGGCAGCGACTTCCTTGCTCCATGCGAGGGACTCGGTAAGCGAACGCTGCGAGTCCGCATCGAGGTTGCCGTTGGCGCGGTTGAGAAGACCGGACAAAGCCATAGATAAGACGGCAAGTTTTTGTCCGGTGACGTCGTGCAAATCGCGCGCAATGCGGCGGCGCTCTTCATCCTGAAGTTGCAGCAAGCGAGCGGAGAGCTGCCTTAGCGATTCCTCATTGGACTTCAATGCTTCGTTGGCTTCGACTAGCTCGGTCAGCTCGGTGGCAACAACGCCGACTTTATGAACGTCCGAGTCTTTCAGAGGGCGGAGAGTAAATCGGACGAGCTTGGGCCTTCCGCCCGTGGCACCGAAAGTAAGCTCAACCGTTGAACTGCGATGGAGCGCCTGGCGAATGAGTTTTTTTAGCTTGTCGCTCTGGCCAGCTGAGAGGTTGTTCTGCAGGGAGCTCCCTGTTAGTTTTCCAACGGGAATATTCAGGATTTGAGCAAACCTGCTGTTGGCATAGAGCACTCTGCCATCCGCGTCCAGAGTGGCAGCGCCATCGTTGATGGACTCGACGAGCACCCGGTATGGATGTTCTGTGCCTTGTAATGTGACGACTTTTTCGCCGTTCGTACCCTGCATGACCAGGGCATCGATTCCTCCGCGGCGAATCGCAAGCACGATCTCTTCGGCTTCGGCAGTGTTCCGCTGGGTTTTAGAGACAAAGGGACTCTTGGGCCGCGGGCGCCGGGAGTTCTTCTTCTTCCGGGTATCCATTTTGTTTTTCAATGTTTTGCCTGGGCGCCTAGGGATGCTCCTCTTGCATGCTCCCTTTTCACATCGGGGGAATCATGTATATACGGAGTTTCTTACTTACCGCCCGCCCGACACGGCGTGTGCTTTAGCAGCTGGTCTCTTTCCTTTTGCTTTGCGGATGTCCAGACCCACGACCACACTCGCTGTGTCTGACAAATCGCCTATTATCTTGCAGATAGGGGTTGGAAGGCTTCGGACAAGCGTGGGGATGGCCAGGATTTGATGATCTCGCGCCAAGGCTGGGTTCTTGACCAGATCAATCACTTCAATGTGATAGTGTTCCTCAAAATCTCCAGCACAAATGCTTTTCAGATTGGCGATGGCCGCCACTGACTTGGGAGTTTGTCCCGCGACATACAATCGCAATTCGACAAGCTTTTTGGAGTTCTTTGCTTTTAGTTTAGTCTTCAAGTGGCGCCCGCTTCCGGTTTTTAAGTCTCAGATGCTTTTCCAGCCAGTGTTACCGATCTTTTTGCAAGTATCTGGGCTGCAACTATCTAGAACCCCGACTCTTAGCCAATGTTTCACGATCTGCTCTCTCTTGCTTTTCCCTGTCCTGGTCCTCCTGGGTGAGGGTCTTTTCTTCTCTTTCGACGGCGTCGAGTTCCGCCTGCAGAGCCGCCACTTGTGCCTGAATCGTAAGCCGCTTGCGCGTGGCATCCAATTGCTTGCATTCGATCTCCTGCTGTTTTTGAAGGGCCTCAGCCCGCTCCGCAGACTCCTGTGTAATTCTCGACGATCCCGTCAAGACTCCGCCAGGGCCGATGTAAACCGGCAAGAGCTTTATGCCATCCCCCGTGAGTACAAACTCGCGGAGCTGGTTCGAATGGGCCATTCCGCGAGACTTAAGGACGTAGATACAGCGGTTACGTTCTCCGTTCAACTCCAAATCACGGAGAAGGATCCAAGTATCGGTCAAGGAAGAGATTCCAACAGTGGTTTGCTCCATGTTGTCGCCGCCGCTTGTGAGGCTAACGAAGACCGCGGTAATTCCCGATACCTTCAGGAAGTCCAGCAAGCGCATGAGCATGGAGTAGACTTCCTTATCACTGCTTCCATTCAGAAGGTTAGTGATGGGGTCAATGACGACACACTGCGGTTTCGCCTTTTCAATGAGTTTGTGGATGCGAAGCAGATGCATCTCAATGCCAAATTGCGTGGGACGCCAAGCTTCATGCGTCAGAAGGCCTTTCTTGGACCATTGATCGAGATCAAGGCCAACAGATTTCATGTTTCGCGCCACTTGGTCTCTGGATTCTTCGAAGTCGATATAGAGGCAGCGCTCACCTCTCCGGCAGGCAGCATCAACGAACGAGGCCGCGAGAGTGGTTTTGCCGCTGCCGGCAGTCCCTGTGATAAGCACGCTGGATCCGCGGAAATAGCCCTTCCCTTCCAGCATTTCATCCAAATCGGGCACGCCGGAGGAAATTCGTTCGTTGGACACGCTATGCTGCAATTGAAGGGAAGTCAGGGGCAAAATCGACATTCCGCGCTCGTCGATCAGGAAGGGATACTCATCCGCGCCGTGCTTTGTGCCCCGGTACTTTACGATGCGCAGACGGCGCGCCGAAATCTGATCCTTTATTCGATGGTCGAGGAGAATCACGCAATCGGAGACGTACTCTTCCAGGCCGTGACGGGTCAGGGTACCATCGCCCCTCTCAGCCGTAATGACAGTGGTCAGCCCGCGATCCTTGAGCCAGCGGAATAACCGGCGAAACTCAGCTCGCAAAATCCCGGGGTTCTTAAAACCCGAGAAAAGAGCCTCGAGCGTATCGAACATTACGCGTTTGGCGCCTACGGCATCCACGGCGCTCTGCAAACGGATGAAAAGGCCTTCCAGGTCGTAGTCTCCGCTTTCCTGAATCTCATGGGGCTCAACGCTTATAAAGTCGAGGAAAAGCTTTTTCTGGTTCGCAAGGGCCTCGATATCAAAACCCAATGAGGCAACGTTTCTGGAGATGTCTTCCGGTGTTTCCTCGAAAGCCATGAGGACGCCCGGTTCGTTATATTCCTGCGCCCCGCGAACCAGGAACTCGATCCCTAACATCGTCTTTCCACAGCCAGCGCCACCGCAGACGATCGTCGTGCGACCTTTGGGGAGGCCGCCTTCGCTAATCTCATCAAATCCGGGAATGCCCGTGGGGGTCTTTTCCAATGGCAAGAGTTCGCGGGGGGTGCTACTTCGTTTCACACGACTAGGCATGTCACGCTAACCTCGAATTTACGAATCAAATGCGTCCGATGGGCGCCGAAGCGGGACCGAACATAGAGCTAAACACGAGACGAACCCGAACCACACACTCGTGGAGCCTAACTTATCCAGATTAACTAAGGTAATTCCCCTACGATACCGGATGGAGGGAGTTCTACTATACAGGGAATACTGTAGGAGACATAAACATGTCCTTAGACGAGGAAATCTGCGAAACCTGAGATTATGGGGTTGAGCCCAGCGCGCAGGGTGCTTTTCCTTAAAATTGCTTCCGATGATAGATCTAGATTTGAGCGAGGCGCGTAATCTCGACCTGCTCGATTATCCCGGGCCCTTTGAAAGATACCGTCATCGACTCTCGCAAGACCAATCGAGCTAGAACGTCGCCAGCGGCCGAAGATCCCAATGGGCGGGCGTTCAAATAGGTGTACAACTCGGTTTCGCTCTTTTCGCCGAGATCCTTGCGGCGAGTTCCCTTCGTCACGACAACTTTGTACCTTTCTTCTGCGGCTTCCATTTAACCTCCCCGTGGTTTGGAAGGCTGGGGACATCTCCAACCTATCATTACGCTTGCGAGAGGCTATCGGGTGAATTCGGTACAAAAGGCGTCGGATTCATTGAGTGCGGATAACTATTTGTTTCTTTTATCCGGTGGTCTCAGGAGAATCGCGCGGTGCGATGCGCAGGACAGGAAAGAACCTGTCTATCTTGCTGCACTTATTCTGTTCCTCGGGACAATAGCTGTTAGTGCACAAAATAAATACTGTAACGGTTGAAACCTAAGCAGGAGCAATTTCCCCCGGCCCTCCTCGCTTGATTTGAAAAAAATCCCAAGTTCTCCTGAGGAGAGCACGTGAAGAAACTTCTTTGTCTCTTGGCTTTGGCATTGCCATTCTGTTTGCCAGCGGCAGGGCAAACCCCCGTTCGAGTACATTGCGGTGGCGCGAAATACACGGACTCCATTGAAATTCTTCCCGCGAGCCAGAGCCTTGCCGGCCCAACCTTGACATTGAACTTCAAGTATCCTGACGGCTCCGCTGTTGCCGGCACGCTGAAATATGCGGTGGCTTCTTCACTCCTCAGCTTTAACGGCACGCAACCGCTTGTAAACGGCCTGACAGAGTGCGACCTGTTCGCAAATCCCAGCGCGATGGGCATCAGCGCGCAATTCCAGGTGACGCTCAGCTTGACGGATACCGGGGGACATATTCTTTGGCAAATTAATTTGGGGATGAATCCGGCCCAAGTAAACCTGGGCTCGGTGCAGAGCTCGGCGTTAAACGTGATTGTGCAGAAAATGTAGGGATGGTGCCGCACGTCACGCTTTTGGGTTTTTAACTTTGTTCGCCTTGAACCAGGATCGGATGCGCTCTATCCCTTCAGTCGTTGCGACGGAGCCGGAGCAGACGCTCCAGCTTTTGGGCAAGAAACGCAAGTGGGACTGCTCTTCGTCGGTTAGCGTTTCTCCATTTCGTAGTTTGAGTCGCAACTCATGGGCTTGTTGGAAACCCTTTTCGAGGTCAGCGACAATTTGCTTAGGACTGTGTTCAAAAATCGTTGACTTAAAGGTAGTAGCAAACGGCTCGCCATACGAGACTATGTAACGGTCGATACCAGCCATCGCCAGGAACGACTCAAGCTGCTGCTTCCCTTTGACGATCCCCATGCTGGATAGATGAGGACCAAAATCGTTTGCCGCAGCAAGAATGGCTACTTGTTTGAGATCATTCAAGGAAATCAGGAAGAGTCGAAGATAGTCGTTTGGAATTGTCATTTCCAGCGCGAGAAAACCGCCTCACTTGTAGCTAAAAATAAAAAGCTGGAACGGGAGCCGTCCAGTTTGAACAGGATAGCTCTCGTCCCATTTCCACGTTCTCGGCGCCCGATGAAGGGAGCTTAGGGCCTTAATTAATCTGGGTGGCTGTGCCGCCAGTTCCAGTATTCCTCTTGTTCTCTCTTTTCTGCTTTTGCGAACTCGTGGTCCTTCCTGTGCTTCTCTTCGAGAAAACGCCCCCAGGCGCGATTTTCTCTGTCGTCCCAGTAGTGATAATCCTTATGGTCTTTATCGTAGATACGGACCTTGACGGTAGCGTCTTGCGGCACCGCAAAGATAGCCAGCGGCGAGGCAAGAGCACCGACAAAAACTAGAGAAGCAATGTAGCGCTTTGTATTTTGCATTGGGCAACCCTCCATACATAGGGAAACAGGAATAGCGCGGTGAAGCCATACCGGGAATAGGGTACCGACGAGCCATGCCAGCATGTAGCGGCGCTTTATTTTTAATGGTGTAAGTTTTGACAAATTCTACAGCGTTTTTGGGATTGGTAAGTCCGCCGCTTTCTTTCACTTTAGGTGAGCAACAACAGTTAGGCGAGACTTCGAGAAATCGAAGGCTGGTCAAAACGGGCACACGAGGATTCTTAGGTGCGAGGGAAACAAACGGTCTTCCACGATCTCCGGCCGGTCTTGGATCGCCTAACTGTTTTGAATTGGTAAATAAAATTATCAGGAGGAAAGTCGGATGAAAGCGTACAAAGCATTGCTTGGTTTATTTGCAGCAACCCTGTTGAGCGCTCCGGTCCTGCCGAGCGCGCACGCGGATACGTACAACAAGAAGACCGTAATCACCTTTAGTCAAGACGTGGAAATTCCCGGGAAGATTCTTCCTGCCGGAACCTACACGTTTAAACTTTTGGATTCGCCGGCCGATCGCCACATCGTTCAGATTTATGATGCCGATGGATCCCATCTCATCACGACCGTCCTGGCCATTAATGACTATCGTTTGAAACCAACCGGCGAGACGGTTATAAAGTTCAACGAACGCCCTGGCGATTCTCCCGAAGCGTTGCGCGCCTGGTTTTATCCCGGCGACAATTTCGGACAGGAATTCGTCTACCCAAGGGAGCGCGCTATTCAGCTTGCCCAGATTAACAAGAGCGATGTTCCATCCGAAGCCGCTGCCACTCTAGACGACAGTTCGTACCAAACCACTCCGATCGCAGCAGTTACTCCGGAACAGAAAGACGTGGAAGTAACGTCGGCTTTTCAGACGACCGAGGCCGCTGAACCGGCGGCAACCCCTGCACCAGCGCCGGCAGCTGAGGTAGCTCCCGCGCCAGCGCAGACTGCGCCGGTCGCGGAAACCACCGAACTGCCTCAGACTGCAAGCTCCATGCCGCTAATTGCACTGCTGGGCGGCTTGGCCATTAGTCTTGCGCTTGGCTTGAAGCTTGTGCTTAAGTCGCTTTCGTAAACGAGCGAGACTCTTCGCGGCGCGTAATGACCTGAAGGTTACGTACGCGCCGCGAGAAAGCATCTTCGTGACTTCTAATCCACCACGATACGGACAGTGCGGGGGCAAACGGAGTGGGGTCCCTGCCCTCTGCTTAGTCTTTACAGCCGCCCTCGCCTTATCGAACTCTTTGGCTTTCGCGAAAATTCGTCCCACTGCCGCCCAAGACCAAACGAAAATCTCGGTGAGCAGCAGCCTTGTCCTTCTTCCCGTCAATGTAACGGACTCGCGCGGAGCGTTCGTCGCGGGTTTGAAGCGGGAAGACTTTCATGTGTTTGAAGAGGGGCAACCGCAAAATCTCACGGTGTTTGATGAGCGAGACACTCCCGTGACTGTCGGCCTTATCGTGGACCACAGCAGAAGCATGGGCGCCAAGCTTGCGGGCGTCATCGAGGCCGTTAATTCCTTTGCGCATTCGAGCAATCGCCAGGATGAAATGTTCGTCGTGGATTTCAATGACGAAGTCTCCATTGAACTGATGAAAGGCAAAGCGTTTTCCAACGATCCGAAGGAACTTGAGGAAGCTCTCAACGCCGTGTCCGCACGTGGACGAACGGCGCTCTATGACGCCGTCAGCGAGGGGCTTCGGCATTTGCAATACTCCCACCTCGAAAAAAAGGCGCTCATCATCATCAGCGACGGTGGGGACAACGCCAGCCATCTCAAGTATTCGCAGGTGCTCGAGCAGGCCCGCCAATCTCAAGCGGTGATCTACTCCATCGCTTTGCTTGGTTCGGACAACGAAGAAGAAAATCCGAATCTTCTCAAGCGGCTCTGCAAGGATACCGGTGGAGTAGCCTACTTCCCTGCTAAAGGCGAATCGGTCGCTACCGTTTCGGCAGCGATCGCCCGCGATCTTCGCGAACAATATATGCTGGGCTATCCGCCTCAGAACGCGAACCGTTCGGATGCCTTTCGAAAGGTCGAAGTGAGAGTCACGGCGCCGGGTCAAGGTCGGTTGCGTGTGCGCACGCGGCCGGGCTATTCGCCCGCGCCGGAAAAGCAGCCTACTGCGAAGCTGGAGCCGGGCACGTGAGGAATTCGCTCGTGCTGTCCACAGTAGAATCTAGGACCAAGGGAACGCGGTTTCTCCGTGTCATTAGCGGCTTATTGTTCGCTTTCGGAATTGTGGCGTTGGGTTACGCCGGCTTTCTCTTTGCTGATGCATATTTCTATCAGGAAGAGCAGACCGAGGTACTTGAGGAACCCAGCGCTTCTTTGCAACCCGACCTACCCGCGCAATCCGGCCTTCCCGTGCAACCGCCTACGTTGGCCGAAGGCGATGTGCTTGGTGAAATTTCAGTGCCTCGCCTGCAGCTGGATGCGATTGTCGTTCAAGGCGATTCACCCGACGATTTGAAGCGCGCTGTGGGGCACCTTTCCAATTCGGCTTTGCCTGGTGAACAGGGAAACGTCGCTTTGGCTGGCCACCGCGACACTTTTTTTCGTCCGCTTCGCGACATTCGTGTCGGAGATGAAATCACATTCAGAACACAAGAGCGCAGCTTCAATTATGTTGTTGAGTCGACGGAAGTCGTTGCGCCCAGCGATATCAGCGTCTTGCAACCGTCAACCGGGCACGACTTGACCTTGCTCACTTGCTACCCGTTTCACTACATAGGCCCCGCGCCGAAGCGATTCGTGGTATTTGCACGCAAGGTTAAAGCAATGAGCGATCCGGAGGCCAACTGAAATGAGAGCCTGCCTCCATCCATTTGGTTCGAAGGCAACTGCGAGAACGGCTTGGCAGACAGGGAATGCGCCGCTACAGGACGCTATCTTCAGTTTTACGGATTTCGCGGTATGGGCTCGAGAAATTCAGGATGACAGAATGGCTCATCATGCCAAAACTACAACCCTGCCAATGCTCGCACGGTAAGTCAATTCATAGCGCGAAGCTTGTTAACAAGAAGCTGAAAAATCCGTGCAATTATCCCGATTGCCCCTGTACGGATTACAAGCCGAAAGGATAGGAATTCAGATTAGGCTGTCGGCGGGAACAACGATGCTTGGATCGCAGAAGCTTTCGTGCCGGCCGACTTTCTCCAGGGCCGTAAAAAGATTCTTCGAGACGGAAGACTTTACGACGTATCCCAGAGCGCCTGCGCGGAACGCCTGCGTGGCCATTTGAGAAGTTTCGTGCTGGCTCAGAATGATTACCTCGGTCTGCGGAAGCATGCGACGGATTTCCCGCGTGGCTTCAAAGCCATTCAAATTCGGCATGCTGAAATCCATGAGGACGAGATCGGGCAGCAACATTTTTGCCTTCTCTATTGCATCGCAGGCCGTCTACAGCCTCGCCACACACATCGAGGTCTCGTTGGGTCATCAAGAGCGACCGCACCCCTCTTCGTACGACTTCGTGGTCATCTACTATAAGTACTCGCAATCAAAACCCCGGTCTGGCGTGGAAACCCAAGAATACCTCTCCACTACCTGGCTAGACGGCGTACCGCTCGGCCACGTTAGGCAGCATACATAATTTGATGTCAAGACGCACCCAAGAAAAGAGTCTAACATTTGTCAACATGCGGTGATATACAGCATTTATGGTACGTAAGAACCGAAACGGAATTGATTTTCCCTCTCCCGCAGATCCCCTTCCGTCTTCCGCTTACTAAGGTTTCGCTGGTATTCCCGGCCTTTGGGCGGGGATATAAAATAGCTGTGAACTAGGGCTGCCATGGACTTACGAATCCTTATCGTCGATGACTCCGTAAGCATGAGACGAATCATCGCCACGATTGTGGGATCGCATTCGGGTTGGAAGATATGTGGTGAAGCGGAGAGTGGTATGTCGGGGATCGAAATGTTTCAGGAATTGAATCCGGATTTGGTACTGCTGGATTTCGGAATGCCGGACATGAACGGCATTGAAGCAGCGTCGAAAATGTCCACAGCCAATCCAACGGTACCGCTCATCTTATTCACTGTGTGGGACATAGATGGCTTTGAACGGGAGGCAGCCAAAGCGGGCATCTGTGCGGTGGTGCGCAAGAGCGAGGCTTGGAAGCTGATCGCAAAAATTGAGACTGTGTTTGCGCAGCGGCCCGTTCAGCGAATCCAGTAGGAGGCGTACCCGGCGACGTTAGGTATTTGGCGAGGATAAGATATGCAATTCGCAAAAGTGCAGGGCGCAGGGCTGGCGGCACTCGGCCTATTACTTCTTCTCCTGCAGGCATACCTCCTATTTCATTCGGCGGGCGCAGCAGCCAGTTCACAAGCGGCGCCAATTGCGACGCCAGCGGAACACACATTTAGCTACTTGCCGGGAATTATCGGCATGGTTGCCCTTGGGCTCGGTGGCGTACTGGTAGTTGTCCAGAACAGGCGAGGGAGATATGAGGAAGTTGAGCCGAAAAGAACTTCGTCTGGACTCCCAATGTAAGTGGTGCTTGTTTTGGAAGAGCCAGAAGAGACATCAAAGAGCAGCGACCAGTTCAAAGCGAGTCAGCTCGTATAAACACATAGGGAGGGATCTTTGGAATTACGAGTGCTCGTCGTGGACGATTCAGAGACAATGAGGCGACTTGTTGCGCGCCATCATAGATTCCCGCCAATGGACTTCTGCGGCGAAGCCGAGAATGGCTCAACTGGCGTTAAACAGTTTCAAGAATTGAAGCCAGACTTGGTGCTCATTGATTTGGCTTTGCCGGATATGAATGGCATCGAGGTTGCGCACCGAATGTCCTCATTGGATCGCAGTGTGCCGCTTGTTCTGTTTACCGTCCTGGATGTGGAGGGTCTGGAATCTGCAGCTCGGAAGGCTGGAATTTGTCAGGTTGTCTCGAAGGCGCAAGTTTGGGACCTTATCAAGGGCATCGAAATCGCTGTCAGTCAGTACCGAAGGGCGAAGGGGCAAGGACCCGAAATCAATGACTGATGCCCCACGAAGCGGCGAAATGCTCCGCAGGCCGCGGCGCCCCTGATTTGATGGGGATGACGGCCTCAAGAAGTGTCCCCGGGTTTCCATTTTGCAGACGCAGTTCTCCGCCTAACTCTTTTACGCGTTGGCGCATTCCTGCAATACCAACACCAATCTTGCCGGCCTCAAAATCCGCGACGGAGTCCGGAATACCCTTCCCGTCGTCACACACCTTTATGAGTATTTGGCCATCTTTATCGCCAGATCGAGACTGACTTTCCGAGCTTCAGCGTGGCGAAACACATTGGTAAGGGCTTCCTGGACGACTCGGAATACGGTGGTTTCCAATTCTGACGCGAAGCGGGGAAAATCCTCCGGTTGCACTTCCAAGGAAGTTTCAAGGCCGCTTCGTTTCGTCAAGCCATCCAAATACCAACGTGAGTGAAGATTGCAGGCCGATTTCGTCGAGCATAGGAGGATGCAGAAGATGCGACATACTGCGAATTTGCTGGATGGCTTGGTCAATCAGGGCGCTGGCCTCGGCGGCAGCCTTCTCTTTCCACTCCATCGTTTGATTCGGCATCTTGATGCAATCAATCATCATCTTTGCGCCGCTAAGCTCTTGCCCCAGGCCATCGTGAAGGTCGCGGGCGATTCTGCGCCGCTCCTGATCCTGCGCTGCGATGAGACTGCTGGAAAGACGGCGCAACTCGAGGTTCAACATTTCCAATTGGCGCGTCTTGCGATGAAGATCAACAAATACGCTCACCTTGGCTCGCAACAATTCCGGCACAACGGGGACGGAAATATAGTCCACGGCGCCGCGTTCGTATCCCTTGAGGCGATCGACGTCCGTCAGAAGCACTGCGGAGATGAAAATGATCGGTATTCTGTGAAAGCGCGGATGCTGGCGGATCATTTCCGCGAGGTCAAAACCATCCATTTCCGGCATGCTGACGTCCAGAAGGATTACGGCGATGTCCGACTTCAAGAAGGTGATCGAGAGCCTCTTTCCCCGAGTAGGCTTTAATTAGATTCTCACCGAGGCTGGCAAGAATGACCTCATAGCTGAGCAGCTTGCCAACTTGATCGTCCACCATGAGAATGTTCACTTTTTCATGCCCGGCCATAGACTAGCCCTCGCAGACGATGAGCTTACCGTGCGGCAGCGCTCATTCGACATATTCGCAACCGATCCACTCTTACCGATGGAGCCACATCCGTAGTCCCGACAGCAATTGTTCCGTGTTGACTGGCTTCGCCAGATATTCAGATGCGCCTGCTTCCAGACACTTCTCTCGATCCCCTTTCATTGCTTTTGCCGTAAGGGCAATGATGGGAAGACGCCGGAACGCTGGATTCTGCCTGATGACCTGCATGGTCTCATAGCCATCCATCTCCGGCATCATGATATCCATGAGTACGATCGCGACATCAGAAGTGGAACTCAGAGTGTCAATGGCTTCGCGGCCCGTACCGGCAGTCAAGACGGTCATTCCACGACGCTCGAGGACGCTGCTCAGAGCAAAGATGTTGCGGACGTCATCGTCTACAACGAGAACCTTCTTACCGACCAGGGCGTCATCCGAGCGGTGCAAGCGGTCCAGCATTTGCTGCTTCTCGATGGGAAGGTCGGAAACGACGCGATGCAAGAAAAGAGCGGTCTCGTCCAAAAGCCGTTCCGGCGATTCCACGCCCTTCACGACTACGCTGCGGGCCAGAGTATGCAAACGGGCATCTTCTTCCGGAGACAAATCCTTTCCTGTGAATACCACTACCGGCAAGTCGCATTAGAGATGGTGAATCGCGCAGACGCTCCAAAACATCGAAGCCAGTCATATCGGGCAGACGAAGGTCAAGAACCATGCAGTCGAATGGCTGTTCGCAATGGCGGCTAGCGCCTCTTCGCCAGTCGCGGCAATAGTAACTTGGATATCGTTGATGGCCGAGCAGCTCGCGAATACTTAGTTGCTCGCCAGGATTGTCTTCTACAACCAGCAGGCGCTTGAGGTGCGGCGATGCGTATTCTTTGATGCGTGAAAACGCATTGTTGCAGTTCGTCGGGCGTTGTGGGTTTCTGAACAAATGCGAAATGCCCCGCGCGAGAGGCCATGCTGGCGGTCTTCATCCAGGGTCAGGATTTGGACCGGAATGTGACGCATGGAGGGATCCTGCTTCAGGTGATTGAGCACGGTCCATCCAAGCATGTCCGGCAGGAAGACGTCGAGGGAAACGGCCATGGGATGGAACTCGCGCGCCAAGGCGAGCGCCTCGGCACCCCGAGTGGCAACCAGAACCTTGAATCCCTTGTCCCGCGCTAAATCGCGGAGCAAACGGGCATAGTGTGGATCATCCTCGACAACGAGCAAAACGTTGTCGCCCTCCTGCAGGTTTGCACGATCATCTTCAATGGATTCGATGCGATGTTCGGGTGCGATTGCGGGAACCAATTGCGGCGCCTGAGTGGGAGTGGTTCTCATTTCCAAGACGTTGACACCTGTCGATGGGCCCACATAGGTTTGCGGAAGGTAGAGGGTAAACGTGCTGCCCTTTCCAGCTTCGCTGCGTAATTGGATTTCGCCGCCGAGAAGACTGGCCAGCTCACGGCTGATGGCTAGCCCAAGTCCCGTGCCGCCATATTTGCGGCTAGTGCCCGCGTCGGCCTGCTGGAAGGCTTCGAAGATGATGCGCTGTTTTTCCGGCTGGAATGCCGATGCCAGTGTCTTCGACCTGGAAGGCAATGACGGCCGGTGCCGCTCGTAGAACGGCATGGTCATCACTCCAACCGCGCTCGGCCAAGAATACGGACAGTCGCACGCTGCCTTGTTCCGTGAATTTAAACGCATTGGAGAGCAGATTCTTGAGTACCTGCTGCAACCGTTTCGAGTCTGTGACCAGGCTGCGGCTCAATCGCGGATCGGTCGTTAAATCGAATGTAAAGCGGCGATTCTCGGCCTCGTGACGGAACGGACGAGCGATCATGTCCAGCAAACTTGCAAAGAAAACTTCCTCCGCCTGAACGGAAACGGTTCCCGACTCAATCTTGGAGAGATCGAGAATGTCGGTAATAAGATTGAGCAAGTCCGTGCCGGCGCCGTGAATGGTGCGGGCAAACTCGACCTGTTTGCCGGTCAAGTTACCGTCGGGATTATCCGTGAGCTGCTGGCCCAAGACGAGAATGCTGTTGAGCGGAGTTCGCAGCTCATGGGACATGTTGGCAAGGAATTCGGATTTGTACTTGGAAGTGAGAGCCAGTTCTTTTGCCTTTTCTTCAACCGCGCGGCGGGCCTGGTCAATTTCCTGGTTCTTACGTTCCACTTCCACGTTTTGTTCAGCAAGTTGCTGGGCTTTTTGCGCAAGCTGCTCGTTGGTCTGCTGCAGCTCTTTCTGCTGCGTTTGAAGCTCAGTGGCCAGCTGCTGCGATTGTTTTAGCAGGCCTTCGGTCTGCATCGTGGCCTCGATGCTGTTGAGCACGATGCCGATGCTGGCGGTCAACTGTTCCAGGAAAGCGAGATGGGAGGCTGTGAATGTGCTCAACGAGGCCAGCTCGATGACCGCTTTCACGCGATCTTCGAAAAGAACGGGAAGCACGATCACGTTTAGGGGAACGGCCTTGAATAATCCGGAGCGAATGGGAACAGCGTGCGGCGGGACTTCGGTAATGAGCATGCGGCGTTTCTCCGCAGCGCACTGGCCTACCAGGCCCTCGCCCACTCGCAACTGACGCGCATGTCCGTTCGGTGCATCATCGGCGTAAGCCGAAAGAAGCATCATTTCGGCCGATTCGTCTGTCTCCATTTGATAGATCACGCCTTGCTGGGCGTTGACGAGCGGGGCGAGCTCAGACAAGAGCATGCGTCCTACAGTGGAGAGATCGCGTTGGCCCTGCAACATGCCCGTGAACCGCGCGAGATTGGTTTTCAGCCAGTCTTGCTCCTTGTTGCGGTCTGTAGTTAGCCGCAAATTGTCGATCATCGTGTTGATGTAATCTTTAAGTTCGGCCACTTCTCCGCTGGCTTCCACCTGAATCGAACGCGTGAGGTCGCCTTTGGTCACCGCGGTTGTTACTTCCGCGATAGCGCGAACCTGGTTGGTCAGGTTGTCTGCAAGCAGATTTACGTTGCCCGTAAGATCTTTCCAAGTGCCTGCGGCGCCGGGCACGTTGGCTTGTCCACCGAGGCGGCCTTCCACACCGACTTCGCGCGCGACTGTTGTCACCTGATCGGCGAACGTGGCGAGCGTATCAGTCATGTTGTTGATGGTTTCCGCCAGCGCGGCAACTTCGCCCTTGGCGTTGACGGTGAGTTTCTTGGTCAGCTCACCGTTGGCCACCGCCGTCACAACTTTGACGATACCTCTCACCTGTTCGGTAAGGTTGGCGGCCATGACGTTGACGTTGTCAGTCAAATCTTTCCATGTACCGGCCACGCCAGAGACTTGGGCTTGACCACCGAGTTTTCCGTCCGTGCCGACTTCGCGAGCTACGCGAGTGACTTCGCCGGCGAAAGCGTTGAGCTGGTCCACCATCGTGTTAATGGTGTCTTTTAATTCGAGAATTTCGCCCTTCACGTCGACGGTGATCTTGCGGGACAAGTCGCCGCGCGCGACAGCGGTTGTGACTTCGGCAATGTTTCTCACCTGGCCGGTCAGGTTTCCGGCCATCGAGTTGACCGAGTCAGTTAAGTCCTTCCATGTGCCGGCGACACCGGGAACGTTAGCCTGTCCACCGAGGCGACCTTCGCTGCCTACTTCGCGTGCGACGCGCGTCACTTCGCCGGCGAATGCGTTGAGCTGGTCCACCATCGTGTTGATGGTCTCTTTGAGCAGCAGGATTTCACCGCTGACGTTGACGGTGATTTTCTTTGAGAGGTCGCCGCTGGCAATCGCCGTCGCGACTTCAGCGATGTTACGCACCTGACCAGTCAGGTTGCTAGCCATCGAGTTGACGGAGTCCGTGAGGTCTTTCCATGTGCCCGCAACACCGGGAACTTGCGCCTGACCGCCGAGTTTTCCGTCAGTACCAACTTCGCGAGCGACGCGAGTCACTTCCGACGCAAAAGCACGCAATTGATCCACCATCGTGTTGAGCGTGTCTTTCAATTCGAGAATTTCGCCTCGGACGTCGACCGTGATCTTGCGCGAGAGGTCGCCGCGCGCGACAGCGGTCGCAACTTCGGCAATGTTGCGGACTTGGCCGGTGAGGTTGCTGGCCATGAAGTTGACGTTGTCGGTGAGGTCCTTCCACGTGCCGCCCACGCCAGGGACTTGCGCCTGCCCTCCCAACTTCCCTTCCGTGCCGACTTCGCGAGCCACGCGAGTGACTTCCGCGGCGAACGCGTTGAGCTGGTCCACCATTGTGTTGATGGTGTTCTTCAGTTCGAGAATTTCGCCTTTCACGTCGACCGTGATTTTGCGAGACAAGTCGCCGCGCGCGACCGCCGTCGTGACTTCTGCGATGTTGCGCACCTGGCCGGTGAGGTTTCCAGCCATCGAGTTGACGGAGTCCGTTAGGTCCTTCCAAGTACCGGCGACGCCGGGCACGTTCGCTTGTCCGCCAAGGCGGCCTTCGCTGCCTACTTCGCGCGCCACGCGCGTCACTTCTCCAGCGAACCGGTTAAGCTGGTCCACCATCGTGTTGAGAGTTTCTTTCAACTGGAGGATTTCTCCGCGCACGTCGACCGTAATCTTGCGGGAAAGGTCGCCGCTAGCGATGGCGGTTGCGACTTCGGCGATGTTGCGCACTTGACCCGTCAAGTTACTGGCCATGAAGTTCACGTTGTCGGTGAGGTCTTTCCACGTGCCGCCGACGCCAGGAACCTGCGCTTGGCCACCCAATTTGCCTTCGGTGCCAACTTCGCGAGCCACGCGCGTCACTTCTCCAGCGAACGCATTGAGCTGGTCCACCATCGTGTTGATGGTGTCTTTTAATTCGAGAATTTCGCCCTTCACGTCCACGGTGATCTTGCGCGACAAATCGCCTCGCGCCACGGCGGTCGTGACTTCCGCGATATTGCGAACCTGCGCGGTGAGGTTGCCAGCCATCGCGTTGACGGAGTCCGTAAGGTCTTTCCATGTTCCCGCGACGCCCGGCACAACCGCCTGTCCACCCAGCTTGCCGTCCGTGCCAACTTCGCGCGCAACGCGGGTGACTTCGGAAGCGAAGGAGCGCAACTGATCGACCATCGTATTGATGGCTTCTTTGAGCTGCAAAATCTCTCCGCGGACGTCGACCGTGATCTTGCGGGAAAGGTCGCCGCTCGCAACCGCCGTAGCCACTTCGGCGATGTTACGAACTTGCCCGGTCAAGTTGCTGGCCATCGAATTGACGGAGTCTGTGAGATCTTTCCAAGTTCCCGCGACTCCCGGCACCTGCGCCTGGCCGCCGAGTTTTCCATCGGTGCCAACTTCACGAGCGACGCGCGTAACTTCAGCGGTAAAAACGCCGAGCTGCTGAATCATGGTGTTGACGATTGTTGCGGAACGGAGAAATTCTCCTTCGAGCGGCCGGCCATCGACATCCAACCGAACCGTTTGCGTCAGGTTTCCCTGCGCCACGGCTGCAATCGCACGCGTAACTTCAGTGTTCGGCTGGAGCAGGTCATCGACGAGCGTATTGATCGATACTTCCATCTCGCCCCAAGCGCCTCTCGGCTGGTGAAATTGCGTTCGCTCGCGCGTTTTGCCTTCCTTCCCAACCACTTGGCCTACGCGTCTAAGCTCATGAGCAATTTGTTGGTTAGAAGAGACGATCTCATTGAATGTATCCGCAAGTTTTCCGGGCAGGCCCGTCCATGATCCAGGGAGGCGAACAGAGAAATCACCGTCGCGCATGGTCTGCAAACTGGAAAGAATGAGGCCCAGATCGGACGCTGACATTTCAGCGACATGGTCTTTCCCATTGCTCCCAGGTTCTGCAGCGGGAATCGGCCTCGTACTCACACTCGACGATTCGCGGTCAACTCTTTTCATGCTCATCTCCAAACTGGCACTGAATTAGGCTGGCTAGCCAGTGGAATTCGAGATCTTGATCCTCTTCTGCTCTGATGGACTGAATTCAACCTCGAACTTGTGGCTACCGAACATCACTTCCTGAAATTTGGAAATTAGGGTCAAGGAGGTTTAATTAGCATAAGAGCTGTAGGTATGCTCTACAGTCTTTCCTGTATGGCGTATTGAAGGTTTCTTACTGGCACTAGGTAAAAGTCTGTATTGACCGAGAAACGCAAATCCACTAACAGTGTGCGTCCCGAGATTTGGTTTGCACCATCGGAATCGGAGACGCGAGGTGAATTTCGATATGAACCCTTCCCTACGAGAGAGCGCGACTCATCGCTTTGATATATCAACAACTTACGAGGCTGGACTGCAGGAACAAGTCACCATATTGGTCGTCTCGGCTAACCTGGAGAGCCGGCGCCAGGTAAGCAAAATTCTGGAAGCACTTTCCGTCCAAGTCATTCCCTGCTCGACAGTTGCCCAGACCGAACAACTGCTTTCGCATCAACGTCCAAGCCTCATTTTCTGCGATGAGAGACTGCCGGACGGGGGCTATGCGGACGTCTTAGAATTGAAACTTCCCGGTAAGCACCCGCCGCCGATTGTCGTGCTTACGCGAAATGGGGAATGGGAACTCTATATGGATGCGACCCAACGCGGAGCGTTCGACGTCATTCGTAGCCCATGGTGCCCCACCGATATCGAACTTAGCCTCATCCGAGGCGTGCGCGAGGAAAAGCGCAAGATCGCCGCGACGGCCCGCTAGCACCGCTATAAGCACTACGTCTAAAATAAAAAAGGCTCCGGCCGCCTTTCTACAGCGCTTACCTGATGTGACTCAGAAACTTCTATAGCTAACAATAGGCAAAAGGAGCCCTTATGCCTTCCTCCGTTTGGAGAGGCTCTATTGTGCTTAGCTTAATTTCGATTCCGGCGCAGCTGTACGCTGCGGCACGGAGCGATAAGACTTATCTTCATCAGATTCATAAGGAATGCAATTCGCGCGTGCGACAGCCGTTGTTCTGCCCCACGTGCAACCGTTTCGTGGAGCGCGGCGAAATTATCAAAGGTTATGAATTTGATGAGGGGCAGTATGTGCTCATGGAAGATAAAGAAATTAAGAAGCTCTCGGCGGGGTCTTCCCGCACGCTTGAAATCCTTGCCTTTACGAAACTGAGCCAGATTGATCCGATCTTTTTTGATTCTTCTTATTTCTGCGTCGCCGACGATAGCGGTAAGAAGGCGTATCAATTGCTCGTCAAGGCCCTCGAGGATACCGAGACAGTCGGGATTGGGAAACTGCTCATGCATCAGAGGGACTACACCGTTTTTCTGCGTGCTTATGAACATGGCCTACTGCTTCACACTATGTATTTTTCAAACGAAATCCGGCGGCTGCCGCAATACGGCGTTATTGAGGCTGTGGACCTAAAACCGCAAGAAGTGAAGCTAACCGAGCAGCTCGTCAAGACCATGACGGAGCCATTTAAGCCAGCCAAATACCACGATGAATTCCAAGACAAGCTGCGCAAATTGATCGAGGCCAAGCAGCATGGCAAGACCATTGAAATTGGCAAAGAACCGGGCAGGTCCACGGTTATCGATATTAAGAGCGCGCTGAGAAAGAGTCTCGCCGCTTCGTCTTCTAGCTCAAAAGAAAAGAAAAAAGGTAACGGAAAAACCAAGAAAATCGGGCAGATGGTTCGCAAGGCAAGCTAGCAGCCTTGTGTCAAATTACGACCCGGAGTGATTGGCCCTTGAGTTTTGCTTAGCGCCTGAATTTATGGATCCGGCGTCGTTTCGAAAGAGAGATCAGGGAGAAATAAATGTCGAGTAAGAAGAAAAAGCTAAAGGCTTCGGTAGGAAATCCATCTTTACTTGAATCTCTTGATCCGGATGAAGATATCCTTCAAGTTGTGATCGAGACACCGAAAGGCAGCCGGAACAAATATGCCTTTGACGAAAAGCAGCGAGTGTTTGGACTGAAGAAAGTTCTCCCCGCGGGGATGGAATTTCCCTACGACTTTGGCTTTGTGCCATCCACACTTGCTGATGACGGTGACCCTACGGACGTGCTGGTATTGATGGACGAGCCTGCGTTCCCTGGCTGCGTGTTGCAATGCCGGATCGTTGGAATCATCGAGGGCCAGCAAGGTGAGAAGAAGAAACTTGAGCGGAATGATCGCGTTGTGGCTGTGGAGAAAGAAAATCACAGCTTTGCGGATATTCATCACATCAAGGATTTGGGCAAAACCTTTTTGCTGGAATTGGAAGACTTCTTCGTGAACTATCACGAGTTGAGTGGCGAGAAATATCGAATATTGGGAGCGAAAGGTCCAGCGAGTGCCATGAAGCGGGTCAAAGATGGCATGCGAGCATTCAAGAACAAATGAGCAAGAGGATCCCAAGTAGCGGGCGTAGGGCTAGAGTTCGAGTTTGGGAGGACGGCGTCCGCGCCGTGTAGCGCCGAGCACTGGAATATATTCAAGGGCCGATCCAGTGGAGCAACAGCGCAGAAGCAGGCCCCCGCGGCTCATATCTCCCCGGCCGACAAAATCCTTCGGAAAGAGCAATCGTTCGCCAAAAACTTCCAGCAGCGGCTGTGCATATTTTTCAGTGGCGATGCTCCCAAGTAGAACAACCTGAGTTTCCGCGCCCGCGAGTTCTCGCAAGCGGAACGCATCGCGATCAAGTGGTGTTCGATACTCGCGATTCTCGGGGTCCACATTAGAAGCGGAGATAGATTTGAGCCTGGCCAATGTCATCGGCTCATGCGGCAGAAGAAGCCCCGACGTCGCGGTGATGATATGTACTCCTGGGACTTCCGGCGGCGGATTCTTAAATCTTTCCGCGTAGGCCAGCTTGCCGCGAAAATATAGGCCGCTAATGAAGCTGAAAACTTCCCCAAGAGGAACATTGGAATTCCGGAGGCGCTGCGCGAGATCGAACTGCGCATTTGGACTGAAAAGCATTCTCGCTCGAATTCCGTTGGAATTTGCCGGCGAGAGCAAGAAAATCCTATGTGGTCCGGACTTCTCTCGCTTTCCCGCCGGCCAGTGCCTTTGGCTCCGGAGAGTATCCCTCGAACGTAATTCGCTTTTCGGCCAAACTGTAGTCCCGTCCTGAAATCCTCTCTCTGTCGACAGCTTTTACATATACATGGTTTCATGTAAAGCAATTATGTCTCGAAGGATATCTAATGCTCTCCGGAAAGTGTTTGCGGGAAAGTGATGAATAAAGTTCCTTTTCGAGTGTCCCCCATGCTGGCGACATTGGTAGATGCCCCATTTACGCGGCCCAATTGGATATTTGAAGAGAAATACGATGGCGTGAGGATGCTTGCGTATAAAGAAGGTACACGCGTGACCCTCATATCAAGGAATGCGATTGATCGAACGGCCCGCTACCCGGAAATCGCGGCAGCCATTCAGAAACTTAAACCAAAAACGCTTTGCATTGACGGCGAAGTGATTGTGTTCGATACCAAGGATATTTCGCGGTTCCAGTTGTTGCAGCAGGGGAAAGGCCGTCCTCAGTATGCAGTCTTTGATTGCCTCTACTCAGACGAAGGCGATTTGAGAAAAAAAGCCCTTTCCCTGAGACGAGCAGCGCTCGAACGCATCGTAAAGCCATCCGCACGACTCCGACTGTCAACCATATTATCTGACAACGGCCTGAAGGCATTTCAAATTGCATCGAAGCACGGGTTTGAAGGTGTCGTGTGCAAGAATCTTGCATCTACCTATGTGGAGAAGAGATCCAAGGAATGGCTCAAAGTAAAGGTTCACCAGGAGGATGAGTTCGTAATCGGTGGCTTTACGCAACCCACAGGTTCGCGGCAGTACTTCGGGGCTTTGCTTTTAGGGGTCTATTCTCGAAATAAGCTCCTCTATGCCGGAAAAGTTGGCACCGGCTTCGACACGGAAATGCTAGCTTCTCTTTACCGGAAATTTCAGCCGTTAGTTCGATCGAAGTCTCCTTTTGCATCTGAAGTCCGCGAACGAGATGCGACGTTCCTGGCGCCAAAACTGGTAGCTCAACTCTCATTTACTGAGTGGACCAAAGATGGAAAGCTGCGTCATCCAGTTTATCTGGGGCTGCGCGACGACAAAAAACCTAAGGAAGTGACTCGGAAGGAGGCTTAAATGCCGCCTGCATCAAAAACCATGCCAATAAAAGTGTCGAATCCCGACAAGGTATTTTGGCCCGAAGAAGGATATACAAAGCTGGACCTGGTCACGTTTTACCGAGATGTGTTTCCTGCCCTTCGTCCCTACGTCAATGACCGCATTTTGACGATGGAACGCTGCCCCGACGGCATGAGCGGTGCGTGTTTTTATCAAAAGCAGAAACCTGAAAGCATGCCCCCAGGAACTCCAACAAAGCGAATCGCAAATGACAGAGGTTCTTCTACTCGGAAAGCGACAGACTATGTTGTGGGCGGATTGCTCGCCACGCAGCTTGCCCTAGCCAACCTTGGATGTATTCCCATACATGTAACCGGAAGCCGAGCGAAAACTTTTCCAAAACCTGATTGGATCTGTTTCGACCTTGATCCTCAATCAGGAAAGTTTGCAGATGCGGCAAAGGCCGGTCTGCTTGCTAAAGCGATGCTGGATGAGCTCGACCTAGTTTCTTTTCCAAAGACATCCGGCAGCCGTGGGTTGCATATCTTCGTTCCAATCCGAGTGGGTCCCGAAGCCAGCGAGGTGCTCAAGTTTGCGGAGGAATTTGTGGCGCGTCTCGCGGCGGCTTATCCGAAGCAATTGACGGTCGCGCATGCAATTGCAGATCGCGGAGCGCTGGTCTACCTGGACGCCTTTAGGAACGGCTCCGTACAAACAGTCGTGAGCCCTTATTCGGTTCGCCGAAAGCCACATGCTCCTGTTTCGACTCCCCTGGCATGGTCGGAGGTCAAGCCTTCTCTCAATCCGTCCATCTTCAACATCGGCAATTTTAGCGCTCGTCTCAAGAAGAAGGATCCGTGGGGCGATTTTTTTAATAGCCGGCAGGCGCTGAAACCGGCGGTGGCACGTTTGAAACAGTTATAAACTCTCTCCGCATTCGTCGTTCATAAGTGCTCAAGAGTCCCCGAGGAGGAACGATAGATGTCGCTCGACAAATATAAAGAGAAACGGAATTTCAAAGTTTCCCCAGAGCCTTCCGGAAAATCGCATTCTGGTGCAACTTCAAAGCGGCATCTGCTTTACGTCATACAGAAGCATCGCGCAACGCAATTGCACTATGACTTTCGGTTGGAGTTCAAAGGGGTGCTGCTTTCCTGGGCAGTTCCCAAAGGTCCTTCATTGGATCCATCGGTCAAGCGATTGGCGATGCAGGTGGAAGATCACCCGGTTGAGTACGGAAGCTTTGAGGGAGTCATTCCGGAAGGCGAATATGGCGGCGGCACGGTCATGGTGTGGGACAACGGTGAATGGATTCCGGAGAGCGACGACGTCGAGGCCGCAATCGAAAAAGGCGATCTGAAGTTTACTCTCGAAGGCAAGAAACTGCAGGGGTCATGGGTGTTGGTGCGAACGCGCGGTTTTGGCAGCAAGCCAGATAAATCCTGGCTATTGATCAAACACCGCGACAAATATGCCTCGGATAAAGACATAACAGTCTCCCAGCCGCGCTCCGTGTTGAGTAAACGGCTGCTTGCAGACATCGCTCGCGACAACGGTGGAGATGTTGAAAAGGCGGCCACTGGCGATCCGCAGAAAATCACAACAGCCAAGGTGGCAAAGCCTGGAAAAACTGCTAGCAATAAGAAACGAGCAACGCGACTAAAATAGTAACGGAACGGCTGGATGAAGTGGCGGGGCTTGCCAACCAGATTTCTATAGGCGTTTATTCAAGTCGGTTGACAAATTACAGAGGATATCTGCCATAGTGCGGGATTAAGAGGCTGGCTCGAAATGGGACCGCTCATCTTTCGCTTTGTCGTGGGTGGCATCATAGTGTCCGCCTTTTCGATTCTGGGAGACGTTCTAAAACCCAGGAGTTTTGCAGGTCTATTCAGCGCTGCGCCTTCCGTTGCGCTGGCTACCTTGACCCTGACGATCCTGACGGATGGGAAGTTCTACGCCGCCCGGGAAGGCCGCTCGATGATTGCCGGAGCCGTCGCTTTTTTCCTGTACGCCTGCTTGTGTATTCATCTGCTTGTCCGGAATAGATGGGGCGCGATGGCGGCCAGCGTCTTTTCCTTTTCTGCGTGGTTTGTTGGGGCTTTCGGTTTATGGTTTCTGGTTTTGAAATGAAATCTCATGCGCGTCCACTTTGACTTCTCCGCAATCCGCAAAATCCGCTGGTATGAATACGCGGTGCGTTTCTTGTTTGGGGGTGCAATCACGGCCGCCACCGGTCTTGTGGCCAAGCATTTTGGACCCGTGGTCGGCGGGCTGTTTCTCGCATTTCCAGCAATTTTCCCCGCTAGTGTCACGCTTGTGGCAAAGCACGAGAAGGAGAAAAAAGAAAAAGTTGGGAAGGACGGTACCACCCGGGGAAAGGACGCCTCCGCGCTGGATGCGCGCGGCGCCGCTATGGGGACGTTTGGCTTGGCATTTTTTGCGATAGTGGTTTGGAAGCTTCTTCCGGTTTGGAATTCGATGGCTGTATTGAGCCTCGCCATCTTGTCCTGGCTGATCGTTTCAATATTGATTTGGTACGCAGAACAACACCGGCCGGTCTGACGGAACTCACGCGTAGTAGGAAGAACTGTTTTATCTCCCTGGCAATCTTCTAAGCTGTTCGTTTTCCACTAAACAATTGCATGATGATTGAGATGACGGCCAGAATCAGAAGTATGTGGATCGCGAATCCCGCAGCATGATAGACAATAAAGCCGCCTATCCACGCAAATACCAATACGAGCGCCAGCAAAAGCCAAATGAATCGCATTTTTCACCTCGCCTTCGGAAGACAACTGTACTTTGAGAAGTTTCTCCTCGTAATAGGGTAAAAGCCCTATGAAGATGCCAGGGTCAAGGTATTCAGGTCGGTTCGATCAGCGCAGTACGAATCGCCAGCCGCTTCGTACAATCAAGCTCAGCTGCTTGCCTGAGTAAACCTTATTCACTCTCGCGTATCTGAGGATGAACAATTTTCCGGTTCTAGTACATGCCGAACTTCCAAAGTTGGTCACCCAACATTTGATAAGTCGCTTGCTGTTATAGCCTTCGATAAAGTTTGCCGATTGGCAAAGCTATTGCCCTTACAAAGCAGTGCCCTGCCCCACAGATAGAAACCCAGCAACTTGGATATCGTCGGCCTAGGAGAATTTTTTATGAGTTCACACCACATGATTGCTGGAACTTCACCCACAGAACATAACTCTCTCCACAGAAATGAATATGCTTCAGAAAGCGAATTGGAAATTCGCATAAAGAATCTGGATAAACTCGTGGGTAGCGTGCATTCAGCCCTCCGTCAGGTTTCCTTCTCGGGCAAACCTCGTGCTCTTGATCTCATGAATGAACTTCGTGTGAAGATCAAAGCTACTGAGAATAAGCTGCGAGTGGCAAAGCTTCTGAGCGAACCTGCGCGCGGAAGCATGCTTTTGACCGTACGCGATTCCCTGAATGATCTAGAAGAGGCCATTGCAGCTCACTTGGATGTGGAAATGACGTAGCGCCCCGGCTGAGAACCGAAACTGCTTAGTTGCTTCCAGCTGTGTTTAGCGAAGTAATTTTTCTTATGAATTCCTTATGGTTTCCTTATGCGCAGGCTAGGCTTGCAGCGATACGATGGGGTATGGCTTCTTGGGTGCTGCGCTGCGTAGGATGCAAACGGTCCTTTATACACTCCCCAATTCTAGACAAGCGCCTATCGGACTATCTCTCTCCTAGAAAACCTGATTTTCCCGCGGACGGATCCGAGTTGAAGTGCCCGAATTGTGGGCACACGGCTCTCTATCAGCGTACTGATCTCACCTATCAGGCTTAGTTGAAGCAAATTGAAACTAGTTCCCCGCATTCGGCGGCGAGGATACTTGCGCCCATTCAAACAGAACTGTGTCATATGCAAAAAGCGCCCGGCTCTCGCGAACCAGGCGCCTTTTTTTGTGCGAATCGCCAGTTGACCGACTGTCTCTAGATCACGGCTGCGAAGGTGGTTTCGTCTTTGCAGCTTCGATCTTGCTCTTCAACTCGGTCTGTTGATCGGGTGTCAACACGGCGTTCACCTTGGCTAGCGTGCCTTCATGAAGCTCCTTCATCTTGGCTTTTTTCTGGTCGTCGCTGAGCGAAGTATCACTGGACACCGTTTGGTACTTGGTCCTCGCATCGGCAAAGATGTCCTTTACCTTTGCTTTCTGATCATCCGTAAGATTCAAGCTCTCTACCGCGGCCTGCAGTCCACCTCGCATTCCCATCTGTTTACCTGAGGCTTGGGGTGCGGATGCATCCTGCGGCTTCGCTAGAGCCACGGGTACGGCTATCGTCGCAACCAAGCCCAAGGACACCAAACCGCCCAATATTTTTGCGATTTTCATCACAATTCTCCTTAGATTCATTTCTGGGCTGAGTGGAGGGTGGGCTAACTTCATTAGTACCACAGATTGAGTCGCTGACAAAATTAGTTAGCACCTGAGGCCGCCGCGTCTACCGCTCCCGGCCTCGCCTACGGGAATCCGAGGCAGGAGCGAGATTCTTCAGGGATTCAGGGCATGGTGATTATGTTCGAGGAACGTGAAAGCGATCTCAGCGATTTCGTAAGAATCCTCCTCGGAGAAACCGCCTGAAAGGGCGTCCGACGTCATGGCTGCCACAATCTGAGAATCAGTCAGGAGCGTATCGCGATAGGCGCTGACGTATCTGTGTGCCATGCCCATCGCAGTATTCCAGATTTTCTCTTCAATTTGTTGTGTGGCTGCGGCCATTTTTTAACCTCCCAAGAATATTTGAACAGCCTCGCTCAAACCTCTATTCAGAAAGGCCCATACACGAGCTGGGTTCTGCATCAAAGAAAGTGTCGCCGCGCAAAACAGCGTCGACTGCCTCGAGCAATTTATCGGCGCATTCGGCCTTAGGAACAAAACCCCGTGCACCGATCGTGCGCAGAGCATCAAGCAGAGTTTTGCCATCGTGCATCGATAACATCAGTATCGGCACGTCCGGCATAAGTTGATGAATTTCAGTGGCGGCACCTAAACCGCTAAGTACCGGCATGGCCTGGTCGAGAATAATCAGATCGGGGTGCAACTGACTTGCTTTATTAACTGCTTCCCTGCCGTTAACTGCCTCGCCGCAAATCTCGAGCCCGTCTCTCGATTCCAATATCGAGCGGACACCTCGGCGAACAATCTCATGGTCATCAGCAATCAGAACTTGCATAGGGGCCTCGTGGGACATCTATCCGTCACTTCCAATTTGGACGTCCACCCCGGGGCCGTATATCGGTGGAATGCTGTAAATGTTGCTCTAAGGGAGCTGCTTCATTTCTACTTCAACTATTGATGTTTCTTACAGATAAGACCCGATGGTTGTGTCCGCTCTTGTTCGCTAGCCTAGCGACATTGCCTCTGAAACACCCACGAGAGCGGGCGCTTATCTGGACATAGGCGCCCGCCCCTCTTTCCTTCACAAAAATTGCCCGCTATCGAGCAAGAGGATAGCCTGCACTATGAAACAGCTTTGAATACAGCAACCGCCTTATAGTCCTGCAGTTCATGAATGGTTCACACTCACGGTGTAACTGACCACCAGAGCACGATGAGGGGGTCGCAGATGTCGAAACCATTCCCAGGTCCCGGATTGGCAAAATTTCTTAGGGAAAATTTGAGGAAGAAAATAGCTTCAACTGGCCTCTTGCTTTGCATCTGGATGTTGTTCATTACGACCATCAGTTCCCCGGTTGTTGCCCAAGAGGGCAATCACATCGCCCAGCAAGCATCAAGCCCTGAAAAAAATGTGAGCTATTTAGTGCGAGATATTATTGAGCACGAAATTGACGCCCAAGCAAAAGATGCGTCGCTGTGGTGCTATCGAAAGTTGGAAGAGAAAGATGGTGGCCCACGACGGTTGCTTATGGTGTGTCAGGCAAAAGGTGCGCAGATTGAGCGATTGTTGGCTGTGAACGGCAAGCCGCTGGATGAAATCCAACAAGAGACGGAAAATCAGCGGATTCGGAATTTGCTCCACAGCAAGCGGGAACTCCAAAAACAAGAGCGACAACGACACGAAGATGGGAAACAAGCTACCGAGTTGCTGGAGCTAATTCCGGATGCTTTTGTGTTTCGAATAGAACAAAAGGACGGAAATAAGATCAAGGTGAAATTTATACCGAATCCGGCGTTTCATCCTTCAGGCCGCCAAGCGGAAGTCTTTTATCACATGGAGGGCACGTTGACTCTGGACGTGGATCAAAAACGGCTCGCGGAGATCAGTGGACGTTTGAAAAGTCCTGTAAAGTTTGGTGGAGGATTGTTAGGTCATCTGGATGAAGGTGGAACCTTTTTGGTAAGACAAGAGGAAGTCGGCCCGGGATGTTGGGAAATGACGACCATGGATGTGCAAATGAGCGGTAAAGCCCTTTTCTTCAAGACGATCGATGTACGGCAGAAGGAGATTGACAGTGAATTCCAGGCGGTGCCTGCGTCTGCCACGATCGAGCAGGCTGCGGAAATGACCAAAGATAAAGTTATAGCTGCGGCGGTCCGGAAGTAAGCGCCCGACAAGGCTATCTCGACATTAATCCTTTCTCAATCGGGTGGAAATGAGGGATTGGGTTTTGCCATTCCTTCCGCCACCGTAAGAACCGTCTATCGACAGCTAAAGCAGTTCGGACACTTGCGCCGACAAGAGATTGGCATTGGGATCCAGACCATTACGCCATCCATCGCCGTGGGACTCGCCTAAACAAGAATATGGGGTAATCGTTTCGGATGTACTTCCCGGAGGGCCTGTGGAAGCGGCGGGCATTGTGGTTGGCGATATCCTGGTTTCCATCGATGGGTAGCCTGCCGACAATTTGCCGAGCGTCAACTATTTTTTCCTTTTGCGGGATTCTTCGGACAAAGTTCAAGTCACCGTCCTCCGCGGAACAACGCGTCAGGTTTTCAATGTGGGGACGATTGAGGAAGGACAAGATGTGGATCAGCTCGTCTCGCTTACTGACCCTCAAAAAAATCTGATTCCACAGCTCGGCATAAGACGTGATCCGTACTTTGAACACCCAGCCCATGACTACATTGGAGCGATTGCGGTCAGCATTAAAAGCCCGCCCTCCGGGCGTCCCCTTTGTGTTGCAAATCCAGCGCGAGGGCAAACTGATCTACGTTCCAATCACCTTGGAATAATTGCAAACATATCTGAGTCTACTTAAACGTATTAAAACGAATTAAACGACAAAACGAAAAACTTGCGCCCGAGTCAGAAGTTCGATTAATATGCGGGCAGTCCCCACGGATGTACGCGTGACCTCTTCGGAAATGGGGCCAACTGACAAACCAGCAAATACGAGTTCTGGTTGTAGAAGATTTCGAACCTTTCAGGTCTTTCGTTTGTTCGGCGCTAAGACAAAAGCCCGAGCTGGAAGTAGTCTGCGAATTGTCAGACGGATTAGTGGCAGTACAAAAGGTCGAAGAGCTCAACCCCGATCTGATTCTGCTCGATATCGGTCTCCCCGGATTAAATGGGATTGAGGCGGGCCGACAAATGCGTCAACTCGTTCCAAACGCCCGAATAATATTCCTGACCCAAGAATCATCCGAAGACGTGATACAAGAAGCTCTCAGCTTTGGGGCACAGGGCTATGTTGTTAAGACACGAGCTGGAACCGACCTGCTGGCGGCCGTGGATGCCGTCCTTCAAGGTAAGCAGTATGTCAGCAGACTTTAAAAGTTTGTACGGCGAGGAGTGCTGCCACAGTCTGCACGTTGTTTCGTAAGCCCAACTGCGTTTCGAAACAATGAGATGTTGGTTCAGGGCTGCGTGGACTTAGGTTCCTGCACCATTTTGCAGGAGTGGCAATTCGCTTTCCGAGAGCGTGAACTCCGTAAAACCGCACTTCAGGCAGACTGTCAGCTTAGGGAATAATAGTAGGGCCTGCTTGTCCAGGTCGTCTTGGCCCAGTGAGTGGAGGTTAATTTCCGAGCCATACTCGGCCAGTTGATCCGACCCGCATTTCTTACAAAGCATAAGGCCTCATCGAAGATTTTCCATGCACAATTGCCGATTGTAGATTTCCTCCAGGAGACGCTAGCCTAGAAGCTTTCCGAAGTGAACTGGCAAAAGTGACAGGCAGGTCATATACCGTCAAACGTCAAACAAACAAGCGGTCCGGGAGATTGAGAAGACTCCGATCGAGAGCAGACTGCGTTCCTAGGCCGATGCGCTTGCAGCTTTGGTGAGGGGTACTCTGGCGCGAATAGTTGTGCCGCGATGTGGTTGCGAGTCGATCGTGAGCCGCCCGCCTACAAGCTTCACGCGCTCCGACATACTCACGAGACCAAGCCCTTGTGTTTTGAGCGGCTTTTCAGACTCAAAACCCGATCCCGAATCCCGCACCGTGAGGTGAATCGCTTCCGACGCATAACGTAACTCCACGTCGAAGTGCCGAACCCCGCTATGCTTGACGGCATTTTGCAACGCTTCCTGTGAGACTCGGAAGAGGCAAAGCGAAATATCCTGCGGGAGCGTACGTGGAATCTCGTCATAGGCAAAGGCAACCTCGACGTCCTGCTGCAGCGAGAATTCATGACAGAAAGCCCTCATGGCTGTCGTAATTCCCAGATATTCCAGTTTTGAGGAATGCAACTCGTGCGACAAGGATTGGACATCCCCGGCAATGTCCGAACTGCGGTTCCGCAATTCCGCAATATGTTGAAGCAGTTCCGCAGGCAAATCCGGGAATTTTTGGTTGAGTTGCTCTAACTCGATCGTCAGCATCGCGAGGCGCTGACTGATATCATCGTGAAGCTCTCTGGCGATGCGAGCGCGTTCGCGTTCTTGTGCTTCAATCAGCTTGCTGTTCACGCCGGAGAGAGCCTCTTCAGCGAGCTTGCGGTCGGTAACATCAACGCACGAGCCAATATAGCCAGCAAACGAACCATCTTGATTGAACCTGGGCACCCCAATATTCAGAATCCATCGATATTCGCCGTCGTAGCGGCGGATGCGATACTCCATCGTGAACTTCTCATGCGCATCAAATGCACGAACGTAGGTCTCCAGGCACCACTCCAAATCCTCGGGGTGAACGCCCTCCGCCCAGCCGTTTCCAAGCTCCAACTCCATGGGCCGGCCGGTGAATGCCAGCCAGGTATGATTGAAATAGGTGCACAACCTATGGGTGTCGGACATCCAGATAAGCATCGGGGCGGTGTTCGCCACCAAGCGGAAACGCTCTTCGCTCTCCCGCTGAGCTTCTTCCGATCGCTTGCGCTCTGTGAAATCCGCCACAATGCCGAAAATCCGCAACAACTTGCCCTGTTTGCTGAACTGCGCGCGACTGTTCCTCTCCACCCAAATCACAGAACCATTTGGGCGTAGCATCCGATAAGTGATCGAGAGGGTTGGCTTATCGGGGGTAAGGTTGATAATCGTAGCGATAAGTCTTTCACGATCGTCCGGATGAACCTTGGCTAAAAGTTGCTGGCCGGTTAGAGGGGTGGACTCTTCTATGCCCAGAATCTCGGTGCTCTCAGCAGAACGAACGAGAATATCGGTAACGGCGTCCCACTCATAAGCGAACATCTTTCCGGCTTGGACGGCCAGCCGAAGACGTTCTTCGCTCGTGCGCAGAGCCTTTTCGGCTCGTGTGCGCTCCGTGATGTCCGTTACGATGCCGATGATCCGCAGCAATTTACCCTGTTGGTCAAACTGCGCACGGCTATTCTTTTCCAACCAAATCAAGGTGCCGTCAGGGCGCACCATCCGGTAGCTAAGCTTAATCTCAGGTTTCTCAGGGCTAACCCTGGCGCCAGCAGCTATAAATCTCTCTCGATCGTCTGGATGTACACCCTTCAAGAGTTGTTCGCCGGTGCTGGAGGTCGCATTATCTCCCCTGAGAATCTGCGCGCTCTCCGGGGAGTGTGTGAAGATATTTGTGGCTGCATCCCAGTCGCAGGTGAACATTTTTCCAGCCTGGATAGCGAGACGTAGCCGTTCTTCGCTTTTGCGAAGCTCTTCCTGGGCCCGTTTGCGAGCGGTAATATCATCCACGGTTCCGCGCAGCCTGACGATGTTGCCTGCGCCATCGCGCCTCACTTCACCCTTGGCGATGATCCATTTGGTTGTCCCGTCAGAGAGATTCATCTCAAGATCAAGTTCGTAAGGGGTTCCAGAGCGCAACGCTTCTTCGACAGCATCCCGGAGGCGGAGCCAGCTTTCGGGCGTATAAAGGGCTTCGTGCCCCATATAGCTGACCGCAGGCAAAGAGGGATCAAGGCCATAGATCCGATAAAGTTGTTCTGACCAGGTGACCGCGTCGGTTTGCAAATCCCATTGCCAGCTGCCCACATTTGCGAGCCGTTGCGCTTCCGTGAGATCTGCCTCCCTCTCGCGCAATGACTGCTCCACAAATTTGAGCTCCGTGACATCATGCGACATACCTAGCATGCGCTCGGCAACGCCACTCGCCGAATAATAGAATTTCCCTTTTGCAGCGACCCATCGGACGGTTCCGTTAGGCCAAACAACGCGGAACTCCGCCTCGTAAGGCTGATGGCTTTCCCTCGCTTTGGCTACAGCATGCGAGACTCGATTCCGATCCTCGGGGTGAACGTAGCGATGGAAGTCTTCTGGACGTCCGTCAAAGCGCTCAGCAGAGATTCCGAACATGGTTTTTAGGTCGCCGAACCAGGAATCTCTTCCGGCCTCTAGGTCCCACTCCCAGGCGACCGCTTTCCCGGATTCCATAGACAAACGCAGGCGCTCTTCGCTCTGCCCCAGCTCGTGTTGCGCAAACTTCCGCTCTTCCACGAGAACCGCCAGAATCATAAATGGTATGGAAGTGCAAAGTAGGAATAACTGTAATGACAAGACGCGGTTAACGGGATCCGCTTCCGTGAATGGACCGCGACCATGAATCGCACCCCAAATGGACAACAGGGCAACAATAGTGGTTGAAGCGCCCACGCCAGCGGACCCGAACCGCAAAGCGGCCCAGAGTAGAAATGGCACCAGGGAATAGAGGAGCGCCGGCGGATCGTTTCTTCCAGGAGCTACAAACACGATATAGCTTAGCGAAACCAACGTGGAGACCAAGATAGCTGCCTCCAGGTAATAGGCCCGGGAGGCGCGCCATGACGGTCGGCCGAGGCCAAACATACCAATAATCGCCGGGGTTACCGTGAGGAACGCTAGTGCTTCTGATAGAAAGCTAAACCGCCAGCTGAGCCAAAAGTCGCCATTTAAGCCAAGGCTGCCGATGGACGAAACGATCAACGACGCGAGGAATACCGTACAGAACGAGTATTTGGCAAGAGCGCCCAAACTGTCCAAACGGGGCTTGCCCTTCAAAAAATAGCTGACAGTCCAAACGGCTACGAGAATTTCAAGCGTATCCGCCAAAATGAGCCAAGCGATGGAAGAAATCGCTACGCCCGCTTGCAAGTCATACAGGACAAAACCTGCCAGGCCCGCCGGGAGTAGAACAGGCCAGATTTTTCGCGGAACGAGAAGGAGGATGCCAACCAAAATGGCACATCCTGGCCAAATTGGCCAAATCGTTTGGGGGGTGGATATGACCAAGACCCCAGCCAGTTTCGCAGCCAAATAGCATATTGTGGCCACCAGAACTGCAAGCGTCCCTGTGTACACACGAGAGTCCAAATTCGACGCACTCCACGGCAGGTGACTTTGGGATGAACTCATGCGCACCTCAATTCTGCCAAAAGCAGCCGCCACGAACACGCCGCCGTCACCGGTAAAGACCAAATGGCGAGAGCACGAGCGATTCGCGAGGCCATGGATGAGGCAAAGCGCAGAGGTATATAGCAGAGCCCTGGGAGGGATAATGCGAGACCGAGAAACAAATCATAGCCGCCGTTTCCACGCATTGGGACATTGTTCTCTAGAATGCGAGCGCCGCCTGAACGAAGCAGGTGACGCGTTAACCACAGCGGATGCCGGGAATCATATACGCTTCCCGACTTCATCGCCAAGATATAAATCCTGTGTACATTACGCCAGGCATGCGCCATTTGGGTTGTGCGCTCAGAGGAGGTCAAAAAAAGTGCCTGTAAGTTTTAACAGTGTGCATCCAAGAATAGCCCGCGTAGGCTGGAGTAACATTAAGGATTCTATCGCGCTGGTCGATCATATAAAAGGGTTTAGACTTCCAAGTAGAGCGGAGATGGAAGTCAAGCTTGGCCCAGCAGGCTCAATCAGCTGCTGAACCCGGGGAATTGTCGGCAAATAGCGGGACGCTTCGGTCGTTAGAGAACATATAAGTCTAGTCGGAGGAATGACTTGAGAATAAAATCACTTTTGATCTTGGCCGTCCTCGCCATCCCGATGATCGTGGCCGCTAGTTCGCCAAAATTACTTCTGAGTTGGAAGAATCCGGACTATTCGGCGGGACCACACTTTACCAACATTCTGGTGCTGGCTCTGAATGGCCAAGCAGCGAATCGCGCCGAATTCGAGGATGAGCTGACCACGGCGATCGCCAGGCCAGGCGTACAGGCTACTCAGAGCTATGTATTTCTCCCTCGTCCCAATGCGACGCCTATCGATATGAAAGATTTGAAAGATCTGATACAGGAACAGAAGTTTGATGCAATCGTAGTCGCGCGCCTGACCAAAGCAGAAAAGAAGACTACGTACGTGCCCGGCGAGGTTTACAACCCGTACCCCCTTTATGGAGATTTTTACGGGTATTACAGCACGATGGCTCCCCTGGTCTATAGCCCGGGGTACATGGTGAAAGAGAAGCTTGCGCAGGTGGAGACAAATTTTTATGCCACGGCAAAGCCAAGCGGAGAACTCGTTTGGACGGGTACCACCAATACTTTTGATGGCAACTCGCCGATGAAGGCAATCAAAGGGCTCGTTAAGGTCGTGATCGATGCGTTGGAAAAAGACAACGTTCTCAGCAAGAAGCCCTGAAGGACTGGCCAAACGCTGTATTTAAAAAGACCAACCGATCCCCGTGCTTGTGCCGAGCTCATTCTTTCTTGCCGTCGTGGGCGGCCTGCTATCGTAGTTATCCCAGAAGGTGAATTGCAGATAAAAATTATTTCTTAGTTTGATCGAGAGTGAATTGTTCGTAGTAATGCGAATTCGGCCAGCGTCCGTCAAACCGGGAAATATTTGCACCTGAGAGTCGAGCTCTCCGAAGTCGAACCGAAGATAATCGTATTGCAGGCCCGCTAGAGCCTCCATGCTCTGGTTCGTCGGTTTCGCGGTTGCGGTGTCAAAGCTCTCATGAATGTACGCAACGCCGCCCAGCCAGGCGAGGCTGCTGTTGGTCGTGCGCTTTAGAAAGCGTCCATAGCCGCCGCCAAGGGTGGTTCGCAAGGTTAGGTCTTGTTGGCTGCTGTGAAGGAAATCAGAGAGAGCACCGACGAAGGAATTTCTGTTCAAATACCTGGTGATCAATCCCTGGAGATCTTCGCGATTTGTGCTGGCGGCGTCGGACTGCCCTCCAAACGTCGAATCGAAGGAGACGGTGGACGCCCATGACGTGGCCTTGTAGGTCACAGTCGAATCGGCGTTTAGAGCCGACTGATTATTTCCGTTCGTGAAGCTATAACCGAAATCGACATTGCCCTTCAACTGTTTCCAAAATGTGGATTTTTGAGTGTCAATGTTCGCGATAGAAGCCGATGGGACCTGTATTTCCTCGGTGGCTTCGTGAATCAGAAAGTCGTCGTTATTCGCTTTTTCACGGGAAATCTTTTCTATGGTTCCCATAAGTCTTTTCCCATTGTTCAGCACGATTTGGAAGTTGGCAGTACTCTGGACCGAATCCACTTGATTCCAATCCAGGCCGATATTGCCGGACACATAGGGCATCTCGACGTACAACAAGCCATTTTCAAGGCGTTTTACTTGCCCGGTGATCCTGTCGCCGTTGCTCATGATGATGATGTCTTTTCGTATTTCACGAGCCGAAGAACAGAGGCACGCGAAAAAAGATGCGAGGAGAAAATAGCTTGCCGCGCGGAGAAATGCGGGAATTGGAGCAGTCATTTTTTGGCTCCTACAATTGCGATGCTTTCTATAGTACTGAAAAACCTGAAAGAGGTTGCATGCCAAGCGAGTGACGGAATCCGTCGGTCTGTAGATTTTCCGTTCGGTGAGAATTGATAGGGGTTGATCCGGCGACTGCGTGTGGCTGGATTCACATCTGACAGCGAAACATCGCGGCTCTGGAAATGCAGCAGTCTTCGGTATCCAATGCCAAGAATCCTGAATTCGAGTCCCCCCTGAAGCTAGAGCGCCGGCTTCCAGCCATCACCCGGGTTGTACTCTGCCATGGCTGCACCAATGTCAGCGGACTTTTCGCCCAGATCCTTCTGGTAGACAACGCCGTCCGTACCCACGATAAACGTCATGATTCCCGAATTCCTGTATTCCGCAGGATAGGCTAGGATGGCGAATCCTCCGGTCATTTGTCCGTTCACGAGGTAGTCCTTCGCGCCACCTTTGGCGGTGTCTCCCTGTTTGGTGAGGAAACGGAAATAGTAGCCGTTGAACGGCTGCGGCTTTTCTCCCGCGTTCGTATAGCCGGCGGCTTTGGCAAAGTCCCGGACCTGTTCAAGCGGGCTTCGAGCCTGACCCGCTGAAACTGGCCAGTACAGTCCATTCTGTTTGCCATCATCGCTGATGAATTTCTGAGCGTACTGTTTTGTCTTGTCGCCGTCGTGAGTCTGGCCAAAGTAAGCTTGTTGTGCATCGGCAACCGCGCTGCATGCAGCAATGGCGCTCAACTCGTCCTTGCCAATACGGCGCGCGAGAATTTCGTCCTTCCCTGCTGCCGTGTCAAAAACCCACTGGCCTGAAGGATTCTTCCCCAAAGGTATGGGAAAGGGAAAATTGTCTGCCCCGACGTAGAGCATCTCGCCGCCTACCTTGATTTCACGCCACCGATGCATTTGCTCATACGCAGCCACAAACTCTTGAAGTGAGTCCTTATCCTTTACCGCGTCTCCCGAAAACAAAACGCCATGGGAGTCGGGACCGAAAATCGCAACTAAGGCGCTTTGGTCACCAGCCTTGGCCGCCGCTAAAAAGGCATCTCCCGCCTCGGCTGGACTGTTGAAGGTCTTTTGCTCAGCCTTGGGGCTGTCCGCCTTGCCGCAAGAGACGAGCAAACAAACTGCAAAGAGCAAAGCTGCGAAGATCGCGAAATGAGAAGCCAAAACTTTTTGGTCCCGCGCTACGTGCGACATATGACTTTCTCCAAAGCTGGATTTCGTTGTACTCCGCGAACAGAATTTTGCTGACATTACCGACGCCCGCCAAATCCACCACCGCCGAATCGGCCTCCGCCGCCCCCACCCCCAAAGCGCCCTCCACCGAATCCGCTCGAGCCCATGCTTCCCCAGCCCCGGCTGCTTTCGGCCCGCGAGGACCAACCGCTCGAACCGCCAAATCCGCCGGAATGTCCGCTCATGCCGCTGAAAGCGTCTGAGCCGCCACCGCTTCCGCCATGTGACCAGGAGTTCGATGAAGCTGAATGATCAGTATTGACGTTCACGTTCTTGTTGTAGGTGTTGCCGCTATTTTTGTAATTGTTTCCGTTCTGTGCGTAAGACTTGTTGTTATAGCCGCTGTTGTAGTTGTTATGGTTGTAGTCGTTGTTGTAGCCGTAGCTGCTGTGGTAGCCACCGTTGTAGTAGCCGCCGTGCCATGCCGTATTTCCGTAGTACGCCCCGCCGTGGTAAACCACTGCCGTGCCGTGCCACCCGCAGTTCCAACTGCTGTAACCCCATCCGCAGCATCCACCGCTCATCATTGCTCCGACGGCAATTCCGGCGCCGAATCCAATAATGCCTGCGGCCGCGACATCGCCAGCCGTATACCCCGGGGTTACATATGGCGTGCCATAGATAACCGCCGGGTTGTACTCGGGCACATACACAACTTGTGGATTGGCCGGTTGGATGACGATCACTTGAGGCGACTGTTGCACGACAGTCACTTGGGGTGTGGACTTGAGGTTGCCGGCAGCCTGGGCTTTCGCGCGCAAGGCCTGAACCGCCGTCATGACCTCCGCTTGTTGATTGTGAAAGGCCTCTCCCAGAGAGGATGTCCAGGTGAGATTATGTGCGAGATTGGCGAGAACCGAGGGAAATTGCGTGAGCGCCTTGACGCTTGGATCCCACGATTGTTTGTCGACGGCCTGCATCAAAGCGTTGCCTGTCAAGCTCGTGTTCTGCTGCAGCCAATATTCCGCTATCGCAATCTCGTCAGGAAACGTCGATGCCGTGAGGATCTGGGCGACGAGCGCGTCCGGATATAGTGCGATGGGCGCCACCAAGGACTGGAGCTCTGTGTCGGTCAAGGGAACTCCTTCCGTGGGAGCGCCAGAATTGGCCGCCGGAGCGCCGCCTGAGTCTTGGAATCCGTACAGGATCTGTGACGAAGTGGCGGCAAATACAAGGCTGAGCAGCACTACAAATGTTTTCCTGATTTTTTCTGCAATCATTGGAAACACTCCATGTCGATGCGACCGCGTCTATCCGACTTTCCGAAAACTTTGTGTTTATGCCGACAGTTCATTTCAAACTGTTTCTGATCAACGCCACTATCGTTTGCGAACTGTGTCCACATAGCGGGGCGGCCCGCACAAACTCATTGATACTGCGACAAGCGGGGGCGGGGAAACTGTCAAAAGTGACAGACACTTGCAGCCAGAGCATGGCGCGCACGAAAATACGTCCAAAGAGTCACGCTAACGCAGATTAAGACACAACTTATTGGTACAAAGTGAGAAAGACAAATTGACGCTTGGTGGGTCCTTCGTTTGCGGCATAAACAAATCACTATCGATAACAAGTCTCAAACAATTCTATGCTTCACGGCATAGCGTACAAGCTCGGCGCTGGTTTTGATCTGCAGGATTTCCATTACGCGATATTTGTGCGAAGCGACTGTCCTCATGGTGATATGAAGCAAGTCCGCAATCTCTTTCATCGAGCGCCCTTCTGCCAACAGCTGAATCACCTGGCGTTGCCGTGCCGTCGGTTGCGGGGCTTGCTCGCGAGTTTCGGGATCAAGCAATGAAATATTGGCCAGGCCGCCTGCAATACAGGGCGTTACATAGGTCTTCCCTTTTAGGACATCGGAGATCGCGAGGGTAAGCTCCAACGCGGCCCCCTGTTTGAGCAAATATGCGGAAGCTCCAGCGCGAAAGGCTTCGCCGACGAGATATGGGTCTTCATTCATCGTCAGAAAAACCAATTTCGCTGCGGGAAGATTGTTTCGTAGCTGGCGGCCGGCGTCGAGACCGTTCAAAAGAGGCATGGCAATGTCGAGTACGACGACGTCGGGCCGCAACCTTTCGGCAGCATTCAAGAGTGCGAGTCCGTCACCGACCGAACCTACGACGTCGTATTCGACTTCCAGCACTTTTTTGAGCGCTTCGACCAACATCAAGTGGTCATCAGCGAGCAATACACGAGTGCGACCCAAGCTTTACCTCCCCGCGAACGCGGTTGCCGTCTGTGCCCCGTGGGATGATTTTGTCGGGGACATTTCAGCTAGAGCCTTGCTCTTGCCGGCGGCAAATTAAATCGCGAGCCGGCCGGCCCAAGTCGAAGTCGTTCGCGCATATTTATGAGCGGACTCCTGCAACCTCACTCAGAGAGTCAGGCTCAAAACTCAAGTTATCGTCCGTGTTCTGCAAAACGAATCAGCACCAAAGCGTCCAAATTAGCTGCCTCCTGTTCAGGGCGATACTGTCATTAGTAACAGAGCGTCGGATGCACCATGAATGGACTCCAAGTGAACCGACTGCATGAACGTGGCCTGCGGATTGACTAGCTGCGGTTTCGGTCTGGCCCAAATTCGGAGGGGGACCCGGCAACGTCTGAGAGAAAGCAAAGGCAAAGAGCGCCTCGCTATCGGAGGGAGGTTGGTCTCTCACGCCGGATCCCCTGTCGGTTCAAGTAGCCCGACAGTAGCCCTCTCGTTAATCCGCGTAAACTGTCAAAAATACCAGTCGGAGCGAATTAGGCCTTCAGCGGCTCTAAACCGCCTGGCCAGGGATTAAGGCCATTCGGCATTATTCCGTGTACCGAATCAGAAGCACGCCTAGAACTATCAACAATGTCGGCCAGATGTACTTGAAGATTTGCTTCCACTTTGAGGGTGTCTCGGCTAACCCATTCGTCAGAGCGATTCCAAAGCCTGTTGAGGCGAACCAAAAATGTTCCTTTTGAATGCGTTCCATGGTTTCCATGGCCCCGGGTGCGTTCATGTCCCCGCCGTGTACATGAAACAGAAGAAGTACCGCTCCAGCCATCCCCACAATCGGAAAAAACCATGCAGTCCACGCGGCCTTGAATCGGCCACGCGCTCTTTCGAACTCGACATACCCGAGGGCCAGAAGGATAACAGCAAAAGTCTTGTGCTGAAGATCCTCCACGTTGTGTGTGATCGCGTACCACGGCGTCTGAGGACCAAATGGCCAGATTTCCGTGTCGCTGAAGATAAGGAGAAAAATCCCCGCTGCCAGAAAGCACACTGGCCACGCGTAGCGCAGAAGCGGCCAGCGCTTTGCGAGTTTGTCCTCCCCAAGAATAAAAAGGCCTGCGAGAACTACGAATACTCCTGCCAAGTGGTGATTGAACTCGCTCTCGCGTTTGTCCGCAAGCCGCTTCGCCACTACTGCGGGGTCCTCGGGCGCCTGTTGGCTCCTGCATATCCGCATGGTTCATTCCCGGCATGTCCTTCATATCGGGCTTTTCCTGCTGGTTAGACCACGCTGGAGACTCCATGGAAATTATGACGAAGACAAAAAGCAAACTCATCAGCGTGAGTTTGCAAATCCTCTGAAAAGCGGGAACCTGAATGGGCAACACTAGATTCTCCTCCGTTATTTTGTCCTGTGCAGTTTCATCCCACCGACAGCTAGCGAATATTCACTCTCCAATCCCAAAGTCGATGGGCCTCCAATCACTATTATAAGGATGCGCGCGGTCCGGGAGTTTGTGCATCAGAAATATACAAAAAAAAGAGACTGCGGTCCGGACCCCCGTTTGGTTGTCCTTCCGCAGTCCCCTGCAGCTTACGATGATTCGCTACTACAATTTCCACTAGAACCGGAAACTTATACCGGCCTGGTATCGGAAATTGCTCTGGTTGTTGTTGCCACCTGTAAAGCTGTTGCCAAACCGTGTCAGGAGATAGTCAAACTCTACTGGCCGAATGGAGATCGCTTTGGTAAGCGGAACATCAATGCCACCGCCGATGATAAAATCAAAGGCGTTATTGCTGGGTGACTTACTCGCAGTCAGGCAGCCCGGCACACCTTGGCAAGCCGTGAAAATGTTTCCGTAGAAATTGGAATGGGCTCCGCCGAACATCGCTTCGACGAACGGCTCGAAGTGACGCATACGGTATTTCAGTTCCGGACCAACGTTGTAGGTGAATAGATTTCCTGAAGCGGTAATCGTGCAGTTTGCAACGCCAGGACACACAGGGTTCCCGCCCGCGATACTGAGATTGTGTTGGAAGCTGCCATAGCCTTCAAACTCCGCTTTGATCCCGAAGTACTTATTCAGGAAAAAAGTACCCCCACCGCCGCCTCCGTTCAAGGAGAACGTTCCGATGATGTTGTTGTTCTGCGGATTAGCGTGGATGTAGGAATAATCGGCAAAAACTTCTACCTTCGGATAATCCTGGGCATATGCCCCTGCTCCGAACAGCAGAACAATGCCCAAAATAATCGCGCTTCTGATCTTCATTTCTTATCTCCTCATTTCTAGATTTTTATTCGAGCACTCAATTTAAAACCACGCTCCCGCACCCGCTGCGACCTGAAAATACCAGCCTGGAAGCGCCACCTTCGGATCAGGCCCTACGCGCCTATGGAGGTTGCGAATGCGCATCCACAGGCGCTTCACTTTTTTCAGCTCTGGTCTTTCTCATAAGCCTTATCTGATCCGAGGACCCAGAAGAGAAACCCAGAAAGGACGTTTTGCAGTTCCCTTCTCGAGCGAGCCCGCCTCTTCGCGGATTCTCCGTTTCCCGTCACTCGCTAACATAGGGGCTAGCCTTGGTGTTCTGGAACTGTCAAAAGTGACAGCCCTGGCTGATTTCATCCAAATTGCGATCCGCGTTAAAGAAAATTCCGCCCAGCTTTTTTTAGATTCAGAAATAACGATATTGGTTGGACGGCTCGCGCGGTCATTTAGAAAGCAACAACCCTTCAACGGCGGACGAATAATCGGAAAATATTATCGCCCGACTCGGAAGAGCCGCCGGATGTCCCAAAAAACCACGCCGCAAAACAGAAAAGTCTCTTGTTTAAGACGAAAACCGAAAATTAATTAATTTAAAATCGCGTTCGGGCAAATGGAAACTTTTCCTTGGCGGCTGAGGATAAGAATTGCTCTCCTCCCCCCTGTTAGTTTTGACAGTGTCAAGAATCGAACGCCGACGCTATAAAAATCTGACTCGCAGAATTGAAAAGCTTCGAACGTGAGTATCCGGGACGCACAAATAGCCACTGTTCACACTCCTCTGCGATCAGAACGTTGAAAAGGTGTTGACAACCATGACTAAAAAACCGCTTCGAAAAAAATTCCGCGCAAGGGTAGGTCAGAGTCTTGTGGCAATTCTCTGTGTGCTGGCGCTCGCACCGGGCGATCCGGCGATCTACGCCCAGCCGACCGCACTGCAAAATGCGCCGGCGGATCAGTCGGCTCCGGCAATTCCCGCTGACCAATTGGATTCCCTAGTCGCGCCAATCGCACTCTATCCTGACCCGCTCCTGACTCAAGTATTGGTGGCTTCCACGTATCCGCTCGAACTCATTCAGCTTCAACAATGGCTGCAGAAGAATCCCGGCCTCACCGGGGATGCTTTGACGAACGCGGTCCAGAAAGAGGACTGGGATCCTAGTATCCAGTCCATGGCTGTTTTTCCGGATCTGGTCAAGCGTCTCTCCGATGACATTAAGTGGACCACGGACCTTGGAAACGCTTTCCTCGCGCAGCAGTCCGACGTAATGGACGCCGTACAGCACATGCGCACGAAGGCGATGGATGCCGGGAAACTGAAATCGAACGAGCAGATGAAAGTAGAAACACAAACGGTTGAAAGTAAAACCGTCGTGGTCATTCAACCGGCGAACCCTCAGGTTGTTTATGTGCCTACGTATAACCCCGTCGTCGTTTACGGGCCGCCGATATATCCGTATCCACCCATTTATTACCCGCCGCCTTCGTATTACGCGGCAGGTATGTTTTTTGCGTTTGGCGTTGGCATCGCGGTGGGATCGTATTACCGCGGCGGATGGGGCTACAACTATGGATGGGGGCGGCACACTACCGTCGTCATCAACAATAACAACAATTTCGTCAGACACTACAACAACACAAACATCAACGTAAATCGCAACACCAACATCAACAACAACATCAATCGAAACGGAAACAGCAACTGGCAGCATAACGCCCAGCACAGAGGCGGCACACCCTATTCAAATCAGAATGTGGCCAAACAATATGGCGGCACAGCTCGCGGGGATTCCGTGTCCACGAGACAGGCGAATGCGCGGCAACAGCAAGGAACGAACAACCGTCCGCAACCAAACCAAGGCGCTGCCGCGGGAAATCGAGGCGGTGCGAATCTGGGCAATACCGCAGCAAATCGGCCTGGGGCAAATCCGGGCATGCCGCAGCAAACCGTGCGGGTCAATGCCGGCGCGGTGCGAACCGCAGCGGAAGTGGAAACAATATTGGTAACCGTCAGGTTCCAAATACCAACGCATCGAAGAACACTAGCGCCTTCGGAGGAGCATCAAGCAAAGCAACCACTCAAGCCAGCAGCTCTCGCGGAGCGTCCAGTATGGGAGCTTCCCGTCCTAGTGGGGGAGCCGCTCGTTCGGGGGGCGGCGCACGCCCACGTTGATCGAGCCATGAATAAAAGGAAAAATATATGAACTCCACGAAAATGAATATTCTCCTCGCGAAGGTTCTCTTTACGAATGGTGTTATCGCCGCATGCTGTGTGTTGGCAATCGCTCTATGGGTTGCACCTCTGGCGACAGCAGCAACACCGAACACCCCGCCAGTCCAGCAGAAAACCTTTGACACCGCGCAACAGGCCGCGGATACCATGATTCTGGCCGTGAAAAACGACGATGTGCCCTCTCTGCTGGAGATTTTCGGTCCCGCTGGCAAAGATTTTGTCTCCACCGGAGACGACGTTCAGGACAAGAACTCGCGCGCGGAGTTTGCCGCGCTGGCTCAACAAAAAATGAGCGTGGAAATCGATCCCCATAACCCGAACCGCGCGATCCTCTCTGTTGGCAACGAAGATTGGCCCACACCGGTGCCGATTGTGAAACAGGCCGGAAAATGGCATTTCGATTCGCAGGCCGGAAGGACTGAGATTCTAGACAGGCGTATCGGAACGAACGAGCTGGATGCGATAACCATCTGCCGCGGTTACGCGGAAGCCCAAGAAGCGTATGCGTCGGAAATACACGACGACAGCGGACTGAACCAATACGCGCAACGTATTATCAGCACACCTGGCAAACACGATGGGCTCTCCTGGCAGAATGCTGATGGGACCGAGGGTGGCCCGATCGCAGCATCAGTTGCCAAAGCCATAGAGGAAGGCTACACAAGCAAGTCCGGCCCATACCACGGATACTATTTCAAGACTTTGAAAGGTCAGGGACCAGCGGCGCCATTGGGCCAGCTCGATTATGTCGTCGGAGGGGCCATGATCGGCGGCTTTGCGCTGGTTGCATGGCCTGCAGAATACCGCGTCTCTGGCGTGGAGACTTTCATCGTTAGCTACGACGGCACCGTTTACCAGAAAGATTTGGGGCCGGATACCGCCAAAATCGCTTCGGCAATGGAGCGCTACAACCCGGATAAAACCTGGAATCGCACAAGTGACGCGGAGTAGCCATTCGCCACAGTTTCATTGCGAGAAGAGCTATTTGAATTTGAAATCGTCGAGATGGTCTTGAAATTGTCCATTGTTCCGGACAAGCTCATTCCATGACCGCGCTCGTCAGTTATCTCTTCTTCGCCTCGGCATCTCCCGCGACCGGGTCCCACACCGATCCCGTTGCCCCAATCCTGATCGCGCTTGTCGCGATGTCCTTTGCGGCCGCTATCGGCGGACGCGTCATGCAGCGATTCGGACAAGCAGCGGTTCTTGGCGAACTCCTCATTGGAGTTCTCGTAGGTAATCTCGGCTATCTTTATCACCAGCCCGGAATTACGATCATTCGCGAAGGCGACTCGATTTCGAACATTGAACAAACAGCGCTCCTTCAAAAATTGAGCGTCGGCGAAGCGGCTCGGCAGATACTTCCCGCCGGACCTCACACGGAAGAAATTGCCCGAATCCTGGAAGGCCCGCTCGGGCTGAAAGTCCTCGCCATCCATTCCTTCCTCGACCAGTTGTCCCGCATCGCGATTATCATTCTGCTGTTTTTAGTTGGACTCGAAACCAGCCTGAAGGAAATGCGCGCGGTAGGGTGGACTGCTTCGCTCGTCGGGATTCTTGGCGTCATCTTGCCACTCGGATTGGGACTGCTAGTCACCACCATCCTGCTGCCCGCTTCAAGCTTTGGCGCGCATCTTTTTATCGGAGGAGTTTTGACGGCCACGAGTGTGGGAATCACGGCTCGCGTGCTTCGCGACCTGGGACAAATGGATCGGCCGGAGTCGAAGATTATTCTGGGAGCCGCTGTAATCGATGATGTCCTCGGTCTTCTTGTGCTGGCGGTCGTCACTGCCCTGATTGTTCAGGGCTCGGTTAGCTTGGTCAATATTTTCGGAATCACCCTGAAAGCAGTTTTTTTTCTGGCAGGCTCCATCGGAATCGGATTGTGGGTTACACCGATGATCGTAAGGCGGCTTGCACGGCTTCGGATTGAAAATGTGAAACTCATCTTTGGTGTCGGCTTCGCGTTTGTGCTCTCCTGGCTGGCAAACCTTGCCGGCCTGGCATCCATTATTGGGGCGTTCGCGGCGGGATTGATCCTTGAACGTTTCTTTGACAAAGAGTTGGGCGGGTTTTCCTTGCGCGATATGCTCTCGCCAGTCGAATCTTTGATCGTCCCCATATTCTTCGTTTTAATGGGACTGCAAGTAAAACTCGAAGCCTTTAACAATTTATCCGTAGTCATTCTCGCAGCGGCCTTGACGACCGTCGCGATCGTCGGCAAGATATTTTCGGGATTTGCGGCTGGCCGAGGCCTCAAGCGGCTCGCTATCGGCATAGGCATGATGCCGCGCGGAGAAGTCGGCTTGATCTTTGCCGGCATTGGACGGGGATTGGGTGTCGTCAGCGACTCCATCTTCGCATCGATCGTAATCATGGTGATTATCACAACCATGCTCACCCCGCCGCTCCTGAAGTTGACCCTGGCCCGAGGCATGCCGAAGACAATTGGCGATCCCGCCTAGCCACCAAGCGGAGAGGCAAATACCTGTTAGTTTTGACAGTTATGACGAACTCCCCGACCAGAATAGTCTCTTAGGACTTGGAGTTTTCCTTTCTGCAATGGCCTGCGCTGGTGATCCTTTGGAGCACCAGTCTAGGCCGCAAAGATTTAGACTGTGCGCTCAGTCGCTAGAGTGCCATTAGGAGCATAATGGTCATAATGGCAACATTGAGAGAGTGGCAACAGTCACAGCATAAAGAGGCGTAGATACTTATTTAATCTCAGGACGGATAAAACGATGAAATCGATTCGGGCAATTACGGCGTGCATGATCTTCGGAGCCATGAGTGGGATGGCTCTGGCGCAGACACCGCAGGAAATACCGGCTTCCAGTCTTATAAGCAAGTCCACTGTAGCGATCGGCTTCACGGTCGGCGGCGGCGCCACGAAAGTGGACATGACAGGCACCTCGGTTATGTCTCAAGCCAATGGTGAAGCAAAGGTTCAAGCGCGCGCGAATGCGGGGCTCACGAATATCGAGTTATCGGTCAAGGACATGACGCCGCCATCCAACATCGGAGCCGAATATCTTACTTTTGTGCTTTGGGCTGTCACAGCGGACGGGCGTACCGGCAATTTGGGAGAGATTCTCCTCAACAAGAATGGCGAGGGTAAACTGACGGCCACTACGCCGGCCCAAACATTTTCCATGATTATTACCGCGGAACCCTATTTTGCGGTTCGCGTGCCCAGCGAGGTCGTGGTCCTCGAAATGGAGACACGGAAAAACACGAAGGGCAAGCTCTTCCCTATCACCTCGTACAAATTGATGAAGCGCAGTCAGTACGCAAAGCTGGGAAATCCGCTGGCGCTGACGCCTGATCTCTCTAAGGTGCCCCTGGAGATGTACGAAGCGCGCAACGCCGTGGACATCGCCAAGGCCCGCGGATCTGCCCAATACGCTCCTGAGATTTTTTCGAAAGCTGTAGCGAGCCTGCAGATGGCGGAAAACGCGCTCACGAGCAATGCTGACAAAAAGCAGATTATCTCTGCAGCCAAGCAGACAGTTCAATTCGCGGAGGATGCGCGCGCACTTTCCGCAGAACGCCAGGACCAAGAACGCATAGCGGCCGAGAAGCAAGCGGCGGCCGACAAGGCCCGTTCGCAAGCGGAAGCTACGGCCGCAGCCGAAGCTGCAGCAGCCAAGGCAAAGTCCGATGAAGAAGCCAAACGCCAAGCCGAACTCGCTGCCGCCAAACAAGCCCAGATGCAGGCAGAGGCAGATGCAGCCGCAACTAGAGCGAAAGCGGAAGCAGACGCTTTGAAGGCGAAGGAAGACGCAGCCCGAGCGGAAGCCGAACGCGCACGTCAGGCCGCAGCAGACCTGCGTGCCCAACTGCTCGAGCAGTTCAATAAGGTGCTGCCGACGGTAGACACCCCGCGTGGCCTGCAGGTCAACATGGGCGACGTTCTTTTCGACACGGGAAAATTCAACCTGAGAATGCCGGCGCAGTTGGGACTAGCAAAACTGTCAGGCATCGTTCTGTCCCACCCGGGGCTCAAACTGGCCATCGAGGGTTATACGGACACGACAGGGACCGCAGCGTTCAATCAAACTCTGTCCGAGCAGCGGGCGAACGCAGTGCGGGATTATCTGGTCCAGCAAGGCCTCGACGCGGGTACGGTGACGGCTCAGGGCTTCGGGCCGGCGAATCCGGTCGCAAGCAATGACACACCTCAGGGTCGCCAGCAGAACCGCCGCGTAGAGATCATTATCTCCGGTGAAGTAATCGGCACGAAGATTGGCAGTTCTGCTTCTTCGCAATAAGAGTGGCTTCCTAAGATCCTGGCTCTAGAAATGAGCGGCGGGCGCCACTCCAACTGCCTATTTACCTTCGGTGGGCGCCTTGACATCCCGCGGCTCGCCGCAGGTAGTCCTTGCCTCCGCCGCCAATAGGCCGGATAGATTACAGATTGGCTGCGATCCATCTGTCCGTATGTCCACCCGCCGACACTAGGGAGGGCTTTTTCAGGGATGGGCAAATCATTTTCGTTTGAAAAATGAGATTGGATCACGAGAATCAACCTCGATCCAGACTTGGTTGAGTTCGTACCCAATGTTTTGCCGGAGATCTACTCAGCTGACGTCGAGGATCCGGGGCCGGCAGCATAGACAAGTAGTGAAAGGACAGGCCAGATGGATCCGTCGGCGAGCCTAGCTCGTCACTTCCTTGGCTCGCCCGCCGCAGTTGCCGCACAAGTTAGGGTTTAGCTCTTCGGCCACTGCTTGAACATTTTCGTTACGGCGTTTCCCACTGCTTTCTGATTTTTGTCGCCATTGTTGCTCAACGTATCCTGCGCAATTCCGCGCCATATTAATGACTGGGTCTTTACCGCATGCAAGTCGACGATTAGGGTGCCTTCCACGTTCTGTTGGGGAGTGATTCCGCCCATTCCCCCGCCAATCCCGCGCATGCCCCAGGCGCTCCAGGAGGTCTCCTGCTTTAACCCGCCACTGACGACGAGGAGAATATCAGGCGTCTGATTCTCCTGCACCAATTGAAAGCCCTTGCCTTGCATGGCAGCGTTAATGTCCTGCTGCGCCACTTGCGCCAGAATCGAGTTTTGAATCTGGTTGGCGTTGTTGGACGCCCATGCGTAGGTGTGATACTGAGAAAAACTGGCATTGTGGTCGTAGTTGACCGAGACTTGCTGACCGACTGCAATCGTGGATGTAATGCACAACAGCAACACGCACAACGCAAATTTAGTCTTCATAATCGTTATCCCTTTCGTATTCTGAATACGCTTCCAGCTTTGAGCCTGGCAGCGATCCTATTTGTTTGCCTCACAGCCCTCCGATACGTCCCGCGGTGTCGCGGTCCTGAAAATCCGTCACTTGGCAACTGGTTCGAGATCTTGGCGTGACGGAGTGAGCTGGTCTCGAACAGTTTCGGCAGTCTGCGGGACAGCGAAGCTGTCGCCGCGCCGCGAACTTCCGCCGCGCCGCTTTGCGTTCACCAGCTTCTGCACTTCCGCGCGAGGCAGCAGGTGCGCTCCGCCGAGCAATTCCGCCGTGAGCATCACCTTGGCAAATTGCTCCACCGTCTCCATGCGCTGGTAGGCCGTTTCGATATCCGGGCCACAAGTTACGACACCGTGATTTTCCAGCAAAATGGCATCGTACTCATCGACAAGCGGTTCAAGCCCCGCGCAAACTTCCCAGGTGCCAGGAGTTCCATAGGAAGCCAGGGGAATTTTGCCCAGTCCTACGATCACTTCTGGCAGCACTGGAGCTTCCAGTGGGCGCCTGGCAGCAGCGAATCCCGTCGCCGTCGGCGGGTGGGCATGGCAAATGGCATGCACGTCTGGCCGGGAGCGGTAGAAGAAAAGATGCATCAACATCTCGGAAGAGGGACGCCCCGCCCCACGGACAATCTCGCCGCTCAGGTCCGTAACCAGCAGGTCTTCCACCGTCAGCCGCCCCTTACACTTGCCAGAAGGCGTTACAAGAATGCGCCGCTCATCTAGCCGCACGGAAAGATTACCTTCGTTCGCGACTACGAGCCCCTTCGAATACATCCAGCGCCCAACTCTGCATATCTGCTTGCGGTACTGTTTCTCAGAACTCGGCGTGATTGGCTGGCAAACTACTTCGAACTCGAGGGTCATCAAAGGGTACCTTACACGGGCGACGATTGAATTCTTTTTTGAAACTAACGGACCCGGTTGAGATGCGTAACTGTCAGTTCTTACAGGGTAACCCCGGATGCGGAGATCTCGAGCTGCCACATGTTGGGCGTTCTTGAACGCATGAGATTTGGTTCAAGGAAGGCTCGCTGGCGGCCGCACAGTTCTGGCGAGCCGAAGTCATCCAGCCAGAGGTGTTCTGGCAGGGCCAGTTTGGCCTCTGATAAAACTGACACTTCCCTACCCCTGTGCCGAAACCTACTATGCGCGTGTTCGGACGAGTGGGACCCTCAATCGCCTGTCTCCCACACCGATTCGGATCGCAGGGCTGCGAAATGAGCAGTCGATTGGTGCCAAGAGATGCAAAACAAAAATCATCGAACCGCAGTCGCACGCTTGACCTGGCAGTTGGGGGTGGTGCTCGTGCTGGCCCTGTCTCTCCTCGCCGCGTTGGCGGTAATGAAGAGGGTCTACATGGTGCAGGAGGCTCTCGTCGTCATGCTCGTGACCGCCCTCTTGGTGACAACCATACTGTTTCTACTCGTCTGCTTTGTACTGTTTCAAGCAGGGATACGCCAAGCCATTCTGTGGACGATAACTGTCGTACCAAGCCTGGCTAGATTTAGTCACCGCCAGGTGACTAATCCAAATCCGATAATCCCTCCGCCCCTTCAACGCTGAATCTCGGGAACGAAAGGAACTAAGGGCGATCGCATTTGGCTGCTCTTCCGCTTGTCTCCTCTTGTCATGCGGTAGTCATAAGAATCACGCCCAGTCGATCCAGCGTACTGCTAAGTTGAGCGCCAGCGTTGAAGTCAGGCGTCCGAACTTTTTTCGCAACAAACTGTTACTTTTGCCAGTTAAAACTGCATAGCGCCTCGTGCGAGTGTAGACGCACGGGGTGAAAACCAGCAGGTGATTTTCGAGAGCTTCGGCTCCGGGCCCTGGAGTCTGGTGAACATCATGGAGCGAAATTAAACTAAGTGGTGAAAAACCGTGAAAAGCCTCGCACAGTACACGCAGCTTGAAGAACCGCTCATCACCAGAGCCCGCCAGGGCAACTCGGAGGCATTCTCCGAGTTAGTTCAGATGCACTCACGACGCATCTACAGCGTATCGCTCAGAATTCTAAAGAATCACGCGGACGCTGAGGACAATCTGCAAGACGTGCTTTGCAAGGTGTATAAAAACATCCGGCGGTTCCAAGGGCGCTCCCGCTTCTCCACTTGGCTTGTTCGCATCACCATCAACGAAGCCTTAATGAAGATCCGCAAAGAGAACTTCGCGCGCGCCGCAGGTCAGACCGATCTCCCCACTGAAGTCAGCGAAAACAATTTTGTTCTGGATATTAGGGATGGATGCCCCGATCCGGAGCGCCAATACATCGCTGGCGACCTCACGGAGAAAGCTTTTCAGGGGCTGCATCCGTCGCTTAGGCAAACATTCATCCTTCATAAAGGCGAAGGATGGACGCATGGCGAATTGGCAGCTTCCATGGGAATTGCGGTCGCGACTGTTAAGTCGCGTATTTTCCGCACTCGTGCTCGAATGCAAAACCACCTTCAATCGCTTTGCTGAATGCAATTTTCGCGAACTACACTGCGCCAGTGCTACCTGTTGTCCACCTTTTGATAGGCGGAGACTAGCCGTGCCACAGTAATGGCAATGTAGAGGACTCCCGTCATTGCTTCCAATGCGGCAAACATCCGCGCCGCTGGCGTGGCCGGCACGATATCTCCGTACCCTAAGGTCGTCAGCGTAATGAGGCTCAGGTACAGGAGGGAATGCCGAGAAACTTCCTTGGAAGCCACTGATCCCGTTTCTAGGAAGGAATATGGACGAATCGTTTCAATCATATTGAATATGGCGTAGTAAAACACTCCCAGCAGGATGTAAAGACTCACCAATCCGTATAGGCGCCCGCTCGTAACGGAGCCGCCCAGGCCAAGATAAGAAAAGAGAGCGGCAGAAACAAAACCCAGAAAGGCGGCCAGGCAAAACCAGTTTACGATCATGATAGCGCGAACAGGATAAAAGACATGGATCAACATGATGGACATGGAAATGCCAGCCAGGATAGCCCCTGGCAATAACCAGTTTTTCTTTTGAGACAACTCCAGCGTGCTCGCAATAAGTGCTACGTACATGGAAACCAGGAGCACGCCTTCGCCCAGAACGCGATGTTCTTTCACGAATGCGCTGAGGAGTAGAAACACAATAAGGGAAATCAACAATAGTAAGGAGTAGCGATCATGACGAGCCGCGTTCATCTAGTCATGCCCGCCATGAGGTGAAAATATCTGGCGCAGGTCCTCGCACTTCTCTCAAATCTCATGCAGTTTCCTGATGGGACGATCGTTCCTTCGTTTCTAGTTGGAGTGAAACTCGTTGCCCGTCGCAAGGTGCGCCACTTATAGTCCCCGCCTAGAACGGCTTAGAGAACTGTCAATTTTGCCAGTGTTCGGCCGAGAAGAGCTCTTCTGGCCTCAACGGAGGTTATCGTTGGAGGAAGGAATTTGTTCTCAATAAGAGGGAATACGAGCGATCTTCAGTTCCAGAGAGGAACACTCCGGCCCGATAGCGACACGCCGAAGCTTAATTCCTGTAAACGCTTTGTTGCGACGAGAATAGAAGGAAGGAGGTCACTTCACCGGAACGAGGAATCTATCAACTGCTCGAAGAATGGGACGCCGCTTTTACCTGCTTGAGCCGGTCCAATTCGGGAATAGGGATGAAAAGTTCTGCGAAACCGCAGTCCAAACAAACCATGACTTCCTGGCAGACATAAATAGGTGGAAGAACGGCCCTCTTTAGATCAGGAAAGCTGGCCGACAACTCCCCGGTCAGCCTCTGAAGGTTCGCCGAAGCACATATTTTGCAAGCCATGCACGACTCCAAGCAGAGCGTTCACTCTTGAGTGCAGCGGTGCCCAAGCCGTCGGTTGGCTGCTCCCAAGGCATACTAGGACTGAGGTACTAACTGTACCACACCCAGCCCTTCCGTGCCGTTTTGGGACATTCTCCCCGTATACACATCAAGAATCAGCCTATTACGAGTTCTGGTGATTTGGACCGGCCCACTCACTCACGGCCCCTCTCAAACTTGGAGGATATCCTCTCACTGGTATTGTTGACACTATCCAGAACTTCCACCGGCGACTAGTTTCAAAATATGCTCGGATCGGCTGCGTGCGAAAAACAAAAGTCCCTTGTGCCCCCAGGACTCTCGCAATCGGCTGTTTGTCGCGCCGCGCATTTGATAGGCGGACCAATTGGGGAAGGTACGAATCCTGTTGGCGGATGACCATCGACCGTTCCTGGACGTGGTTGAAGGTTTGTTGACGCCAACCTGCGAAGTCGTTGGGCGCGTGTCGGATGGCCAATCTCTGTTCGATGCCGCGAAACGACTAAACCCCGACGTCATCGTCTCGGATATCTCTATGCCGATTCTGAGCGGCCTGGATGCCGGCAAACAATTAATCGAGTCAGGCTGCGCGGCGAGGATCGTTTTCTTGACGGTTCACTCCGACACCGATTTTGTGCAGGCCTGCCTTGCTGCCGGGGCGGCAGGGTACGTCCTAAAGCCCCGAATTATGAGTGACCTTTTGCTTGCCATTCGCGAAGTCCTTGCAGGGCGCATTTTCATATCTCCCCCATTCTCGTATCACGTTGCCCCTTAGGGTTACTGCCCTTCCAGAATCAAAGTTCTTCTACCCAATCGGCCGGGCCGGAAAGGTGCGTGCACGTAGTGTGCAATTTTGAACAGACAAGCATTTTCTCCGTGTGTACATTCAAACCCCCGGTGAGGGCATTGAAAACTATGCGGCATTTCCAACAAGAAATCAGACGGAGGTCGCCATGTCTTGTCCGTCATGCGCTTCGAGCGATCAGGAAGAGTTTTCTGCTGAAATGATCATCCATTTCAGCGGTCTCAAGAATCTGAGCGAGCCTGGCGTTTGGGAATTCCCGAAGCTGGTTGTCTGTATGAATTGCGGATTTTCACATTTCAAAATTCAGGAACCGAATTCGCACCATTTGCAGACTGTTCTCGGTAACGCAAGCCCTCAAGCATAAGTGCGAAGTCTGGGCCTCCATATTTCCTGGCGGGCGTACCCCTCGACAGGGACAGCGAAATTGTAGTTTGTCTTTGTGCTCTTCCTATGTGTCGCACCCACGTTAGCTACCCCAGACGATCAGAAAGTTCACTTTTCGCTCTTGCCTTCAGGCCTTCCCGGATTTCAATAGCGGCCCCGCTAGAGAGCGCCCCTCATAAAGGACCGCTAGGTAACATAATTCCGGCGCTCGTTGACAGAACAGGAGCGCACGAATATATCTCCCACCAATTGGAGTCGGTTGGGGGGAGGATGGTAGCAAACCGAAGGATATTTCTATTTCTCGCCATGTGTTCGTTGGTGTGGCCGCCTGGCGGTCCAGCCGCACAATCGCAAGCAGACGTACGCATCGTGGCAAGCGTCGAGTTGGTTCAAATTCCAGTTACCGTTTTCGACGATAAGGGGTCGGTGGCCACAGACCTCAACAAAAACGACTTTCTGATTCTTGAAGATGGAGTAGAACAACGAATATTGTCCTGCGAGAGGGAGCGCCAGCCAGTTTCTTTCGTGATTCTTGCCGATCTGAGCTCCAGCATGACCGATAAAATTCCCTTCGTCCAGGAAGCTACCCTTTCGATTCTGGACCCCGACCAGCCATTAGCTCAGATGCGTGACGAGTTTTCCCTATTCGGTGTTGAAACCCGAGTGACACGTCTTGCGCCGTTCACCGGCGATCAAGAAGATCTTGGTAGAAGACTCCCTTCGCTTCTTGCGCCTACCAATGGCAGCACTGCACTTTTTGACGGGATCTACGCGGGCGTAACCGCAATTAAACGCGAGGCTATCAACAAGCGCCGCGCCGTAGTCATAATCTCGGACGGCGGCGACAATCATAGCCGGTACAGCCTGCGCGACCTCAAAGGGTTCTTGCAAGAAGCCGACGTGCCGGTCTTTGCCGTAATGGCGGCACCGTCATTCGAGCTTTCTGATCTGTTCGCCGCTCCTCTGAACATACCAAAACCAAAACCTTCTGCAGGGCCGGGGGATAATTCAAAACAACCGTTTCCGGACCTCGCCACTTCGCAATATAACTACATCGGTCCTGCAGAGCAGCGCGGGCCTCATAACTTAAAATCATTAACGGAAGCCACGGGGGGAAGCGTTTTTACCGCCCGCAATTTAGAGGACCTTCCCCGTATCGTTCGGACCCTTGGCCTCGCAGTGCGATATCAATACGTTCTGACTTACAAGCCCGTTCCCAAGCCAAACGCCGGTGTTGTTGAAGGCGAAACCAAATGGCATAAGCTCCATATCGAACTGCGTCCGAAAGACAAATTTGCTGGATATGGGATTCCCTACTACAAACGCGGTTACTCCAGAGTCGAATAAAGTAAACTTCCCGGCCGATCGCGCCCGCTGGTTCATCAGCGCCCCGACTGTTAGTTTTGCCAATTCCGATAGGTTCCGTTGAGAGTTAGCTTTTGGAAGGAGGGAGACGCCTCCGACCTGAGTGGATCAGAATCCTGATTCCTCCCTGAAAAATGTCTCCCTCCGAAAATTGAAGCGCATATTCGTCGTATCCCGGAGTGTCCACCACCCAGTTTCCGGACTCGACCCTACTGTCAGAAATGACAGTATCCAGATTTCGGTCTTGCACTCTATATGTACCCTGGTTGGAGGAGAATAATGAAAACTTATAAGAGCCTATTGGCCCTCGCGGGCACGCTATGCCTGCTGGCATTGAGCGTTCGGATTGCGCATTCACAGGAGAATTCTGCATCGAGCACGGCCCAGGTCCACATGGTCATAACGGACGGGGCCATGAATGACAACAGCGAAGTTCCCGTTCTCCGCCCAGATGCTATAAAGGTAAAACAGGGCAAGAACTTCCTCAAGGTAACGCAGCTAATTCCGGCTCAGGGAGAGAACGCTGCTCTGCAGTTGTTTATTCTGATTGACGACACGTGTGACACATCGATCGGAAATAACCTCACCGATCTGCGTGATTTCATCAAAGCTCAACCGGCCACAACCGTGATCGGTGTTGCCTACATGTCTAACGCAACCATCCAAATCACGCAAAATTTCACACCAGACCATGACCTCGCGGCCAACGCCGTGCGTCTCCCACGAGGAAACTTGTCCACCATGGATAGCCCATATTTGTCGCTCATGAGCCTGGTCAAAGCTTGGCCACAGGCAAAAGTGCGGCGCGAAGTTCTGATGATTACTGACGGAATCGACCGCCTCCGTGGCGACAGGTCTTCCGGTTCGCAGCTCCCCTCGCGCAGCCCCGCAGGAATGGCGGCCCCGACGATGACTACTATGGCCACTATTAGTCCGGATGCGGATACGGCAAGCAGAAATAGCCAGCGTTATGGCGTTATCGTTCACTCGATTTATGCCATGGGCGCGGGCCGCCTCGGCAGGAATGCTTGGGAGGCACAGCTGGGTCAGTCCGGGGTCGCGAAAATTGCCGACGAAACCGGTGGTGAATATTTTGCGCTGGGCACTCAAAATGCCGTTAGTTTCAAGCCTTACCTGGACCGCTTGCAAAAAATCTTTAACAGCCAGTACTACCTTGTGTTCCAGGCAGTGCCGAAGAAAAAAGAGGGACTTCAGCGCGTCGATATCACAACGGAAGTGGCGAACGCGGACATCGCAGCCGCCGACAACGTGTGGGTCCCTGCGGCAAAGTAATTCGAGGACGGAACAGTGCTTTACAGCGTAACACTTGAGCGAATAAGCGAAGCGCTACAAACTATTGTTCCGTCATCCTCCAAATCCGGTTAGTATCCCAGTCGAGAAGCCCTATTGATTGCAGCCGGTCCTGAATTCATTCAAAGATATTCCGCTTAGCAGGTCACAGCGGATCTCACAAACTCGGAGGAGACTAGATGAGCGATCCTCTTAACTCAAAAAAGACTGCCGCGCGAAACACTCAGCCAATCCCAGTAGAACGGTGCTGCTCCGGCAAAGATTTGGAAACCGGCGCGGCGGCCAACGAATCATCAAGACGACGTTTCTTCCAAATGGCATTGCAAGGAACGCTGGCCGGCCTCGTCACTGCAACGGGTATCGAGTTCGCGGCCCCGCGTCCGGTTCTGGGTCAAAGTAAGCTTAGCCCCGACGCGGCCCTCAAGGAGCTCATGGATGGCAATGCGCGCTTTATTTCTGGCCGTTCCAACGCCCATGAGCAAGACGTTGCCATCCTCAAGCAAAATACCGTCGATAAACAGGAACCGTACGCTTCCGTCCTGGCGTGTTCCGATTCTCGTGTTCCGGTCGAGATAATTTTCGATCAAACCATCGGTCATCTGTTCGTCTCGCGAGTTGCAGGAAACGTGATCACTCCGGAGATCATTGCAAGCCTGGAATATGGGGCGGCCGTGTTGGGCACAAAGGTGATTCTAGTGCTTGGGCACGCCAACTGCGGGGCGGTGAAGGCAACGATTCAGGGGAAGGAAGTGCCAGGGCAGATCAGCGCCCTCTTTCCCCATATTCAGCCCGCTGTGGATCAAGCCGGTCCAAATCTCGAGGCCGCCACGAAGGCAAACGCCAAGATCCAAGCAGCTCTCCTTCGAGAGGCCTCCACGGTGATCGCGGGTATGGTGAAAGATAAAAAACTAAGGGTTGTAGCTGGTTATTACGACCTCTCCAGCGGTACTGCGAGCCTGTTGGAATAATCCGGGCAGAGCGGAATCGGTCCACTTTAGCCAAGCAGACAGTCCTCCAACGTTGCTCAAAAGTCGCGCATGAGTACTAGAACTGTCTAGACCATTCTCAGCTATACCTCGGATCTCCCTACCCTTCTCCACTGTTACTTTTGACAGTTCCAGCCCCCCTAAGAAACCCCTAACTTAGCCCCACGGTTGCTGGCTCTCGTCCCGATGGCGTTGCGTGTCGGACGCGGAGTGTGTTTTGAACGGGACGAGGTGAAGCTCAGACCGCGAACCCGAAAAACGCTATGGCCCAGCATCTCTATGTCTCGATCCCTAGGAAAGGCAACGAGACAGATGACGGCGTAGCGGAAAGTTGACCTGGCCCGGTAGGACCGAGAGCAACATGAGAGAGATAGTTTCAATTGGTCTCATGAAAATTCGAAAAGGCGAGCGGATTTTCCTGGCCATCGGAATAACGCTCCTAGCGATATGGGCAGGGGCGCGTATCTACGGGAGCCTAGCGTCACGCGCAGCGATAAACCTTTTCCGAAGCAACACAGCGGAAGTGCAAGTCGCCGACAACAGCGCTCGCCTGAATGGCGTCTCCTTGGCCGGCTCTCCGGTGGATTTCACGCTCTGGAACCCCAAACGCATCGCTGCCTATCAGGAAAGCCTCTCGACTAAGACAGATCTTCCACTCGCGATTCTACGCATACCCAAGATCAATCTTGAGGTGCCTGTATTCAACGACACGGATGATCTAACTTTGAATCGCGGCGTAGGCCGCATTCTTGGAACAGCCCAATTTGGGCGGCCGGGTAATCTTGGAATCGCGGGACACCGGGACGGATTTTTCCGCGGCCTTAAAGACGTAGGCCCAGATGATGTGATCGAAGTCATCCGGCGTGGCCAAACGGACTTCTACGCGATCACCGGGATACAGATCGTCGATCCAGGAAATGTATCCGTCCTGGCTCCGACGTCCACACAGACTTTGACCCTCGTTACCTGCTATCCCTTTTACTTCATCGGAAATGCTCCTCAAAGATACATCGTGACTGCGTCTTACCAGATTTCTGACCGGGTCGATGCGAGTGTAAGCAGCAATTCATTTTCTATGGGCAAGAAAAATAACAAAAAGGAGAAACAAGATGAAAGCAAGTAGGTTGTCGAGAACGATGTTGCGTGGCCTGTTAGCCGGAGGAAGCTTTTGCTTCGCCTTCTGCCTCACAGCCTCGGGACAAGTAGAGACTACAACGAAGACAACGCAAGATGGGGCGGCAACAAAGTCAGTCAAGGTCGAAAGAGGGACAGTCGTCTATGTCTCCGGCAACAATGTCGTTGTAAAAGCGGATGATGGGACGCTGAGACACTTCAATAACGTCCCAGATAGCACGACTGTGACTGTCGACGGAAAACAACTTAACGTTCACCAACTCCAGCCAGGCATGACGGTCGAAAGGCAGACCATTACCACGACCACCCCACAGGTGATCACCACCATTAAAACGGTCAGCGGCACCGTGTGGTTCATTAATCCTCCAAACTCCGTTATCTTGACAATGGAGAATGGCAAGAATCAAGAGTTCAAGATTCCTACCGGCCAGAAGTTTATGGTCAACGGGCAAGAAACAGACGCATTCGGCCTCAGGAAAGGAATGAAGGTGGATGCTCAGCAGGTGATCGAGCAGCCCGCCACTGTGGTCGCACAGATAGTGAAGCGTACTGGTTCCATGCCGCCGCCGCCCCCTGCGCCAAAACCGGACGTCGCAATTCTGGTTCTTGTGCCAGCTCCGGCTCCAGCGCCTGCTCCAGTCGAAACAGCAGCCGCCGCTCCGGAACCGGCTCCCACGAAGCTTCCCAAGACGGCGAGCGAGCTCCCGCTTATCGGCTTGCTTGGAATGCTGTTCTGCGGACTCTCTCTGGCAACCATGGCGATTCGTGGCACAAAGTCACGACTTGCCACCCCGAGAGCCTAATTGGCAAACAGAGTTCTCTCCCCGGAGTCTTGGAGAGTAGAACCGTAAACGCGCACAGGCCGATCGGAGCTGGCTCCCTCCACTCCGATCGGCTCGTGCCCTAATCAGCGGTAAACTTCCCTTCCCCTTCAGACTGCCGCCACTCTGTGCATGTCCCCTAAGGTATGCTGGCAAAGACCGGCGACCCAAATAGGAGTCCAACATGCGAAATAGAAGTTCTTTGGCACCGCTGATGCTGACCATGCTTCTGGTTCTGCCAGCGCTTGCCTTATGCCAGGCAGCGCAGCAGACCCGCATCCTTGTTCTAAATGGCCAGCTGGGACAAGTGACCGTCGTCCAGATGAACGGACGGTCCTATGTTGACCTCGAAACCTTGGCACGCGTTGCGAATGGCACACTCAGCTTTAGCGGAAACCAGATCACGCTGACACTGCCAACTTCGTCGAGCACGCCCTCTGCAGCCCCCGCCTCAACAAATGCAACAAGTCCAACAAGTGCACCCGCGCCGGCAAACCCGGGATTCTCCAAGCCCTTCCTGAAGGCAGGCATTGAAGCAATGTCTCTGGTCAGGGAATGGCACAGCGCGCTCGCTAACGCCATTCAAAATGGATTCCCGATAGCTGAGAGTTGGCTATCCGGATATCGCATCCAGGCCCAGGCGGGTCTTAGATTGGCCTCAGTGGCAGCTTCTACAGATTCTGATCAGAGTGCCACCCAGTTGCTAAATAACGAGTTCGAAAACATGAAGACACTGAGCAGCAATTACGTCGCCGCACGCCAGTCGCTTGATTACATCGCCCCCGACGCTCTCACGAACGATGCGTTGAACCAGAAGATCGTCAACTGTGGACACTCCTTGGCCGGAATGGCTGCCAGCGGCCAATTTGTGGACGATGGTTCCTGTCAGTAAGCCGCGCTAACCTTCACGGTTCCAACCACCGCTACGTCCCTTGGCGGAGCGACTGCCCCTCTTATTAATGTCCGTTAACATCTGGTATTTCTGACAATAGTCTTCAAAGTCTGAGTCTTCTAGAGTCCGCGTATTCGCACTGTATGAATGCCTCGTCACATGTCGCGAATCGACCGGTCCCCGTTAGAACCGCACTTGTTGTCGACGCGAACCCCGAAGTCGACGAGGTGGTCACCAATACGCTGGTGCCCAATGCATGGTCAATCCGGCACGTTTCCAACAATCTTGCTGCACTGGCATGGGCGGAAACGACTTCGTGTGACCTGATCCTTACCAGTGAAAAAACGTCGGGGAAGCAAGATGTTGAACTGCTTCGTTTGATCCGGCGCGTTCGGCCGCATACCAAGCTCATCATTCTCACCGACCAGGCAACTCCGGCTGATGTCATCGCCTCCATGCGTGAGCGCGCTTTCAGTTTCTTTTCCAAGCCAATCTCACCAGAATTGCTCGCCAGCATGATTCGTTCTGCCGCTGAAGGCCCTTGCTGGGATGATGGCATCGAAATTCTCTCAGCAACCCCAGAGTGGATCCGCCTCGCGGCAAGTTGCGATATGAGAACGGCTGAACGCTTGGTGCAGTTTATCAATGAGATCGCTGATCTTCCCGACGCCGAACGAGAGGATGTCGCCACCGCTTTCCGGGAAATACTGATGAACGCGATCGAGCATGGCGCGAATTTTGATCCCGATAAATTCGTTGAAATATCTTATATTCGCTCCCGGCACATGGTTATGTGCCGCGTTAAAGATCCCGGAGAAGGCTTTTCGCTTGATGAAATTCGCCACAGTGCCTTATCCAACCCACCGGAGGATCCGATCCAGCATGCTAATTACCGCGAAGAACACGGCATGCGCGCAGGTGGTTATGGTGTCCTGGTTGCCAAATCACTCGTCGATGAGCTCATCTTCGACGAGAAGGGCAACAATGTTTTGCTGATTAAATATTTAGGCAGATCCCACGGAGATGACATGCCTAGGGGAAAAGCCGAGGGTGCCTGATCGAAGTCTCCCGCGTAGAATTGACCAGTTTATATCCACGCAAGTTGTCGCCCGGGGACGGCTGGAGAGCTTGGGAAATTACCGTTTCTTTTCTGCTATCGTTGACCCATCGTTGAGGACTGCAAACGCAATGAACATGAAACTGTGCTTCTCCCTGCCTGTTCGAGCGATTCTCTTGGCAATTCTCCTGGCTGCTCCTGTTCGGTCTGGCGCCGGCAAGATTCCAGAATATGCGCCTCCCGATGTCCTGAGCGCCAGCAACATCGCCTACCCCTTAAATACCCAGGCTACGGGAGCTGTTTCTCTTCTCCTCAGCCTGGACAACAACGCGCAAATCCAGAACATGCAGCCTTTGCGCGACACTCCGCCGTTGACCAGCGCCGTCCAGGATTCCATTCAGCTCTGGACCTTCAGACCTGCCACACTCAAAGGCAGTCCCGTCCCTTCCGAAATTTCTCTAACGGTTATCTTTAATGTGTTCAACCCGGCGGGAGGCGCGGCATATCAAAGTTTAGTTCTCGCCCCTGCGCAGCCAACGAATCCGGACGCCGCGCAATTCGCGCCACCGCAGATCAATTTGGCTTCATTCGCAAAGTACCCAGCGAATAGCGTAGCCCAAGGAACCGTGGTGCTTGACGTGACCATCGGCAGCTCAGGCCAACCGAAACAAATTCGCGTAATCAACGACGTCCCAACCCTCACCCAGCAGGCAATCAGCGCCATTAAGACCTGGAGATTCAATGCCGCAACGTTTAAGGGACAGCCCACACCCGCGCCAATCATCATCGCCTTCGTCTTCCAACGCAACATGAGCTAAGCGCTGGTACCGGGTCAGTTTCCGGCAATGGGCCGTTACCGGTGAAATCGGCACGATCCTCAATGTCCGGTAAGACGTGCCAGGCATTGTGGATAGCCCGTCACTTGGACCAATCTCCCAGGCGTCAGGAGTGTGCATATCTCCGGTTTCGACGTATCAGAAATTAGCGTCGTTGATGGAGTAGACTTCAACCGTGCTGAATGAGCTCATAGAGGGCCGGTACAAGGTAGAGCGGGAAGTTGGGCGCGGGCATAGACCGCACTTTTCTAGATCTCAACAAAGGATGAAGTTTAACCTGTCGGCCTGAGCCCTTCGATAGGGCCTTTTTCGACTTAAGGCTAATTTTCGCTCACAACCGCAATCTTTCTGGGCGAGTAGTCGGCAAGCCGGAAGTAATGGCGTAACTGATAAACGCTAGCGCTTTACCGGATGCGCGTTCTCGGCAAGGAGTGACCGGAGGCAAGGAGTTCTGCGCGCGTCCGGTAAAGCCGTAACCGGAAAAGTGTGGAATTGACCGATCCTCAATGATGTCCGGTGAGACGACTACTCAGGAGTTGATCCCTCTTGACCAGCGCCGATTAGACGTGGCAGCGAAATGGTTTCCTTTGCGCATTGAAAGAGAGTATGGTTGCTAGCCGGTGTTCCCGTGGCGACCACGAACGACTTTCGTCGCTATCCTCGTATTTCCTCTCCCAAAGGGACGATTTTGGCTTGGCAGAGTGCCAGCGTACGACATGTCTCGCATGTCGCCAATCTTGGACTAGGTGGGTTGTACATCCGCACCACGGAGCCGCCGCCCGGAACTTTTATCCAGCTACTCCTTGATGTGTCGACAGGAGAGGTACGGGGACGTGCCGTCGTCCAACGGAGCAAACTCCAGGATGGCATGGGTGTGAGGTTTGTCGCGATGCAACAAGAAGACCGAGCGCGCTTCGCTCGATGGCTGAAGCATCTAACTTCCTAAGGCAGATAAGCCCGCGAATCATCCAAGTGGAGCTAAGTTCGGCACTCGTCCGGGAAGGTGACTTATCTGGAGTTGGCATAGGTGTCAAAGCCTTCTAGGCTTAATCCTTCTCTTTTTTTAACATCGCCTCTCTAGCTCTTTCAAGTTTATCCTCAATGGCAGCTGCTCTTTCTATGGCCCCACGCAATGCTTTTCGCCATTCGTCCGGCGAGTAGGCAGGGTCATCGCGATCACGTCGTCCCACTTCGATGCCAAAAGCGATTCCAGCAGAGAAAATCTCGACAATTTCCGGGTCTGCGACAACCCAAGCTTCACTTTGGCGACCTTCCGCTTTCCAACTTTCGACCATTTTTACCTGCTCAGCCCTCATCTCTGCGAAGCTGCTTCTTTGCACCATTTCCAAGCCTCCTGGGTAACAGTAGAAGTGTGGAAGGAATCGTCCGGCGGCCTGATGTTAAGAAAAGGCGGGCTTGTTCAATTAGTACCGCATGCAAAAAGGATTGCGATAGTCCGCACTCCCTGAAGACCTTCGCCCACGCGCCTGTCGTTTGTTGGGGAATGCTTCCTAGTTTCCGATTAGGCGTGCTAACCAGGCAAGTGGATCGGTCAATGACCACTGGGCGTCTGGCGTTAAGATATTAAGCGACACCGATCACTTGCTCACCTCCCGCTGCCAAGAATGCGGCGTGTGTTTCGCGGCGGCGCTGTTCGGCCCGTTTCATTAGTTCAATGTAGAGAGGGAGGGATCGCAAGGGGGCGAACCATGGATCGCGCGAAATGGCGGAGGTACAGAGGAATCCGCGGTCGATCGCGGCCGAGAGTGCTGAGATGGCCCTGTCGCTCTCGTTGATGTGAGCGAGGTGACGTGCCGAGTAGAACAGAATCTCCGGATCCGTGCGGATAGCGGCCTCCGCCGTCGCAATCGCGTTTAGACATTCTTGCCAGTTGCCTTCAAGGTAGGCGCGAAGAGAGCGCATGATTCCCTGTACCGCGCCGGTGGTGCCTCCGGATTGCTCTCGCTCTCGAAGCATGGAAAGGGCGGTCTGATTTTCCCCCAGAGCCACCAGCGCGGCGCAATCGAGATAATAACCACCCTTTTTGTTATAACAATCGAGCGTGCTGGCATACTCTCCCAGCAGGAAGTAGGTATGCGCGGCGCTTGTAACCAGGTGGGGATCCAGATGGCGGCCACGAAGTTGAGCAGCAACGGATGCCTCTAATTCGTCGCAATAGCGGCAGGCCTGAACTAAACCGGCAAAGAGTTCGGGATCGTTTCGGCGGGAGCGCGCCCGCTGTAGAAGCCTAAGCATGGCCGCTTGCGCGCGGCCCTGATCGCACTCTACGGGCGTATAGAAATTGTGGGCGATGGGCAGATCAGGATTGAGAGCAAAAGCACGGTTGAAGGCTTGTGCAGAGCGCTCGACATGGCCGTCCGCATCGTCACCGAATTTTCCCAGGAAATGGCAGACACGGCCGAGTCGCACCCACACCGGGGCATAGTCAGGGCTCTCTTCCACACACTGAAGGTAAAGGTCGCGGGCCAGGCTCATGCTATCCAAGGTACGAGTAAGGGCAATCTGGTTGGCGCGAAGATAATACTCATAGGCTCTGGCGCTGGCCGGGACATCGCGATGGGAGGAGCGGCGCTCTCGTTCGTCGAGCGGAAGTTGGAGTGATTGCAGGATGCGTTCGCACAACTCGTCCTGGATCATGAAGAGATCCTGCATTGAGGAATTCGCCGACTCCGACCAGATTACGGAACCGCCAGGCGCGTCGATGAGTTGGCAGGTGAGCCGAAAGCGATCCCCAGCGCGAAGCAACGAGCCCGTGAGGAAGGCATCCACGTCGGCCTCGACGGCGACACGTTTGGGATCGGGCTGCCCTCCAAAATTGGCAGCCAGAAGCGTGGAACGCACGATAAGGTTGTCCATGACCGAGAGGGAATTGCTGATGGCGTCTGGGAGAGTGTAGTTAAGAAAATCAGTTTGCTCATCACTTTTCAGGGCGCGAAAGGGCAGGACGATAATTCGGGAAACTGTCCGGGTTCGCGAAGCGACGGCGGTGCTGCCGGAGAGTGAAACAGATTCAAGTGCCTGGAGCATTTCGCGGGCTGAGGAGTAACGGTCGTCGACGCGTTTGGCCATGGCGCGGCGAATAACACGGTCCAAAGCTTCAATTTCGCGCGATCCGCTAAGAGGTGGCGGGTTTTGATGCAAGACGGCGTGAAGGACATCAACGAGGGAATGGCCTTCGAAGGGCCGCCTGCCAGTCAGCATTTCGTAAAGAATAGAGCCAACCGCGAAGATGTCCGCGGCTGGACCTGTCGGAAGGCCCTCGGCCTGTTCCGGCGCCATGTAATGGGGAGTTCCAACTATAAGTCCAGGCGCGGTCAACGACGCAGTGGTTCGCGTCTGATTTGGGTCACCACTGAAGGTTGCATCCGTCGCTCGGGCCAAGCCGAAATCGAGGAGCTTGGCACCGTGGTGTGTCAAGAAGACGTTGGAGGGTTTGAGGTCGCGGTGAACGATGCCCAGGTCGTGAAGGGCCTGTAGCGCGCCGAGGATCTGACGTCCAGTGCCCAACGCTTCAGAGGTAGTAATCACGCCGGTGAGAAGGCGGTCCGCGAGGGACTGGCCATCGAGCAACTCCAAAATTAGAACTAGAGACTCGCCTTCTTCGAGGACGTCGAAGACCTGGCAGACGTTGGGATGATTCACGCTGGCCAGGGATCGCGCCTCTCGCCAGAGCCTGGAGCGGGCTTCTTTGCTTTCATTTGCTTCGAGGATGGTCTTTACCGCGACGGGCCGTTCGAGGCGCTCGTCCCATCCCTCGAACACCACCCCCATTGCCCCTTGGCCGATCTTACGCCGGATCCGGTAGTGGCCAATGGTTTCCAGCATGCGGTCATGATAGTCCCTCCAGAAGGAGGCTCGCAACGATTACCGCACGGCCCATAATCGTGATTGTACGAATCGAAATGATAAGGTCCTGGGCGAGTCCTCGACTTGACGGAAGTCCTCCTGCAACTGGGTTCTACGAAGTAATCGAATCAAACTGTCGTGTCACATGGACGATTAACAGCCGTTACCGTCCAAATGAAGTTTTACTTCTCCGGCAAGATAACTAATCAAGACTTAGAACGACGATTCTGGCTTCTCTCACACGACGGAACTACAGCTTTCGGCTTAAGAGCAAAATGCTGGGCAATTTGTACGTAGGCGTTTTGTCATATCTAGCTAACTGGTCACGTAGGTGTTCCTCGGACTGCTCACGACCGTCGCGCTTACTAAGCACCGCCTGTGCTCTGTGAATATACGCGGTGCTCTCTGATGCGTTCCCGGCCTTTTCTTCCAGAATCGCAAGTCTCATGTAAGCAATGCCGCGGTCCAACTCCGCAGACCGCTGGAGTTCGAGCCTATCATTCGTTTCCATTTCGTCCATGAATTTGAGGAGGTCGAGCAGAGCGAGCTTGGCGTGAGGAAAGTCCGATTCTTTGTATTGTATGCCAGCTAGAGTCTCGTACTCACTCAATGCTAAGACGTCCGAGAACATTTCGTTTCCTCTGTCGAAGCTCCGGTGCCCTAAGCGAATCCCGAGCGGCAATCCCAAAATGAGCCCGACAAGTATTAGGATCACAGTAGCGAAGTGCACTCTTCATTGGGTCGGCGCCCGTGTCGTAGGTGTTTGTCGACATTCCTCCTCGTCCAGCGCCGTGATGACGCGTCGCATGCGAGCCTCAGAGGCGTCCCTCCAACCGCTACTTTCAAGCAATTTCCTTGCCCGGGCCACTTGCTCCGATTGAAGCTTAGGGTCCTTCGCTGTTTCTGCCGCTATGGCATTCCTTATAGCCAACCTGGATTCAGCCACGTCCATCGCCGGGTTTAGTCCGCTCCCATTTGCAGCTTGCCGAAGTTTGACGATTAAATCCGCTTCGTTGCCTAAAACAAATCGCATGTCGCTTGAGCCTTTGCAGTTGGAGGCGAGAGTTTCAAACGCGTTCAACTTACCCATACCCGTGAAGACTTGCTGGAAACCGCTTCCGGTCAGACTGGTAACCAGCACATTTTGGGCTCCCGCGTTGAGCAGGGCCACAAAGTAGCCAATACCACACCCAATGCCGAGCCCAATCGAGACCGCAGCCAGTGATGACAGCCACTTTTTCATGATTTTGTATCATTCTAGAATTACCAAACGCATATCGCTAAAGTCTCGGTCGCCTGTGCGTCATACCCGTAACCTGTTCTCAGGAGCAGGCGAATGTCAGGTTAGGGCCTGATAACGCCGTTACCGTCCAAATGAAGTATTACTTCACATCTTCAGCAAGCCGACTCACCAGGAGCTACGAGTGGGCAGCTTGAGAAGACTCTTTAGGGTTCGAAGCGGAAGTGAATGGTGATCGTGACGTGCGCGGGAACGGGCTGGCCGTTCCGCGTTGCTGGTTCGTACTTGTATTCCTTCAAGGATTCCACCGCGGGGGCGCGCAGTGAGGGAGGCCCGGAGATCACGCTGATGAAATGCACCTCGCCCGACGTACCCACGACGGCATCGATAACCACATTTCCTCTTTCGAAATCCCGCATCGCTTCCAGCGAAGCCACCGCTTGCACCGATTGAATCAATTTTGGCGGGACGACAACGCTGTCTTTCCCGGAATTCGCTTCGAATTCGCTGCAGGTTTCGCCGCAGGCCGAACGGATGAGGCCTTCGCCGCCGTCGTTGCGCGAGACGCTTTTTTCTTTGATGCCGATGGCTCAACCTGGGCACCCGACGAGGCTCCTTCCACAGGTGCCGCACTTCCATCCGCCGGGGCCGTCGCGCCCGCTTCGGGCACCGGCGCGCTTTGCGCAGGCTTTCCTGCCGAAGTCGTCGGAACATCGCTCGCCACTCTCATATTGTCGGATGCTGCAGTTTTCTTGAGCCTTGCTCCCGCCGACTTCCAGGGCAGCCAATTCTTGAACCAAGCCGTGCCAACCCCCAGCCCCACCAGCAGAATCGCCAGGATAAGCACTGCCCGATTAAATTCGGGGGTGGAGCCGCCGCGCGGCAAGCGCCATCGCTTCGACTTCGGCAATGAATTGATAAAATCGCTAACCGTCTGCGGCGTCTCCGCTTGCTCAGCCGCTTCCTGTCGTGCGGGATCCGCAGCGCGTTTGGTTGGCGCAGCCGCACCCGCCGCTTCGAGCCCGCTTTCGAGAATCGCTTCCGTACTCAATGTGTCGCTCGACTCGGGGATCGCTGAAGCCAGGTAAACTTCGCCTCTCAGCTGCGCTAGCGCACTCGCCTCCGCGTTCGTGGGCGGCGTCTCCGTCAAGGCCGGTTTCCCTCGCAGCTCTTCCATTTCCCGCTTGAACATTTGCAGCTCGCTCGCGTCGGGCGCAGTTGGCAAGACCCAGGGTTGGTCGGCGGTGCTCTCCGCAGTGATCACCAGCGCGGCCGTTTCCACATCCTGAGTGTTCTTCGGCAACAAAGCCGTCGCCGCCGAAAACTCCGTGCCCCAGAATCGCGGTGCAGCCTCGACAAACTCAACCTCCAGATAGCACATGGTCGGTTTGTAAGAGCGCTTCCGCAGTATCTGGACGATCACTTCGCGCTTGGTTTCCACGTTGGCGAGAACCAACAGCTGCCCGGCGGTCACCGCGGCGGCCAATCGAATCACCCCGCCAGTTTCAGCCACCAGGACAGAGGTGGTTTCTTCATTGAAAAGCTGGCGCCCCGGCTCATTCTTCTCTGGTGAAATACCGGTCGCTCGCACCGGCACTTCGCGTGAGATCGCATTCGGTTTCAGAAGCGGGAGGGGTGCCGTAGGAAGTGGTTCCGTTCCTATCGGTTCCTCCGCATCGCCCGGTGTCTGTTCGACGTGAGGCTGCGAGCGCTCGATGTCTCCTGCGGAAGGCGCTTCGCTTGCCTTTGCTGTTGCTTCCTCGGAGGGGATTGAGACTTCCGCAGTCCGCTGTTCTGAAATTTTCGTGGCGCTGGGAGCTTCGACTGCTCTCGATTCTTCGGCCGCGGCAGGCGGGCTGGGAACGACGGGCTCTGGTTCCGGCTGTACCGGGTCCGGTACACCGACGACAAATCCCAAAAGCAACAGGGCATAGAGAGCGCGAGAGGCTTCGGGCCTGGGCAACCCACTTTGCGCGACGACGTGTTTGGCGGAAATGTGTTGGGAGATGAGGCTGAGCAAGCGCCGCTCTCCATCTTCCAGGTCCTCGGCCTTAACAAGGTGCAGTGCGTCAGACGAGAGCTCAACCTGAAGATCGGCTTCCTCGGCGAGCTGGTCCAGAGGCAGGTCACCGGCTTTGCGCACGGCCGCCAAGAGCGGCCTTCCCAGCGCCACAGGGGCGCCGATTTCCGGGACCACATTTTTTTCAAGCGAGCTGAAGAAAAAGTAGCGCCCGGCAGGATAGTCGAGCGCGGACGTCGTGATTTGCAGAACCTGGCGTCGCACCCAGCTGACAATTTCCTCGACCCCATAGATCCCCATCTCGGCAATGGCAGAACCAAAGCGTTGCCCCGTCTCGACAAGCGTCGACGCCTCCTCAAACTGGCTCTGGGTCAGGGCTCCAGCGCGAAGCATCACTTCGCCGAGCCCATCCTGCCTGTCGCTGCTCGTCGCAAACACCAGTTCACCGGCATCGAAAAAGAGCGCCTTTTCCACCCGTCCAAAGACCAGTTGCAACTTGCCGGTTAGGTGCTGGGAGTAAATCCGATGCACGAGGGCGAGGAGGGTGTGGTGACTATCGATTTCACCCGAATCGAGTGGCTGTTCGGCGGGAGAAAACCATCTGAAAGGACCCGCGACCGCGACCTTGCTCTGTTGCCCATCCAATAGCTGAACAGACCCACTCTGCCCTGCCATAGTGGGACAGGACCTACGCTCTTGCTTTTCGCTTGAGATGGTTGCTGCCTCTACAACCAGAATACTCGAACAAAATTGGGCTAAGAAACAGCCTTGTTCAATGACCTATTAATCAATGCGAGCAAATCAGTCACCAGGACTATTCCCAAGGACAATCCAAATCCCTACGAATCGGGGCGCAAGGCCCTCCCTGCACCTTGTCGGGATAATCGACTAATTGGGATTGGGGGCTAGAGAACCGATCTGTCGGGCTGAACGGAATTCTAATTCGGTCTGCCCAACCAGGAATATTGCCACGCCACGGAAACGTTTTGGTAGTTTCCACCGAAGCTAATATATGTGCCATTGCTGTAGCTGGCCTTGATGGCCTGGTGCTTGCTGATCGGGATGGAAACCGTGCCCCCAATGCGCGAGCCGATTTGTTTCGTCGCTAAGTTCTGTATGCCGCTTAAGCTGGTAATGCCGCCCCACCAGAAATTACCGTCCAGCGAAAGCCAAAAGCGCGGCTTCAAGTCATAGCTTAAATGCCCTTCCAGCGAAAGGATCGGCGATTCGCTCTGTGGTTGGGCAGCCGCGCCGCCGGTAAAAAAGGACTGGTTTGTGGTGTAAAACCATCCCCCAGCATAGCCATCGAGCAGCCAGTGGCCCCGGCGTTGGGAGTATCCAATTTCCGGTTTGAAAGCCCAGCGATTGGCGCCCCAATTGATTAGTTTCGAACTGCTGTATTGTCCGGTGGGCGCAACCACTCTTAGACTCACACCCAGTAGTCTCTTTTGCTTCCACTTGGCCATTTCTCTCGCTTGCATCGCCGGCCCTCCCATAAGGTTCACGGAAAACCGAAAGCTGGAATCCGCGAGCCCCGAACGGTATAGCGATCTGGATTGCCCCGCCAGTTCGCCCTGGAAATTTCCCACTGCATATGGCAGCAAAAACGTTATATTTGCCGAGCGGCCAAAAAAACTCATAGAGTGGTAGTAGTTGAGGATCGATACGTAGTAGGTACCCGTGGCGTTAGTGACCGGAATAGTGCCGTTGAAGTTTACGCCCCCTTCGAAGTACAACCAGGTGATCGTGATCGCATTGGAATGCACCGGCGTTATCACATAGGCTCGAGGCGCAAGATCCTGCGCGTGCAGCGCACCGAGAGGACAAGCGGCGAGCACAATGGTGAAGACGAGTTTGAATATGACTCGCATCCATTGAATAGTCAGATGGTCGGACACCCTAGAGGCAGCATTTGAATGCGCTTTCTTGCGAAATCAGTAGGAAGCAGGAGGAGTATAGGAGGGTGCAGAATTAGCGGTTAACTGTCAAAACTACCAGTCATTCTCGGTTCAGTTCCGATTCTTCGGCGTTGGTCAGGTCTTCGATCCCTATAAGGCTGCGGCTCACAAATTGCTTGCCGAGAAGAACAGCTTCCATTGCGTCCAAAAGCGCTCCCCCCGCGTCCATCTTAAGTACATATCCTGCTCCGCCCGCACAGAAAGCGGCCCGTATCACATCCGGATCGGCATTCGAACTCAAGAAGAGTATTTTTGCCTTGGGAACAAGCCTTCGAACTCTTCGAGCTAGTTCAATACCGTTCAACTTTGGGAGGCTGATATCCAGCAGGATCAGGTCGGGTTGAAGTTCTTCCGCTTTCTGAACGCCTTCCAACCCATCCGATGCGGACCCGAGAACGCGCACGGAAGGCTGGTCGTTTAAATGTTGAATGACGAATTCCCGCCAAGGGTCAAAGTCATCCACGATGAGAATTCGGACTACCGACATGCAAAACTCAATTTAAGTGTTCCTGGACTTATCTAACCCGAACTTGCCTTAAAAGTTTCTCAGTTCCCTCAGTCTGACAGAATTAGATGCTGCGGCAAACGCCGTTGATTACCGCCTGCGCCCCAGCCCACCGCAGTCTATTCACGTAGCTGTCGGTTCGTCTTCTGATACTGACTCCTGAGCGTCTGTCACACTACCAGAATCCCCTAGCCCGGGGCTGACAAATCGCTCGCCACGAAGTACAGCCTCGACGCCGGCCAATAGGCATTCCGCAGCCTCTATTTTCGAGATATACCCGGACCCGCCAGCCTGGAAACCAGTCCGGACCGAATCTATATCAGATTCCGAGCTGACGAAGATTATCTTCGACAGCGGCGCCACTATCCTAATATGTTGAGCAGCTTCAATGCCATTCAGCTTTGGCAGCATCATATCCAACAAAATCAAATCCGGCTGTAGTTCCTCCGCTTTCTGCACAGCCTGCAACCCATCCGATGCTATTCCAACGACCTGAAGGTCGGGCCGTTCTCTTAAGCGCGAGACGACGAATCCCCTCCACAGATCAAAATCATCCACAACTAGAACACGTACTAACGACACTTCCAATTCCTGCTCAGTTTCAACGTTCATACCTTTCCCCATATCTGTACCGGCTCCGAGCTGATGGAGCAGCTCGCAAGATTCGCACGCGCGATTAATTCTGTCGTTGCTTAGACGCAACTCTGAGATTGCCCAAAAACAAGCAGGAACTACGGCGGCAGGTCAGGGATTCGTAGAAGGATTCAAACCACGTTGAGGAACAGGCGCTCGGGGGACCGCAGGAGGATCTTACCGCGTCGCTTTGCAATGGCGCGGTTCGCTTGCCACTCGCTGATCAGGCGGCTTGCAGTAAAGGGCGTGATGTTTGCGGCGCTTGCCAGCTCTTCATTGGTAGCATCAAATTCCACACCGCCATGAACTTTCTGTCCAATAACTCCGGCTAAACGGATCAGAACCTGGGCGAGTCTTTGCCGAGCCGTATGGCACGTCAGAGCTACGTGATCGGCCAAATACCAAGCCAAATAGTCAGACGCCATCAAAAGTGCATTCTCAAGCAATCTTGGATACTGAGCGGTAAGGTTTCGAAGGGCAGCACGGCCCCATACCAAAACCGAACTATCCTTTACCGTTTCGGAGCTAAGGGGATAATTACAGGCTTTGGGTAGAAACGTTGCGCCGCCAATGATCTCCCCTTCTGGAAGCCAAAGAAGAAGAGTCTTCTGACCTTCTTCCGTGATGAAAAAATATCTGGCGCGGCCGCTCGTCAAAAGAAACAAATGCTCTGCAGGATTTCCTTGGTTTGTGATTACAGTGTTGGCGAGGAGTCGTCGTTCCGTCGCCGCTCCGCGGATGATCGCCAGATCACGCTGCGCGAATCCTTCAAACAGTCGTGACTTTAAGCCCGCAGGTAGGGCCGCAATTCCCGTGGCGGGCATAGACGATTCTCCCTGAATAGTAGCTGAATCCCCGAGGTACAGGAGGCTTTGCATTCTCGGTGCGCTCCTTAGCCGTAGACTCCAGCCAACCATTTGGGGAGCACTCCCCTTCATAACTACCGTTTTAGTCCTTAGGTGCATACTGGCAGAAATACCAGCCTTTGTGCCCGCTCGGAATGTTTCTCGAGCTTAGTGGGCCCAGACGAGCTTCCAAATGGCCCTCTGTCCCCACCAAAGTGACCAGGGCCGTGCGATCTGACCAATTTTTGGGAAGTGCGCAAGATTGAACAATATAATGTTATTCTCTTGGGCACATAAGTAGCCGGGGGGCAGCGTCTTACAATAGCAGCTTTACTTTGTATTGAATGCCAAGTCACTGCCGGTCACAGTGCTTGGTTTTGGGTTAGGTTCGGAGGGTACGATGAAGCTTCCAAGGGTAATTCTTGCGGATGATCACAAAATTCTGGTCGAGGCTTTCCGAAAACTCTTAGAGCCGAAATATGAGGTCGTTGCAACTGTAGCTGACGGTCGCGCTCTCTTGGACGCCGCTGTGGCTCTCAATCCAGACGTGATATTGCTCGATATCGGCATGCCACTTTTGAATGGCCTCGAAGCAGCGCGCCAGCTCAAGACCAAATTACCTGCGGTTAAACTGATTTTCCTGACCATGCACGAAGACCCAGACCTGGCGGTCGAGGCCATGCGTGCAGGGGCGTCCGGATTCTTGCTGAAGACATCGGCCTCCTCCGAATTACTCCACGCGATTCAACAAGCGCTCAAAGGAAAGATTTACGTCACGCCACAAATCTCCAAGGGAATGGAAAACAGTTTCATTCGCGACCCCCGCGGCAGGCAGCGGCCCAAATCGCTGACGCCGCGCCAATACGAGGTTGTGCAACTCCTGGCTGAGGGTAAGTCTATGAAAGAAATTGCTGACGTTCTTCATGTCACTCCGAGGACAGTTGCGTTTCACAAATATCGGACCATGGAAGAGCTCGCTGTCAAGTCGACCGCCGAACTGATTCAATTTGCCATCAAGAACCATATCGTAGTCATGTGATCGCGCCGCCAAAAATATTTACTTCGCGGCTCTGACCCAATCCGGCTTCAAAATTTATTTCCTCTCCACAGAAAAGAAAAAATAGGCGGCGAGCCCCACCGAGTTCACTTGTTTGTTCGGGTGCTTGCCGGTGTTGTTGTCGTGCTCGTAATAAGGATTGAATTCAACGTGTTTGCCCACGGGAAACAAGCTGCCCGTGTAGATCGAAGTAGTGCTTATCTTACTGTACTGACTCTCATAAAATAGTTCAGCCGAGACATACGGAATAAGATGATAGGAATGAATTGCAAAAGTTCTCTCCAGCGTTAATCGATTCCGATAGCGCCAGGTGAAACTGCCGCTTTTCCAGTCGAGATCCGCGCGGTTCCGGTCCGACATGTGAAAGCCATAGCTGAGCGGAAAGTTCGAAGTAACGGCAACCACCATACGATTTTCGCCGGGAGTATTCGGCGCAGCGAGATAGCGGTATCCAATTTCCAGAACCAGTGCTCTTGACTTCGAATCGTCCAGATCAAACGACGTCACACGTTTAAGCGTTATCAGTGGTTTCAGATAAAACTGAATGCTTGGACCTATCGAGAGTTGCGTCGAATCGCCACCTTCCCGATCGTCCTTGGCCTGGAAATACGTCCGAACAACAGAATTCAGTTTGAGATATGCGTCAGTTTCCGGTATGAACTGCGTGTCCTGTGCGCGAGCAGGCAAGCACGCGAATAGAGCAAGAAATACACATCGCCAAATCGTCTTGTATATCCGCGTCATTTTGGAGGAGCGTGGCTCACGTTTTGTACTTCGACGCCAGAACCTTCCCGCCGAATTGCCTGATAGGCCGGACGCGCCAGCAGGAACGCCAGCACACCATGTAGAACACATGCCGGCCAAAGTAGGAAGCCTGCGAAACCTCCGAAGGCCCCGAGCAAGCCAATGTAAAGCGCTGCGAGAAGGTTGTAAGTAAACAGGCCCGAAATGGCCTGCGCGTTTGCAACTCCCCCACTCGGCCAACACGCCAGACCAAGTGATAGAAGCCCAAATCCTCCAACCCGGCCTATCGCAATGCCTCCATCAGAAAGCGTGCTGCCTATAAGCAAATGAACGACAAAATTGGGATTGACGATGAGGGCAAAACCGGCAGTCATCTCCACTACAGCAGCGATCGCCGCTACCGTTCTGCTTGCCATCCACTTCTCCACATCTGAACTCTTAAATCGAGGTCAGCCCAACGCCCGCTAACTCAATCCATAACTTGTAGGATCGACAGGCGGCCCTTGCGAGCCGCCCCCGTGACGATGGTTTCTGTTAGTTGCTTGGGCCTTTGGCTGCCGCTTCGGCTTGCGCCATCCTTGTGGCCATCTCCGCTTTGACAGCGTCAAGATTGAAGCTAGCGCCCCGCTGCATCGGCGGGTACTCAAGGAAGGTTTGGAGTTCCTTGCCCACCAATTGCTGGACGAACACGAAGCGCCAGAATTGGTACTTGAACCAATCGAAGTATTGCTGTCCGCCTTCTTTTGTCCCGGCGTTGGGCCAGCCCGTGCGCTCGAACGGATCAAGACGCAGGTTAGTGATGTAAGGAACGTCAGGATGGGTCTTTTCACCCAGCCAGCCGTTGGGCTGGTCGATGAAGCGGAATTTGTAATCGTCTATGCGCACCGCACCGACCGTACTTTCACCGAGATAGAAAATCTCATGACGCACGGACGGGCCTTTCCCGGTGATGGCGGCCAACTGGTTGTAGCCGTCCAGATGGTTTTTGTAAGTCCGGTCGCCGATCTTCACGCCCTTCAGCAATTGATCGGTTATGTCGGGATTGCCGGCTGCGGCGGCGAAGGTCGGCAACCAGTCCAGACCGGAGAAGATTCCGTTCTGCACTGAATCCGCCGGCACATGACCGGGCCAGCGAATGATCGCGGGCACACGGAATCCGCCTTCGAGGACTGTTCCCTTAGACTGCGCGAATGGCGTCTGACCGCCATCGGGCCAGGTAAAGACTTCGGTGCCGTTATCGGTGGTGAACAGAACGATCGTGTTGTCGTCCTCGCCGATATCCTTCAGCTTCTGCATCACGAGGCCGATGTCGTCGTCCAGCTGCGCCATCCCGGCCTCTTCTTCCGACCAGCCATTCACGGAGTTGCGCATTGCTTCATACTTCGGGGAGAGGTGCGTGACGATGTGCATACGGGTCGGGTTCAGCCACACGAAGAACGGCTTGTTGTCTTTCTTGGCCTTGTCTATGAAGTTGAGGGACATGTCGCGAATCTCGTTATCCACCGTCTCCATGCGCGTGGGATAAAGAGTCCGGCCCTTCGTCCTCAATCTTCTGCTTGCCGATTTTGCCCCAGCGAGGCATTTCGGTTGCGTCATCCGAAGTAGTAGACCAGCAATGAACCATGTTGCGCGGGCCGACAACATTCAAGAGATTTTGCGGATAGTTCGGGTGCGCCGGATCTTCCATGGCATCGAGGTGATACAAATAGCCGAAGAATTCGTCGAAGCCGTGAACGCAGGGCAGAAATTCGTTCAGATCTCCCAGGTGATTCTTGCCGAACTGTCCCGTGGCGTAGCCCATAGACTTGAGCACCGTAGCAATGGTCACTGCCTCGGCGGGTATGCCGATTTTCGCGCCGGCTTGGCCGACCGTCGTCATGCCCGTGCGAATCGGCAGTTCCCCAGTAATGAAGTTCGCGCGACCCGCTGTGCAACTGGCCTCGGCGTAATAATCGGTGAACAACATGCCCTCTTTGGCGAGCTTGTCGAGATTCGGTGTCCTGCCGGCCATTAAGCCGCGATGATATGCGCCGATATTCCACATTCCGATGTCATCACCCATGATGACAAGAATGTTGGGCTTCTTCTCCTGCGCTGAAGCGGATGGCGATGCTACAAATGCTGACACGGAAAGAAGCATGGCAACAAAAACCGATAAACCTCTGAATTTCATATAAATCCTCCAATTTCATTTTTCCAAGCCTGGAACGCAGTGCTGGCCGATTGCCTTGCCGAACAGCAAGAGCCTCTTCGAGGCGGGTGCCATGTTCCGATTAGCACACGCCATCCAACAACTGTCAGAAGTACCAGTGCATCCCACCTTCTCCAATCGCGGCGTTATCAGAAATACCGAGAGCTACCCACAGGAAAGATGTTCAATTTTGCACACTCATACTCTATTCGGTTGTACACTCTTCGCACGAGTGGCTATGGCTGTTCTTAGCGCTCGTATGAGAACGCCGGAAGGTTTATGTCTTGTCTAATGTGCGTTTCAGCTAAGCAAGTAGAATATTCCTTTGAGATGATGGTCCACCGCGACGGACTTAAAAATATAGACAATGCCAGCGTCTTGGTACTCCAAAAAGCCTTAATCTGCTTGGACTGTGGTTTTTCGCAGTTCACTGTTCCTAAATCCGAACTAGCATTGCTCGCATCCGATCCTCCGAACGGTGAACGACTGGCCATGGCAGCCGCTCATTGACTTGCTCCCCCCCCTCCCCCCTCTTTTCTCTTTTCCCCTCTCTTTGCCCTTTCTTACTATAGCTGTAATATAATATTCCCGTTCAGTACTACGCCTCGCCACAAGCGAGGCGTTTCGTTTTTAGGCCCATGTTTGGCGGCTCGGGCTTGTGCCCGGCGTTTTCTTTTTCGGTTTTCGTGTTTTCGCATTTTCGAATTTCGCATTCCCAAAATCTCAAAAACTAAATCAAGGAGAAATCTATGCCTTCGCTAACCGCCAAGGACCGCGTATCCCTATGTCTATTCAGTTTCACCGATGGCCGCCGCTGCCGCACCCCGCGCATCAGCAGCCATCCCCATTTCTGCTTCTACCACTCCCAAAAAGAATCCCAATCCCAAACCGCTGAAAAACTAGCCAAAGAACTAGCCTATTTTTTCTCCGGCGACTATCTCTCCGCCAATGACCTAAACTCCGCCGTCGGCCGCCTGATCCCCGCCGTAATCCGCGGCCAAATCAAACCTCGCGTAGCCCGCACCGTCGCCTACATGTCCAAACCCTGATGCAGTCCACTCGTCTAGCCCAACACGAATACATCAACGCCTTCAGCACCGACGGCTGGCGCGACGCCATCCACACCTCCGTCGAGTCCAACCACGACTATCTATATCCACCGACCCGAACGACCGCGATCGATGAATCCGAGACGAATTCGATGATAGTCCCGAGGATCCAAACGCTCGACGATGTCGAACGTGATCGAGCGCCATCCGCGCGCTCCCGCAGCTCAACAGCCCACGTCAACGCCTGTAGGGGCCGGGCTTGTCAGCCCGCTTGCCCGCCCGCCGGCCAAACAACGGCCGCCGCACCACCCGCTACCGCGACGACGGCACCACCCGTCGCGCCGCCGCCAGCTCCATCGTCAACGCGTCCCTCGCCCGCCGACACCGAAGCCGCCCTCGACGTGCGCGCGCCATCTTTCCCGACCGCGCCAACTCAGCCCGCCCAATCCGCCGCTCCAACACCACAAACCTGTCATCCTGAGCGTAGCGAAGGACCGCCCCGATCCCTCCCCATCGACCATCGACGAGACCCAACTCCCAAGCGCCGCCGCTCCCTCCGACAGCCCACAACGAATCCCACCCAAACAAACCGCCCAACCCAACAACGCCCCGCCAACCGCTCCACCACCATCGCAAACCCGACGCCAACGGGCGCGCCAAACCGCGAACCGTACGCCGTCCACTTCGACCACACCCACCGCCTCATCATGACGGCAAATTAACCCAACGTAGCGCCGGGCTTCAGCCCGGCATTCCGTCGCTTACACAAATCGTAAGTCCTTTATCAGCAACGCTTACAAAAATCAGGGAGAAGGAGGCGAGGTCCACTAAAAACCAGCACGCCGCCTTTTGGTAGAGGTAGGGCCCATTTCACATCGGCGGAAAGCTTTAGCGCCCGTTCATCAGCGCTACTTCCCTGCCCGCCGAAGAAGTTCTATTTTTATATTTAATTGCCAACCGCCAAGGAACAATTTCTCAGGACGCCGTCTGCCCACGAGCGACTTTATTTGCTACGAGAAACGAGACACAAATACGCGGCCGCCAAGCGCCGCGTTGATCGCCGGGATCAAGTCATGGTTCATATAAACTTTGATAACGTAGCCAAGCCCTCCGACGGAAAGGCAAGCGGCCAAGATATCAGCGTCCTCATGCACGGTCAGAAATACGATCCTGGTGTTATTGCCGAGCCTCTTGGCCTCCCTGGCTACGTCTATCCCATTCATGCCAGGCATAGAGATGTCCAATACGGCTAGTTCAGGCTCATGCTTTAGGATTGCTTCTAAGGCAGCGTGGCCGTCGGAGACCGTGGCGACGATATCGAACGACCCCCGCAGCAACGCAGACTCAGCACTCAGCACGAGTGCGAGATCATCCGCCAATATCACCCGCCGTAGATTCATGGGTACTTCAAGCTGTGTGGTTCGCCTGGTCCAATCACTCGCTTCGTGGTTCAAAGTAACCTCGGCTTGCAGTCTTGTTACCTGCCTGGAGCACATTTCCTTAGCCGCATGTCAAATCCCCTGTGCGCACTTTGCGTAAAGAGGAAGTGTCTGCCTATTGGTAAAAGTTACGAGTGGAAAGAAAATGGTAGGAATTAGTCCGCGATCATACGGTGTTTGGTGTGCCATATTGCACAAGCTCAGCATTCTTTCGATACACAGTAGTCCCATTACGGTACAGCTGTGCCCAGCAACGGCACGCGAGAACGCCAATCTTAATTTTCCACAGCGCGCCCTCTCACTGGCGCGTCAATTGCCGAGCTGCCGAAGGCACCTCGGCTAGAATTTCTGTTCCCTGCAGAAGTTCCGACTTTACAGACAGCCTTCCGCCCACAAGCCGTAGTCTCTCCCGCATGCCTACCAATCCGATACCGGCCTCCGGATTGCTTAGGTCAGGTTCAAAACCCTTGCCGGCATCCGTGATACGAAGACTAACGCCCATTGGGTTCGCGCCAAGATCTACCTGCGCGCGCTCAGACTGACTATGTTTAACCACATTGCTGAGCGCCTCTTGGGTGACTCGAAATAAGCATAGCTCTACATCTTTGGCGATCTTGGGGAGTGTTCCACTCTTGGTGAAATGAATTTCAATCTTGTACTTCTCACCCATTTCTTTACAAAGCCCACTGAGAGCTGACACCAGTCCCACAAGCTCCAGCTTGCTGGAATGAAGTTGGTGAGAGAGAGAATGAAGGTCCGAGGACATTTCCTTGGTTCCCTTCAGTATTTCCAGCACCCCGGTTCGTTGCTCGGTTTGCGATTCAGGGAGCTCTTCCCATAGCTGTCCGAGGCTAATACCGAGAAGAGCCAAGCGTTGGCTGAAATCATCATGGAGTTCTCTGGCAATGCGTGCTCGTTCTTGCTCCTGGGCGTTGATCAGGCGCCCGCTTAAGGACTGAAGGGATTCTTCCGAGGTCTTGCGCTCCGTGATGTCGACGGCCGAACCAATATAGCCGCAGAATGTGCCGTCGAATTCAAACCTGGGCGTCCCGTAGTCAACTATCCAGCGAAACTCTCCGTCGAACCGCCGCAGCCGGTATTCCATCTCGAACGGGGCTCGAGCGTCAAACGACGCGGAGTAGGTTCTGATACAACGCTGGACGATCGTCCGGATGCACCCCAATGACCCATCCTTCTCCCAGTTCCTGTTGCATCGATCGGCCCGTAAAACTCAACCAACCCTGATTGAAAAAAGTGCAAAGTTTATCCTTGCCGGACATCCAGATGAGCACGGGCGCCGTGTTTGCAACCAGGCGAAACCGTTCTTCGCTCTCGCGCAGAACTGCCTGACTAGCGAGCAAGGCTTGCATTGAGCGTTTGCGTTGCAATGCGTTCCAGAATACTTCTCCCAGGACTCTGACTCCGGTTCAACAAATCCTCAGTCCAGATCACTCGGCGCTTCGTGCTGACAAACGAAATGGCGCCATTGATCTCACCGCCTACGCTCAGCGGAACCGTCGCCGCCGACAAGATGCCCATGTGGCGGAAGTATTCCCTCTCCGGGAGTGCTTCCTCCGGAAGGTCATTTGCGTCGGAAACAAAGGCTACCTCTCCACGAAGCAGCCGGACTCTCCACCACGGCAAATCGGCTGCCTTTACGGAAGTAGGAGCAGGAGTGGTTCCTCCGCCTGTCCAGGAAAAAGTCATTCTTAATTCTGTCCTATCAGGCGAAAACTCGAAGAGCGTCACCCGATCCATTTTCAGAAATTCTCCGATCCGGCAGAGTCCCTGCTCCACGTTCACCGCGACCTGGTCCCCGGGCAGACTGATGAACTGTTCGGAAAGATCGGAAAGTAATTTTTCGAAGCTCAGCTGCTCAACCAGAGAAGCTTCGACTTTCCTTTTTTCTCCTCGTTGCCACAAGAGGCTGAGAAGCAGCAACGTCTCCAACAGCATAGCAAGATGGCCACCAGGATGTACCACTTGTAAGTTTCCCAAACGCGTGCGCTGGCGAAATAAAACGACACTACCGGAAGGGAGAGCCGACTCTGAAATTTTCCAACGGCGTAATTGACGCCAGTCGAAAAGATACACATTCTGAGCAACAACATCACTTGGGTGCTCGCCTGCAAGGATACGCAAACCCAGTTGGCCGCCAGCTTTTCCGACTTCGGCGAAGCTGGCGACATAACCTCCGACGCTCCCAGTCCCAACATGTGTATCAACGAGGGTAAACACTGGGGCACCGGAGGCCGCCGCAATTTTCGGAATCACTTCGGCCGAGATAAGAGGCTGCCCTTTCTCGTCCCGCGTGAGACTCATAAAAATTACGATACTTTCCGTCCCTAGCTCTGAAACTTTTTGACAAATATCGGGCACGGGAAGATCCAATAGATAAACGCTTTCCATGTCGCCAGCGTTCGTGGAAATCAAGGTTCGAAGTTTGCTTAAGAAACCGCCTTCCTGATGAGAATCGTTGCCGATGACCACGATGCGACGCGCACGCGGCTGCAGTCGCCGTGCCACCTCCAGAGTTCTCCGCGCGTCAAAACTAACCCACACACTTGCAGAATTTGATTCTGATGACACCGAGTTGGAAGGCTTTCGCCGGGAATCGGCGTGCAAATGCATAAGTGGAACTCCCGGAAACAGGTCCGCCGGGACGTCCCCTACCTCTATGACGAGGTCCAATTTGGAATTGGCATACTTTTTTTTGATCCACGCAATTTGCTCAGTTTGAATGGCAATATCTCGAAAATGGTCCCGATCCAGGTGCTCACTAAAAATTAGAATCTCTCCCGGCAATCCGCTTTTCAGAGTGGCACGAATATTTTCGTCCACCAAACTGTAGACCGGCCAACTAACATCCTCTTCCATGAGAATCAGGACTCGTTTCGGGCCATTGGATTGAGCCGCAACCGCGGACGACAGCCCGAGGATGACCAGAACGGTTCGCGCCGCCGCGGCAAGCCAGGCCGAGTGGAAAATGCGCCGCGAAATCCTCCCGAAAAAAATGAAAATTCGGAGGTGGCTTAGGCTGTCGGCCGATGGTTTGAACTGCATTGTCTGAGGTTCTACCTTATTTTCTCGCTCTTGCGCAAGGCTGTCGCGTCTGGAAGGAGCTCATTGGTCCCAAACTATGCAGGAAGAGGCAACACTGCACACCTTAAGCGGCCTCGACTAAGGCTGACCTAGCGCTACTTACGCTGCTTACTCTCGTATAGCACAACGACTGGGGCATGCCGGAACACTGGCAAAAATACCAGTAAGGGCATCATCGTTATCGGGTGTCTGGGGGTGAGCAACAAGCATGCTTCCTTGTGACAGTAAGCGCTTGCCTATCGAGCGGTTGGGATGTCCGATATTCTCGGCTTCCGTGTCGGGTGTATCGAGTTTGCAGTCGAAAGCAATTCGGAGAGGCTCAGTAGAACTTACAGTGGACGTCGATTGACCTCACCTTCATGCTGGCAGGCACAATCTCTGATTCATCTTTGAGAGGGCCAAAGATTGCCGCCCAAGGTCGGGGCCTTCCCATGATGCGCAAGTAGACGGGACAAGCATGAACTCTATTGCAATCGGTTCGATTACCTTCGCCTTTGGTTTTGGAGGCGCTTTGCTCGGCATGGCGATTCGGTCAGCTCTACCCCAGCACCACATGAGCTCGGAGTCGAAAGACGCGGTGAAGGTAGCGATGGCGTTGGTTTCGACGATGTGTGCGATCGTTCTCGGCTTGCTGATCGCTTCTGCCAAGTCGGCATATGACACGCAAAAAAACGAGCTTACTGACATGTCGAGTAAGCTGATCTTGCTTGACCGCGTCCTGGCCCATTACGGCCCGGAGTCAAAAGAAGCCCGCGAGGAATTGCGCAATGCCGGAGTCAACGCTCTCAATCATTTGTGGTCGAAAGACGACAGCGGCCTTTCTCAGACGAAGCTAATGTCCTCCAGCTCGGAAATTTTATACGATAAGATCCAGGCTCTCTCTCCGAAGGACGATGCCCAACGCTCCATTCACTCTCAGGCACTAAGCATAGTGTTCGCTCTCGGACAAACACGTTGGTTGATGTATGAGCAAAAAGCCGGTTCCGGTTCCGTACCGTTGCTGATGGTACTGATTTTCTGGCTCACCTCCCTCTTCATCAGCTTCGGCCTGTTCGCCCCTCGTAACGCGACGGTGTACGTCACCATGCTCGTTTCTGCGTTATCGGTCTCCTTTGCCATCTTCCTGATCTTGGAGCTGTACAATCCTTACTCGGGAGTAATTCGGATCTCCGACGCAACGCTTCGCACAGCCCTCGCACAACTCGGCCAGTAACGAGGAAGCTCAATCCGAATATTGTGTTGGCTCAGCCTGAAATGGAAAGAGGGCGCTCTCCGTCAGTGAGTATTCCGCTCTTTACGCGGGAATTTTCAAGGGATCGATACAACACCAAGGTTATCCCTCGGCATGGTTGCGTCCCTGCAGAGCCCGTTTCCGTTTCGACTGGCTAGATCGTTGTAGCTCCCCACGCACATCCTTCTCAACTTTTGGATGCCGCAAACCACCAAAGCCAGCGTCGATTCCTCATCATACTAGGTTATAAATGATAAGTCCTTACACACGATGGTGTTAACTGATGCTCAAGAATTGAACAGAAAGTGATGGGAAGCGCATTGTACAGCTGCCCGAGTTTCCGCATTCTGCCCCAGCATTTCCACTTGGGGGCCGTTCTGGACGCCAAGCATGGAGCGCAATGAAATTGAGGCAAAACTCGAAGGAGAGAAACAATGAATCGAAAGAATGTATCCCGGGCTCTTTGGAGCCGGCGGTCTTTCGCTCTTGGGGCATTGATCGCTTTAGGGCTGTTGTTTACCGCTGCCGGCGCCAAGGCCGGTGGTTGTGCCTTTACTTACAAAGCGGGAGCTGGAGCCGCCCCCGCAATTCCGTTCGTCAGCCCTCACGCGGACGGAGAATGGAACGAGCATGCCACCATCGTAGGTTTGTGGCATGTGAATTTCACCGCAAATTACGATGAGAATTTCCTTCCGGGAGGACCTTTCCCCCCGACAGCTTTCCCGTTCGTTGACTCTTTTAAGACCTGGCACGCGGATGGAACTGAATTTGAAAATGCCTTCCTTCCACCCACCGGTGGGAATATCTGCTACGGCGTCTGGAAGGACTTGGGCAAGGGCACCGTCAAGCTGCACCACATTGGCTTGATGTTTAACTCGGACGGCGGCCTCTCAGCCATCTTCACCGACGACGAAACGGATACGGTCTCGTCAGACGGAAAAACCTATAAAGGAATGTTCGATTTCAAACTCTGGCCTCCGAGCTACGACGCCGTCGGCGTTGGAAAGCCAATAGCAGAGGTCAAGGGAACAGTAGCTGCTACTCGCATCACCGTCGATTGAAGAATCAACTTCCCATTTCCACCGGATGACCACCGCACGGCACGGCCCACGCTTTTGCACCCCGAAAGCGTGGGCTGTATGTTTGGATATCTGCTCAGCGGATTCGGTGTGCTTGCCCGAGGATTTCGTTGGGAATCCACTTCAGAGGAACAAATAACGAGTGGATTGGGTAGACCGCGGAGCACTATTGCAGTCGTGCACTTTCGGATTTGGCGACGATGAAGATAGGAATTTCCGGATCGGCGTCTTTCCAGAGCGCGAGAAAATCCTGATATGCCGTTCGCGCTTTTGGTGTATCGCCCAGCAATACATAAGCGCGGGCGAGACCGAGATGTGCCAGCGCGCCGATGGGCTCGTTAGTCACAACTCCGCGATGGTTGAGGATTTAACAGGCGCTCCCCGAAGGTGCCTATGAGGGCCGCCGGCGAGACTGTTAGTTTTGACAGTTCTCGGAGCACATCTGCGCGGCGCATCCTTTCGAGAGTCGAATGCGATGAATCATGGTCGCAAGTAATGCATTTGTATTTCAGGACGATTCCTCGGAGCGAGAGATGAGCGCCCAATTTGTAGGTCGATTCTCCTACCGCGCCGGCGGGCCTGACGACGAAAAGCGAAACTATGCTTCGCAAAACTCCCAAACTATAAAGGATCTCTCGATGCTCTCAGGCAGGAAACTTGTATATGTGACAATATTCATGGCCTTCACTCTGAGCCTGTGCTTGTTCGGCGCGGCTGTTCCATGCCGTGCTCAAGCGAGCGCAGCGTCTTCGGACGATGAGTACCCCTTCAGCACCAACGCGCTGAAACCATGGGTTACTCCAGCCTCCGTGGTCGCGGACTCCGTCTCGCCTGACCAGCCAACAAGCGGCGATCCCGCCGGCTCACCTCCACCCCAGGCTGCCAAGGCCGCGCCAGATGACGGGTGGCATCTTGCCGTGAGCCCCTACCTCTGGTTTCCGGGAGCGCACGGCACCATACAGGGCCCGAACGGCAACGGCATCGGCTTCCGTGCTAGCGCCAGCGATCTACTCTCGCATTTCCAAATTGGACTTATGGGGGCCGTCCAAGCCAGCCACAAGCGGATAGTCACATCCGTGGACATTTTTTGGATCAGGCTTGAGGACGACACAGCAATCCCGCTTCCTCCGGCCGTTGGTGATGGGGCCATCAGCGCCAAAGCTCATGCCACTGAGTTTTTTTTGGATCCCAAAGTCGGTTATCGTGTGATCGATCAGGAAAAAATCAAGATTGATGCACTGGCCGGACTCACGTATTGGCACCTCGGAGAGAGTTTGAGCTTCAATCCATCCGCGCTTGGCATCAATTTTACCGGCTCGCAGAATTTCGTGGACCCAATTGTGGGCGGACGAATTCAGCTGGCCCTTTCGCCGAAAATCGTGATCAATATCCTGGGTGACGTTGGTGGATGGAATACTGGCTCGAAGCTCGAGTACCAATTTGGCGGTTTCCTGGGGTATCGAATCAAGCCGGCCTTAACGCTGCAGGTAGGGTATCGCTACCTAAATCTGGACTATGCAGGCAGCCGAGGCACCAGTTTCAATATGACTACCGACGGCGTACTATTTGGCGTCACCATAAATCTCAAGTGAGTTAGCCCGGAAGGGGCTTTGATAGTGGCAAGAAATCATCCCAAGACGGCCACCAAAATAGGTCGAGTTTCAGACTCGCGACGTGACGTCCTAGCGTTGCTTGTGGCGGTTATCCTTTTTGCAGGCGTTGTCGGTGGCGCGCTCTATTCGAGGCCATCGGCCTCGGCAGCGCCGGGCACCGATCGCGCCGCGGTTTCTCCTCCGCCAAGTGCCACTCTCCCTGCTGCATCGTCTGCGCCAGAGTCGCCGTCCAACGGAGCGAATTTTCTTCCCACCGTACCGAATGCAGCTCCGGTTCCGGGCAATACGCCGCGAGGCATGGTCTGGATCACGGGAGGCGAGTTCTCGATGGGCGCGCAAGATCCTCCCGACATGGATAAAGTTGGTATGCAAGCCACGACAGACTCCAGGCCTATCCACCGAGTCTACGTGGACGGCTTCTTCATGGACAAAACCGATGTCACTAACACGCAATTCGCCGAGTTCGTCAAAGCAACAGGCTACATAACCGTGGCTGAGAAAGCTCCTCGCGCAGAGGACTTTCCTGGCGCTGCTCCGGAAAATCTAGTTGCCGGGGGCGTGGTATTTGCTCCTCCCGATCATGCCGTCGCCTTGAATGACCATTTACAATGGTGGACTTATATCAAGGGTGCGAACTGGCGTCATCCAACCGGCCCGGAGAGTTCTATCAAAGGGAGAGAAAACTATCCCGTCGTACAGATAGCCTACGAAGACGCGGAGGCGTATGCGAAATGGGCGCATAAGCGCCTACCTACCGAAGCGGAATGGGAATTCGCTGCTCGTGGCGGACTTTCAGGGAAGCCTTTCGTTTGGGGTGATGAGTTCAAGCCTAAAGGTAAGTGGATGGCCAACACGTATCAGGGACATTTTCCTAACCAAGACACCGGAAACGACGGTTTCACTGGCCTATCCCCTGTGGCGCAATTTGCACCCAATGGATACGGTCTGTATGACATGGCTGGAAATGTCTGGCAGTGGACTTCAGACTGGTACCGACCGGATTATTACAAACAACTGGCTAGCATCGGCGGAGTAGCACGAAATCCAAAAGGACCAGACGCTCCTTTTGATCCCTCTGAGCCTACCGAGAAAAAGAAGACTCACCGCGGAGGCTCGTTTCTTTGCACCGATCAGTACTGTTCACGTTATATGGTGGGAACGCGCGGTAAAGGCGAGGTCAGTACCGGAACGAATCACCTGGGCTTTCGGTGTGTGTCAACTGCGGCTGCTTCCGCAGCCGGGAGTTCTCCTAAGTCATAAGGACGGCTTTTGTATTGAAAGCGTTGGAGGACTTTGAGAAGTCTTCCAATCAGTCGATGTAGCCACCTTTGCTTCTGCTTGGCTCTGCTGTGCTCGTAGAATCTTCCAGCTAATCTAGTTCGGTAGCCGATTCTCATGAGATTTCCTTAAGCGTAGGAAATTCGGAGCTTTAAAATCGTAAAGGTCCATTCACTTTGGTTTTATTGCTTCCCCGCTAGACATGCTCCACAGAAAACAAAGGTGAAGGCGTCGACCAAGCGATTCGCGGATCGAACGCCTTCACTCTGCGCGGCTAGCCACCCATCTTCTGGTAATTGGAACTGGTTGTGGTTACCACCAGCTTTTTGGCGGTGGCGTTGAGAATTGTCTGCTGCACATAGTTGGTCCCATCGGGAAGGTGGCCATCTGCACTTGCAACGTCACAGTCCTTCGCTTGCCCCATGTAGGTGTTAATGCTCAGGGAGATGACTTTTGATGCGGCGGTGTCGAAAGTAAGCGTCATCTGATCGCCCGGTTGCGCGTAATCCCTGAAAACCAAATTCGTGAGGGCGCCTTGGGGATTTAAGGAGGCTTTGCCGGCCTGATAGGCTTGCTCCATCTTTTGGGGGTCGGGCGGCACGTACATGCTGAGGAGGCCCTTCACGTCGCCCATGTAGTCCTGCATCTCCGCTTTTTTCTTCTCAATGACTCTTTGCTTCAATCTGCCGCCGCTGGGTTGCTCGGGCGGAGGACCGATGGGAGTCTTCTGAACCTGCCCGTCAGGACCGTACCGGCACAGATTTTGAGTTGGCGGCTTCGCATCTCCGTTCAGATTGAGCTGCGTGGTTTCCGTCCACTGATATTGCTGCAAACTCTGTTTATTTAGAGCGATCACCTGCTTTACGGCTGCTAGCTTCTGTTGGAGTTCAGGATTCTGCGCAAACGCAGGGATGGCCGCCGCCAGGGCCACAACACCAATCATCACCAAGCGCTTGCAACTCGTAACAGCATTGGCCGGGATGGCTTTTTCTTGCTCCATTGCAAAACTTTGATTCATTAGAACTCTCCTTAGTCTGTCTTGACGTTTTTCGAAAGTGCATCGCGCGATTTCCAGGGATTCGTTCTCATGGAGAGGGCACCACGCGATAATGCTTTCCGTTCGCTTCATAGGAATGGCTAGAGGTGATGCTGGGCGAAGCCGCATAAAGGCTTCATGGTCTTCGCTCGTGGCCGGTGAGACCCTTTTGACGTGAGCAAGTTGTAGGCTGTCTCCCTGATCTCCGAGCTTGCCGTCAGTATCTGATGGAAGGGATGGGAGTGCGCCACTGTCAAAACTGCCAGTCTGTTCCATCGCAAATAGGTGTCTCTTTTTGAACAGTGTGGGTTCTGGCTGGTTTTTTGACAGGGCGTGAAGGGCTGTCAGTTTTGACAGTAGGAGGCTCTGGCGCACTTATGACAGCCTGATGATGTGCATGAGGCTATGTCGTCTTATTTGTGATTGAGGAGGAATTCAATGAGATTAGCGGTCGTATGTCTTTTAGCGTCAACCCTGCTCCCCTCGGTGAGCCAGGCGCAAGCTCCAGTCTTCGCGATTTCGCCGGCGCCAGATAGCGCAGTCACTTTCTACGTGAAGGCATCGGTAGAATTGAAGGGTACTTTCGACAAGTGGGACGCCACAGCTACATTTACGTCTCCTGATGTCACTACGGGAGTTCTGGACATCAAGATTCAGGCAGACAGTGTTAATACTGGAAGCGGCATGAAGGACGGCAAGCTGAAGAGCAAAGATTTCTTCGACGCCTCGCACGATCCGTTGATCACATTTCACTCTACCAAGTTCACGCAAACCGGTCCTAACACAATCAAGGTGGATGGCGACTTTACAATCCGCGGAGTAACTAAACCAGAATCATTGACATTTACGGTTACTGGTGTAGGGACAGGCGAGGGTTCCATTAAAGGAACAATGGCGTTCGACCGCAAGGACTACGGGATGAATAAAGGCATTCCCTTCGTTACGATCGCTGACCGCGTCGAGGTGACGGTCGATCTAAAGGGAAAGCGCGTCAGCGGGCCTCCGATGCAACTTAAGCAATAGAGGCGAACCTTGCGAAGGAAAAGGAGCGGGACTGGCGAGGCCCCGCTCCTTCCAACTCTTGGCAAGTCGCCAGCGCCACATGAGCTCTAGCTTCCGATTACCCGCAACTCGTCCTACTTTGTATCCCACCAGAAATAGTCAGCTGCAAGAACTACAAGCCATCTCATAAAACAGAGCTTCGGAAATGCCACGATTCTTCAGGGGCTAAAGCCCCCCGTTTTCGAGTTGTTTTCGGCACGGCTGAAGCCGTGCCCTCCTAAAGAGCATTTATGAGATAGTCCCTGAACAGGCAAGGAAGAAGTCGGCTGTGAGCCGGGGCAATCCCCTCAGCTTCTGCTTTATGAGCTGGGCTTTGGTGTCTCTCGCGACTTGAAAAACAACGCACTAAATTGGCTTTCACCAAGCACTCTGCGCAACTCTATGAATGCAAAGAGCGGAATGAAAGTGCAAAATATGATCAAAGTACGGCAGAGCAGGTCGTCGATGCGGGTCTCGCGGAACAATGGTGCGATGTGTTCCCCATGCACAAGGTGCTTGATCACTTCTTCAATGATATGAAAAGCGAAGACGAGCAAGCCGAATACAAATGCCTTATAAAGCGCCAAATAAATCAATGACTTGGCTTCTTGCTTCTTGCCAAGGTGCATGTAGTCTCCGATGAGAATTACTTTGGCGATCACGAGAGCGTTGATCAACGCAGTGCCATAGGTAAAATATGAGACTTGGAATTTGTTGAGCAACAACATGCTATAGGTCGCTATAGCGCAAAAGAAAAAGGCCAGATACAAAAAGATTACGCCCATTTCCTCAAGCTCGCGGGCCGCCTTTTGCTTCATACTGGTTTTCTGGGCTTTTTCATCACTCATTCAACTCTCCTCTTTTGTGCGACATGCTTCGCCGACCATCCTGTTGCTTGTTCCCCAGTGGAGGTGTATCCAGAAACGATTCCGTTCAGCAGAGATATTTAGTGAATGCCGGTTGCCGTTTTGTTTAGAGTCGCGCAGACAAGTTCTATCTTTCTTCCATCACGTACTTGACGAAGTCCGGGTTGTCGTGGAGAAGCAGCGGGAATACTCCTTCGGTAAAATAAATCCAGGCGTGCAAATCCCATTTCTCACTGTCGTCATGGAAGTCCCGTTCCCATAGCGCGGCATGGAAAACTTCATGCTGGAGCGCCTGAACGTTTCTAAAACGATCTCGGCTGCGAGCGATGGAGATTGTTTTTTGTTCGTAGTCAGTGACGCCCTCACCCTGGGAATCTCCATAAGCTGCGGTCGGCTCGTGGAAAGAGACCGTGTAAGTCACGCATGGGCGATCTTTCAGTCCACAAATGCAAATAGAGGCCGGCGGAAGGGCTTGCGTTTTCGCCGAGCTAGTGGGCCTCCACGATCCCAGCAGGATTCCACCGAGGAGAGCGACCGCTATCGATATGAAGTAAAAACGCCTCATTGGCCCCAAATGGAGTACGAGTGAAAGATCAGATGATCTATAACATCGAGCTTCTATTGAACTGTCAGAAATGACAGGGAGGGAGACACAATCAAACCGTCATGGGCAAGTGTAGCCATTGGCCAGCAAAATGCTCCGGCGTGCGCAATCTGAGGTTGCCACTCGCCTTTACCCCGTTGGGCCGAGGCGCAAAGAACCGGGGACTATTTTCCGCTCTTATTTATTGGGGAAGCCTTCTGCAGTGTTGCTATCAATACCACAGCGGACTCTGGCACTGGCACAGACTTCGCGAAAACAATCGAGCTACCGCTAACTTCCTTGCCGTATAGATTCTTGTTGGCGCCATTATCGACACGAAGAGTGGAACCTGCCAGCGAGATGCCTGCGAAGAGCCCTCGAGCGCGCGAATAGGAAAGTATTTCGGCCCGCATGGTGACGTCCGTTTCTGCGGAAGCCGTGCGGCCAACCGGACCGGCCGCGGCGGTAGCGTCCCCGCCAATCTTGACTTTGCTAGCGAGAATGCTGGTAGCGGAGCGGGGACTCATGAGCAGCAGAACGAAGTCGGTCGCATTACCACCTAGCTGCAAACCTGCGCTGCCACCTTCGAGAGCCATCATCGATGGAGCGCTCCAGCCGCCATGAAATGTCTTGCCGCCTCTGCACGTCATAACACCGCGGCCATAGCTGCCTCCGAAACCGATGGCAAACTTGAGCACGGACGGCAAAATCACGATGCAATCGGCTTTGTCGAGAACACTTTGCGGAATGCTGTCTGGAGCGTTGAGAATTTCCTTCATCACTTTTCCCGCGTTTTCGACGCGGTCTGTTTCTTTGTCTTGTGCCGCGGCTGGCAGCGCCAGGCCCACAATCAATCCAAAACTCATCCAAAGCTTCTTCATAAATTCTCCTTTAATGCGCCCAGCTCAAGCTCACAGATCTTCTTTTCGCGGACCCATTTTCTCTGTTGGTGACAAAGGCAGGTCATGCGGAGATTGTTGGATGTCCAACCAGACATTTCAATACCGACAATGCGGTATTTCCTCCAGCCAAAAACGGCTGCGGTCGGATTGCACCGGGCGGCGCATCGTCAACAGACTCCGACGGTCTTTGCCTTTGGAGTTGCGTCAGCCGGAATGGAATGCGTTAGCGTTTCCATATCGCCCAAGGGGCAGCCAGGCGAAAGCAAACTCAGCTTGCGCTGGATGATTTCCTGAGAATACTTCGCCATGTAATGAACGATCGTTTCTACGCGGATCTTTATGCTGCCGCTCGGTTTGGTAGAATCCAGATCTCCGAACTTGAAAAACAGAGTGCCGGTGGCTTCCACGATTTTCTGCGTTGGCGTGTAGGTTGGCTGATCCATGCCGCATTCGTAGCTCGATAGACGAACCACGCATGTAATCCACGGGCATCGAGCCGCGAATTTTGCGCCCCACATGATTTCGTTCGTGTTGCTGCTGTAGGATGACGTCCAAACATCATTGATGTCGAAGGCGCTTTTGATCCGCCCGGCGCGCAGGTCGTCTTCGAACACCCAGTTCATTAAGTCCAGGTCGCCGGGAAGATACTGCAGCCAGAGAATCGGATAGCCATGGGCTTGCAGCTCTCCCTCTATTTCGTGGCCAATGCCGGTATCCATGTGATAAGGGCGCGCAAGCACAAGAATGCATGGTTTCTGGTTCTTCGCGCACCAAGTCAGAACATCTCGTGAGTGTTGGCGCGCTTTTTCCGTGAAATTGTCGAGCGCGAGAAATCCTGCTTGGACGGCGCGCTCCGTTTCTTCCATGTCCAGATCAAATGAGTCTTTCAGCGAGCTACAGAGTTGACCCGCAACCATGTTGCGGTCACCGAGGCTGGCAAACGGCGAGGCGTACACGATACCATTCTCCGCAAACACATCGCGTTCTTTCATGAAACCGGCCTTCACGCTTTCCGGGCCGGCCATCACGCGCGTGCAAGTGACCGTGTCCACCACATGTCCGTGAAGAATCGAGGGAAGAGAGTGAATCATAGGACTGAAGAGAATGTTGATCTTTTTTTTCTGGCCGAATATCAATTCGCCGTAATGCCCGCTCATGCATTTCACCGGATAACAGCAATCCACTGTGCCGCGGCCTTTCCCGAATTCACGACCTTGTTCTTCCGAAGTATCCGAGCTCCAGACGATATTTTCCGAAGCGACGCCCAAGGCCTTCAGGAAGCCCACCCAGAACTGGCTGGTCGTCCAGATATTCAGGACTTTGGGAATGCCGACACGGAGCTGCGAGCGATCTTTAGGTGGAGACGCGACGGAAGGCTTCTTTGCGAACCAGGTCGGCAACATTCGGAAAGGCATTTTTCGTCCTCTCGATTTCGGTCTTGATCACTTTCATTTCATTCAGATCTTCCACGAGTCCTTTGGGGCAGGAGTTATTTACAATGACGCGCTCCCAGCCAGTGCCCAAGGGCACTTTGCTCCACTCGCGTCCCTTGCCATCGTCGAGTTCCACATCGATGAAGCTTCGCTGGCAATTAACGGGACACCAATGGCAAACCGTTTCGACCGCGGTCACCGTCTTGTAAGTGAGCCGATCGATGGCGTCGAAGCCCCGAAAACTTGTGCGTCCTCCCTTTTCCCACCATTCGAGAGCGACGAGAGCAGCTCCGATGGCACCGGCTTCCCCGGAAAACGGGTGAACAACAACTTCAGCCTCCGGAATTTTTGAAAGAATGAAATCTACTTGGGTTTTCACGACAGCGAGATTTTTGTGCGTTCCACCTTGCAGAATGTATTTTCGGCCGACTTGGTTAAGATTATTTAAGCCGCCTGCATAGATCCACACGTTTAGCGGAAGAATGGCGCAGAGGGCTGCAAGAATCTCGTCTGCCTGCCAGCCTTTGCGTTGCTGATTCACAATGTCGCTTTGCAAAAAGACGCCGCAGCCCATCGACAATTGCGGCATGGATTCGGCGAGAAAGGCGCGGTCGGCCATCTCACTCATTGGAATGTTGAAGCGCTCGGCGACGCCCTGAAGAAATGCTCCATTTCCCGAAGAACACTGGGAGTTGAGACGAAAATCGGTTACCGCGCCGTTGTTGAGGAGCATGATTTTGACGTCAACGCCGCCGACATCGCAAATGCAGTCCGCGTCTGGAAAGTAATGCAAGCCAGCGCTGGCGTGCGCGATGGTTTCTACGACCGGACAATCGGCTCCCAGGATTCCTTTCAGCAAGTCCTTGCCGTAGCCTGTGATCGCAAGGCCTACGATTTCGCCCACGCCAATGGCTTCTCGTATCTGGCGGAAGAGCACTTTGGCATCCTCAATAGGATTGCCGCGGCTCAGGGCATAGCACGAATACAGAAGCTCTTTTTCTGGAGATAGGCAAACGGCTTTGGCGGTGGTCGAACCGAAATCACATCCAACCACCACGCGCCCTAATTTTCCGATTCTGCTCACGGCTTCGACGCCGTCTGCGGAGGAATGTCCGTTTCGGTTACCGTTTCCGTTTCCATGGCCATGGCCGTTTCCGTTACTTTTTCCGTTACCGTTCCCGTTTCCGCCAGCGTAACGCGCCTTGAAGGATTCGAGTTCTTGCGGATCCTTCCAAAGTCCTCCACGGCCAGCTTTTTTCTTTTCTTCGTGTTGCCCAACTTCAATCCACTGTCGGAGATTCTCAATCCCGAGATAGATGCCGGAGGATGCCGGTTCACTTCGCCCAACTTCGACGCATCCCTGTGCAGCATAGTAAAGCGCATCGTCTGGGACGAGAATCATCGTTGCGGGATCCTTGCCATCCGGCATCTCGACCTTGCGTTCTTTCCACACCTTCGTCAGGTGATAGCGCCACGCTTCCTGGAGGCCAGTAAAGAAAAGATTGGGCCCGCCGAGCAGGAGAATCTCTGGAACCGGTGTGTTGCCACGAGTGAGCGTTGCGAGGTTTTGATAGACGACGGCCTCGAACAGCGACGCGATGATCTCTTCGACGGGTACTCCCGCTTTAAGCAGCGTATTGGCGTCGGCTTCGGCAAAGATGCCGCACTTGCTGCTCACCTTGTGCAGCGTGTACCCCGTGTAGCGCATCTTCGCAAGCTTTTCCGTGGGAATCTCCAGCTTGCGCGCCGTCTTTTCAATGAACGTGCCAGTGCCGCCTGAACAAGCGGCCTGCATGAGAACTTGTTTGCTCTTGTTGGTCTCTGTTCCGCTGAAGAAAATTGTTTTCATATCTTCGCCGCCAATTTCGCTGACGAAGCGCACCGAGGGATGAACTTTTTCGACGGATGCGGCGACCGCCACAACTTCCTGAATCGTCTTCCCGCCAACTAGTGGAGCGATGAGTCCAGAGCCAGAGCCGGTGAAAAAAACGCGGTCTTGATGAGGTGTGAGCTGGAATTCCTTTTCCAGACGAGTCAGAAACTCTAAGACTTTTTCCGCCTGCTTGGTATTGTGGCGTTCGTAGGATTGCGCCAGCAGCTGGCCGTCTTGCGAGACGAGTACATATTTGCAGGTCGTGCTGCCAACATCGATTCCGCAAGTTTTACCTGGACCCGCCGAAACCATGGCTGCGGGAGCCGGGGCGGGCTTCCTCGCGAGAGTACCTTCCAGGGGTAAAATCTGAACGAGTCGCTCGTTGGCCATAGAGAGGTCGCCTCTTTCTCTGCCTAGACTTGGCCTTGCAACATCGCTGTGGTTAGGCTCTCGCCAATCCTTTGTCATGCGCGAGATGAAGCACGTAATTCGCTGCGACGCCCGCACAGTCGCGGTGAGGTATGCGATAGGTGGCGCTGCGCAATTCCGGATGACGAGCTTCGTACTTTCGGATGGCGTCCACGGTTAAGCCGGTTTTCTTGAGAACGGATTCGAACTCCGCTTTCGCGCGCTTCTTCGCCTCGGTGAGGATCATCTGGCACCGCGAGAGCGCGTGCACTTCAGAATCGCCCTTCACTTCAATCGGGGCGTAGAGCAAGTCGGGATATTTTCCAAGCACATTGGCCATGGACCCGACCGACATGGTGTTGGGCATGCACGAATAAGGGGAGAGCTCGCAAGTCATGTGTGCTTTTTTGTGGTGATACGTGTGCAGCGCTTTCCCGATCAGCATGTGCCCTTCGCCACCTCGCAACTCAAAGTGATAGAAAGGCTCCGCGAGACGCCGCAACTCCTCCTGATCGGGTAGCTCGTAAGGGAGATTGCCTAGCGCTTTCCGAAACCGGTTGTAGGTACCGCGATAGACACGCTCGAGCGCCTTCAACATCATTTGCTGGAGACGGGGATGCTTGCTGGTGGAATGCCGATGCTCGAGTTTGCGGATGCTGGGATGCAGCAGATAATGCAGCCATACGGCTACTGGCGGAGGAACAACTTCGCTATCCTCCTGCTCCAGCCAGCGCTTGATGTTGTAGTTCCCTTCTCCTTCGTGTGTTTGCAGCCAGAATTCGCCGGTAACTTTCACTTTGGCTTTCACGCGGAGATGATCGACTTCGATCGCTTCCCACTTCTTGCGAATCACTCGCAGCGCCCGCGTGAAATAATTGGTCATCAAGTGCCACGCGAGGGGTCCCAGCTTCTTGCCGCGGCTGGGCCGGTTGCGGAATTTATCGTACAAGTACTCGATGCTCTCTTTTAGGACACGGTCTGTTTGTCCCGGGTTCACCTCATACGGCCGAGTCATGTATTCCAAATCCATCAAGAGGTCGGCGCAGAGAATACCCCAAATCATTCCGAGGCTCAGCGGCATGTTGATTTCCAGTCCACCACCGTCCGCGGCACCCTGGTCTAATTCATCTTGTGCGAGAAGAAACATACGAAAATCGCGCAGGCCCAGGCCATCCAGCGCCATCGAATACGATTCGTGATACTGGCCGAACCGACAGGGGCCGCATGCGCCCGCGGTCAGATAGACGAACTTGTCGTTCACTTCGTCCTTGCCCTGCGCGGCGACTTTTTTCTTCAGAAGATTCACCAGACTCCCGGTGGTGAAGATGGTGGGACAGCACGCACCAACGTCAATCAATTCCTTCCCGGCGTCCAGATCTTCGCGCGTGATGTTTGGCAGTGGCTCCGCTTTGTAATTCAAGTTGTGCAACGCGCCCTGAATGAGTCGTTCATGCTTCCAGGTCAGTCCCCCGTAAAGAATTGTTACTTTGTCGCGCTCTTCTTTCTTGAATGGCCTGGGTTTGTATGCTTTGTAGTGATTGACCGGCTTTGAGGGATTCATCGAGGGACTGATGGTTGTTAGCTGCGGACTTGCCATTATGTTTTCTCCTTCACGAGCCAGCTGTCTTTGATCGCAATGACTGGGTACGTTCGGGCCTAGCTACGCTTCGTTATCGCGCGGTCTTTCCGAATCCGCTTGCTTCCGTTGAAGTCTGAAAACTCCACGCTCCTTGTCAGAGTCTGGTCGTTATATGGACCATCGCCGCGCGTCCCGGCCGAGTTAGACCGGAAATCGTTGTTAAATAAGTACGCCTACTTGCTCGAAATGACAAGCAACAAAGTCCGGCGACCCCCATCCCCAATGGAATCGAAACGATGAAACGAACTGCGCTGGACCGTCACTACGTATGGCAGGCGCTTTTGTAATGTCAATTTACGTAGAGAAGGCACGCGGTGAAAGTTCCAAATAGCCCTAGGGCGGCAATCAACGGGGACAAAATGTTCGGCCATCCAAGAATATACTTCGGCGAGTTTGACCGACTGTCTGAAAAAACTCAGGAGCGGGAAAATCTTATATCCGCAATCGCGTCGATTTATCGCCTCACGCCGCAGTACGCGAATGAGGTGTATCGCGAGTGGAAGATGTCTCGCCAACGCCGGGCAGCGACTGCGGCCTGAAAGTAAGGCGGGAGATGGATTCGTTTCTTGGATCGTTCACGGTCGACTGGCCAAAGACGAGTGCAGCGGTCGAATCGTGGGTGCGTCCATGGAAAACCGAAGAGGGACGCGCTCAAGCGCGCCCCTACAACGGAAGCTAGTCGACTTTGGATTCGTGGGTTTTCTCGGAGACTTGCGCTGGTGTTGAGAGCTGCGAACGGTCCCAGCCGCCGCCGAGGGCCTCGATCAATTGGACGGAGGCAGTCATAGCCTGTGTACGGAGAGAAGCGAGAGTTTGCTGATCGGAGAGCAGTGTGGTTTGCGCGACCAACACATTGAGGTAGGTATCGACGCCGGTGTAGTAACGGGCTCTTGCCAACTCGAGATAGCGCTCTGCGGATTGCTCGGCGGCTAGCTGTTCCTGAATTTGCTTGGACAAGATGCGGACTGCGGCCATGGAATCTTCGACTTGTTGAAAAGCGGTGAGAACAGTCTGGCGATAACCAGCAACGTCGGCATTGTACGTCGCGATGTACTGCTGAACGGTGGCGCGGCGCAAGCCTGCGTCAAAGATCGTTTCGGAGAGTGATGTGCCGACGGACCAAATTCGGCTGGGCCAGGCGAGTAGAGTTTGGATGGCCGAGCTTGAAAAGCCTACGTCGCCAGTGAGCGAGAGGTTTGGATAGTAGGCGGCGACGCCGATTCCGATTTGGGCGTTGGCGGCGGCCATGGTGCGCTCGGAAGCGGCGATGTCCGGACGGCGTTCGAGAAGTTGAGAAGGCACGCCTACGGGGAGAGCGGGCGGAACGGCGTTCAACGGCCTAACGGGAACGGAGAAGCTGGAAGGCGTGGTGCCGATGAGGACGGCAATGGCGTGTTCGAACTGGGCTCGGGCGATCCCGAGATTGGTGCCTTCGGATTCGGCTGTCTCGAGGGCATTTTGGGCCTGGACGAGCGAGATTTGATCGTCGACGCCCGTTTCATAGCGGGCCTTCGTCAACTCGACGGATTTCTTATCCGCTTCGATGGTTTCATCGAAGATTTTCTGCAATGCGTCCTGGCCGCGTAGCTCGAAGTAAAAAACGGCGAGGCTGGCTTGCTCGGTCAGCTTTTCGTTTTCGAGGTCGGCGGCGCTGAGCTGCGCGTTGTACTGGGCTTCACTGATCGTGTTGCGGACTTTGCCCCAAAGATCAGGCTCCCAGGAAGCGGAGACCGGAATAGAAAAAACCTGGGCCTGTAGATTGGGTATGTTGGTTGTGCCGCCGCTCCCTGAACTTGAGCTGCCACTATTTACTCTGAGATTTGCCGAGGTGCGGGTCCGCTGGTAAGAAGGCGCTACGCCTACCGTTGGAAAAAGCTGCGAACGGGCCTGCGCAACCAGTGTTCGCGCTGCCATGAAATTCTCAAACGATTGTTTGATGTTCTGGTTGTCGACGATCAGTTTTTCTTCCAGTGCGTTCAACTCTGCATCATTGTAAATCTCCCACCATTTGCCGTGGAGCATGGCGTCCTGGGGTTGCGCAACCTTCCAAGCTTCTGCATCCGAGACCAGTGTCGGCAATTCTTTGTATGCGACCGGAGGCGGCTGAACGGTGGCTGTGGGTGTGTGATACTTCGGCCCGACGGTGCATCCTGCAAGAAACACTGCCGCGATTGCGGCGGCCGGTAGAGTTTTGAATCGAACGTTAATCATAGTTTTGCCCTTGTCATCAATCTGCGGCGCTGGGGGCCGGCTCACCCGGTGAAGCAAGCGTGTCGTGCTCTTTTTTTAGCAACCGAAGCCGCAGCCGATCGAGCGTAAGGTAAACGACCGGGGTGGTGTAAAGCGTAAGCAGTTGGCTCATGATCAGTCCTCCAACGATCGTGATGCCAAGAGGCCGGCGAAGTTCGGAACCAGTGCCCGTTCCAAATGCCAGAGGCAAAGCGCCGAAAAGCGCGGCCATGGTGGTCATGAGGATCGGACGGAAACGCAGCATGCAGGCTTGGAAGATGGAGTCTTCGGTACTCAGGCCCTGTTCGCGTTCCGCTTGTAAGGCGAAATCAACCATCATGATGGCGTTCTTCTTTACGATGCCAATCAGCAAAACGATGCCGATGATGGAAATGACGTTGAGGTCCACTTTGAAAATCATGAGCGCGATGATAGCGCCGACGCTGGCGGATGGCAGTGTCGAAATGATCGTGAGGGGATGAATAAGACTTTCGTACAAGATGCCAAGAACAATGTAGACCGCAAGGATCGCAGTGATGACGAGATACTTTTCATTGGCGAGTGAATTCTGGTAGGCCTGAAGTGTGCCTGCGAAAAATCCTCGAAGACTGGAGGGCGCGCCGATGCGCTGCTTCATTTGGTCGATAGCCAACGTAGCGTCGCTTAGAGAGACGCCCGGCGCAAGATTGAAAGAGGTCGTGACCGAAGGCGAGAGGCCTGTGTGGTTGAGCGCGAGAGGGATGGTGTTCGTCTGAGAGGTGGCCATGGTGATGAGCGGAGTGTTGCCAGCGGCGGTCACGTTGCTGTTTCCTGCGGGATGAAAATAGATATTCTTCAGCCCTTCGGGGGTTTGTGAATACTGGGGGTCGACTTCCAGGACGACATAGTATTGGTTCAACTGCGTGTAGATGAGCGAAACTTCCGACTGACCAAAAGCGCTATAAATGCCGCTGTCGAGAGATGAAGCCGTTTGGCCGAGCTTTGCGGCTGTGACGCGGTCGTAGTTTAGAACGACGTCGAGGCCGCCGTTTTGCTGATCGGTGTTCACGTCCTGGAAGCCGGGAAGCTTTTTCATTTCCGCGAAGACGCGCGGTCCCCAGGTGGCAAGGTCTGCGATGGTGTCAGTCTGAATGGTGTACTGATAAAGAGCGGCGCTCGAACGGCCGCCGATGCGAAGATCTTGCGAGGCCTGAAGGAAAGCAGAAGCTACCGGAAGGCGATTTAATTGTGGGCGCAAACGGTTGATGATTTCCGGCGCGCCGATTTTGCGGACGTTGAGCGGTTTCAGGGCGATAAAAATATTTCCGGTATTGGTGGCACCGCCTCCACCGGTGAAGCCCATGACGTTCTGAATGGCAGGGTCCTTATTGATCACCGCCTCAATCTTTTGGATCGCGTCGTTCATGGCCGGGAAGGAAGAGTCCTGAGGGCCTTGGATGGCGCCGCCGAGAGTGCCCGTGTCTTGCTGAGGGAAAAAACCTTTAGGGATTCTATAGACCAAAACGACGTTGAGAACAATGGTGAGGAAAAGAACTGTGAGAATAAGCGCGGGATTTTCCAATACCCAGTGGAGGCTTTTCCGGTACCCATTCAGGGCGCCATCAAAAAATCTCTCCGACGCCATATAGAGGCGGCCGTGTTTCCTGGCGCGCTCATTTCGCAGCAGGTAGGCGCACATCATCGGAGTCGTGCTGAGCGAAATCACCATCGAGACGATAATGGCGGTAGAGAGAGTAATCGCAAACTCGCGGAAGAGGCGGCCAACGATTCCGCCCATCAGCAAGAGCGGAATGAAGACAGCGATCAGCGAAATGCTGATCGATAGAACGGTGAAACCAATCTCCTTCGCGCCCTTGAGAGTAGCGGCAAAGGGGTCCAGGCCTTCTTCCAAATGGCGTGTGATGTTCTCCATGACCACGATGGCATCATCCACAACGAAACCTGTAGAGATGGTGAGGGCCATGAGCGAAAGATTGTCCAAACTGTACCCGCAGAGATACATGACGGCGAACGTCCCAATCAGAGAAACGGGGACAGCGACGGCAGGAATGAGGGTGGCGCGGCCATTCCGCAAGAAAACAAAGACAACGATGATCACCAAGACTATGGAAATCACCAAGGTTTTTTCGACGTCGCTAACGGACGCGCGAATAGTGGTGGTTCGATCCAGAACCAAGGTAGTCGCGATTCCATTTGGAATAGAGGCTTGGATGGAAGGCAGCTCGGAGCGAATACGATCGACGGTCTCAATAATATTGGCACCGGGCTGGCGAAAAATGATGAGCAAGATGGCGCGTTTGCCATTCAAATACCCCGCAGCGCGCACGTTTTGAACGGAGTCGATTACGTCGGCGACATCTTCAAGGTGAATGGCCGCGCCGTTGTTATGACCGACGATGATGGGCTTGTAGTCTACGGCGTGGGAAATCTGGTCGTTGGCGATGATGTCAGCGCTGAAGTTGCCATCCGTAATCTGGCCCTTCGCGAGATCCGAATTCTGGATGCGCAAGACGGATTGCAGATCCACCATGGTGAGGCCATAGCTGGCAAGCTTGGTGGGATTCACTTCGACGCGGACCGACGGCAATGCGCCGCCGCCAACGTTGACCTGTCCTACGCCTTGAATTTGTGAAAGTTTTTGCTGAACGACCGTGGAGCCTTCGTCGTACAGCTTGTCGGGGCCATATTTATCAGAGGTAAGGCCAAGGATCATGATCGGCGAATCGGCGGGGTTAACCTTGCGGTAGGTGGGATTTGCGGGCAAATTCGCCGGCAAATAGGTGCGCGCGGAATTGATAGCTGCCTCGACGTCGCGCGCGGCTCCGTCAATATTGCGGCTGAGATCGAACTGAATTGTAACATTGCACGTTCCGAGGCTGCTCGTGGACGTCATCTCAGTTACGCCGGCAATGTGGCCGAACTGGCGTTCGAGTGGAGTGGCCACAGAGGAAGCCATAATTTCCGCGCTGGCGCCAGGCAAACTGCCGCTAACCGAAATGGTGGGAAAGTCCACCTGCGGCAATGGAGAAACCGGCAGAACTTCGAAAGCAATGGCGCCGGCAATGGCAATGGCAATCGTCAGCAGTGTGGTTGCAACCGGCCGGTGGATGAAAGGTTCAGAGACGTTCATAAGGAACCCGCGGGTTGCGGCTCGGCGCCGGAATCGGCCGCTTCCGGCCGCTTTGCGAACGAGAAACGCTGCGCCAGTTTGTCAAAGAAAATGTAGATGACCGGCGTGGTGTACAGAGTGAGTACCTGGCTTACCAAAAGACCGCCAACCATGGCGATGCCGAGAGGCCGGCGCAATTCAGAACCAATACCTGAGCCGAACGCCAGCGGCAAACCACCAAGCAGAGCGGCCATGGTGGTCATCATGATGGGACGAAAACGCAGAAGGCACGCCTCGTAGATGGCATCGGTGGAACTTTTTCCGTGGTTGCGCTCGGCGTCCAGCGCAAAATCAACCATCATGATGCCGTTTTTTTTGACAATGCCGATTAGAAGCACGAGCCCGATGATAGCAACGACGCTGAGATCCTGGCCGAAGAGGATCAGCGCGAGAAAGGCCCCAACACCGGCAGAAGGAAGAGTGGACAGAATCGTGATTGGATGGATGAAACTTTCATACAAGACCCCGAGGACGATGTAGACGGTAACCAGAGCCGCGAGGATGAGCAGAGGCATGTTGGAGAGCGAATTTCGGAAGGACGCAGCAGTACCCTGGAAATCGGCCTGTAAGCTGGCGGGCATATGCATATCTTTTTGCACTTTTGTAATGGCAGAAATTGCGCCGCCGAGTGCGGCTTTGGGCGCGAGGTTGAAGGAAACTGTAATCGCCGGAAATTGTCCCTGATGATTGATGGAGAGTTGTTCGGTTACAGTTTCAAAATGCGAGAAGGTTCCCAGGGGCACTGCGCTGCTCGTTGTGGAACTCGAAGTACCGGCAGACGACGCGCCCTTACTGGAAGTTGCGCTCGAAGTACTCGAGGTGAGCGCATTCGCGGGCGAAGTCAGTGTATTCGCAGACGGAGTGTAGAGAGCGGAACCGGTCAACGCATTGGATCCCGCGGATGTGGAGCCGTTACCGGAAGAGGAAGCGGCCGCGCCAGTGGTATTAGCAGCGGAGTTCGATTGAATATAAAGTTTGTTCAGCTTATCCGGATCGAGCTGAAACTGGGGCTGCGCCTCCAAAATGACGTGGTATTGATTCAACTGCGTATACATGGTGTTGACCTGGCGCTGGCCGAAGGCGTCATAGAGAGTGTTGTCGATGGTCGTGGGCGCAATTCCTAGTCGCGAAGCCGTGGAACGGTCGATTACGAGCGAGACAGCAAGTCCGCCGGGCTGCTGGTCTGTGGCAACATCTTCAAGCTCGGGCAACTTCTTCAGGTTAGCGACGAAACGGTTGGTCCAGTCGTTCAGCTCGTTCGCGTCGGGGTCTTCCAGTGTGTATTGGTATTGTGTGCGGCTGACGCGATCGTCGATGGTGATGTTCTGTACGGGCTGCATAAAGAGCTGAATGCCCTGTACATCAGCCAGCTTGGTCTGCAGCCGACGAATGATATCGGAAGCGTTCATGTTGCGCTGCTCGAGCGGCTTCAGATTGATGGACATCCTTCCGCTATTGATCGTGATATTTGTGCCATCCGCGCCAATGAAAGAAGAGAGACTCTCGACCGCAGGATCTTTGAGTATTACGTCAGCGAGTTCCTGCTGTTTTTGTGCCATGGCCTTGGAGCCGATGGTGGGAGGCGCCTGAGAAATGCCTTGAATGATGCCGGTGTCCTGCACCGGGAAGAATCCCTTGGGAATGGTGATATAGAGAAAGATGGTGAGCAAAAGTGTGCACAGAGCAATGAGAAGGGTGATGGTCTGGAAGCGCAACACAAACTTTAGAGTGCGGCCATAGAAAGCGATCATGGAGTCAAAAGCGCGTTCCGTGACGCGATAAAAGCGCCCCTGCTGATCCTTCGGATGCTGTTTCAGAATGCGCGAGGCCATCATGGGCGTCAGCGTCAGAGAAACGATTGCGGAAACGACGATGGTTACGGCGAGGGTAACCGCAAACTCGCGGAAAAGGCGGCCGACCACGTCACCCATAAAAAGGAGAGGAATGAGTACGGCGATAAGAGAAACCGTCAGAGAGACGATGGTGAACCCAATCTGCTCGGCGCCCTTCAAGGCCGCTTCCATGGGCGGCTCGCCTTCCTCGATATAGCGGGAGATGTTTTCGACCATGACGATGGCATCGTCAACGACGAATCCCGTAGAGATAGTGAGGGCCATGAGCGAGAGGTTGTCGAGGCTATAGCCGAGGGCGTACATCGCGGCGAAGGTTCCCACCAGCGAGAGGGGCACAGCCACGCTGGGAATAATCGTGGCGTATAGATTGCGCAAGAAGAGAAAAATCACCATAACGACGAGGAAAATCGTCAGCATCAATTCAAACTCGACGTCATTAACCGAGGCCTGGATCGGCGTGGTGAGGTCGGTGAGGGTAGTAACGTCAATTCCCTTCGGAAGGTTTGCCTCCAACTGCGGCAACAAGGCTTTTATGCGCTTGACGACACTGATGGTATTTCCGCCGGGCTGGCGCTGCACGTTTACGATGACCGCGGGCGTCTTATTCATCCACGCCGCCAGATTGGTGTTCTCTACGCCATCCACTATTTTTGCGACGTCAGTCAGCATCACCGGCGCGCCGTTGCGGTAGGCGACTACAACCTGTCGATAGTCCTTGCTGGTGACAAGTTGATCGTTGGCGTCAATCTGGAAGTCCTGGCGCGGACCGTCAAAATTTCCTTTGGCAGCGTTGACACTGGCTTGCGTTACCGCGGTGCGCAAGTCTTCGAGATTGATACCGTAGGATGAAAGCGCCGCCGGGTTGGCCTGAATACGAACGGCAGGCTTTTGACCACCGCTGATGGTCACAAGACCGACGTCGCTCAACTGCGAAATCTTGGGAGCAAGCCGGGTGTCTACGAGGTCTTCCACCTGAGCGAGCGGAATGGTATTCGAGGTGACAGCCAGGGTAATGACCGGAGCATCCGCTGGATTTGTCTTGCTGTAGATCGGCGGCGAGGGCAAGTTTGCGGGCAGGAAGCTTTGAGAAGCATTGATGGCCGACTGCACTTCTTCTTCCGCGATATCAATATTGAGACTTAGGTTGAACTGAAGGACGACGACCGAGCAGCCGCCTGAGCTGCTGGAAGTCATCTGGCTTAGACCTTGAAGCTGCCCAAACTGTCGTTCGAGCGGAGCGGTGACTGTTGTTGCTACAACCTCCGGACTGGCCCCCGGATAAAACGTGAGGATTTGAATCGTAGGATAGTCGACCTGGGGCAAAGCTGACACAGGCAGTTGCGTATAGCAGACAATCCCCACGAGGAGAATCGCCGCCATCAGCAGCGCGGTCGCAACTGGCCTCAAAATAAAGGGACGTGACGGACTCAAGGAGCGGCACTCCCGGCAGAGTTTCCGGGTGCAGGCTTTCCGGTTCCGGCTACCACGACCTTTGAATTGTCCTGCAACTTATCGAAACTGCTGTTCGCCAACACGTCCCCGGGGTTGATACCGGTAACCTCCGTCTTCCCTGCATCGGTGACGCCGGACTTAATGCTGCGCATGTGAGCGGTGTTGTCCTGCAGAACGTATACGAAGTCGGCTTGACCGTTGTGTTGGATCGCCGATGCCGGTATCAACGTAGCTCCGTGGAGGGTATCCACCAGGCAGCCGGACGTTTACAAACTCATTCGGGAAGAGCATCAAGTCTTTGTTCTCGAACGCCCCCCGTGCCTTTACTGTTCCCGTGGTCGTGTCAATCAGGTTGTCGAGCGTCAGCAACTTGCCACTGGCTATTTTCTTTTGGCCGGCACGATCAAACGCATCCACGGTGAGTATGGCATTTGTGCGCAGACGAGTTTGTACCTGCCCAAGGTTGTCTTCGGAAATCGTGAAGATTACGGTGATCGGTTGCATTTGCGTGATTACAGCAAGCGTCAGCGTTCCCGAGGACTGCACAACGTTGCCGGGATCCACCAGTCGCAAGCCGACTTTGCCGGTAATCGGAGCGGTGATGTGGCAGTATTCGACCTGAATCTTGTCGAATTCCACGACGCCTTGATCGAGTTTTACCGTTCCCTGGTCCTGCAGCACTATTTTTTCCTGATCATCCAAAGTTTGCTTTGGTATGGCATTTCGAGCCCAGGCGTCTTTGTAGCGTTCGAGGTCCATCTTTGCCTGACCTAGAACATTTTCGTCGCGTTCGAGCGTCCCTTGCGCTTGTAGCAGAGTGGCTTCGTATGTCCGAGGGTCAATGTCTATGAGCGGATCACCTTTGCTGATAATTTGTCCTTCTTTATAGTGAACCGCCGTGACAATGCCATTCACTTGGCTCGTAATCGAAGAGGAGTAAACGGGCGTGACCGTTCCGATCGAATCAAGATAGACGCCGATGTCGCCCTTTTGCGCGGTTGTAGTCGTGAGCGTGACCGGTCCGCCGCCGCCCCTTGGCGCTTTCGCGGCAGTAGTGTCATCGTGGTGACGCAGAAGCAATGCAACAACCCCCACAACAACCAAGAGCAAAATAATCCATGCCATCCACTTTCCACCTTTGTGCCGCGGTGTCTGGGAATCGGGAAGTTGATGATCTGGCCCAATGATTGGGCGTTCATTTTGATCGGCAGGCAAGGCGTTTCCTTGTTGTAAGCGTTAGATTGGACTCTGGGACAATCATCCGTGTAGTTTTGACGATTGTCGACCCGATTCTGGATACAGCCTAGGGTAAAGAATGATGAACAATAGTGCCTGTACAGTAGAGTACAAGGATTGGCCACATAGGCAGGCGGGTTCTACGGAATGATTAAAAGCGACGGTTGGCGCGGCCTGGCTTCAGCCTAAGTAATTGATTTAACATAACTTAAGATTAGGTTAATCAGATCAAATTCGGTGATGCTTTGGAAGAGTTTTCCTTCCCAATATTATAGCCGTCCCATCAAGGGGACACCATGAACAAAATGATCAAGCTTCGACGATGGGGTGTCGAATGGCGCAGCGGACGAGTGCGGCGGTCGAGTGCAAGTCAAGTTTGACCATGATGCGAGCTCTATAACACTCCACAGTTCTCGTGCTGATATCGAGAATGAAACAGCCGGCAACAACAGCGCTTCGCGGCATGCCGCTATACTTGGCAGAGGCTTCGTCCTGCGCAAAGGTTACGCCGCCGTGCGCTTGAATTTCCGACATTCCCAGAGTTCCGTCCGTGCCCGATCCCGAAAGAATGACGCCAATTGCGCGATTTCCCTTTTGAACTGCGAGCGCACGCATAAAATGATCCACAGACATGTGCATCCCGCGAAACTCTTCGCGAGGGCTGAGGTGCAGCGTTTGCCCCGATATGGACATCATGGCATTTGGCGGGATGACATAGACATGGTTGGGTTTCACGGCAAGCCCATCCGACACTTCCGTTACCGTCATCGACGTCTTTCGGCCGAGCAGCTCCGTTAGAATGCTGTGATGTTTTGGATCAAGATGTTGTACCAGCACAAAAGCCATGCCAGTGTTTGCTGCGAGGTGATTCATCAGCTCCGTTAGAGCCTCGATGCCGCCAGCGGAAGCGCCAATGGCCACTATTGTGGTGTCGTTGTGGTTCGCAACCGATGAGGTATTCCCTGCCTTCAGCACTTCTGGTTGAAGATTTTTGCGTGCAGCCTTAGCACTCATGAATTCCCTTTAGTCTTCGACGCCGATCGCGCCAGCCCCCCGGAAAATGAAGGGGCATCCCAAGCTCCAGAAGGTGCAATCGACCGATGAGCGTGTTCCTTCTTCTTCGGCTCGTAGGAGAATCACTGGCGTCAGATTCTAGTGCAGATGTATATCTTGAGACGATTTGCTGCAACTGGAGAGATAGTGGCACTGAAAATCAATGAGGAACCCACGTGGGATTGCGCGTGAAGAGACCATTGACGAAACCCATCTGGTAGACGATGAAAATGCCGAACCCTAGACTCAGGAGCCCAGAGACGAGTCCCAGGCCGCGATTAATGCGTGCAAAGCGGCTTTCGGAAAACGTAAAGGGCACGGCAATCGCTGCAGTAATCAGCATCATGCCTGCGACCGTGCCAATTCCGAATACCAGAAGATACAAAATTGCCCAGGACGGAACCCTGATCGTTGTGAGCACGAGTAATGCAACGGCTGCCGACCCGGCGAGTCCGTGCACGATACCAACGACCAACGGCCGGACAACTTGGTAAACGCCCATCCGGCCAAAAACGCGATCCATCCAACCCACGGGGGTCGCCTCCTCCGCATGACCGTGTTTCTCCGGATCGTGGCCGTGCGCGTGACTGTGAACGTAGTCACCGTGTCCATGTGGATGTGAATGATGCCCGTACTGAGAAGGCGTAAGCGTATCCGTAATCCAGCGCATAATTCCCGAGAGATTCAGGATTCCGAGAAGAATAAGCATCACTCCCACGGACAATTCCATGGTGAGTCCCACTCGAGCCGGAATCACGATGCCGAACAAAATAATTGCCGAACCTACAAGAAGAATCGTGATGGTGTGTCCCACTCCCCAAAGTGCCCCAATCACAGCTGCATGCCGAATGCTGCGTTGTCGACTGACAATCGTCGTCACAGCAATGACGTGGTCCGGATCAGTGGCATGCCGCATTCCAAGAAAGAAGCCAAGAGCGATGATGGAGAGCAGTGGGATCATTTATTTTGAGACAGCGTCAACGGCGCCGACTGCGAGTCTAGGCATCAAATTTAAATCAATCCCTTATAACACGATATGTTTCAGTTCTTCGATACCATTCCCCTCGCCTCTCTCTTCGGCAATTTAGCTGCAATTCAGGCTCTAGAATTCAAATCGGAGGCTCACTTGCCCGGTGCGGTTGCCGCTATTCTCAGCGGTCTGAACGCTTTGGACTATGCCGAAAGATGCCGAGGTCACATTCGTTGGTGGCGGAGCGAAGTTCGGATGGTTGAGCAGATTGGTAAAGGTCCCTTCAAAGCGAAGACGCATCCGTTCGTTCAAAGTAATCGTTTTGGAGAGCCCGGCAGCGATCGTGCTGGTCCCCGGGCCTTCGAGAATACCGACTCCACAGTTTCCGACTGGACCTGACGGAATCGGATCGAAGGCACTGAGGTTGAACATGCTGCCGCTCGCCGCGCTGGCGATGTTGCCGTTGCCAATGCAATCTGGCCGCTGGAACGCGCCGCGATACGAAAGACTCAGGTTCCCCGGATCGTAGCTTGAACTGGTGATGGGCGTTAGATAAGGACCAGTTTCCCACAGACTGACCGTGCTGAGGGACCACCCGCCGAAAGCGAGATCGGCAGCTCGATTCATGTGCGAAAGGAATTTGCGATTCTGGCCTACAGGCAATTCGTAAACGGCGGAAAGCAGGAATCGGTTGCGGCGAGTGTCTGCCATATTTCCGCGGTTGGCAGAAAGATCGAAGCGATTTGCGACCGGCGTACCGTAGATGATTTCCGGATTAAAGGTGGTGGGATCATCGCCTCCGATATTGCCGAGACTCTTGGCCCACACGTGGCTGGCCTGGAAGGTAAGGCCGCTGCGCGCGCGCATGTTGAGCTCGGATTGCAGTCCGTTGTAATTCACGTGACCCGAATTCGTAGTCGATAGGATGCGGCCCCAGTTGAGATAAGGCTTGGGGTTTGGGTTCGGAGAAATCGTGCTCGGGTCCACTTGATTCAGGTCTACGGTCTGGCTCATCCGGTAGGAACTCATGCCCAGATAGCTTTCGCGAAGAGTGATAGCTGGAGCGAGTTCGCGTTCTACCGTGAAGTTCCATTGGGCCGATTGCGGGTCGCGGTAATTCGTCAGCGTGTTTTGGTAGAAATCGCCCGTGCCGGCGATCGTCGACGGATCATCCGGCGTGCGCACGCTGGGAAATTGATACGCTGGCTGTCCGTTGGTGAAAGAATTGGCCGTGGTGCGGACCACCGACACATCGATGTTAGTCGTATTGAAGGAGAGTTGGCCGAGATTGGTCATCGTGAATATGCCAAAGCCTCCGCGCACAACGGTCTTGTTGTTTCCGAATGGCCGATACGCGAAGCCTAGCCGCGGCTGAAAATTCTTCCAATAAAATTCGCGCAGGCCGGGGCCAAGCCTAGCTTGGTTAGCGTATTCGACGGGAGCGCAAGGCATGCTTGGGTTGGCGCCCAGCACCGGGACACACCCGAGCGCCGCGTCGCTAGCAGTTGGCGTTCCGCAAGGATCGTCGGCGTTGTTTGGATCGGCGGGGTTGCAACTGTTTATGCTCGCAAGAAAGCCCGGCCGCGGTTGATTCCCCACCGGGATGATAATGCCGCCGTTCTGAACGTTGAACGCCGTGAGATTTCCAAGATCGCTCACGAACGCCGGCAACGCCTGCCACCTAAGGCCAAACGTAAGCGTCAGCCTGCTATTTAGACGGAATTCATCTTGCGCATAAATACCTGTCTGGATGGTATGCGCGTGTACGTCCGGGCCGGACTGCGCAACATACGTCTTTGTCGGCAAGCCCAGCAGCAAATTGGCAAACGCGTTCCCCGTGAATATTCCCTGGTCAAACGTAAACGCACCAAAATCATCGGCGCCCCCGAAACTTTCCAGATCCTGGTAGCGCACATGGCGCACGTCCACACCAAATTTCATAGTGTGGCGGCCTTTGATCCAGCTTAAATTGTCGGCGAACTGGATCGTCTGCGACTTGGTGGTGCCATCTTTGTCCCTCCCAATCGGCGAGTAATTGCCAGAATCATCACTGAAATTAAAGATCGGAAAAGCTCCCGCGTCAGGATGGTCGCTAAGGTCCAGCCCGGTCAGTCCGAACGTGGATATTGCGGAAGCACCTTCAATTGGGAAGAAAACCTGGAATTGCCATAACGAGAGACCGAAGCGCGCCTCATTCACGAGGTTGTTGGTGATGAGGTAGTTGTGCGAGACGATGAGATTTTTGTTGTGCTCGGAATCCTGGTCGGGCGGCAAGTAATTGTTCACAGTATTCAAGGCTGTATCGGTGAGCGATAGCGCGCTGATATCTTTCCAGCTCCACCGCACGAACATAGACTGCTTCGAGGTGATTGTGCGGTCGACCCGAACATCGAAACCATTGGTGTTGCTGGGCGTGGGGGTCTGCTGCAGATAGTTCGCTTGCGATCCAAAATCCGCGGCACTCACATTTATATTTGGCGCGGGAAGATAGTTGTTGAGCAGGCTGGTGGCAACGGGATTGATGCAATCCTGCGAATTGGCGCAGGCGCTGCCGCTTGGAATTATATTCCCGGGGTAAGGCTTACCGGTAAATGGATCCATAAGCGGAGTCGAAAGCGCGGAGAAATTGCCTTCGCGCATGGCATTCGAGGGAACAAAAAGAAAAAGGTCGGTCGTGAAACGGCGGCGATTGGCTTCGAAGTCGGCGAAGAAGAAGGTTTTGCCCCTGGAAAGTTTGGGAAGCACGAGCGGTCCCCCGAGGCTCCCGCCAAACGTGTTGTATGCCTTGTGCGGTTTGTCTCCCGAGTTCCGGACCTCGGCATCAAACGCGTCGTTCTGCAGGTATTCAAAAGCGCTGCCATGAAATTTGTCGCCGCCGCTCTTCGTGGAAATGGTGACGTCGCCGATTTGCGCGAACTCGGCGTTGTTGTTGAACTGCGTTACCTTAAATTCACTGATCAATTCGGAAGATGGGTTCATGTTGCCAAGTGCCCCGTTCTGGCGAATGTTCACCGTGGAGGAACCGTCGACGGAATACTGCACCTGCGAGGGAAGCCCACCACCTACTGACACGTTGCCATTGGCGTCTTGCTGTGCGCCTGGAACTGTCGCCAGCATCGCCAATGGACTCGTGGTCGCTCCTCGATAATTTACGGGAAGACTCGTTAGTTGCTTGAAGTCCTTCGTGTCGCCAATCGTGCCATTTTCCGTATTGATGACCGGGCCGCCTTCGCTCGTCACTTCCACCGTTTGCGCCGCACTGGCCAGTTTGAGTGCCACGTCGAGCCGAAGGCTTTGTCGCGCATCGAGTTGTAGCGAGGAAACCTTATAGTCCGCGAAACCATCCGCATGCACTTCTAGGGCGTAGCGCCCTGCTTTTAGATTGATGAATTCAAACTCTCCGTTGGCATCGGTGGTCGCGGCGCGCTGCGTCTCGTCCTCCAGGCTCGTAAGCGTGATGTGCGCACTCCCAACGGCTTCCTGGGTCGGATCTTTTACAACACCTACGATTCCTCCGAACATGGATTGGCCGGTCGCCCACGGCGCCGCCAATAACACAGCAAATATAAGTATGGATATTCTGGCTAACATTTGAGGTCCCCCCTTCGTCTGTCTCGCGCGATTGGCGCGCGCACTGCACTGAGACCAACGTAGAGAGATCCGCGTAAAGAAACCGTGAGGGTTTCAGCAAAGAGTCGTAAGCGACCTCGTTAAAAAACGGATGCCTCACATGAGTTTCTTGAATCCTGTAAGCTGCCTGAACACTTTATGAAGTGAGGTTAAACCGCGGTGCCTCACACATCGCTTTTACGCGCGGGGCTTTTAATTGACTTGCGGGACTTTTGACTCGGGCGGTTTGGCGCGTGACATCAACGGACTACTGCCGGCGAGCACTGCTCATTAGTTTGCGTCGTTGACGATGGCGGTTTCGTTGAACTTCTTTGGATCGAACAGAGCGGGGTCGAACTTCGCGTTCGCCTTTATATCGAAATAGTCCTCATTGAAAACGTTTTTACCGTCGCTATAAAACTCGACGCGTGCAGAAATCCATCCTGTTGAGAGCTTCCGGTAATCCCTGAAGCGTGTGTCGCGCATTTTCGCCGTATCATGTTCATCTGGTTCAATCAATCTCACGAACAACAGGCGATTCTTCTCAATCCAGAATTGCTTGGATTTCAAATCCCCATTTGCCGCACCAACCACGTATGCATCCTGCCCATCCCATTTCTCTTCATGAATCTGGGTCAAATCGACCCCTTGGCCTTTCACCTGATCGATGGTGTTCTTTGGGTCCTGGCGGTACACGTCAAATCCCAGCACCAGCAACATATGAACGTAGGGACGCGTGCCCAAATCCTTGCCCTTTTGAAACCTCGTCAAAGTGCCATCGACAAAAACGAAGCCGTTCCCCTCGCTGGACGGCCCTCTATTGATGCGGAGCTTCCCAGGAAGCTGCAGGGCTTCCTCCCAAATCTCTGTGCTGCTGGAGCCGTCAGGCTTGAATGTTATCGCTTTCTCCTTGAAGACGACCGAGTCGTACCATGAGTCCTTGTAACGGTCGTGCATCGCGGTCAACAATGTCTGTCCGTCACGGATTTCCTGGGACCATGCTGGCGCCGCGGCTGACAAACACGCGGCCACACAAACCAAACTACCGATTAGTTTCACAATCACCTCGAAATTGTTTCGCGAGCAGAATCTCATGGATCCGGCCGATGGGACAAACCAATCGTGGCTGTCCTCTTCCAGCTTTCACAAGTGCGCGGTGACGCAGGTGGGTCATTCCTAGTTCGCTGAGACGAACTAGAATCTATTCCGAATTCGTTACATGCATCAGAGTGGTTCTGTGGAACGGCGGTCGGAAGCAACCGACAGCGGCTTGATTTCAAGGCGTCGCTTGAAACACGAAATTGATCGCTTTCGTTTCGCTCCCGGAGATGGTGATTTCCTGCCTCTGCGTCCCATAGGTCTCATGCCAGGCAGTGACCGTATATTTGCCTGGCGGGAGCTCAGGGAGCTTGAATTGGCCGTCCTGTCCGGTAACAGCAAAGTGTCCGGTTTTCAGAACGACAAAATAGGCCTGCATCCAAGAGTGAATATTGCACTTTACGGCGATGAATTCTTCCTTGTCATACGAATAGGAGAATGGCGGGGTGCCAGCCGGCTGAATCCTGTTCCACTCGCGGTTGATCTTGGCTAGTGGGTGAATATTGTGGCCAAAGGGATCGCTGTTGGAGATATTTACGTCCTGCCCCGCTCGAAAGGCAAGCACATGCGTGGTGTAACGGCAATTCTGCTGATCGAAATTCACAGGCGTAGCGGGTACCGGAGAGGCCTCGGATTCGCCCGCGGATATATACACCACGACATTTTCCAGCGTATTTCCTGGTCCAGGCACGACTTTCTCGGTCATCAGCGGCCTTGATGAATATATTTTGACGCATTCGGGCTGCTTGGACATATTTATGGTCTCGGGTTTCGACGGCGTGCCCGAAAAAGTCACTTTTCCCGTGATGGTCCCACTCCCAGGGCCGGCCATGGCTGGCAAAGACATAATCATCAGCGCTGCAATGCACAGTTTTTCCAATCGCATTACGGATCCGACCTCCTCTCTAACATTGGAGATTCAATGTAAATTGACCTGGATGAAACTATTTCCCGGTTCCGTGCGAGGAATGGTGCCCTTACGGGGATCCACACCGACTCAGAACTTCCGCAAGAATAAGGTTCTACTGTCCGACGATCGGCCAGCAATGCAGAAACGTCGAAGCGATTCTCAAAGAACTATTAACCTTTTGGGGCGGGCGCCCACTCAGGTGCCAAACGGTCTGACCGAGTCGAAGGTGACACGCACGCCCAAGAGATTTTTACGGAACCCACGTTATATGTGACAGATGCAATTGCCCGGACGACTAAGAAAGGAAGGAATATTTGGATCGAAACGCCCGCGTCAGGAGGCTGTTTTGATGCGGTTCAGGGCTCCTAACGGCGAGCGTTTCGATGGTTCTGGGACTACGGGCTAATTTTCTAGTCCTAGGCCTCCTATCAGCCTACTAGTAGGTTGCGGCGATGACGGGTATCTTTCTGCCTGAACACCGCCGCGGACTCCGCTTCTTGGACTACGCTAGATGTGATACTTGGTCAAAGGAACTGCGCCTGAAAATAGTATGACCGCTTAACTATACCCTTATGTGAGAGATATAAGGTCACATGAACTAGCTCTTGGTTCGCGGCTCGTGCCTATGTTACAGTTTCCGCCGACCTGACTGGGGGTATGGCTTTGCTAGGACCAGACATTTCTACAGGCAGCAGGGTGCGATTCGGACTGTTCGAGGTGGACCTTGCCCGAGGAACTCTCAGTCGACAAGGTACACGCCTCAAGCTACAAGAGCAGCCGTTCCGAATTCTGACAATTCTTCTGCAACAGCCGGGCGAGATTGTGACTCGAGAGCAGTGCCGGCAGGCCCTCTGGCCGGAAGGAACGCACGTCAATTTCGACGGCAGCCTCAACGCCGCCTTAAAAAAGCTCCGTGCGGCTTTGCAAGACGAAGCTGAAAATCCCCGATTTATTGAGACCGTGCCCCGGCAGGGATATCGCTTCCTGGCCCCCATCCAGACTATTAATGATGCTGTTGCATCCGTCCAAGAGGGACGGCTCGCGCGACTGGGTAACGGTGACCAATCTATCGAAGTACGTCTGCACCTGCCGCCCGACATCGCGCAGGGGTTCGCTACCCCGCCGGACTGGGACCGCGAAAGGGCGGAACGCACCCAAAAGCGGTTCGACTTGATGCTGCTCTCTATCGCAATTCTTTTCGGATCCTGGCTGCTCTTTTTCATCGTCTACCCGGTACCGTATCCCAGCATGCAGCACATGGCGCGCATCACCAATGCAGGCCGGATTGATGAGTGGGGCGGAATCGTCTCCGACGGAACGCGAATTTTCTTTCTAGAACGAAATGATGGCCGCTGGAACTTGATGCAGACCTCCGTGGAAGGCGGCAATGCAGAGAAGATGGCGACGCCCTTTGAAAACACACGCCTCTTCGCCATATCTCCCGATCACTCGCAGTTCTTGATCGGGCAGTTCACCGGGCGTGACGAGGAGATGCCTCTCTGGCTCTGGCCGGTTCAGGGAGGGGAGCCCCGGAGGCTAGGACAGGCCACTGGAGCAGATCCAGCATGGTCGCCGGATGGGACGCAGATTGTATTCGTGCGTGGACAAAGTTTGTACACAATCCATCGCGACGGCACGCAAAACCGGCAATTGGCACATGTGGAAGGCCATCCACGTTTACCGGCTTGGTCACCCGACGGCGGGAGCATCCGGTTCACGCTGGATCTCGGAGAGTTCGGCACGCAATCGATCTGGGAAATGACACCAGAAGGCAATGGACTGCACGCAATTCTGTCGAAGACAGAGCATCCTTCCCGCCAATCCGCCGGAAATTGGACAGCAGACGGCAAATACTTTCTGTTCTCCGGATGTGAGGGGTACGACTGCAACTTATGGGGTATTCGGAATGCGTGGAACTGGTTCCGTCGCTCACATCACGAGCCATTTCCGCTGACCAGCGGTCCGGACTCCCTGCACGTTACGATTCCGGCTCAGATGGGTTCACGCATTTTTGCTTTTAGTTTCCGGTCACATCGGGAGTTGGAAAGAATCGAACCGCAAACACAGCGCATGTCCACGCTGAACCTGGACACATCCATCTCACAGGCGAGTTTTTCGCCCGACGGTGAAATGGTCGTCTATTCGGACCGCCCCGATGATTCCCTCTGGCGAAGCCGGATCAATGGCGAAGCGCGAATTCCATTGACGATTGCGCCTCTGCATGGCAGCTACGCACGCTGGTCTCCCAACGGCAAGCAAATTCTCTTTACAGGCGCACGCCAAAACCAGCCCCGCAACATTTACGTTATTTCGCCGGACGGAGGGTCGCTTCATCCGGTCCTTCCCGGCGGATGGGAAGCCTCGGAAGCGGATTGGTCGCCAGATGGTTATCGCATTGTGGTGTCCATGCGAAATCAAAAGGCTCAATCGGACTATGGACTGTATACGCTGGAACCGACGACCGGGACTCTGAAAGAGTTACCGGGATCGAAGGGGCTAATGGAACCGCGATGGTCGCCGGACGGCCGGTATATCGCGGCAATCGATGAAGCCAAGCGAAGACTGCTTCTTTACGACATGCAAAATTCCAGCTGGGCACAGCTCGCTTCTGGAGGACTTCTCGAATCGCTGCACTGGGCGCACGATGGGTCTGCGGTCTATTTCCAGGATCAAATCGATGAACAGGAATCCATTTTCCGCGCGAGCGTGGCCTCGCGAAAAGCGGAGCGCGTGTTTGGATTCGGAGAACTGCTCCGCGGAAGCGCAGCGCAGTGTTACTTTACCGGGTTAGACCGAGCCGGGTCATTTTATGTGATGATCGAACGTGGGACGACCGACATCTACTCGCTGGATCTGGACCTTCCGTAATCGAGCTACTCTTCGTTGAACTGATTGCGCTTCCTGTAGGCCATGAGGGCGAGACCGATACAAATCAGCATCGGCGGAAAAACCAGGATTAGAATGCCGCTACGCAGAGCTTGAATCAATCGAGCTCCAGAACCAGCAGCTTGCGAATAACATAAAGCACAGTTTTGGGCGAACGCTAGCGCGGGGGCGAATAAGGCAACAAACAAAGCGGCACCGCGAAACAAAAATCTCCAAATCATCTCGGTTTTGTTCATCATTGATGTCCCGCTCAGACTGCGCGGCAGCGACTAAAATACCGGCTGCCCCGTTTGATTCCTATTCGCGGTTCGAGAAAGCCCTTAGTGCGCGAAAGGCTTCATGTGCAACAGGCGAAAACTGTCTGACCACAACATATTCATCATTATTAGAACGAAAATGACCGCCGGTATCAACGTCAAAAAAAGGCTGCGGCGCTCCTGATTGAGATGCATAAAGTACATGACCGCCAGCGCCGCGCCACAAATCGCGAGGGCGAGCAAGATGGCGAGGAGCACTCCCGGAGAGAACCCCTGATATGCGAGTACAATTTCCAGACCCGCTATGGCGAGCAAGACAAAATAGACAGGCAAATATCTTACGATTACGTTTCCAGATTTTTTTGACGCTGCCATATTTCCCTCGTTTCGCAATCCGCTGGAGCTAACGGGCAAGATTCAACAGATACACCAAGGGAACAACGAACATCCATACCAAATCCACAAAGTGCCAGTACAAGCCGGTGGTCTCGACATGGCCCGCGGTCAGGCTACCTCGCGAAAAACCGCGCGCAACAACCGCAATGGCCACAACGCCACCCGTAACGTGAAGAAGGTGCAGGCCGGTTATGCTGAAGAAAGTGGCGCCAAACAGAGGCGAACCCCAAGGATTTTGAAACATACTGACGCCCTCATCGATGAGTCCAATCCATTCACGGATGTGGAGCCCGGCAAATATCACTCCCAATAGAATCGTGGACCAGAGAAAGCGCCTGGCCTTGGCCTTGTCGCCGGCTTTGGCGGCATCGACAGCGCCAAGCATCGTCAAGCTGCTCGTGAGAAGGATGAACGTCATGAACATGACATTCAATATGCTTGGATTAAAGCGGAAGGGAGCGGGCCAGTCGGTGCTCGCCGTGCGCAAGTAACCATATCCGAAAAGCAGCGCTCCGAACGTCACGGCGTCGGAGATAATAAACAGCCACATCGTCAGTTTTCTGGAAGGAATGCCGTAAGGCGATCCTTCCACCAAGGAACCACTTGCGCCGTGCATCGCCGCTTGAGACTCGCTCACAGTTTTTTCTTCCCCCTTTGCGATTACAAACGTACGCAAATGACGACGAGCAGATAAAGCCAGAGAGCGGCCATAAAGTGCCAGTAGATGACCACCCCATTCACCAAGTTTCGCCGAACAGATCCGCGAGCGGCATACTGCGCGAGCAGATAAGCCAATGCCGCAACTCCGCCAAGAACATGCAGCGCGTGGACACCGGTAAGAAGATAGAAAAACGAGCTATTTGGATTCGTGGCCAGATAGAGACCTTGAGCGGCCAGCTGTCTCCATGCCAAATACTGCCCACCCACAAAGGCCAAGCCGAGAAACAGCGTGGTTGCCAGGAGCATCAATCCCCTGCCGCGTTCCATTATTTGCGAGGGCGACTTTCCGTCGAACCCACGCCGAGACATCTCCATTGTGAAACTGCTGACGAGCAAAATGGCAGTGCTGACAAACAATATCGGAGGCAGAGCAAGGTGCGTCCAGTCCGTGGAGGCTTGCCGAATAAACAGCGCGCTCGTAAAGGCTGCAAACGACATGGTGATCGCAAACAGAGCGATCCAGATTCCACTCTCGGAGCCTTTCCTCGGTTCCCCACTACGGGGCAGCGCCATCGGGGCATGTAAAGTTGACGACATGGGATCCTTTTACGGCCAATTTAACTTTACAAATCGCATCTTACTTCCCCAGCCGCATTGCACGGCGTTACTCGTTCAAAATCTGTTCCGGAGATGTTTGCATCACAAAGTCGCCGGTTGAGCCCTTCAAACCGTATTGATACGGGTCATGGTAAACAACCGGATGATTTTCACCAAAATTGTTCCAGGGCGGAGGTGAGGGAATGCTCCATTCCAGCGAAGTTCCCTTCCAGGGATTTTCCGTGGCCTGCTTTCCGCGAAACCGGCTGTATATCAAGTTGAAGAAGAAAATGAATTGTGCGGCACCGGTAGCCAGAGCAGCAATGGTGATGAATTTGTGCGTGCCCATCAGCGCGGGCATAAAGTCATCCACGAAGGATGAATAGCGGCGTACATTTCCGACAATACCGAGATAATGGAACGGCATAAAAATGCAGTAGGTTCCGACGAACGTTAGCCAGAAATGCAGCATACCGAGCTTTTCGTTCATCATCCGCCCGGTCATTTTGGGAAACCAAAAATAGGTTCCGGAGAAAATGGCAAAGATGGCGGCAACTCCCATAACCATGTGGAAATGACCGACGACGAAATACGTAGCGTGGAGGTAGATGTCGATCGAGGGCTGCGCAAGAAAGAATCCGCTCACGCCGCCGGTGACAAACATAGAGACGAATCCAAGAGCAAAAAAGGATGCGGCATTGATTTGAATGTTCGCCCCGTACAAGCTTCCCAGCCAGATCAGCGTGATGATCGTGGCGGGTATGGTGATGGTCAGCGTGGGGAAAGAGAAAAGCAGTGACGAGAAAGGATTCATGCCACTGACAAACATGTGGTGTCCCCACACCATCCAGCTGAGAAAACCGATGGACAGCATCGAGTAGATGATGACTTTGGCGCTCAAGAGCGGTTTGCGCAGGCTGTTCGTCAGCACATGCGACACTATGCCTACTGCGGGCAAAATGGCGATATAGACTTCCGGATGGCCGAAGAACCAGAAGAGGTGTTGCCACAATAGAGGCGAGCCGCCCGCGTGATTCTGCAATCTGTCGCTCACTACGAGCCCCGAAGGTATGAAGAAACTTGTTCCAGCCATACGATCGAGCAGCAACAGCAAGCAGGCCGGTAACAGCACGGCGAACGCAAGCAGGCCTATGCACGAGGTGATGAACCACGCCCAGGTGGATAGCGGCATGCGCATGAGAGTCATGCCCTTAGCGCGCAAATCCAAAGTCGTGGCAATGAAATTCAGCGAGCCGAGAAGCTGCCCAATGCAAAAAATAGCGATCGAGATGACCCAGAGATTCTGTCCCCAGCCGAGGCCGGGACCGGCATCCTTACCAATCGCACTGAGCGGGGCGTAAGCCGTCCAACCGGAAATCGGCGGACCATCAGGGATGAAGAAGGCAGTCACGAGAACGACGAAGGCCACAAAGGTAGTCCAGAACGACATCATGTTAAAACGGGGAAAAGCCATATCCTCTGCGCCAATCTGGATGGGAAGGAAATAGTTGCCGAAACCGGCAAATGGGGCGTTGGTGAGGACAAAAAACACCATGAGCGTCCCGTGCATGGTGAGCAGCGAAAGATAATATTCGGGGGTGATGATGCCGCCAGGCGCGCCCGTTTTGGCGATGAGTTCAAGGCCAGGGATTTTTGCGTTCGGCCAAACGAGATGAAAACGCATGAGCCAAGACAGCACCATGCCTACAAACACCGCTACCAAGGCGAGCCCATAGTATTGTTTGCCGATCACTTTGTGATCGAGACTGAACACGTACTTCCACAGAAAGCCTTGCGGCGGCGCGTGCACGTGAGCTTGCGATTTCAGAGCTTCTTCCAAATTTTCACCTCGTCCCGCGAGAAGCAGAGAACCGATTCAAACGTCAACAACCTCAGCCAAACAGCTGGAGCTATTGCTCCGAAACTTTCTGTTTCATCCACTTGTCAAAATCCTCTTGAGACAAGACGTTGAGGTACGCCTTCATGTTGTAATGACCAAGCCCGCAGAGCTGCGTGCACAAGATCTCGAAATGCCCCGTTTGCGTAGCCGTGAAATGAAGCGAGAGGTCAAGTCCCGGCACAAAATCCTGCTGAATCCTCAGTTCGCGCACATAAAAGGAGTGTCCGACGTCTTTCGCATGCATCAGAAGATGAATTTCCCGATTCACCGGGATGGCCATCTCCGCCGTCACAACGTCATCGCGAGCTTCCACGTCATTCGCCGGATCGAGCCCGAAGTAGTTTTGATTTCCTTCGTCAATTTTGTCGGGATGAAGCGGACCAAACTTTCCGTCCGCTCCGGCATACCGAAAATAAAAAGCAAACTGTCCAGCTTGCGCCTGAACCTGCAATGCGTCCGGTTTAGGCGCCGTAAAATACACTTCTGCCCAAGCTTTTTGTCCAAGTACCCCCAAAGCGAGGACTTCCGTTCCCACAAGAATGAACGCGGCTACGACCACCAATTTTGCGCCGCCCCACATGTGAAAGACCTTGGCGCCTTCTTTACGATTGGAAAACTTCCAAACGCAAAAGGCCAGAAGGAGCTGAGCCAGTACGAATGCCAGTCCCGCTTCTGCCATCGTGTCGGCGAGTTGCTCATCGATGGCGTGCCCGTGGGTAGAAATGTCTACGGGCTGCACGTACATGTGGGTCACGATCGGGTACGCGGAAGCGAGCGCAATGATCGTGAGAATGACTCCAAAGATTTTTCCCATAGCACCTCGATTACGCCTAAACGCGCCTCAAGCGTATGCTTAGCCAGCAGCCCTTAGTTTAAGTCGCGCGCGCCTGCGAATTCAAAAGTTCCTGCCACAAACTTCTAATACGGTTTTGCTTTAAACGTGAAGCTAACTGTTTTGGTCTCGCTACCGGAGATCGTTACATCTTGCGATTGATCGCCGTAAGACTCGTGGAACGCCGTGATTGTGTATTTTCCCGGCGGAAGGTTGGGCAGCGTAAAGCTCCCGTCTTCGCCAGAAACCGAGTAGTGAGAATTCTTCAACACGGCGAACGTGCCGTGCATCCAGGGATGGATATTGCACTTCACGGGAATCATTTCCGCCTTGTCGTACTTCTCGTCGATCGGAGGAGAGCCAGGCGGCTGCGACTTATTCCACTCACGATTGATCTTGGCTAGCGGATGGATATTGTGAGACGTCTGATCTTCATTTAACACGTTCAGTTGCTGGTTCACCTGGAAAGCAAGAACGTGAGGCAAATAGCGGCAGCCCTTTTGGGTGAACACGGCCGCCTTTGAAGGAGCGGCCTCATCCGGAGCTCCCGCGGAGATATACACCACGACATTCTCGAGAGCATTGTTTGGACCGGTTACGACAGTTTCTGTCGTGGGAGGAGTCGTATATTGTTTCGCGCAGCTCGGCTCTTTGGACATGTCGATCGGCTTCTGCTTGGCGGGTGTGCCCTCGTAAGTGATCTTGCCGCTTACGGTTCCCCCGCTGGGTCGAGCAGGCGCCATCATCGAAGCCGAGATGACAACTACTACTGCAGATAGTAGATACTTGCCTCGCATTCGGATATTCCTCCTAAGCCCTCTTATATGTGTTACCGGTTATTGATTGACGCCAGAACCCGTCGGGGTCCCGCGGACTCTCTGTGCTTTGACGATCTCGGCACCTTCTTTCGTGCCCATCCAGAGCGCCAGTTCCGGGCTCTTGTGGTACACCTGAAGCGTGCGCAAGTAATGCACAAGATCCCATGCCTCGTCAGGCTTGATGACGTCAGCAAATGAAGGCATGGGTGTGCCATCCAGTCCGGTCATGAATATTTTATAGAGGTCATGGTTCGAGGTGCCGCACTTGAACCGGGAACCTGCAGAAAAATTGTACGGCCGGATAGGCTCGTCATTGCTGTCGGTTAATGTTGAAGCCGAAGGTCCATCTCCGCGGCCTTCTGGGCCGTGGCACTTCCAGCATTCCAGTTTGGTGAATAATTCTTTTCCGTGCTGGATGCTTTGCACCGTAAGCGCCGGCTCAGCCGGAATGGAGATCTCCGCCCCCGCCTTATCCGTCTTCCATCGGTCTGAAAACGTTTTGATAAAGGCCACCAGGTCGGCGCGGTTTTGATCGGTCAACGCAATCCACGATGGCATATTGGACATGGTGAGCCCGCGCACCAGCGAGTTGTAAAGATCCTGATCTGTAGGCAAAGTGCCCGTCGGCGTCGAGCGGCATTTAAACGTCGCCGCCACGAAATTGCGCGGCTGGATGTTTAGGTTCGGCGTGTCGGGAAACCCGCCCGTGGGTATCCAATTCTCGCCGGTCCCGTTACCGTGGAAGCCATGGCAGCCCCAGCAGTACCGAAAATAAAGCTGTCTGCCGGTGTCGGCGTGCCCGGTGACTTTCCCGATATGAGTTTCAACCTGTTGCGCCGATACGAGCAGCGGCGCGGTCAGGAGGACGGCGATTCCTGCAAGACATTTTAATATGTTCATTTTTCTCATCGTCTTCCTCCTTAGAACGCGAAGTCAAAGCCGAACAGCAAGCTGCTGAAATCAAGATTCTGGCCGGTTATCGGCGACAACCCTATTTGGTGGCTGAACGCATATTCCCCGTGGAAAGCGAAACCCGCCCGGCTTGAGATGAATGGATAGTAGCGGCCGCCGAAGGTGTATACGTCCTCGTTGCCGAAGCTCAAGGACGGAACGCTTACTCCGGGGATATAGGGAGTTCCCGGCACGATCGGCAGAGCTTGCTGCGACATGCGTATGAGCTCGACGCGTTGGATCAAAATAAATTGCGGGCTGGGGGTGTAGTGGCTTTCAAACAGCGCGCCATTCCATACGGCGTTCTGCGCGCCCGTGGGAAGAGTACCGTAAGCGGGATTCGATGGCGTGCCGGTTGCCAGGTACTTATTGTCGGAACTATGGAAATACATCGCGGTGAGGTCGTACTTCTTGATGTAGAACTGGCCGATCAAGCCCGCACGGTAGAAGGACTCATTGCCAATTCCTGTGCCCGGAATACCGAAAGCCGCGTTGTCTGGGATGCCGCTTGTATTGCCCTGGGTGAACTGAAAATACGTGGGAGCTTGGCCGATATAGGCGAATGCGCCGACGCGTTGCAGTCCAAGGCTCCCGACTTGAAATGCCTGGCTAAAAGTGAAATAGCCATCATAGGTGCGGTTTGTTGGCAAACCGGGACTGCCGTCATTGGAACTTAGGATCGAGGCTGAGTAGCGGGTGCGATCATCTTTGGAATGACCCATTACCTCTAGCCCAACTTGATTGTCGCCAATTCCAAATGAGAACAAGGGAAACGCGGGATTTAGCCCGTTGTTCTCCGTTGCGGGTTGGTAGTGGTAGTTGGTGTAGACACCGGAGACGTTGGTGAGGGTGAGGATGCGCTTCTCAGACAGCAGGTTATCGAGTTCGAATTTGCCAAGCTTCACATTCAACCAACTGCTACCCGCAAGATTGTCGAGACGGGCAAAGACGGTTTCAAAGTGGAACGCGCCCGTATTGTCCGAGGATGGCAACACGTAGAAAGAGACGTTTTTCGCGAGCGTGCCGCCGGTGTGAAAATCGAGGCCGCTCCAGTCGAATCCGTGGGTCGTGACGTTGGCCTGGATTTGTCCGCCGGTAGTGCTGGTGGGGTCATCCACCTGCGCGCGGTTTTCGTTCTCCCGATGCCAAAACGTGGTCATGCGGAATGTTACCGGCCAGTAGGCTGGGTTCTGATAGATGGGGGCGTCGCGCTCGTTGCCCAGTTGATAGCCGTTGTCCTTGAAGGCTTGTCCAAACGGACTCAGCATAGGCCATGCCTGGTGACACGAAGAGCACGGCATGCCGTACTTCCGAGCGAATGCAGGTATGGCCCGAACAGCGCCCCCCGGAATGGGAAGCGCAGAAACTGGCCGCGTATCCGCAAGAAAAATGGTGAGAACCAGAATCGCAGTCACGACAGAAAATGCGTAAAAGCGCATTTTCTTCTTCACGAGAGTGGAATCCCAATAGGACATGTCGCCTCCTCAGCATAAAACTCACTATGCGCGATTGAACCATACGGGAAAATCTTGCAGAGCACAGCGTGGTGGGGAGAAGGCGCAAATACACACAGCCCGTTGGATATCGGAGATATCCAAGTTTCGTCGAAAAGCTGTAGCGGAGCGGTAAGCAAGTCGCCCATAGAGAATCGCGGCCCCGCTTCTCAAAAGGAAAAGCGCGCCGAGTCCTCAAGTCCCTGAACCGCGGGCATGCTACTCCCGCAAAAAAACGAATGCAAGAGTTTTCTTATTTTTCTTCAAATTATTTTTCTGTATGCGGTCCTGGTACTCAGCTATGTCCTCCGAGTTCCTGCTTTGTATGATCCAGGATGCGGCTTCTCAGGTAATTTGGCCCCCGATGAATGAGAGGAATAGTCATCGTCTCGGGCGAGGTAGTTGCCTCTTGGACAACCCAGTGCGCGCTCAAACATCTAACTCTGGATTTGACAGCTCTTGGGCAATTGCAGTAGTAAGAGGACAGACCACCGATCGCGAGGGGAATGGTTTCACGCAAAACCGACCTAGGTTATAACCACATGGGAGCAAACAGGAGGAGAATTCAGAGAGAGGTAATCCGGCAAGGCGTAAGCCATGTTTCAATGCAAATTATTTTTTTTCCTCTTCTTTTGATAGCTCTCGCTTTCTTGACTTCTCCGTTGTCCCTTGTTGGCTTACCTTCCAAAGAACGGCAATTGGGACCAGGGATTACGAGAGAGTTTTCCGCGACACTCGAAGATGTCATGGAGGCGCTGCAGGAGGTTCTCCATGATCAAACCATTCATGGAACGGTTATTTACGACAAGCAGCCGGTAGTGACCGGCGCGACGGTTGTGGATTCCACCCCTCTGTTCGAACCGTGGAATCAGCCCGGCAAAGTCTTCTACAAAATTCGCAAGGACGCCATTGCCCCTCGCAACTTTCTGGAAACTGCCGATCAAGGCACCATCGCGGTTCGTTATATCGTCACCAGCATAGGTCAAGAGCGCGTACGGCTGCATATAGACGCGATCTATGTCGAAAACACGCATCGAACACCGCACATTTCCGACGGCACGGTGGAAGCCAGCGAAGCGAAAGCTATTGAGGATCGCCTGCACGCCATTCAAACCACGGAACAGGAAAACCTCGAAATCATTCGTCGACGCGAAAGCGCCGACCTTGTAAAAGCGACTGAATTGAAACAGCGCGAGGATGAAAAAACGCTTCTGGCAGCCGCTCAGTCTTCGGCGCAGGATCTGGCACAGCAAATAAAAGTTTTGCAACACGATGTGGAGCGTCGCGTCAAAGCACCAGGGGTGGAACTTAAAGCGGCGCCCTTCCACTCCTCTGCCAGCATTGCGGCGCTTGCCGCGTATACCGAGGTAATCGTCGTGATTGTCACTCCACACTGGTATGGCGTGGAACTACACAATGGTCAGCATGGCTGGATTCATGTGGACAACTTGGAACCCTTGCCGTGAACAACTGGAAATCATTCCGGTCCAAGTTCTTCTACTTTTGCCTCACGCTGCCCGGAGTACTGCTGGTCTCGCCACCTCCTCCGGCAGGAGCTCAGGCAATTCCTTATGCACGGACATTCTCGAAATCAAAGGAAGATGTCGAAGGTGTGTTGAAGGAATTCCAAGCCTACGCCGGCCAAAAGCTCCCCATCGTCGATGGATTTGTCGCTATGGGACAACAACCCCTGGACCGCTACGAGCGCGCCTTCTACCAGTTTTCTGTTGAGCTCGTTCCCCAAACTCCGCAAAGCACCGTCGTTAAAATCACGGCGAAAATCACGGCATGGTATGCCGATCCCGACCCTGCGAAATCAGGCTATCAAGTGCTCCCATCCAACGGCAGGCTTGAATTGGACTTGCTGGATCGGCTGAGTGAAAAATTGGGAGGAAAAGTTTCTGTTCACGTTCCGCGGTCAAGTTTGCAAGCTCCACGCGCCAAAATTGATTCGTCCGGAAACCCTTTGCCGCAAGTTCCCTCTAGCATGGGCACGTCTTTCAGTCCATCCAGCGGAACGCCAGATGGAGCCCCAACCCCCAGCCCATCCTCTAGTGAAACCGCGACCCTCAAAGCACAGCGCGAAAACGAGCAAAAACGTATGCTACAGCTCAAATCAGATCTCGAAGCTCTACAGGAAATCCAACACAATCAGGCTCATCCCCGCAATCTCGTCATTGTAAAAAAATCCGGTTCAGCAGTGCTCGCCCGCCCAACGGAAGCATCGAGGGTCTTGTTCACGGCAGCTGCCGACGACGAGTTCGAATTCATCGACGCGGAAGGCGAGTGGTTTCACATACAAATCTCTGGGGCTTCACGTGGCTACATTCGCCGATCCCAGGTCGAATCCATGGATCCTCGCTGGAACGCTCCTGCGGAGACCCCGAAAGCCGTAACGGCAGGTGCTCCCATTTTCAAGGTGACTCGCGAAGAGAGCGGGCCCTTCCCCGGCACATGGGCTTCGCTAAAAAGCAGGACCGTTAAAATATTTTGGGTTCAACCCGTCGATTCACCCGCAACTTCAACGACGCCAGACGAAAAGCTCGAGTTTACGAAATCGCTTTTCCAGCGTGCCTGGAATGAATCCAAACAAGCTCAGAGCGCGAATGCGGGCGTGGTTGTCGTCTTTGATACACCGGATGGAGGAGAGGTCTCCACGACCATGGTCCTATTGGAAAGCTGGATGGAAAACAAACTTGCCGAACAGCTGTTCTGGCGGCAGTCCGCGATCGATCCTCCCGAATTGTTTGCCATGCCCGGAAAACATTAGTCACTGCCAGGGCTTGCCTAGGCCGAATTCACAGATCAGTGCGAGGCAGAGACAGGCTCAGCTTGATGGGCCGCTTCAATAAAGATTTGCTTGGCGCTGGGAGGAAGTTCGTTCATGTGCGAGAGGAAAGTCACAAGTTGCCAAAGTTGTTGGTCGCTTAAAACATTTTTCCAGCCGGGCATGGCGGTCCACCGGATTCCGTGTTGCAGGATAAAAAAATTTTCATTCTCGGGCATGTCGGCCTTGTCATCCATGAACTGCGGCGCGGGCGGATTGAGAGAGTCGTTCAGGGGAGCTTTGGGATGAGCGGGATCGCCGTGGCAGAGCGTGCAGTGCTCGCGATAAAGATGGGCCCCGGCGACCAAGTTGGTCTCGTCGGCGGTGATGGGATTGTTTAGTTTGGTGGCCGCTCGGCCGATGCTGGCGTCCATGACGTGACCGGCTACGGCGGCTTCGAGATGTGAGGGCGGATTGTCCGCGCGCATGTTTACAAAACCCAGCAAAGCGAAAAGGAGCCCTACGGCGAGAAGAAGGATTATCGTCAAAATTCCTAAGATATAACCTTTCATGTCTCGCTCCTGTCATCGGGCAAGTGGCATAGTTGGGTCCGTCCTGCCACTTGCTGCACGACTAAATGGTTGCGTGAGCTGACAGTTTCAACCTTTTAGTCCAATACCTCCAAGCCTTTTCTGAGTTTTTCCAAATCGATTTTGGGAACGGCAAGCTCTATATATCCACAGTCCACGCAGACCAAGGTGGTCTCCTGGTGGATACAAATGGGAGAGAGTCTGAGCCCTTCTTTATCGGAGAGAGCAAGCGTCAGCTTCAGTTTCACCTGGAGGTCTTGCTGGGATATGGACGAGCAATTCTTACAAGACATTTTACCTCCCAGATTCGTCAGCCGCGTCAGCACGGCAAAGCGCAACGCTTTCGGCAGATTCTCATTTGAGCAGCATACTGCGATTGATTTCGTAGAAGTGTGCAATTCGAGATACTTGAACCGGCACCAGAATATCCACAGGCGCCTTACTGCCCGCCTGGCGCTACGATCGGATTGCAGGCAGGTTCCTCAAGCCGCTGAGGCACTGTTAAAAGTGACAGTGTCCTGAGCACCAGCGGAAGTCGGACACTGAGCGCGCCCGAGTCACCGGCAACTCCAAAGTAATGCACATATCTGATTAACACTGCCTTACCAGGCGAAAAGCATAAGCTGCCGTTTTCCAGGCCAAGAGAAAATCCCAATTTGAACGATGTCTAAAGAACGCAACTAATAGAAATGGAAGGAAGGAAGCTATGAACAAATGCAGATTTACAGTACGTGGGTTGGTAGTCGCCATGTCTCTGGCAACACTTCTGCTGTGCGGCGCGGCTCAAGCTCAGACCACCAAGGCGCAGGGGTTAATAACGGGCCGAAGCGGCGAAACCATGACCTTGCAGACTCAGGATTCGTCGAAAATTGTGGTGGTGCTCACTGACAATACTCAAGTGGATCAGGTACAGGGAGTTTTCAAAGCCCGACGCAAGCAAATGTCGATGGCCGCGCTTATACCCGGGCTTCAGGTCCAGGTGGAAGGATCCTACAATGCTCAAAATCAACTCGTAGCGAGTTCTATCAAATTCAAAGGCAATGACCTACAGGACGCGCAAACTATCCAAGCGGGACTACAACCGACGAAAGAGCAGGTAGCGCAGACTCAGCAACAGCTGGCGGAGCAGCAGGCCGCGCTTGAGCGGCAACAGCAAGAAATGCAACAACAACAGCAGCAATTAACGCAGCAACAGGAGAAGATCGACGCAAACAAAGCGGCCATCGCGGCAGCGAATAAACGCTTCGGGCAGTTGGACGATTACAATATTCTCGACGAGGTGACCGTTCTATTTGGCAACGGCAAGGTGGCGCTTGATCCAAAGTACAACCAACAACTCCTGGACTTGGCTGCGAAGGCCAAGACGATTACCGCCTACACGATCCAGGTGAAGGGATACGCCTCATCGGTGGGCAGCGCTGCGCTCAACCAGACGCTGAGCGAGGACCGGGCCAACAACGTAACGCAATTCTTGATGCAGCAGGGTCACATTCCCCTCACTAATATGCTGGCTCCGGGCGCGATGGGAGAGAGCAGGCAGGTAGGTTCTGACAAGACGGCTGACGGCCAGGCCGAAAATCGGCGGGTCGTAGTCAGAGTCCTTCAGAACAAGGGAATTGCTGGCACTTAGCACTGGCGCAAGCGGTCCGGAAGTTTCCCTCAAGAAGACCTCACCTCAGAGGTTGACGGTTCGCCGCGCAAAGTGGGGCATTGCCTGCTTCGGGACTCACATCGTGGCTTTAAGCGATAATTCTGCCTACATCAAGTGCGCGTTGTTTCTGAGCAGACGCGCCCTGAGGCGAGAGAAGCCGGATAGTAATGACGATTGCTGGAATTGTGTAAACAAACGTTCCGAACACCCACATAAGTGCACCGGCTATTATTTGATCTTCCAGAGGTGAAATACCGAACAGCCGAGGCGCTATGGCATAGGAAGGATAGAGAACCCGGTCACAAAATGTAAGAAATGCTCCTAGCGCGCCGCCTGGCAGAGTTGCAAAGAAAAGATACAGCGGAATCGACCAGCGAGACCACGTCGCGCCGCCCGGGAACGGCAGTATCGCAGGCCACCAAAATAAGAGCGAAGTCGAAAGAAAGCAGATGTGCTCGACTTCGTGCCACGCCTCCGATCGTAAAGCCAATTCAAAAGCAGCGGGAATATGCCATCCGAGAAGGGCGACTGTAGCTGCGATCCAGCAAACAGCGGGGTGAGTGAGAAAGTGCCCGAGCCATTTTACCGGGTGCCAACGGAGAAATGGGCCCACCGCGCCCTTTACTATCCATTGTGGCAACCCTCGGAGGAGTGGAATAGAAGGCGTGCCGAGCAGCAGGAGCGGAGGGGCAACGGCCATGAGCAGGAGGTGCTGCACCATGTGGCCCGTGAGCGACACATCATCAAATGCGGAAAGAGGAGAGCCGATGGCGATCCAGAGCGACACTAATCCAGAGAAGAATGCGACGAGCCGCCAGAATGGAATCAGCGCAGGTAGAAGCCGTCGAATACTTATCCAGCCTCGCGCGTACACGACGGCGGTGAGAACAAGCGTGACGTTAATCCACGTTGGGCTCGACCACGTTTGCAGAACGGCATGAGCTTCGGGCGACATGGCAGAGTTAGGGCTGCGTCGAAACGGGCTTGCCAGGCTCCGGCTGCAGGGATCCAACGTTCGAAGAGTCTCGTGCGGCTGATTGACCTTCGGGACGCAACGTCAGCAGAAATGAGACGAGGGCGGTCGTTTCCGCAGGGCTTAGATTTTTTCCGTAAGCGGGCATATTGCCGCCGCCCTGGATTACCTGTCGAATGAGTTGATCTTGTGTACGGCGCACCGCAACGCTGTCAAGGGCGGGGCCACGCTGTCCACCGATATTATCCAGTGCATGACAGTTGCGGCACTGCTTTTCCTGAAAAACAAGGGCGCCTTGACGTTCGAGCGCGGAGCGGTGGTGCAGGAACTTAGGGGGAATGGAGTCGCTGCTCCAGGCATCCATCACAGGGCTCCACGGTGTGTAAGTCGATAGATGGGTGAAACTAGCCAAAGCAACCGCTATCAATAAGATGGAGAGCACGGCGATGGGCCTTCGGCGCCAGCTCTTTTCACCCTCGCCGAACACGAACGGAAGCAATAAGAGTGCACCAAGAACGATCACCGGCCCGATCAGCAGAGCGGGAGTTTCCATCGATGGCGGCAAGAGCGAAAGCACGGCGTAAAGCCACAGGAAAAAGAAGTCCGGCCGCGGAGCTGTCTGAATGATCGTTGGATCCGGGCGGCCCGACGGGCCAAAGGGTCCAAAGTAATAGGCGCACGCTGCTATAGCGAGCAAGATCAAAGCGCTGAAACAAAGGTCTTTCCAAACAGCACCGGGGACAAAAGGCACTCCGTCTTTTTTCGTGAGTTCGTGATACTCCTGAACGTAAGTCGCCTTGCGAACCACGCGGCCGGGCATCGGCCAATCATTGATGCCCAGCTTTACGACCATCAGAAGATGAACTGCGACGAATGCAATCAACAATCCTGGGATTACGAATACATGCATTGCGAAGAACCGGGACAAGGTCGCCCCAGCGATAATGGGACCGCCTAACATTAAGTGGACGATGGCAGGTCCAATCACCGGCACGCGGCTCGCGATCGACGCGCCCAGGCCCAGACCCCAGTACGCATCCTGGTCGAACCTCAACACTTGACCGGTGAAGGCCATTCCGAGCGTCATCAAGAGAAGGAAGACGCCCACTATCCACGTTAATTCACGCGGAAACTTGTAGGCGCCAAACAGAAAAACCTGAACCATGTGGAGCAGAACGATCGCGACCATGAAGTTGGAGCCCCAACCGTGGAGAGCCCGAACAAACCAGCCAAGTTGGATTCCATGATTGAGAACCTGAAGGCTGTTCCAGGCTTCACCAGCGGAGGGAACATAAATCAAGGCAAGGAGAATTCCGGTAAAGATTTGGAGAATGAAGACGACAAAGGCGGCGCTTCCGAAAACATAAAACCAGCTCGCTGTATCGCGCGGAACGGGGTGCTCTGCGGTTTCACGTAAAGTTGGACCAACCTGGAGGCGCGCATCCAACCATTCGCCTATCTGTCCGATCAGACGCATCGGCGTGTCTCCAAAGTGACGAGCGATGACCATTTTTTCTGGCCGGGCGTCGGCATCTCTCCAGCTTTGATAAATAGTTTTCCCTCTTCAATCTTGTAGTCGTACTCGAATAATCCGCGTTCCGGAGGTCCGGATGCCCGAGAGCCATCCTGGTAATAGACTCCTCCGTGACAGGGGCACATGAACAAATTGGACTGCGCAAACCATCGAACTGGACAACCCAAATGAGCGCAGTTGATGGCAAAGACTTGAAACGTCTTCCCGTCCACGTTTCGCACCCAGCAAGCAATATCCGCTGTTTTTCCGTCCCAGGGATTCACGACCGGATTCCGGTAGCTTGCGAATCGCGTCTGACCTGCGGGAAATTGGTTGAGTTCGCCGAGTGAGAGCCAAGATTGAACGCCTTGCCCGCGCTCTTGAGCCACAGGAGAAAGAATGTAACGGAAGATGGGCACGGCCAACACAGCAGCAATGATGCCGTTGAAGAGAACACCCATCTTCATGAGGAGCTTGCGCCTGGAAAGATCGTCCGGATTGGTCATTGAGGTTCTCCCGCTGTTTTATCGGAATGGAGATAGGGTTGGCCGGGAAATGCCGCGCGTTGCGAAGCGAGCCATGCCACTACATCGGAGATTTCTTGCGAGGACATCGGTTTCCCCGGCACATTGTTTCGCCAATCCGGCGCGTCCAATTCTGGAATTCCAACGATAACCGTCGTTCGAAGAGATTGGTCACTGACTAGGGCAAGATAGGACGGATCGACAATTGAGCGTGCCTTAGGTCCGCCGCGTCCTTGGGGGCCATGGCATGAAGAACAAAAGACACCAAAGACTTGCACTCCTCGCGCTGCATCGCCCGCATTGGGGGCAGAATAAAGTGGCGCATTTTCACCTCGCAAGACTTCCGGCTTGGACCAGTGCTCGCGAATTCCCTTCACAACGATATTGATTTGCTGGTCCGTGAGCATGCCGCCCTCACTTTTAGCAAAAGCCGGCATGAGAGTTCCCGCAACACCGCTTGTCGTTACGCGGCGCAAGATAGAATCATCAACAATGGCTAGATAGAGCGGATTTGCGAGCGCAATAGAAGCTCCGCCTTTCCCATTCGGACCGTGGCAACCGGCGCAGTTGTGTGCGTAAAGGAATTCGAAGTTTGAAATATCATCCGGATCAATGGGAATAGCATCGGCCGCTGGCCGACCCGGCGAACTGCCGCATCCTGAGCAAACCAACGCGAGGAGAGCCAGCGCACTCGAGAGGCGTCGGCAGAGGATCATGGCCGATTGTCCTCCGGATAATTTTCTGCCCTTACTGCGGGGGTCTCAATCCCCGCGCGCATAGCAAAGGGCATGAACTGGTGGACGCGAACTCGTGCCTGGCGAACTACAACCAGCCCCGCGACGATACCAAAGGCGAATTGAGAAGCAATAAACCACCACCAATCAATTCGAGCATTAAGCAGAGGATTGATGAGTCCTAGAATGCTGTAAAGCAATCCCGTCCACAGTACAGGGCCGATGACACCGCCGAGAACAATCGGGCGACGCGGGAACATTGGCAACATTGCTCCGTATAGAAGACCCACCAGCAGTGATGTAACCAGATGGAGGAGGGCGGCGAGAAGGAAGCTGCCGACATGGAACGCGTTCAGGGACGCGGAATCCAACCGCGCAGATTGAGAATATATTGTGGCTCCTAGAAGGTTGATGGGATACCAAATGCTTCCCTGCTTGAGAATTCCGTAGAGGCATGCAAGTGCCGCCATAGCAACACTGCCAGCCAGCCCACCCTTAATACCAGCGGAGACAGGATAGGTTTCGAGCGGGAGCAAAGCTCTAGGGAGGTCGGGCGCGATGGGCAGCCTTGCCACTTGCGGGTGCGCGGTTGTGATGGGAGCGTATTCTTCAACAATGGGAACCTCAACATGTTTTTCGTGGGGCAGGACGTCGCGGAACCATCCAACGCTTCCTGCGATGACCAATATCGCCCCTAGCAGGCTGATGGAGACGCTCGTCACAAGACCGCCAAACAACATTGTGACTCCGAAAGCCAGAACGATCGGCCAAGAGGTTGGCGCAGGTAGCCTCACCGTTCCAGGCGGTGACCCTTCCGCTGGTAAATCAGCACGAGCCATTTGAGGCTTCCTTCCTCAGCGTCCGATGACGTAAACGACCGTAAACACAACGATCCAGACTGCATCGACAAAGTGCCAATACAAGGAAAAGACATCGGCGCGCTCACCGTGTTCCTGTTTCACCTTGCCAAGGATGGCCAAAACCATAGCGATAGCGATACAGATTAGACCCACCGTAACGTGGAAAGCGTGGAGGCCGACGAGCGAGTAATAAGTTGTACCGAAAAGATTTGTGCTGATGGTCAAGCCCTTTTCAAAAATGAGGTGATGCCATTCGCGGGCGGTTTCTCCCAGAAAGATGAGCCCGAGGACCATCGTGGCGAACCACCATATAGAAAAAGCGCGGACCCTGCCGTTGCGCAGAGCGCTAACTGCGGCGTGGATCGTTAAGCTACTCGAGAGAAGACAGATGCTGGCGAAGATCGGGAGTTCAAGCACATCCTTTGGCAGCGGACCCGTCAAACTTTTGCCGATGTAAAAAAGATAAGCGACGACAAAAATGGTAAAGATCGCGAGTTCGGCCGCAATCAGAGAGAACATTCCTACGCGTCCGCGCGAAGGGAGTACCCAGGGCTGTTCCATGGAAGCTGGCGCTGCTGAAATGGTGCTCAAGACGCTCTCCTCATCACTCATACTTCCAGTCTGGGTCCTCGGGGTGCTTGATGTCCCACAGCGGGCGCCGGCTTTTGACGACGGGAATTCTGGCGAAGTTGTATTCCACCGGAGGAGAACTCGTGGACCATTCGAGCGTCCACGCGTCCCATGGATCGTTTCCAGCAACCTTGCCTTTGAAATAAGACCAGAGCAGGTTTCCTATGAACACTAGTATTCCGGCAGCCTGGAAGAACACGCCGATTGTGCAGATCAAGTTCCAGATGTCCCATCCGAGTCCGGGTTCGTAGGTATAAATCCGCCGCGGCATTCCCAGCAAACCTGGGACATGCATGAAATCGAACGTGAGGTGAAAGCCGATAAAGAAAAGCCAGAAGTGCGATTTGCCGAGCGTTTCGTTGTACATCCTTCCGCTCATTTTGGGGAACCAATAATAGAAGGCGCCAAAGAGCGTGAAGAGAATTGCTCCCACGATCACGTAGTGAAAATGCGCAACCACAAAGTAGGAATTGCCCAATTGCCAGTTAAAAGGCGCGGCGGAAAGCATAATTCCCGTCAGGCCGGCAATCAAAAATTGAAAGAGGAAGGCAATACAGAAAAGCATGGGAGTTTTAAGAACGATCTTCCCTCCCCACATGGTCGCAATCCAATTGAAGATTTTGATACCGGTGGGAATACCGATAACCATTGTGGTGATGGTGAAAAAACTGTTTGCATAGGCGTTCATTCCGACGGTGAACATGTGGTGCGCCCAGACACTAAAGCCCACAAATCCTATGCAGACCGTGGCCGCCACCATTATGGGATACCCGAAAATTGGTTTGCGAGAGAACACGGGAATGATCTCAGAAGCAAACGCGAAAGCGGGGATAACCAAAACGTAGACTTCCGGATGGCCGAAAATCCAGAAGAAGTGCATCCACAATACGGCCGAGCCCCCCGCTTGTGTGTCAAAAAAATGGGCACCCAGAAAACGATCGAGCGAAAGCATCATCTGCGCAGCCGTAAGGGGCGACACCGCCAGGAGCACCATTGCGGCCATGACCAAGTTTAACCAGACAAGCAACGGCATCTTGCCGAGTGTCATCCCGGGACAACGCAAGCATATGACTGTCGCCAAGATGTTTACCGCTGTTCCAATGCTGCCAAATCCGGAGACCAGCAGGCCAAGAGTCCAGAAATCGGTACTGTGCCCTGGTGAGAACGCGCTGGCTGTGAGTGGAGCATAGGCAAACCACCCCACGTCGGGAGCATTCCCTGCTCCGTAGAGCCCGTTGCCGCCTATGAAGCTGAAGTAGAGGAGCAAGCCTCCGAAAGCGGTAAGCCAGAAACTCCAGGCATTGAGGCGCGGAAACGCCATATCGCGAGCGCCAATCATCAGGGGGATCAGATAATTTGCGAAACCAAACAGAATCGGCATGGCCACAAAGAAGATCATGGTCGTGCCATGCATCGTGAACATGCGATTGAAAACCTGGGGAGAAACGAAATGGTTGTGCGGAACGATGAGCTGAATCCGCATGATGGTCGCTTCGATTCCACCAATCACAAGAAATAAGAGGGCGTAGAGAATATAGAGAATCCCTAGCTTTTTGTGATCGACAGTGACAACCCAATCGTGAAGGACCGTGCCAATGGGTTGCGGCACTTCCCTAGCGGCGGTGAGCGCGATTGATTCTGACGCCATGCGGTCTATACCCTTTCCATCATCGAAGCGTCTCGAGATAGGCGGTTACTGCGTCCAAATCCCGCTGGTTCAAATTCATCGCCGGCATCAGCGAGCCTGGTTTGATGGCGTCGGGATTGTGAATCCACAATCGAAGGTTTTCGGATGTATTTGAGGCGGCTCCTGACGCAATGGTGTCGCGGCTCATCAAATGAGTCAGATCAGGACCGAAACGTCCGTCCGCAACCGTTCCAGAAACAGCATGGCAATTGATGCAAGCCGTTGTCTCAAAAATCCGCCGGCCTTCCTGGGCTGCATCATTCACTTCTGCGGGTTTCGATTGTTCCTGAATCCATCGCATGAATTTATCTGGCGAGTCCACGTAAACACGGAGAAGCATCTTGGCGTGTTGGATGCCGCAATACTGGGCACACTGGCCGATATAAATGCCTGGCTCATTTGGATCGATCCACATATGGTTTTCACGGTTGGGGATCAAGTCGGTCTTTCCAGCCAGCCGTGGAACCCAAAAACTGTGGTCGGTATCGGCGGAAAGCAAAGTGATGAAAGTGGGCGTGGGATGCGCCGGGTCGCTGGCTGGGACGTGAAGTTCGTTTGCGGTGACCACACCAAGAGCTGGATAGCGGAACTCCCACCAGAATTGATGACCGATCGCAATCACTTCGATGGCCTCCGCCGGCTCTTTGGCCTGCTGGATGCCATGGATTACACGAGCGGTGGCAAGGAAGAGCACCAGCACAATAAGAACGGGAATCACCGTCCAGGCGAGTTCTATTTGGTTGCTTCCGTAGATCGGCGGAGGTTCACGGCCGTCATCATTGGCACGCTTGCGGAACTTAATGACGGAATATGTGAGGAGACAAAACACTGTTACAAAAATCACAGCGCAAATGGAAAGTACAAAGAGCGATAGATGGAAAATCGAGTGAGCTGGTGTCGACTGCGGTTTGAATATATTTGGGGTTTGCGACGGATCCTGGGAACTGCCAAAAACAGGTTGCACAACGAGAAAACAACCAACCAAGACGATAAGCGCCCACTTGATCCAACTCGCCTGATCTCGCGAATGCGAATTGAAAAGAGTTCTCTGCACCATCGTTTGTCCTTCAACTAGCCCGCGCCTATCCCTGTCTACACGCTAACCCTAGGGTTTTGCAACATTTCTTTGTCACGCACAGTCCCAATCTAAGCTCCGATAAGGGTTTGTTCCCCCAGCTCTCGCAACTGACAGTGCGAGATCCTTTCTGCTCGTACATAGCCTTGTACGTGATGATCCTTATCGCCTACGAGAACAGGGATTCATCTCACTTTGTATTCAAGCATTGTTGCCACAGTAAGAAGAGATGATCCGCACATCAGGACACCCCAATTACTTCTGGAAGGACATCAACGTGACGAAGCGATAGTGATGTCCTCTAGCGTGATCCGAACCACACTTTCTAACCTGAGGCGAGAACGTAGAGTACTGTCAAAATTGACAGTCTCCCATTTAGGTTGGGAATTACTGAAACTGATTGTCCGACCATTTAGCAGGCTGGAGTAGCATCACCGAGGAGGCGTGCCCAAAGCACGACCACAGACCTTGACCCGGCGCGGTACGTGCAGCCCGGAACCGACGTAGCCGTGTGCCATTCGACGATGTCGTGCGGCGATTCCAGAGAAGTGTCGATCCATCGGCGCCACGGATCTGTTTCTGCGCTGCCTGCAGGTGGCAGTTCGAATTCGAGCGGCTCCCAATAAGCATTGAAGATCAAATGGCAGAGGATCTCTTCTTTCGGTAGCTTCGCGCTAAACGCCACACTGTGCGAATGATCGGCCCAGTCCGGGTGATTGAGTTTTACTCCATGCCATGCCTTGTCCGCCTGTCCTATCAATTGTGTCAAGGTCATGCGCTGGCTCTCCGGCTCGTTGTCTCGCAGCAGCCGCCTTGCAATGAGGAGTCTAACGAACCGATGCACATCGGCATGCTTGGTGAGTAAGTCCCAATCGAACCAGCCAATCTCGCTATCCTGACAGTAAGTGTTGTTGTTGCCGTGCTGGGTTCGCCTCACTTCATCTCCCATCAGAATCATGGGCAGACCCAGAGAGAGCATCGTGACAGTGAACAGGTTCTTCACCTGCCGATTTCGTAGGTTCTCAATTGTTGGATCATCTGTGGGTCCCTCGACGCCACAGTTCCAGCTACGGTTATCGTTGCCACCGTCCCGGTTTTCTTCGCTATTAGCCTCGTTATGCTTCTGATTGTAGGAGACAAGGTCGTTAAGAGTGAACCCATCATGACAGGTCACGAAGTTCACGCTTTGTTCAGCCTCGCGCTCTTTATGACGATAGAGTTCGTGGCTCCCTAGATACCGGTCGGCAAAGCGCGGTAATGAACCTTTTTCGCTACGAAAGAAGTCGCGGATGTCATCGCGAAATCGTCCATTCCATTCCTTCCAGCTATCTCCAATGAAACTGCCTACCTGGTACAGGCCTGCGGCATCCCACGCCTCGGCAATCATCTTCGTTCCGGCAAGCGAGGGATCGGACTCGATATCCCAGAGCACCGCGGGATTCGACATTACTTCGCCTGACGAATCACGCGCGAGGATGGAGGCGAGATCGAAACGGAAACCGTCCACGTGCATCTCCTGGACCCAATAACGGAGGCTGTCCAGAATCAACCGCCGGACGATGGGATGACTGGCATTGAGCGTGTTGCCTGTGCCGCTGTAGTTGGCGTAACGAGACAGGTCTCGATCCAGAATGTAGTAAATGCTGTTGTCGATGCCTTTGAAACTCAGGGTGGGTCCACCATGATGGCCCTCGGCAGTGTGGTTGAACACGACATCGAGGATGACCTCGATGCCAGCGCGGTGCAGCGCCTTGACCATGTCGCGAAATTCGTCGAGTGGACCCAGCGGGTCCTGACACGAGCTATATGCCTGATGGGGCGCGAAGAATGAGACCGGAGCGTAGCCCCAGTAGTTGACCAGTCCCGCTGGACAATCGTGGGCATCGAACTGGAATATTGGCAACAGTTCGACAGCGGTGATGCCGAGGTGCTGCAGGTATGGAATCTTTTCGATCAAACCTCGGTACGTGCCTCGTGTCTTCTCTGGGACGCCAGAATTTGGATGGCACGTAAAGCCTCGAACGTGCATTTCATAAACGATGGTTCGTGAGGAAGCTCGCCTCAACGGTGCGTCACCGTCCCAATCGTAGACTCGGGAATCCACGACCACGCTTTTCATTGCTACGGCAGTGTTGTCACCTTCTACTTCGGCTGCTTCACGACTGTAGTTCTTGGGAACAACCACTCCACGGCCATATGGGTCAAGCAGGAGCTTGGACGAGTCAAATCGCATTCCTCGGGAAGGATCGAACGGTCCATGAACTCGATATCCATAGATCTGCCCCACTTCCATCCCCGGCACGAAGACATGCCAATAGTGGTACGTGCGATTGGTTGAGGGATCGATGGCAATTACACGAGAGGGGCGAGCATCCTCCGTTCGATCAAAGAAGAGCAGTTCCACTTTGGCAGCATGGCGCGAAAAAATGCTGAAATTGGTGCCCCCGTGACCTACGGCGGCACCGAGCGGCGAGCTTTCCCGGGTATTTTCACTTGTCTTCATGCGGCTCGGTTCTTGCGCCGACCACGTCTAGCTAGCTAGGCTAGCTTGAGACCCTCGTCCAAGCCCATCAGGTCCCAACGAATGCAGCTGATCTGCTCGGTGTGCCAGTGTCTGTGCACTATAGTTGTGCCTGCGAACCAACCGCCATCCGCTTTTGTGGCAATTCGATTATTCAGCCCGGGTTTGCACCGACTTATCTTTAAGTGTGAACCGAAGATAAGTATATCCGATGAAACCTGCAGCCAACGAGGCTGCGATGACGGCGACCTTCGAGGTGGCGACCAGTGTCTCGTCTTCAAATGAAAGGCCACTTATAAACAGCGCAACCGTAAATCCGACGCCTGCAAGAATGCCCACTCCAACAATCCCTGACCACGTCAGACCTTCCGTCATCGCGGCAATTTTCGAGCGCACGGCCACAAAAGAGAACAAGGCGATTCCCACCGCTTTTCCAACTATTAAACCTAGAAATACGCCGAGTGCAAGTGGACTCAAAATCGCTAACTTCAATTGCTCGGTGGACAAAGCCACTCCTGCGCTCGCTAAAGCAAATAAGGGAAGGATCAGGAAACTGACCCAGGGATGAATGCTCCTTTCCAATCGCTCAGCAAGAGAATCCGAACCCCGGAGCAGTTGATCCATTTGTGTCAGCGTAGCCTCCGCTGCTAATTTATCGTTGCTCAAAATCTGACTGCGAAATGTGCTTAAAAGGGGCTGGGCATTGTCAGCCAACTCCTCCGGTCGCCATTTTGGCGTGATGGGTGCGACGAGTCCTAGAATCACTCCTGCAATCGTTGCGTGTACTCCAGAACTCAAGACCGCAGCCCAGAAAAAAAAACCGACAACGACATAGACGGAAATAGGTCCCCTGCGTATTGCGATCACAACCAGTAGGGCCAGCAAACCACCAGCTAACGCCAAAGCGGAGACAGAAATTTGAGGGGTGTAAAAAAACGCAATCACGAGGATAGCTCCGACGTCATCCACGATCGCCAACGCCAGCATAAAGACCCTCAGACTCGAAGGGATACGTTTGCCGAGCAACGCGAGGACACCTAATGCAAAGCCGATATCCGTCGCCATCGGGATGCCCCATCCACGCGCCTCTACACCGGAGCGATTGAAAGCGAAATAAATAAGCGCCGGGAGAATCATCCCGCCGAGGGCCGCCATAATAGGAAGTGCCGCTTGGCGAAAGGAAGACAGTTCCCCCTTAATAATCTCGCGTTTGATCTCAAGCCCGACAACCAGAAAAAACAGCACCATCAATCCATCATCGATCCAATGATGTAGATCCATTGAGAAAAGGGGGCGGCCACCCAAATTCAAGGGGAGCTTCCAGATCGCGAAGTAGGAACTGCTCCACGGCGAATTCGCCCAAACAAGGGCGACCACGGTGGCTCCGAAGAGAAGAACTGAACCGGAAGTTTCGCTGTGGACGAAACGCTCGAGCATGGTCCTGGGTTGCGCCAGAAATCTCTTTTGAACAATATTGGCGGAAGCGTTTTCCATCGGGGTTATGTCTCTACGACTTGTTCTTTCCGCTGTTTGCGTTCACACCTTCACAAGGAGCTTAGCCTTTACACTTCGTCGAGAAAGAATACCTGAATCGTGTTCCTATTTTTCCTAAATCTCAACTCTGTTGAAATATGCGATCAGTTTCATTACACGCTGCCGTAACAAGCGAGAAGCGAGTACGATGCTAAAGTCTTCAAGATTAAAAAGGCACCAGCGGCCGAATAAGGAGATCCATCATGCTAGCAAGACGCGTGGCAGTCGCGATTCTGTTTTGTGTTGGCGCGCTGCAAGCTCCCGTTGGCACTTTTGCGCAAAAGGTGCAGTCTAACTATGACAAGACGACAGATTTCAAGAAATACAAGAAATACGCGTGGGGACATAACTACCTGCTGACTCGCCAGCATCCCGAAGATCAGGCGCGCATCAACTTGGCGATCATCGATTCTATCAACAGGGATTTGCAAGCGAGCGGTTTTGTGTTGGAACAAGAGAGCCCGGATTTCATCATTATCTATGAAGCAGGAGGGCTCCCCAAATCCGATGTGGGAGCCCAGCGCGATCCGACCGTAACGGATTTGGTGAACTACTCTTGGGGAAATATGGGAGGAATTTCCTCGGACGTTTGGGTTTATAGCTTGGCAAAAATGAAAGTCACTGTTACCGATGCGGCCACAAAGAACACCGTGTGGCAGGCCGCGGCTTCACAGAAGATTCACGATCCCATGAAATTTATGAACAACCTCAAGGAGAATGTGGACAAGTATATACAAAAGACCATGAAGGATTTTCCGCCCAAAAAGTGACCCTAAGTCTTTAGAACTTGGGCCCGGGTAGGGTTCACCAAGCGGAACATGATCGTGCTTCAGAATTAACTACCTCGCTGCGTCGGGTATAAGAAGCGCCAAGGTGAGCGCAGGAAACTTTTCATAACGTATTTTAACAATCGCAGTTGATCGCCATACGGAACGTCGTAGGCTCGTAAAGCTACCGAAGAAGCGATCCCGAAACTTACTCCGAGATTCAGCACGAAGATAATGGCGATTCCAAAGAGCGTGTGAAAAAACCAATTCCTGTATAGCCAATCTCTTCCCAGACTTGTCGCTGCCAGCGCTAAAGTTCCAGTGGATAATGTGACGTGCCTCACTTCAAGAGGGACGCCAAAGAAGTGCCCCAATGTCGGAATAAATCCCAGCGAATATCCAAGCACGATGCTGGCACTCCATCCAGAAATATTCCTTTCAAAAATATCGGCAACCCGCCGCATTCTATCGGATCCTATGCGCAGGCCCAACGGATGGTCGGCAATAGCTTCTGCCACCCGGTTATATGTCGCAAAATTTTCGACCCAGCCGCCGGCCAACGCCGACATCCAGAGAATCACTCCGGTCAACGCCGCGTAGAAAGCGGTTCCCGAGATAAGAGGATTGAGTGTCCGGTATATGTACTGAGAGTTCGTCATGGAGACGAATGGTGCTGAGAACCAGTACCGCCATAGGCTGGCGAAGACTATACCACCCAGGGTAACCGTTAGAAGATTTCCTAACGCTGCAGCGAGCTGCGTGCGGGTAATCCGGCTGATGAACTCCGTCAGTTTTTCCCAGCGCTCCGATCCTTGCGTAGTGCGGACAATTTTGGCGTAGGTGGCAGCAGTCATCGATGGTTGTTTTGTTGCCAGTGCCAGGCCGAGCGTTTGCAGTACGAGAAAGCTGATCGCATAATCCGTGCCCACCAACAAGCCTTCGAAAAAAGGCGGAAAGCCCGCCATGGTGATTTTTGTTTTTATAGCTGCCGTTGCAACTGTCAGCAAACCGCCCCCCAGCGCCGCCTTCCACATACCCCAGTATTCGTTCCGTGTGTTGGCAATATAGTGTTCGCCGGTCTTCCCAGTCCTCTCCACAATCTTTCGAGCGAGCAGTCCTGCATTTTCGCGAACCAAAGCCGAGAGGCTGAGATCTTCGAATCGGGCATGCAGTACATCGTCGAGTAGTTTTTTGATAGCTCGATAACTATCTACACCTTCGGAAAACAAGACGTCCGTTATGCAGGTTAATCTGCGCAACCCTCGTTCGATCGTAAACATGTCGAATTCGAGTGCGGTGCTAACGCCTGCTTCTTCCATCCGTTCGTGCATATATTCGAGTTCCGCTCGGCAACGGATCGTCTCTTCACGCAATGCCTTTAGCAGGCCTTGCGCGTCCGAAGTTGAACCGCTACGGACAAGTTCACCGACCAGGCGCTGAACTCGATAAAAGGGTGAGGCTTCCACAGCGTAAGGATGACACCGCTCCCGAACTTCTGGCGACAAGCCCACGCCTGCTATGTGAGTTCCTAGAAGAACGACTGCTTGTCGAAGATCTTCCCTTTGCAGACTCCATACATAGGGGTCATCGTCGGGCGAGAGCGCTCGCACCGCCCGGTCAAAGAGTTCCTCTGGCCAATCCAGAAATTCCGAGATGTAGCGATCATCAGGATGTAGCTGGAAAACGAGTTTTGAGAGATCCGCATCAGCCTGAGCAGAAGGTAAGATTCGTTCCACAACTCTTCGCGCTAGTTCGGACCAGAGACTCTCGCGCGGGTGCAGCCCGGCCTCCGCGAATAGCCCGACAGCTTGGGTTTCTCCCAGCATTGCATGGAATCCTTTTTGAAACGGGACGCGCATGTCGACGTCCCCTTCAAGCAAAGACAAAAGTTCATTCAAGCGCCTGTTACGTTCAGGCACTGAACTTGCCTTGCCATCAAACCTGGTCCAACGCGCCAGTCTGGAAAATGAGTGAAGGCGGCTATTGAGACTCAATTGTGCGCAGAATTCTTGTAGGATCCCCCGTAACTTAGCTCTTTCCGCTTCAAGTCTCTTGTCGGTGAGAGACGAATGGGGGTTCGAAGGTGCCGTCCCCGGTGCATTCTTGAGGTCGGATTTCATGCTGGGTGCTTTTGGTATCTCGAATGCGAAGGACAGTCTACATCACGCCCACTTCGTAGTGAACTCATCCGCCTCAGAATAAGTTCTTCTGACCGCGTGAATCGGATGAAAGGGAATCCTTATTGGCCCCTCAATGGCCCCTCATTTTTCTGGTGTTGAAATCCCCTTGTTGTTTTTTCGCTCGATGAAGAGCGTCGTCGGCTTCCGGTCAAATCTAGCGGAGCGGTTACTCTAAGACGATAATCGCTTGCAGTTCGAGAGCTTCCATCGTAGAGTCATTAAGATGTCAATTGCCTCCAACCAATGCCAGCTTTTCACGGGCGCATGTCGCGCGTGTTGTACGTGTTGTCCACAGGTATGCGCTGGCGTCTGGGGGATCCTAATCTAGGACTTTAATCTAGAAAAGTCGTATCAAACCCACCGCCAGCGAGCCTGGTAGGTGGGATTTTTGTTTTTTGGGCCGAATTTTTCTGCTTCACACGAGAACGAGAAGGGAAACGATGCAGCGCAGCACACAAGAGATGATCCAGACGCCCCCTAACGGCGCGTATGGAACCGAGAACGCCTCGGGCGGTGCACGTCGCGGCCTCAGCCATTTGCGGACGCTGGAGGCGGAGAGCATCCACATCCTGCGAGAGGCCTCGGCGGAGTTCTCGAATCCCGTCATGCTTTATTCGATCGGCAAGGACTCTTCGGTCATGTTGCGGTTGGCGCAGAAAGCGTTCTTCCCCGGCAGGATTCCCTTTCCGCTCTTGCACGTCGACACCAGCTACAAGTTTCCGGAAATGATCACGTTTCGCGATTCGTACACGAAGTCCATCGGCGCGGAATTGATCGTGCATCGCAATGAAGAGGCGATCGCAGGCGGCGCGAATCCCTTCGCACTCGGTACGCAGAAGTGCTGCGGCCTGCTCAAGACAAAATCTCTATTGGACGCATTGCAGAAAGGCGGTTTCAACGCTGCCTTCGGTGGTGCGCGCCGCGACGAAGAAAAATCCCGCGCGAAAGAGCGGATTTACTCCTTTCGCGACGCGCACGGGCAATGGGATCCGAAGAATCAGCGCCCGGAATTGTGGAACCTTTTCAATTCGCGCATCGACAAGAACGAAAGCATCCGCGTCTTTCCGCTCTCGAACTGGACGGAACTCGACATATGGTTGTACATCCACGTCGAAAACATTCCGATTGTGCCCTTATATTTTGCCAAGCCGCGCGAGGTCGTAATCCGCGGCGGTTCGCTGGTGCTGATCCATTCCAGAGACGAAATTCTGCGGGGTGAGACCTCACAGATTGTGAATTGCAGGATGCGCTCGCTCGGATGCGTTCCGTGCACTGGCGCAATTCGCTCTGACGCGGATACCCTGCCGAAAATTATCGAAGAAATGGTTTCGTTCCGCCGGTCGGAACGGGAGAACCGGGCCATCGATCACGATGAAGAAGGTTCGATGGAACTCAAGAAACGCGAGGGCTACTTCTAATGGCCTCCGTTCCGGTTATTCACGAATCCTTCGAGCAATTCCTCGAGGCCGACCTCGGAAAAGAACTGTTGCGATTTACAACGGCGGGAAGCGTCGACGACGGAAAATCCACTCTGATTGGCAGGCTCTTGTACGACGCAAAGGGTGTGTACGAGGATCAGTTAGCGTCGGTTAGAAAGAGCCGTGTGAATCGGTCGAGTGGCCCGATCGATTTCTCTCTGCTGACCGATGGACTCCGCGTGGAACGCGAGCAAGGGATTACGATCGATGTTGCCTACCGGTATTTCGCGACGGCGCGGCGCAAATTCATTATCGCGGACACGCCCGGCCACGAACAGTACACCCGCAATATGGCGACGGGCGCGTCTACCGCCTCCCTTGCGGTGATTTTGCTGGACGGAAGTAAGGGCGTGTTGCCGCAAACGAGGAGGCACACCTATATCGCATCTTTGCTGGGGATCCCGAGCATCCTGGTGGCTGTGAACAAGATGGATCTCGTCGGCTATTCGGAAGCAACATTCCTCCGGTGGCGGGAAGAATTTCTTTCGCTCGTGCAACCGCTGAATTTTTCACTCGTACACTGCGTGCCGGTAAGTGCTCTCGAGGGTGACAACATTGTCGATCGCAGCGCGAGAACGGATTGGTATTCCGGGCCGACTCTGCTGGAGCACCTGGAGGCCGTTCCGGTGCGAGCGGCATCGGCTCTGCCTGCTTTCCGGTTTCCCATCCAGTCGGTGATCCGACCAGATTCCACGTTCCGCGGCTTCGCGGGACAGATCGCCGCAGGAACGATTCATCCGGGAGATTCGGTTGTGGCATTGCCCTCGAAACAAACCACGCGCGTGCAGTCGATTGTCACGTTTGACGGCGAATTGGATGAAGCGGCCACGCCACAGTCGATCACGTTGAAATTGGACGATGAGATCGATCTCAGCCGTGGCGACATACTGGTTTCGCCCTCGCGACTGCCAGTGGTTTCCAATCGATTCAGCGCTTCTGTTGTTTGGCTCCACGAACAGCCCCTGCGCAAAGATTTTGGATACTTGCTGAAGCACACCACGCGCCAGGTGAAAGCGCGCGTAACTGGCATCAGCCATCGCATCGATATCAACACGCTCGCGCAGGTACCCGCGAGCGACTTAGCTATGAACGGGATTGCGCTAGTTCATCATAGAAACGACGACGCCCCTCTTCTTCGATCCGTATTCCCTGAATCGCGCCACGGGCAGCTTCATCCTGCTGGATCCACTTTCGAATGCCACCGTCGGCGCGGGCATGATTCGCGAGGATTTAACATCTCAGCGGGTTTCCAACGGACAACTTGTGTCTACAATGGAAAAAGCCTCAAGGTACGGACACCGTCCTGGAGTCTTTCTGTTACCGAATCGCGCGTCGCTGGCAGATACTGCGGAACGAGCGCTGTTCGAGAACGGATTTGCAACGATCACAATCGACGGCGATCAAATTCCTTCAGCGTACTTGCCATCGCTTCTCGCCTCCGTTTGGTCCGCAGGATTGTTGGTTCTTCTGGTTATCGGTAAGCCCTCGCGACAGCTCGTCGATGCGCTTGAGCGCGTCGCAGGAGGTTCGTTGTTTAATCTGGGCCCGGATTCGGATCGCCAGAATCGCGAGGAGATCGCCGCGCAAATCGTATCTCGGGCAGAAACGCTGCGAACCGGCGGCCCGTTCGAACAATCAGAGAAGGAGTCCGCAAATGCCTGACGCGCAGCTCATCGAAGGGTCGGAAGCCTTAAATGCTGAGGATTTACTTCAAGCGATTTTGGAGCAATTCCCGACGGCCCCGGCTTGCTTGACTTGCAGTTTTCAAGCGGAAGACATGATCGTTCTTTCACTCTTGCGGCAACGGCTTCCAAACGTCCCCGTGTTGTTTCTTGAAACTGGATATCACTTCGCCGATACCTACCGGTTTCGCGATCAGGTCGCCAGCGACTGGAATCTGAATCTCGTAAACGTGGCGCCGCAAACGACGGTGCAGCAACAGGAAGCGGAATTTGGGATTTTGCACCAACTCGACCCTGCGAAGTGCTGCCAACTTCGCAAAGTAGAGCCGCTTATGGAATCTCTCGAGCCGTTCGACTTATGGTTTACGGGACTGCGGCGCGAGCAATCGCCGACGAGGCGGAATCTCAAGAAGATCGAGCACCACAAACTGCCGAGCGGCAAAACACTCCTGAAAATCAGCCTGCTCTCGGATTGGACGTGGGCGCAGGTATGGGAATTTACCGGTAAGCATCAACTCGCGTATCTCCCGCAATATGATCGCGGCTACCTGAGCATCGGCTGTGAACCGTGCACGGCAATTCCCGCGTCTGGCGCAGACGCGCGTTCCGGCCGCTGGGGTGGCAAGAAACTCGAATGCGGGATCCATACCTTTTCGGAGAAAACAAACGGATGAATTTTCTCCTCGGATTTGCGATTGCCTTGGTCGTCGGGCTAACCGGAATCGGTGGCGGAAGCTTCACTGTGCCCGCGTTGCTGCTGATCGTTGGGCTGCCTGCGGGAGAGGCCGTGGGGACGGCTTTTGTTTTCGCGGGAGTGCTGCGGCTGGTCGCTGCGCCGTTTTATCTGGCGACCCGCCATGTGCACTCACGATATTTCCGGTTGCTGGTGATTGGAGCTGTGCCAGGCCTCGTTTTGGGTATCTTTGTGCTGCGCGTCCTCGCAAAGCCCGCGAGCAACTCCGTGGTCGTCATAATTTTGGGTTTGTTGCTGGCTTTCTCATCCAGCATCACCTTCGTTCCCCGCATTCGCAATCCTCATTTTGCTTCGAACAATTCGCGTTGGCTGCCGTGGCTCGCGTTTCCGATCGGTGTTGAATCTGGATTCTCGTCCGCCGGCGCAGGAGCTCTCGGCACCATGCTTTTGCTGAATTACTCGGAGATGGCGCCAGCGCAAGTGGTTGGCACGGACATCTTGTTCGGTCTGGTATTAGCGGTTATCGGCAGCTTGGCGCACTGGACATTTGGTTCGATCAGCACTGCGACGCTGCTGCAATTGCTGGCCGGAGGATTGCCGGGTGTGGTGCTCGGTTGCTTGCTTGCCCGAAAGGTGCCTGCGCAGAAATTGAAGACAGTCGTGGCGGCCGTCGGTTTGCTAGCAGGTTTGCAATTGGTTTGGTCTGGAGTACACTCCTTTACCCCCAAGTCCGTCGCCGTGGAAACGAAATTAGACTCGCAATTGACTCCTGTGGTGAAGCCATGACTCCCTTCTCCACAGTTGTGATTTTTTCAGCTCGCTTCTCCGCTGTTCCTCTCCGTCTCCTCGTTGCCTGTTGCTGTTGTCGCTGAACCTCTCACTTGTTTCGAGCAGTAAAACCACATCTCGAATTGTAGTCCTGATTTCGCAGCACATGCGCCTTGCGCACATAAATCAAAAAATCGAAATGGAGCTTGGAAATGATTTCTATAAATCTCGCAGTCTCTTCACCTAAAAAATACAAGGGGAAGGGTGTCTTCGCCACGCTTGCTTCCGTGTTGCTTGCCCTTTTCGCTTTTGCTCAAGGGGATTCTTCGTTGTGGGGCAAAGTCACTGACGCGACCGATGCACCGGTCTCCGGCGCCACGATCGTGATCAAGAACCTGGAGACGGACACGGAGCGCAGATTGGTGACTGACGACGAGGGTATGTTCAACGCCGCGGCCTTGCCGGTTGGGCAGTACGAAATTACCGTTGCCAAAACTGGCTTTCAGACCGGGCGCGGTCGCGCGATCAGACTGACTGTCGGGGAGCGCGAAGAAGTCGATTTGAAGCTGCAAGTCGGAGACGTGCACCAAACTATCGAAGTTCCCGCGTTTTCCACGGCCGTCCAGATTTCGACGGAGGATTCTTCCGGCCTGGTTGGCGAGCGCGAAGTAAAGGACCTGCCGCTAAACGGACGAAGCTTCGATCAATTGCTGACATTGAATCCGGGCATCGTCAATTACACATCACAACGGTCTGGCGGGATCGGCACCTCAAATTCCGTCGTCGGAAATATGTTTGCCGTCTCCGGGCGCCGGCCGCAGGAGAATCTTTTTCTGCTCAATGGAGTGGAATACACAAGCGCCTCCGAGATCAACAACACGCCGGGAGGCGCAAGCGGCCAGTTGCTGGGTGTTGACGCGGTCCGGGAATTTGCCGTCGTCACCGACACGTATGGCGCGGAATATGGCAAACGGCCCGGAGCACAGATCAACATCGTCACTGCCAACGGCACGAACGCGTTTCACGGGTCGGTCTACGAATTTCTGCGCAACAGCATCTTTGATGCGCGCAATTTCTTTGACCACGGTGACATTCCTCATTTCGAACGCAATGTATTTGGCGGCTCGGCTGGTGGCCCAATCGTAAGAGACAAAACCTTCATCTTCGGCAATTACGAAGGATACCGGCAGTCACTCGGTCTCAGCGATTTGACGCTCGTGCCGGACAACGCTTCCCGGGCAAGCGCGGTGGCCAGCGTTCAGCCCTTGTTGGCGCTATGGCCGGTGGCGAATGGGGCGGAAATCCTCACGTCTTCCGGCGCTCCAAGCGGCATTGCTGAAGCATTCAGCAATCCGCTGCAGCACGTTCGCGAAGATTTCGGGACGGTGCGCGTGGACCAGGTGCTCAGCCGGGGCGACAACTTCGCGGCGGTATATACCATCGACGACAGCGCCGTCCTTTCACCCACGAGCAATCCTTTTACGTACACGAATGTGAATCTGCGCGAGCAAGTAGTCAGTCTCAGCGAAACGCACGTCTTTTCCCCAACCGTGGTAAATCGCGCCACGTTTGGCTTTTCGCGGGGCGCATTTTTCTTCGATAGCAACACGACCACCGATCTATCCGGCTGGATTCACGAGGATCAGCCCGTCGGCGCGGTTGTCGTTGGCGGTGGGACAACCCTGAACGGCGCTTCGCAGATCACCAACGGCGGCACGAACGCGGGAAGCAACCTCACCGCGGTGCGCAATCTGTTCACCGGTGACGATCAGTTGACCATCACCCACGGAAAGCACTTGCTCAGCTTCGGCGGTTGGATCCAACGCATTCAAGCAAACGACACCCTGATTCAGGATCAATACGGCCAGGCCTCATTTACAAACCTGCAGAGCTTCTTGCAAGGAAAAGTAAGCACCTACACCTACGCGCCTTCGTTCACGCCTCTCGGTTGGCGAACTCTGGAAGGCGCAGCCTACGCCGAGGATGCGATTCGCGTAACGTCTTCTCTCGAAGTGCGTCTTGGGTTTCGCGCGGAATTCACGAATGGCTGGAATGAAGCGAACGGTCGCGCCTCGAACTACCTGTTCGATCAGAATGGCATCATCGCGACCGATCCAACCGTGCGCGGCTCCGCCTTCACAAGCAACAACGCGAAGCTCCTGCCCGCTCCTCGCGCCGCGCTCGCATGGGCTCCGTTTGCTTCCAAGAAAACTGTCGTGCGCGCCGGATTCGGCGTGTACCACGCGTTGCTTGACAATTTGAGTTACCGGCTGGATCAAAACGGCCCGTTCAACACGGTTTATGTCGTGAAGAACGTCGCGTTCTCTGCGATCGCACCAGACGCCACGTACGCAGGATCAAAGGTCATCCCCAGTGGCGTGCAACCAGATTTGCGAACGCCGACCGTCGACAGCTGGTCGCTGAAAATCGAGCAACAGCTCACGCCCAGTACAACGTTCAGCGTCGGCTACATCGGCTCCCACGGTTATCACGAATTGCTTTCCGTGGATGCAAATCTTCCCATGCCGACGATCTGCCCAGCTGCGCCGTGCCCGGCGGGATATCCGAACGGCGCCCTCTACTACCCCACCAACGCGGCGCTCGAAAACAATGCCGTCTGGAACACGACACATTGGTTCTCCCAAGGGATCAGTTCGTACAACGGATTGCAGGTCGACGTGAATCGGCGGCTCAGCAAAGGTCTGCAGTTCCGGGGTGTCTACACTTTTTCGAAATCGCTCGATGACGGCGACAACATGAACACGAGCGTGGCAACAAATTCTCCGGCCTTCGTTGCGAATCCGCTAGACCCGAAGGCGGACTACGGACGCGCGTCGTTCGACGTGAGGAACGCGGGAGTCATCAACCTAACCTACGATTTGCCATTCGGTCGGCCCTCCGCTGCCGGAGACAATCCATGGTTCCGAAGGTTCGCTGAGGACTGGCAGATCAGCGCGATTCAGACGTTGCTCTCCGGCCTGCCGTTTACGCCGCAGCTTTCCTATAACCCGTCAAACGACGGCGACACTCGCAATCCCGTTCGCCCTTCCGTAAATCCGAATTTTACAGGATCGATCATCGAGGGCGGGCCGAATCAATATTTTAATCCGAACGCTTTCATTCAGCCGTTACCGGGCACATACGGCAATGTCGGACGAAACACGCTGCAGGGGCCGAATCTCTACGAAACGGACCTTTCCCTGTCGCGGCGATTCTCGCTCAACGAACGTCTTGGCCTGCAATTTCGCGCGGAGATATTCAACTTGTTCAACCAAGTGAACTTCAATACGCCGAACCCCGTGGTATACGCGGCCGCCACTGGCGATCCTTCGCCGACGGCGGGCGTGATCACGTCCACAGCAACAAGCTCGCGCCAGGTGCAATTTGGATTGAAGCTATTGTGGTGAGTCGTGGCTCGACCGGATTAAAACATACGCCGAGAAAAAGGAGGTCCTAACCGCTCGAAGCTACAGGCTTCGCCGGTGTGCGTTGAATCTTTGCGATCTCGGTCAGGAGAAACAGATCCGTGAGGAGCGCACGCAGATGAATGGAAGCGTTCAGGTTGTCGATCAACGGAGAGCCGAGGACGGGTTGAGCCAGGACAAGCTCAATAGCGGAAAGCGAATCGCTCGCGTCGCGTTGGAGTACCGCGAAGAATGCGCGATATTTTTCCGCCGGATCGAGGCGTCCTTCTTTCAATGCCGTCGCGCAGCTATCGGCCAGAGCAGAGATGGCTTTCGCGGCGCGCCCCAGATATTCGCGAATTTGTCCGCCGGACCGGCTTCCTTCATCGCTAGGAAGCCCTTGCGCCGCATAAGCCAGCATGAACTCGTAACATTCTTCGATCGTGTCGCAGCGATCCGAGATCTCAGCCAGCATCTCTTAATCCCTCTGGGGCTTCTCCCCTGGATGCCGGGGATGAAGTAGGAGATTCGACGGGCCAGCGCTGCGGATCATGTTCCTTCAGATAGAAGTCGCGGCTCATCCATCCGAAGATCATGGATTTCGTGATCGCGCGCTTTTCCGGTCGAAGACCAAAATAGACATGCACCATGATCAAGGCAATCAGTCCCACGCCAGCCAGGCCGTGCAACACATACATCATGCCCCATGTCATATCACCGAACAGATACGGATTACGGGGAAAAAAAATCGTGCGCACGCGGAACATCATGAACACACCCGTTACGATGGCCGAGAGTCCCGCGGCAATGATGGCACCGTGATAGAGCTTGTTCTCGAGAGGGTACTTTGCGAATTTGTCCGGTGGTGGCGCAGCCTTGCCCAGAAAACGCAGAATTCTTCTCCTTGCGTCGCGCACGTCAATTTTGTCCGGCCAGATCGACCAGAAATCCATAAAGAAGGAAGCGTGGATGATGTGAAAAAGGATGGAGACGGTCAGGACGGAGCCAGCTATCCAGTGGTAAGTGACCCAGTCAAACGGCATGCCCACCTTTGGGAGAAATGCAGTGAACAGCAAGGTGAACATAGAAGCTGCCATGATCCAGTGAAAGAGCCGCGCGGTCAGCGAATGCCTGGGTACGTGCTCGGGTATGCGCTCTGCAATCAACGGTGAACCGCTGCTCGCAAACTCCTTGGGTTTGGCGAAATATCGCAGATAGGTGGCGTGCACGATGAAGAAGAGAAACCCTGAGATGACTGCAACCCATATCAAGAACCAAGCAATATGGATGGGAACGTTTTGCCCCCACGGGCTCTTCGCCCACTCTAGGAAGTCCACACAGCCTCCTCTACCCCGCCGATTGCGCGCTTCACCAGATTTCTCATCAGAGGGATTTTGTAAGCGTTGAATTGCAGTGCAACCGCACCCTGCACAGCCAGTTTCCCAGCCATCTCTCCGGTTGCTGCATTTGCCGGTTTGCCGCGAACGGCATCTTCGACGGCCTTCAGGCGGAGAGGCCGCGCCGCCACGCCGTTTACCGCTATGCGGATTCGCTCGATGCCGCCATTCGACACGACCATTGCCGACGCCACGTTCAACAGTGGGAAGTCCCACACGTTCCGGTCGCGCACTTTCTCGAAATAGAACTGCACGCCGGCCCAAGCGGAGGGAATACGAATAGCCGTTAGAAGCTCTCCAGGTTTCAAGACATGCAAACTCGTGATGTCAATCTCGGGACCGACGAAGTAGTCTTCGGCATCAATCACACGCTCTCCTTTCGGTGTTCGAATCACGAATTTGGCATCGACTGCGATAAGCGCAGGGGCCGTGTCTGAGGGATTCACGGCCACGCATCGTTCGGCATGAAGGATTGCATGCTCTCGGTTGCGGCCCTCCGGAGTGTCGGCATAACAAATGTTTCCTCCCGCGCGGTAGCAAGGCCAGCCGGCGCGGTAGTACCAGCAGCGAGCGTCTTGCGTAACATTGCCGCCGATGGTGCCCTGGTTGCGGATTTGCGGCGAGGCCACCAATTCCGCGCTTTCGGCCAGCAGTTTGTACTTCTCTTTAATTGCGGGGTGCTGGACGACTTCCGTCAGCGTGGTCATCGCCCCAATCTCGATGCCATCGGCGGTGGTGTGAATTCCTCTCAGCTCTGCTATCCCGCTCAAATCGACCACAACTTTTGGTTTTTTGATGCGGTCCTTGAGCCAGTCGAAACTATCCATGCCTCCAGCCAGGACCCAGCCGTCGCGTCCTTGCTGCTCGAGCAACTTTTGCGCATCAGCAATAGAGCTTGGCTGCAACAATTCAAATGCTGGCATAACGTCGCGAATCACGGCCACAGGCTCTCCTTTCGCATCACCGCTAAATGTGCGCCATCAAGGGATGCTGCATGGGTCGTCCCGATTCGAGTGAAGTCAGGATGGTGTCGGCGTTGACAGGTGCGCGGCGGAAAATTTCGTCTCCCAAAGCATCCGAGAGTGCATTCAGGATTACGGCACAGCCGCCGCCCACAGGAGGCTCGCCGACACCACGTGCCCCTACTGGAGTTTCCGGATCGGGAATATCCACCGCCGCCCATTGCATGTTCACAGGCACATCGAGAATCGTTGGAGGCTTGTTCTGATAGAAACGCGTCGAAAGCATCGCGCCATAGTGAGGGTCATACACCCACTTCTGACCGATCGCGTGGCCTATGCCGAGAACTGAGCGGCCAAGCACCTGGCCGCCAAGCGCGCGCGGATGAATCACCGAGCCGACGTCGGCATACGCGAGAAAATCCACGATGTAGTATTTTCCTGTTTCGATGTCGACTTCGACTTCGGCGAAGCTTGCTACGTAGGAATAGGTTTGGCCGTCGCGAGGATAGTTGTCTTTCGCAGCCGCCACCAAACCCTGCCCCGCCAGCGCGGCCATCGACGCCTTCGTCAGTTTATTGAGATCAGCCGACGGTTCGTGGCCGTCGTAGATTCCACCGAGTTGAATTGCTTTCGCAGCGGCCTGCGCCAACGTCATGCCCGCGCCGCCGCCTTTGCGGACGACACGCTCGTTCGCTACCTCGTAACTTTCTGGCTTGCCACCAAGGCTTTTGGCTGCGATCTCCTGAAGTTTTTTCTTCGCGTCCATTGCCGTGGCATAAGCGGCCCGCGTCATCGCGTGTGTCGTCTGGCTGCCACCGGAGACACACGTGAAAGGCAAGTTCTTCGCCGTGTCACCCCATGTGATATCGCACTTCTCCCACGGAACACCCAGGACCTCAGCACCCGCGCGGTGCACATCCATCACTGATTCCGTGCCCAGATTGCCGATGCCAGACTGGAATCGGACCCGCCCTTCGGGTGTGATGACGAGCAGCCCATCGAAACCGATCGTGCCGCCCACATAGCAACTCAGCGAAACGCCAACGCCGCGCACCTTTGTGCCGCTTCGTTTCGGTGTACGCGCAACCCGCTCGTTCCATTTGAACTGTTCTGCGCCGCGGTCGAGCGCTTCTTTGAGGAATGCGCTTGTTGCGTAAGGACGCTTGCCGGTACTGGCCATCACCGGCCCGACTGGCGCCTTTCCTTCCGGACAGTTGATGCGGCGGATGGCCACTTGATCTAGCCCAAGTTTCCGGGCCGCCTTTGCAATGATGGGCTCCATGATGGCAATCCCCTGCATTCCGCCTGGGGAACTTTGCGCGCTGCGCGGCGGCGTATTCGTGAGAATCGTCGCCCCGCGCCAGCGCATCGCTTCGCACTGATAGAGCAGAGAAACGATGCGGCCCGACGAAGGAACATCGCCGTTAGCGTCATAAGGGCCGTTGTTGGAAATAACAAACATGTCCAGCGCGGTGACTCTGCCTTCTTTTGAGAAACCGACTTTCATCCTGCCCATAAGGCTAGGCCGCGCACGTCCGATAAACGTTTCCTCTTCTCGAGTGATCCTCATCATCACGGGAGCGTTAACCTTCTTTGAAAGCAGCGCGGGAATCACCAGTGTCACGCCGCCCGTGATTTTGCTGCCGAAGCCGCCTCCCGTGTATTCACTGATCAGAACGACGTTGCCCGGATCGATGTTCAACCATCTCGCGATTGCCGGCACTGTCTGTGCTGTGCTTTGCGTGCCCGTGTAGACGTGGACTTTGCCGCTCTGCCAGTAAGCCATGGCGGTGCGGGTTTCGAGCGTCTGGTGGCTGGTATCTGGCGTGACAAACGTTTCGTCCAGAACGAGCGCGGCATTCTTAAAGGCTGCGTTGAGGTCCCCGTAGGACCATTCGCTGGGCGTCTTGCCCATCGGCAATTGACCTTCCTTCGCGTTGGCGAAATCCTCCTTTGTCCATTTCAGTTCGCCAATCGTGGGCGGAGGAGGACTTGGCGGTGGCGTTCCCGCTGCAGCGGCCGGCGCTGGAGCCTGAACCCAAATGTTTCCTTCCAGTCTTGGATTTGGCCCCCCTGGCCGCAAAGTCTCGAGCGGATCAATCACAAATGGAAGCGGCTCGAAATCGATTCGGATTTTTTCTATGGCCTCGGCGGCAGTGAGTTCGTCAACCGCGGCTACAGCGAGAATTGGCTCGCCCTGATACAGCGGTTCCATCGTAAGCGCGCGCTCGCTCTTCGGATTGGCTTTGATTACGGTGCCATTGTCAGTAAGGCTATCAGCTGGTGGCGGAAGCTCATCCGCCATCAGAATCCCCTTCACACCAGGCATAGCGAGCGCCGCACGCGTATCGATATGCTTTACGCGGGCGTGCGGCAAGGGGCTGAGGAGCAGCTTGCAAAAAAGCATGCCGTCCGCATGGTAGTCTTCGGCGTACTTCGCCAATCCTGTAACTTTGGCATAGAGGTCCGGAGTCGGGTAATCTTTGCCGATCAGTTTATGCCCGACGCCGTACACCCGCTCGGGAGCCTTGGCCGTCTCCGATTCTTTTTTCACGGATTTCTCAGACATTGCTGGCCCCTCGCATGTTTTCCGCGCCGCGCATCAGCGCTGTGAGGATCTTGTCGTAGTCCTGGCAACGGCACAGGTTTCCAGAAACGCCGAAGGCCAGTTCGCTGCGCGTGGGATTAGGATTTGTTTTGAGGAATCCGACTGAGGCCATGATGAAACCCGGCATGCAGAATGCGCACTGGAAACCCTGTTCGTCGAAGACGCCTTGCTGGACTGGATGCAATTTCCCCTCTGGGCTCGCCAACCCCTCGATGGTCAAGACCTTCCGATCGCGCACGGTGTGTGTCAGCACGGAACAGGCATAATGCGGTATGTCTTCGATCAAAACGGTGCAAGAGCCGCACTCGGCGCGGTCGCAACCCAGCTTTGTGCCGGTGAGGCCAAGTTTGTGGCGCAACGTCCAGGCGAGTGTTTCTTGCCGCATAACATCGGCTCGCCGCAACTGGCCGTTTACATTCATGGTGAGAAGTCTTTCGCCTGTGCCGCGAGCAGACTGGCCTAGGAGAGTGGAAGCGCGGAAAAGATAGCTTGCTGAGGAGACGGCCACGCCACCTGCGATCACTCCCTTGATTAAATCTCGTCTCGAAAGCTTGTTCGGCAGGGCCGCATTCACTTCTTTATCGTCCGTCTCTCCCATCCCCGGTTCCTCCTCTAGTATCCACGTGGATTTAACGTTGCGCGGACTTCAAAGGGTTCCTGCTTGAGGAAACTCGCTTCATCACCCGAAAATATACGTATATTCGTATCTCGTCTAGAGTCTCCCTTCTGTTGGATGACGTACGGCATCGGAATGGGTACGGCAGAGCCACATTCCGCGCGTGGGCAAGCCGCACACGAGATTCTACGCCTTACGGGCGCCCCAAAATGGGCGACTTGCGATGAATTATCCACAAAACCAAATGGATCGCGGGATCAAGCTGTGTTGCAACTAAAGGAGATTATTGCCGAATCCAACTATCCCGACCTTCCCATTGTCTTTCAGCCCGTATCGTTTTCTATCGAGTGCGAGATACGGTCGCTTTTAAGAGTTATATCCGGTGACCGCCAGAGACAGGCTGAGCAATTCGGCCAAATAGTTCGCTTGCCGGGGGGTACAAGAGAGGACAGATTGAAGACAAGTTCTCGACCGTCGGGCAGCAAACCCTGCCCTGCAGCATTCGAATCGCCTCGTAATAACTCCCGAGTGTCCGGCTAACCGGACGGTGAGAATCGGGCCGATTTTCTCCGGTAACCGCGTAATCATGACTTGTGCGAAAAATTAGGACTTGTTTCTGCCTCTTTTGGAGAAAACTAGCGGTTTGAAATTTTGATGAGAGGTTATAGTGTTGATCCCAGGCTACCTTCGCAGCTAGAGACGATCCATGGGATCACGAGAGCCTCCCAAGAATGTTGTGATGAGTATTCTCAAGAGTAGGCAGGTAAATCGACGCCTACTCTTGATCTCAGCAATCGTTGTCGCAACGCTCACAGCAGTTGGGATTTGGCTGGCGTTCTCGCTGTTGCGTCCGACGCCCCCGCGTTCGGTAACGATGGCCGTAGGCCCGCAAGGTAGTTTCGACATTGAGGTCGGGAAACGATACCGGGAGCTTCTCGCTCGATCTGGGATCGATCTAAGACTGGTGCCATCGGCTGGGGCAGTCGACAGTATTGCTCGGCTTCGCGATCCAAAGTCGGGTATCAGCATCGCCATTATTCCCGGCGGGATCACCAACCAGGAGGAGTCCCCGCAGCTGGTCTCGCTCGGAACGCTATATTACGAACCGCTCTGGCTGTTCTCCCACAAGCGACATCTCGAGACTCACGAGCAACTCCGCAACCTCCGCATTTCCATTGGCCCTGAGGGCAGCGCCAGCCATAAGCTAGCTCTCGAGCTCCTCGCAAGTGTTGGCGTGTTCGAGCAGAAGTCCGCGATATTGCTTTCCCTCACGCCGCAGGAAACTTCCGCAAAGCTCCAAAACGGCGACATTGATGCAGCGGTTCTCATGGGCGCTTGGGAAACTCCCACTGTTCGCCAACTTCTCGTAGCCAAAGACGTAGACTTGGTGGCAGTTCGCAGGGCCGATGCCTTCGTCGCCTTGTACCCATTCCTGAACAAGTTGATTTTGCCTGCCGGTGTAGCGAACCTGGAGGATAACCGGCCGCCAACGGACGTCTTGCTGATCGCCCCTAAGGCTAACTTGGTCGTGCGCGACGACCTTCATCCCGCCATCCAATATCTGCTGCTGGAAGCGGCATCACATACTCATTTCGGACCCGGCATATTCCAGAAGGAGGGCCAGTTCCCGGCTCCCGAAGCAATCGACCTGCCCCTCAGCAATTATGCGCGTCAGTTCTACAAGACAGGATCGCCGTTCCTCCAACGAAATCTTCCGTTCTGGTTGGCGGTGCTGGTCCAACAAGGGCTCGTGCTGCTTCTCCCTGTAGTGGGAGTGCTCTACCCCTTGCTCCGAGTCACTCCGGGATTATTTATGTCCATCCAGAGCCGCCGTGTGTATGGGCTCTATTCCGAACTGAGACTCCTTGAAAGAGAGTTGGCTTCTGGGGGGTCGGCTGAAGATCATAAGGATTTCATCGAACGATTGGACCAATTGGAAGATCGAGCCAGCGGCTTGTGGGTACCACCTTCCCTAAGGCCACTCCTCTATAACCTGCGGTCGCATATCCGCTTGGTGCGCGAGGGGGCTAAGGAGTGAAAAACTCCCGAAGCAGCGAACTGCGTTTTGTCGGAGGACCACGGGAGGGTATTCCAGACGCCAACTCCCGATAAGTTTGAATGTATAGGTCAAAGGAGGAGCGCTTGGTGTAGAAAAGCTGAACTCAGCGGACGCTGATTCAGAAACACCAAGGAGGCTCCCCCATGGAACCTCTGTATTACATCGGGCTAGATGTTCACAAGCGGAAGATCAGTTATGAGAGCTCTTGCCCTTTTCCGACACCCTCTAAATGCAGTCTGCTTAAACGCGTATCAAGTGTCGATTATTTGAGCGAATCTACTGGCAGAAATGACACTACCCACCAAACGTCGGCCCTGGCATTGTTGCATCCGAGCTCGACATGACGCGTGTTCGTCTCCTGCGATCCCGACATCGGCCACCATCTTCTCCCGATGGTCGTGAATATTTCTTATCTGCATGTTCGGTCTGGATGCCGATGGGGTGGGGGAACGTCAGGGGCGGCGTTTTATCAACTGTTCTTGCCCGCGATTCAGCAAGCGCCCGCGAAAGTCAGTTGAACAGCGGTTTTTCGTTGCTTGAAGGAGTAGCGCGGCCTGAACGGCTTGCAGTATTTCGCATGCAGATTGAAGGACATGCATGGCACGACTGAGTACGAATCGCCGGCAATCAGGTTCGGTTACTATCGTGGACTTGAGCGGAAGGATCGATCTCGGGGAAGCGACTCGGACTCTTCGCCAGACCATACGCGATTTGGTCGAGAGTGGCCGAACCAAAATCATCCTCAATCTCTCCGAGGTAAATTCCATGGACAGTGCGGGAGTTGGCGAGCTGGTTGGCGCCTACGTACCGGTGAAGTCCAAGGGTGGTGAGCTGAAGTTTTTGAATCCGACGAAAAAGGTTCTTGAGATCCTGCAGCTCACTCAACTAGAGAGCGTATTTGAGGTCTTTACGGACGAACAAATGGCTATTCGCAGCTTTTCCGAGGCAGTCCAGGGGTAAGGCGCGAACGTTTCTCTCGGATTTCGGTCTCCGATGTGCCATTCGCCTTCCCCACCGGCTGGTTAGTAGCATTGGAGCGTTTGTTTGGACCTTGGCTCTCCCAGCGATATTTAGGAGTGGGTAACAGTGAAGTCCGCGATTGCGGATCTGGTTCGTTCATGGCGACTCTGGAATGGTAGAGAATGCGCCTACATTCTCCGTGGGAATTAGCTGTTCTTCGCTGACTGAGAAGTCGATCGTTAGGAATGTTATGTCGTCCTTCTGTCCTTGTCCTTTAGGATGTTCCGACCAGTTCGACAACTCATCAAGCAACGCATCAGCGAACAGGTCTGCTTTGAGATGATGGTTGGATTCGAGAAACCCTTTGAAGAGGTCCAGCCCAAATTCCTGCTCCGACGGACTCTCGGTTTCTACTATTCCGTCGGTATAGAGTACGACTTTGTCGCCTGGTTCCACCGGCACCTCGATTACTGAGTAGGTTTGATCGGGGAATAGCCCGAGCAGTAGGCCATTCTGCACCACTTCCGAGGCGCTCCCTGTCGAGGCGCGCCACAGCAGGAGCGGCGGGTGTCCCGCGCCGGCGTAGCTCACGGATTTCTTTTCCAGGTCCATGAAGACGTAAACCGCTGTCACAAAATGATGCTTGAACTTTCCGCACAACGACTGGTTCAAGCCGGCCAAGACCCTCCCCGGATCGGAAGCGTGCGACGTTTGAGCGGCTAGAGCAACCTGGAGCATGGACGCGATCAGGGCTGCGGCTAGGCCATGCCCGGAAACGTCTGCAACCAGAATCCCCAGGTGCTTTTCGTCCACGAGGATAAAGTCGTAAAAATCACCCGCCACCGAGCTCATCGGAAGGTAGCGCACAGTAATTTCCAGACCCTTGATCCTGGGAATCTCCTGCGGCAGGATCGACAACTGAATCTCCCTAGCCATCTCAAGCTCGCTATTTATGAACAGGAGTTGTCGCGCCAGTTGCTCACGGGCTTCGCGAAGCACGAGATGTGTGTGGACACGTGCTTTGACCACTGCGGGTGAGAACGGTTTATGGATGTAGTCCACAGCGCCAACCTCGAATCCTTTCGTCTCGTCATCGGTCTCTGTCTTCCCTGTAAGAAAGATCACAGGTATGTCCTTAGCCTCGAGGGTGGCTTTCAGGATGCGGCAGACTTCGTAGCCGTCCATCTCAGGCATCTCGACGTCCAACAAGATCAGGTCCGGCTGCGGTATGGCTTTTGCTAGGTCCAAAGCCTTTGCGCCACTCGTGGCAACTCGGATCATGAAGTCGTCCTTCAGAATCGAACGCACGATCTGAAGGTTCGCAGGAGCATCATCCACCACCAGTATGAGTTTTTTTTCTGTCGGTTTAGTCATTTTGCTTGCTCCCAATTCACGCCATAATCCCTTGCAATCTCGTCCAATTTCAAAAGCGCACTATCAAAATCAAACTCGCTTATGTCTTCGCCGAGGGCACACATCCGCAACTTGTCACAGGCGCCCGCAAAGGCACTTTCCAGAGAGAGAAAAGCCTCGGCTGCGTCGCCGTCACTCGACTCCAGAAGTACTCTGAGGCGAGCAATAGCCGCCGTTGCCGCTCGCACATCGAGGTCCGAGCCTTTTCCCCATTCCGTCGGCCGATCAGGCATAGCATCACGCATCGATTGCTGAATGGCCTCAACCTGGCGGCTTAAGGCTAGAACGAATTCTTCGACCAGTGCTGGAACGGCCGCATCCACCTCATGAATTGCTCGCTCCAGCTTTTCCGCAGCAGCAAATACCTTTCCGATTCCTATATTTCCGGCAACACCCTTGACCGTGTGAACGATTCGTTCGGCCAGTTTGCGGTCCCCAATCTCGATGGCGGATGAGATTTGCTCAGGCACGCCGCTCTGCTTAGCCGCGAACTGCACGAGTAGGTCGCGGTAGAGTTGTTTGTTCCCGGCGACACGCTTGAGGCCTCCTGCCATGTCAACGCCATCAATCTCGGGGAGGATCACCTCATTGGACACCTTTGCAGTTTTGTCCTCCGCGCCGACAGCTTGCCCTTGGCGTGGCTTAGCCCAACGCAGCAGTGTGGCAAACAGCGCATCGGGATCGATGGGCTTGCTTACGTGGTCGTTCATTCCGGCCTCGAGGCAGCGTTGTCGCTCCTCCACTAACGCGTGCGCAGTCATGGCGATAATCGGCAGTCCTTGAAGTTGAGGCTGAGCTCGAAGGAGTCCGGTAGCAGTGAAACCGTCCATGTCCGGCATTTGCAGATCCATGAACACGATGTCAAACGGCGGAGGCTGTTCGCCTTCCGTCAGGATTCTTACGGCTTCGCCCCCGTGATTGGCAATCCTCACGATGGCCCCGGCACTCTCAAGAAGTTCGGTGGCCACCTGCTGGTTTACCTCATTGTCTTCGACCAGCAGAATCCGGATTCCATTGGCGTCGTGAGAAGTTGTGACAGCTCTTGTAACTCGCGAGCGGTCAGCCTCCTCGCCAGAATTGTCAAACAACTCCACCAGCGTGTCGAAAAGCGTCGAAGGCGTGACTGGTTTCAGCAGATAACTGTCAATTCCTATCTCCTCAGCTTGCGCACGCACGTCCTCCTGCCCAAACGCTGTGACCATTACGAGCTTGGGAATGTGCTTGAGACGGTCACCTCTCTTAATGATCTGGCTCGCCTCGAGTCCATTCATACCGGGCATGTGCCAATCCATCATGACCAGCTGATAGGGGTCCGGCGAGTCGGCGGCCGTGAGTTCTCGAATCGCTGCTTCGCCCGAAGAAGCTGACTCGACCCTGAGAGCAAGTCCCTTCAGCAAGTCGGTAAGAATCTCACGGGCCTGCGCATTGTCATCGACGACAAGGACTCGGATGCCCGCGATGTCTGGGATCAAACGTCTGCGTTTCGTTACTCCAGAACCGATGCCGAACCACGCGGTGAAATAAAAGGTACTGCCCGCACCATAGTTGCTCTCGACCCAGATGTTGCCGTCCATCAGCTCTACAAGTTTTTTGGAAATCGAGAGTCCAAGGCCTGTACCTCCATACTTCCGCGTGGTGGAGCTGTCGGCCTGACTGAACGCCTGGAACAAGCGCGCTGCCTGTTCGGACGTCATGCCGATCCCACTGTCACGCACCGAAAATTTGAGATTCACTCTGTCCAGAACTTTCCCTTCAAAGGCCACCCTTACCGAGATTTCGCCCCGTTCGGTGAATTTCACCGCATTGTTGGCGAGATTGATCAAGATTTGACCGAGACGCAATGGGTCACCAACGAGATTCGGAGGCAGATCCTCTTGCGCAGCGATAAGGAACTCTAGTTTCTTGTCTTGCGCTTTCTGGCCGACCACAGATGACAGGTTCTCAAGCACATCATCGAGCCGAAAGTCCGTCTTCTCCATATGCAACTTGCCGGCCTCAATCTTGGAGAAATCGAGAATGTCGTTAATGATGCCCAAAAGGGATTGGGCAGCCGCCTTGCTTTTCGTGAGGTAATCACGCTGCTTTGGTGTCAAGTCTGTCTTTAGCGCCAGATGCGTCATGCCGAGGATGGCGTTCATCGGCGTCCGTATCTCATGGCTCATGTTGGCGAGGAAGTCGGACTTGGCCTTGGTGGCGGCTTCGGCCGCTTCCTTCGCGGCCACGATTTCCGTCTCTAGCCGCTTGCGTTCCGTTATGTCTTCCTGCAAGGCCGCCACATACTGTGGTCTGCCCTCCGTATCCCGGAGCAGAGAGAATCTCACACTCGTAACGGCGATGCGCCCGTCTTTGCGAACTAAGCGTTGTTCCCACTCATTCCTTTCACGCTTCCCCTGAACGAGTTCGCCATATCGTTCCGCACTGGAATCACGTTCATCTGGATGAGTAATCTCGTCCCATTTTTCCAGATGGCTTAATGCTTTTTCCGTATAACCCAACATCTCTTGCAACGCCCGGTTGGGGAAAATTTCCTGTGAATCAATCTTGAAGAAACTGATTCCGATCTGAGCATTCTCGAAGATTGAGCGGAAGAGCTGCTCTCTCTCCGCCAGTTTTTCCTCGGCCCGCTTACGTGCGGTGATATCAACAACAGTGACAACAGCTCCTGTGATTTTTCCGTCCTCAAGAATGGGAAAGGAGGAATACTCAACGGGGATCGGGTTGCCATCCCTGCGCCACATCACTTCGTCATCCACCCGGCAGCCCTCCCCCTTCTTGAATGCGCGATAGATGGGGCATTCATCCAGTGGATAAGCGGAGCCGTCGGACTTGTGGTGATGCACAAGGTCGTGCATATTGCGGCCCAAAGCTTCTTCGGCCCGGTACCCAACCATCTCGCAGGTAGCGCGATTGATGAACGTGCAGTTGCCCTGCAGATTGATCCCGTAAATACCTTGCCCGGTAAATTCAAGGAGCGACTGCATTTGTTGCGTGATTTGATTTCGTTCCTCCTGTAATCCCTTGTACGACTCCAGCGATCGCGCGATGTCGCCGATCTCGGAGCGATCGCCCTGAAACCCGATCTCGACGACCGACTCTCTTGTCAGAAGGTCGCTTAGGCTGCGTCCTAGGGCAACCAAAGGGCCTACCATCTTTGTCCGATAAAAGATGAGCGCCATCCCGATAGCCAGACCATTGAGGACAGAGGCAGCAACAGCAAGCTCGACAGTCCGCTGCGCTGCCCGCTCTTCGGACTGGGCTTGATTGGCTAGACGCTCGTCCAAGCGACGGCGGAACTCATCAATGGGATCCATGATCAAGGCTTTCGCCTTGAGGTATTCCTCTCCGTACACATATCCCATCGCCTTGGTGAAATCCTTGCGTTCGGCCGCCTCAAACGCCTTTTCCTCTTGGGCGATCAGAGCATCGGAACTTTGCTTGGCGCGGGAGACTAGCTCGTTCTCCTCCCGGGTCAGGCCGAGCGACCGCAAGCCTTCCACCGCGCGGTCGCGGCTACGTTCGACACCAAGCTCCCGAAGGAACGCGTCGCGGTACCTGGAATCACCCGTGGCCGCGAATCCCCGCACCGCTGCCGTCAACTTGTCGGTCCCTGTAGCGAACTGGATGCTCAGCAGCAATGACTGCGTCCTGGCGTTAAGTGCAGTCGCTTGCCGATGTCTGAAATACCCCGACACGAGTACACATGCCACGGACGCCAGCGAAAGCGATGCAACAAATATTGTGATGATTCGGTTGGCCCTTTGAAGCCGCATTACCCCTCTTTAAAGTCCGCGATGGCCCAACACTACTGCCGCGAGCCAAGGATCTTCACTTTCGCTCTCTGCGACTCTCCCGATCAGTTCAACGGGGCTTGGAATTTTGCCCGTTGGTGCGATTGGTTTGGCAATTGGGTTAGCTTTAGTCACAACTCATCCTGGAAGGCAGATTGCGTCGCGATGCATCCTTCACGAACAGGTCGCGGAGCCCAAACAACCCTATCCCATCGAGCGATTAACGGTACTGTCAGTAATGACAGCTTGAAAGATCGAGAATCAGGTGGAGGGCACGTCAATACTGACAGCTTTCTCTACTCTCTCCCACAACTGACTATTCGAATCTTAGGTGCAAAGCAAGAAACAAATTGGCTTGACGAAAGTGGGCCTATGTCAAAGGTGCAAGCTGGCGCCACTCAACGGGTCCGAAGGGTTCGGTCAAAGAGAAAACAAGTTCAGCCCGGCAGACCGGGGCTCTGGGGGAAGTACTGTCGGAGCTGATTTGAAGGTGTTGCGTCGACCGGTTGAGCTGGCAGCCGTTACCGGAGATCTGCCCCGATTTCCATGTACGGCATTGAAATGTCTGCTGACAATGGACGCGTTGGTCCACAACTGGATTGGCCTTCGAGGCAGAGTAAGCCTGAAACTGGCCAACAAGTGGAGCGATAATTTGCCAAATCACCGAGTGATTGACAGTTTATATTGGTTAAGTCCTTTAGAATCGTCGAGTGGCTATCCGAAGGATGAGTGGCAACTCCGCAAGAAGGCTGGACGCATCAGAGGGAGAGAGGTGAATATGGCGCCGGGACACCGATGGGCTACGTTCAATGCTTCAATGCGGAATCTTCAGAAAGCATATGCGCGCCAGAAAGAGCTGGGCGCACCCGCGGCCTTGGCGCAGCAAAGAGGAAAGCCTCATGATCAGGCGATTAGTGTTGTGGTGGCATACGAGCCGCGACAACGGGAAGCCATCCTGTCGGGATTGGGCTAAGCAACTGGTCATTCGCACACGTGGGTCCAGAAGCTGGTGCTGGAGTTTGAAGCAGATCCAAACGAAGTGCGTCGGCTGCAGGCTTATGGCGATCCGAAGCTTGCGCAGCTCGATCGCGCCCGGGAACAGACACGACGGATGAGAGAACAGGATGAGTTACGGAGACCGGCCCGGCGCGCGGACATGGGATTACGGATTCGGATGAACAAGGCTGTTCTGGGTTACTTGGCCGGACAGTTGCACGGTGCGACGGAGCGCGCGATCGCCAAAGCTGTTCACGTCTGGCCGCGCAGAATCCTTCTGCTCCTGAGACGATACGAGCGATTGGGTCTAATTCGGGTGGGGCGGCGAGCATGGCGCCCGATGGTCTGGGAGATCAGTCCACGAGGACGGGCACGGCTCGCACGCCTGGAGAGGCGGTTAGCCAGAGCAGCTTAGTTGGTTTTGGCACCTAAAACCTACCCGGTATCTATCCAGAGCCTATCCGAGATGCAGGTCTTGCCTTGTAGCCGTTCTAGTACTTCACTTTTTCGGTAACGGCGTTCTACCAGTTGTGTCCGATCTGGGAAACCCTCCTTCCGAAAGTGATTAGTAAACACTGGCCGAACTTACCAGATGGGATGAGAAGGCCGGTCTCCCGCGGGATGCGATACGCTCCCAATGAATGACGCGCTCAAGGCGCAAAGAAAAGGAGACCGGCTATGAAGAAGATTAGCACTGTGCAGATATTCGAGGGTGAAATTTTCAAGGAGCAAAGGCTGACGATCGGTATGGATCTTGGAGATCGCTGGTCGTGCTACTGCATTTTGGATGAAGCGGGCAAAATCATTCTGGAACAGAAAGTGGCAATGACACCGGAAGCAATGAAGCAGACATTTTCGAAGATACCGCAAGGTCTCATCGCCCTGGAGACGGGAACACATTCCCCGTGGGTCAGCCGGCTGTTAACGGAGTTGGGATACAAAGTAATCGTAGCGCACGCACAAAAGGTGCAATTGATCACCAAGAGCAATCGGAAAGACGATCGACACGATGCGCGGACACTGGCGCGGCTGGCGCGAATCGATCCCGAGCTGTTGGGGCCAGTGCGGCATCGCAGCGCGCAAGCACAAATTCATCTGACGGTGATTCGGGCGCGGGCGGAATTGGTGAGTGTACGAACTGCCCTGGTGAATGCGGCGCGCGGGTTGGCGAAGTCTTATGGGCAACGGCTGCCGAAGTGTGGCACGCAGCAAGTGAGCCGGGAGCTGGGCGCGGGATTGCCCGCGGAGTTGCGCGAGGTTCTGGAGCCGCTGCTAAAAGAAATCGAATCACTGAACGAGCGCATCCAGGAATACGACAAACGGATGGAGAAAATCGCCAAGGAGAGTTACCCGCACGTCGAACTGCTCAAACAGGTGAAGGGGGTAGGAACGCAAATCGCGCTGACGTATGTCCTGACCCTGGAAGATCCGCATCGCTTCCCCAAGAGTCGCGAGGTGGGCTGTTTTCTCGGGTTAAAACCTGGGCGTAGGGACTCCGGTGAGAGCCAGCCGCAGATGCGCATCAGTAAAGAAGGAGACCGTTATTTGCGAACCATGCTGGTGCAGGGGGCGCACTACATCCTGGGACCCTTTGGAGAAGACAGTGATCTGCGGAGATGGGGGCTAAAACTTGCGGTGCGAGGAGGGGCCAATGCTAAGAAGCGAGCGGTTGTTGCGGTGGCGAGAAAGCTAGCGGTACTACTGCATCGGTTATGGGTGAGTGGAGAAGTGTACGAACCACTGCGCAATAGCCAGAAAGCGATGCGCGCGGTGGCCTAGAGTGCAGAACTCCCCACAAAAAGGGGTGCTAGGGGTCGACGGAGTTCGCGATCGTCGTTGCTAGGCGATCCTGGCTCGCAATTTCTCTATGGAAAACTAGGAAAGGCCGGAAGAAAGAAAAAGGAGCATACAAGAAAGAAGAGCGATGGTATCCAAACAGCCGAGCTCAACCGCCGAGATCAGGTGACTGCGACTAGGTCCTGGCCCAGTTTCCTTCAAAAGGGGGAACAGAGGTCGATTACCAGATAGCAGCACCTACTGAATCAAGAACACCCAACTTGCACCGGGCGACAATCGCTCAACAAAGAGTGCGGATGGAAGGGTGGCGACAGGAGCGGCTTGGCTCAAGGGCAGGAACTCACAGGGAGGAAGAGAAAAACAAAAACATCCTTACAAGAAAGAGAGAAAAACATACTTGACACTCACCGGCCTTCTCATGGAAGGACCTATCCGATTCACTTCCGAGCTGGCGACTACACGCTCGGCGATAAGGTGCCCTATACTTGTTCGATAAGGAGGGCTGACATATGAGGTTGCAGCCTGCCACCATCGGCCTGGTTTCTGGATTGCTCGCAGGCACATTTGCGTGCGCAGCGGCGCAAGAATCCCTCTCGCAGCCTGAGTCAAATAGCGGTTCTACGCCCCAATTCACAACTCCACAGTTACCTCTTCCGACTGGGCAGTTCGGCGTAGGGCGGGTTGGCTACCAATGGACGGACGGATCACGCCCAGACGGCCATGCAGCCGACCCCAACGCGCATCGTGATTTGATGGTCTACCTCTGGTACCCTGCGCCGAAGGCGTCGGGTGGTGAGCCCGCAGAATATATCCCTGGCGCCAAACGGATGGACCGAGACACCGCCGCCGCCCCGGCAATGCGAGATGAGTTCGAAGGTATTTGGCCACTTATTATTTCGGGGACAATTTCATCGCTTGCATTCGAGAGTGCGCCAGTCGCACGATCTGGCAAGAAGTTTCCCGTCGTCATTTTGGCTCACGGCGCTGGCGGAACAACCTTCGAGTACGCATCGCTGATCGCAAGCCTTGTTAGCCGCGGATATGTTGTCGCTGCCATCGAAAACACCTATGGCGCACCTGCAGTGTCCTTTCCTGACGGAAGAATTGTCGCGGCCTACCACGAGGCTGACCCGCCCAACCTCTCGCCCGATCAGCGATTCCAGCGCATGATGAACAGTGCTGGGCAAGCGATTGACACGGGCGCACGGGATATCGTGTTTGTGCTGAACCAACTCATCAAGCTCGACGCTGGGAATGAAAAAACATTTGTCCTCAGAAATAGGCTCGATCTAAATCGTGTTGCGTCGATGGGGCATTCGGCAGGCGGTGCGAATGCCGCCCTCGCTTGCCAGATGGATGCTCGATTCAAAGCGTGCGTGAGCCTTGACGGTCAGATGCCACCCGTTGCAGCGTTTCCAGAGAGTCCCGATGGGAAGTGGTTCACTCAGCCAGTTCTCCTCCTCGAAGTGGATCACACAGGAGGTCGAATGGGATTCAACGCTACGCAGAACGATGTCTTCCTGAAGAAAAAGGAAGATCAGTTGAGTCGCTGTCCAGCTGGAAGCTACGATGTTGTACTGAAGTCGCCGGGCCTAGTTCATGGAAGCTTCAGCGACTATCCACTTCTCGCCGCCATGGGCCGACCGACTGAAACGAAAGATGCTCTCCACAATCTGAAACTGACCGCGTCGTACATCGAAGCTTTCCTCGATCAGACCCTGAATCAAGTAAATTCGCAACTGCTAGAAACTGAGGGAAATCATCCCGAAGCGATCGTGAAGCAGTACGGTCAATCTTCGCGTTGAGGTATTCTTTTGATTCTTGGTGGATGACCGGCTATCCGGACATTGGGCCGTGGATAAGTGAGAACCGCGGACAGTACCTACTGAACGTCAGTTGCACCAATTCTTAGGATTACTCCCCGAAAACGCCCTTGTGTTTAGCTATTCAGTTCCACTTGCCTGAGAAGTCGTCTTACCGGACATCTCTTACCAGGACTTTACTTTTCCGGCGTTTACCAGGCATCTAGCGGGTAGCCCTATTACGACCCTTTTGCATGTGGCTCAAAATGAAGGGATTGAAGGAGACAGGTGGATCGCTCGAAAGCGTTTTGGGCTGGACCTACCCAGGCTTTGCAACGGGTGTTTGACCACATCGTCTGAGGCAATTAGGGCAAAGATGCACGCTATCTGAGCAAGCCTCGCCGTCCGTTGGCCAAGTCGAAAGAAGGGGATCGCAAGCTGCTCCTGTACAATGCTCAGAAAATGGCCGAAGTCTCGTCGAACGGAGGTAAGCAACTAATTCCGCCCAACGGGGTTTAGGATTGACTGCACTCAGAAAAGTTACTACAACGGACGAGGGAAGTTGATTAGATTAGGATTCTTCCCACACTGAAGTGGGGCTGCAAGGGGTGACGAGATGGACGTGCCCTGCCCTAGGTCCAACAGCACCGTTCTCCAGAAATTCCCTCTGGCCTGCGAAGAAGTGCTCCACCGGCGTGACAAACGTGCGCAATTCCACGGCGTTTTGGCCGGAAGCGATGGTCCGGGAGCTCCCGTAGGGACCTCGACAATGAGGGGCACAAGGCAGACGACGCTCGCCGTACAAGGCGGTGGGATGTTGACTTGTCGAATGTGTAGGAATACTTCAGCGCACTTGTTGTCCTCCGAAACATTCGTCATTCAAATCCCGGTCGCGAGGGCCGCTCCTAAAAGTTTGTTGGCCGCACGCTGGGAAAATCTTGTGGCGCGTAGAACTTTTTGGGCCGAATCATGAAATTGAATGAACACGAACGAGCTAGGCCCAACATTGCTGGATGCACCTCTCCAGTGCAAGAGGCCGAGATGACATTAATCCTTGCCGGTAGGTGGCCACCGCTCAAGCCGTTGCCGGTATTCAAGTATGAAACGGATGAGTCTCGCGCCTCGATTGAATTCGACAAGACGCGTGGAGAGTGGGTCTGCCGCAAAATATCTTTACCGTCCAACAAGGTTCAGGAACTGCGTGGTGGATTGACAGAACTAACGATGGCATTACCCCAAGCTCCGGCAGAAGTGTTAGCCGAATGTGCCGCAGCAGAACAGCAAGAGCAAGAATTGGAGAAGGACGCCAGTCGTCGTCTCCAGGCCATTCTTGAGTGGAGAGAGAATTACGAGAACGGCGTACTCTATTCTGGCCTGCAGGACTACCTTTCCAAAAGCCAGCGAGATGAAATCGACGATAGCATCCGACTGACTCTTACTGCTCGGCAGCTTCAGTTTAACCCGAAGAATGTTGCGTACGTTTTTGACGCACTTTCCAAGGCTGGCGGCAAGTTAGCAACACTCCTAGAAATCGCGATGCGGAATAAGACGGGGGAAGGAACGAACGTACCGGCAAAAGCAGAAGGAGCCGCACCCGTCGCCGAACCCCATGCGTTGGTTGAGGCGATTCGTCCCACGCACGACCGCCGCCTTCAGATACGCACTAGTCCTACCTCCCGCGCCTACGTCGAGCTCGGCGGTACCAATGGCGTCGTCGTCCTCAATATAAGTGAGACAGGCATGGCCGTCGCCGCAGTCGTCCCCCTTGTAATAGATGACTACCCCCCGCGCATTCGCTTCCAATTGCTCAGCTCTGGGCAGAGCATCGAAATCTCCGCCGAGATTGTGTGGCTAGCGGAATCGAAAAAAAGCGCAGGCATCCGATTTGTTGATCTTACAGCTGAGGCCCACAATCAAATTTCAAATTGGATCGCGTCCGAAAAGCCCGCCTCGGAATTTGAAGGCTTAACGCCGACACCTGTTGAGAGCCTCATCCCCGCGGCCCTCGAAAGCTTCTCAGAAGAGCCAATTGGAAGTGTTTTCCCCGAGCAAGACGAACCCTCCTCGCCCGAATTGCCCGCGCACATTGGGTCTCAAGCATCTAGGATCGTGACGCCTGAGATTCTGGATGGTGGCCCTCTATCGTCTGTCAAAGATCTCCGTGAAAAAGTGCGCCATCACGCTCCAGTCAATGGTTTTGGACCGCGAGTTCGAACAGGCAGAGTCGAGACGTCAACGGATCGCATCGAGAACTCGCCTTCACGCTTATATGTTCTTGAAGTATCCGGGATTCACGTCGCCGCAGTAGTGGTTTTACTCGCGGTGACCAGTCTCATCGTTGGGCTCGCAGTGGGAGGCGGACCGCTCGGAAAACACCTCCGAGGTACAGAGAAATCAATACCGGCTGCTGACGCAACGTCACCCGCACTGCCCAATCTCCCACGCGAAACGACTTCGCGAACTTTCACGCCACCGATGGCAAATACCTTGGATACCCCTGCAGCAAATCCACCAGCGCCGGAGACGGAAGAATCGCGCTCAGAAAGCCGATCCGCTCAATCCCTCAATGCACGAACAGCAGGTGCACCTACCCGCGTGAGGCCGACTGGACCATCTTCTTCAGCAACAGCGACTCGATCCCTCACTGATTCCGATAATCCCGAGGCCAGCCCTGGACGCGAGGGCTCGACGGGGCTAATCGCGCGAAACGCGCCGCCGCCCGCGAATTCCCAACCCGCACATTCACCCAGTGCTGCCAGCCCAATGAGTGGCGCGCCAGCAAATCCCGCTCCACGGAGGGCACCGCCTGCGACGCGCATAGCGCCGCACCTGTCATTGCCCTCCGCAGTCCTTGTTAGGGGCCCAGGGGATGGCAGTAAACCGTTCAAGCTGACTTTGCCGGAAGAACCAATCGCCGCCTCCTCTTCGTTCGCGATGACCTCGCAACTTTCTGTTCTTGTTGCTCCTGAGCCCGGATCCGCAGTAACTCATGAACCTGCTCGATTGCAACCTGGTCGAGTTGTCTCCTTCGTATGGCCTCGTTATCCAAGGGCGGGGGATCGACATGGGTCGTCAGAAACCGTAAAGGTCCGCACCACCATCGGAGAGTTAGGCCAAGTGCTGGATATAAAGCTCGTGAACGGTTCGAACTCTCTTCTTCCTGCTGCAATGAGCGCCATTCGCCAGTGGCGTTACAGACCCACTCTCCTGAACAAAAGGCCCGTCCAGACTCAACAGGACGTCACGATTGAATTCCTTCCGCCACGGCATTTGTCGCAAGTGCCCACTCAGCGTCGATCGCACAACTAGCGGCAGTTTCAGATTTCGGTTGTACAAATTAATTAGGTAGGTCGAGAGGTTCTACAGTTTTGACGCGTCGAAAATGCAAACGCGGCCTCGGTTGCCAATAGTTAGGGATGCAATGCGCGACCTACAATTCTCCCTACTCTATCGAAAGATATGGCTCGATCAGGATCAATTCCGGGGTTGGGCTTGCACCAACGTTCACAAGTTTTGCAGCAATCGGAAGAACACCCTAAGTAGCTCCGAACTGCGGGCTCTCCCTCAAAGTGCCTGGTAAGTTGAGGGTTGCCGGACAACTGAACTTTAGCAATAGACCTGTCACTAGTAGACTGGGTCTGGCGAAATCTCGACTCTTCGGAGTTCCTCGATGTTGGATCAAGGTGTTTGGGCAGAAGTCAGAGTGGGTGACGAACACTTGCGATTATTCTCGGAACACAATGCCCAAGGGGTACAGGCATCTGTGTACAATGTGACCGCAAAAAATTGGATCGCACCCTCCGAGCCAGTGGATGATATCGAACAGGGAAAAGACAGAGCAGCAGCATATGCTAGGGCGTATCTTCTGAATGCAGGAAACTTAGAACTGCCGCCATTAGAATGGAAAAAATCCCGCTCAGCGTAGTTCTTGACAGCTCTGATTCACAAATTCTACTTCTCCGGTAACCGCGTTAGCAGGGACTTGCATCGTATGAACTAGACTGATTTCGCTAATTGCAGTAGAAGAAGTACATGAGCGCGGCAAACCATTGGTGGAAGGCCTTGCCTTATTACCTGCAAGTTTCGCTCCGTTTCTCGTTAATATTCTGGGTTCTACCGTTGGCAGTGGTCTTGATTGGCACGATCTGGATTGGAGTCACAACGCACCATCTAGTGGTCAGCCGAGCTGGTTTGGGTTTGAGCATGACGTTCGGTGGCGGCTTCTTTCTTCTGGCGCTCCTTACATCAGTAGCGGCGGACGTTTACCGCAATCGCGGAGTTGAGCAAGGCACCATCGAATGGAACCCCGCCCTCGTTTGGCAGGCCTTTTTGTATCTTGGCGCGTTTTTCTTCTTGGTCTCAGCTTTTCTCGCTTATCACGAAGGTGTGTGGCTCAGCGTAGGTTTCGTTTGTTTCTCTATAGGTTCGGTGATCACTGCAACATTTTGCTTCCGAACGCGTTCAAGCACGCAAGCGCCTGATTAGACTTATCAGGCATGTGGATTACTTTCGAATTGCCCGTCACTTGGACCAATCTCCCAGGCGTCAGGAGTGTGCATATCTCCGGTTTCGACGTATCAGAAATTAGCGTCGTTGATGGAGTAGACTTCAACCGTGCTGAATGAGCTCATAGAGGGCCGGTACAAGGTAGAGCGGGAAGTTGGGCGCGGGGGTATGGGAGTCGTTTTGCGCGCCTTTGACACGCACTTGAATCGTCTCGTTGCCCTGAAGATGCTTCCGTCCAATACGACTCACGACTCCGAGCTGCACCGTCGGCTTGCAGCCGAAGCCCGCGCAGCCTCCGCCCTGAGCCATCCAAGTATCGCCACTGTTTATGATTATGTCGAACGGGGCGAGGAGAGCTTTATTGTCTATGAGTACGTGGAAGGCCGCACCTGGCGCAAAGAGCTTGCGCAGACCCGTTTCACGACGGAAGAAATCCTCGATGCCAGTGCCCAACTCGCCGACGCCTTGGCCGCGGCGCACAGTCACGGGATTGTCCATCGAGACCTCAAACCCGAAAATATTATGTCCGTGCCAGACGATTATTGCCGAGGGCGTGTCAAGATTCTCGACTTCGGTCTGGCGAAACACCTCCACGCACCGCTGTCATTCGAAGAAGAGAACGCGGCGGAGACAGTTTCCATTGCTACGAGCCAAGGCCTGCTAGTCGGGACCGTGAACTATATGGCCCCGGAGCAACTGGAAGGGCAGCCGGTGGACGCTCGCACAGATATCTATGCTCTTGGCCTGGTCCTTTATGAAATGGCAACAGGCACCAATCCTTTTTTGGGCCGCACGCCGCCCTCGACGATCGCTAATATCCTGAAGCTTGAGGCACCTTCTCTGCGGCAATACACTCCGGCGGTTCCTGCCGAACTCGATCGTATCCTGCTGAAGTGCCTGCGCAAACGCCCCGAAGAGCGATACCAGTCGGCACGGGAATTGTTAGTGGACCTCCGGAATCTTCGCGGTGTTCCTGCCGAGTCGCCAGGCACTTCGCAAGCCCCGGAGAACGAGTCGAGTCTTCTTCGTCGTTTGTTTTTGCTTGCCGGGCGAAGTCCGTACCGCCGGTGGGAGACTATGCACTTGGGCTTTATCGTCTGGTTTGTGCTGCAAGGCTATCTTGGGTCGAGGTTTTGCGCGGTTACTGCGTCTAAATGGGGATGGATCCTATTTTTTCTCGAATTGGCGTGCATCGGTCCCCTAGTGATTCTGGCTGCTTTTCTTGTGTACACGGGGAACTTCGATCGAAGTGGCCTCCCGCGAGAGATACGAAGGACGGCGCCCTGGATTCTCTGGTCTACGGTCGCACTCATTGCGGTCCCGGGGACCATGGCCCTCACCATCGTCGTTGCTCATCCCGGACTGGCATCCTTGCTGGGGATCGGTGTTCTCGGGAATATCGAGTATCTGGTGTTCAAACAGGGCATAGACCGCACTTTTCTAGATCTCAACAAAGGATGAAGTTTAACCCGTCGGCCTGAGCCCTTCGATAGGGTCTTTTTCGACTTAAGGTTAATTTTCGCTCACAACCCGCAATCTTTCTGGGCGGAGTAGTCGGCAAGCCGGAAGTAATGGCGTAACTGATAAACGACTAATCGGGATTTAGGCAGTGCCGCCCACTACTCCTATAATCATTTATCCTTTTGCGAAAGGTCCGCAAGGATTTCATACGCGCCTCCAATCCCAAAGAGAGACGTGCCGAATCGTAGTATCTGGCGCGATAGTACGAGGCGCGGAGCGGTATGCTTGTTTCGACCATCTGGCTGTAGCTAGCCAACTTCTTCCACTCGGCCCGGTTGTAAGGAGAGAAGAGCCTCGGCGCAGGCCGGCATGAGTGGTAGCAAATCCTTCATGCGATTCGATTTCGCACGGAGGATCAATATAGAGACGCTTCGTCCGGTCATATTCTGCTGGTACTTGATATTCCGATCGGTGGTCAGCAGGACGTCCCAATGACCTTCCGCAAGAATTAGGAGCTCGCCGTTCTTCTTCGAACCATATCCTGCCCTTCGCACCGTTTCGCACTCGTGGCCCATGGCCGCCAGAGCACTTTTCAGTTCGTCTGGAACGCACTCATCGATGAGGATCTTCATTTCCCGAAGCGAGCCAAAAGAAGGGTCTTAGCCTCTTCCAACGCAGCCACGGCTTGTTCGCGACTTACTCCAGGATATTGTTTCAGGAATTCATCAAGTGTTTCTCCGCCCTCCAAATAGTCAAGCAGGGTCTGGAAAGGAACGCGCGTGCCGCGAAAGACGGGTTCTCCGCTGTGGATGTCCGGATCTTGAACAATCACGCTCTCAGAGGCGGTAGCCATCGGACTTCTCCTTATCGAACAACAATTATCTCACTCAGGCGGGAAGAAAGCTGCGAAAAGTGCAATCGATCAACACTATAGCCACTCTGAACCCGCAAACGCAGAACCGGCGTTTGCGACACCCAGAATCGTCACAGGATTTATGGTCTGCGCCACCCGACCGGGTGGCTTGGACTGGCAGGTGCGGCAACGTGTTGCATGAAATTAACCCTAAACCCGGGCCTCTAAAAACCAAAGTCTCCGGCACACGAGCAGTGCCAACCTGTCAAGGGGCTCCACCCCGCCCGACAAGCTATCAGGACGGCTTGGTTGGCTTTTCGCCCCAAGGAAAGAAGTAAGCCAGAAAAGCGAGTTGGATGCGAATGAGAGATAGCAGGCTGCCCAAGCGCTCAGTCGGAGAGGATGATTCTCGGGTCAGCACGTCGAAGCAACAGAGAAAGGCAGTCTTAGTTTCAGCAAAACCCATAGGTATCTGAGGCTCAGGACTCCAGGATTCTTCAAGCCCCTCAAAGACATGGCAGGAAATCGAGAAGGGCCACGCTCACCGCCTCCGAGACACATTCGCAGTGGAACTTCTCCTGAAGGGGACGCCGATCGAACGCGTGAGCAGACTACTCGGCCATACCACGACGCGAATCACAGAGAAGCACTACTCGCCATGGGTGAAGGCCAGGCAGGAACAACTCGAAGCGGACTTGATGCGGACGTGGGAGACGGATCCAATTTTGCTAGAAGCGGGTACGCAGCAGGTACACGCAAAAACGGAGCGTCCCAATTGACTTCTTTTCAACCGATTAGATTGGTAGGGGCGGTGGGGATCGAACCCACGACCTTCGGCTTAAAAGGCCGCTGCTCTACCACTGAGCTACGCCCCTAAACTAGTTATCCCGCGGCACTTTGTGGAACCTTACCTAGAAGCTACCGCAGCACGGTTTTGACCGCTGTCACATCAAGTACCCATTGCTTCAAACAAGGATACCACCGCGACTGGAACACACACCGTCCGGGATCGCCCATCTCTTGCACAACCCTAAGGGCGCTCACCGCTGCAACACTTATTGGGACGTATGTGGGTTCTTCGTCCGCGAGATGTTCGACGTCCTACTCTGCCAGTCTATCATGTCCAGCGTTAGTCCGTAACGGGCTCGCATCGTTCCGTCGATTTTCGAGGCCCGACATCGGTCCTGAGCAAGTTAGTCTTTTGGGGGTGTTCAGCGACGGGGGCGGGAATGAGGCGAGCCAACCTCTACGAGCTCTTCCTCTTCAACACGCGCGGACACTGGTCCTGATGGAGCCAGCGCACCGGCTGGAGTTCGGCTGAGAGAATATAGGTATCCAAGAACGGCTACGGGGAAAAGCACTGTTGCTCCCTGCCAAACAGTGGAACGCGAGAAAGCGCTGCTAACAAGTCCCGCGAAAACCATACCGCCCATGAAATAAGGGAACACGCTCTCGTAGCAAATTCTTCCAACCTGTACTAATGACTTGCCCTCAACGAGCCCGATCACAGCAGATACCAATGCCGTATTGAGAGGTAGATACAAGGCGCCAGCAAGAATCGCGAAAACAACCGGCGAATTGGAAGCACTCAGTCCCAACAAAAAGTGCGCGCATTGAAACGCAGCGCTGGCGCTCAAAACCAATGCTGCCGCGCTAAAGGCGACCTGAACAAGCCGAGGCCGTTTGGCTGCCCAAAGCGATTGCACCAAGGCAGCCACCAACGTCATCGCTACCACTTCCGAAAAACTGCAGCACAACATGCCCAGAAGCAGGAAAACAAAGTTCGGCGACATAGTGCTTTCCATGCCTGGAATGCGGAGCTTGAATGTCGAAGAAACGGCAGCGAAACCCAGCAGCACCAAAAATTGGACGAGGCTGGCGGAAGACCACGATCTCGCTGCGATGGCCAGGACTGCGGCTCCAGTGCATATAACCAGTGCGATGTAGACTTTAGCTTTTTGTGGCATCATTTACTCTCCGGTGATTTCTGAATGGGCCCATACACCGGACTGACTAGTTGCCCCAGACCACGGAGTTACCCCAAACAACAGAGTTACCCCAAACGACGGAGTTACCCCAGACCACGGAGTTACCCCAAACAACGGAATTGCCCCAAACTACGGAATTTCCCCATACAACCGAGTTGCCCCAAACAGTCGGGTTGGTCCACACCGTCCCCGGAGCACCGGTGACGGTTACGCTCCCATTGGCCGAGTTGTACACGGCCGTGGGTGACATCGCAGAGCCAATAGTTGCCGGAGCAAGATCCGTGTTACTCAACGCGGCCGCAGCGTCAACAGCGCCGGCGCCCACTGCAAACACGTCCTGCTCAATCGTGTAACTTACGCCCGTACCCAAGTCTGTTGTCGTCGTGTATTGGCTGAAGTTTTTCCAGGCTGTCTTCATCAGGCGGGCTTTCACCTGGTCTGGAGTAAGCGACGGGTTTTGTTGAACAAGCAGAGCAGCAACGCCGCTGACCACTGGCGTAGCCATGCTCGTCCCGCTCATTGTCATGTAGTTTGCGGTCCCGTATTGGGAACCGCAATTTGTCCCGGACGAATTGCAGGGGAAAACGGCCAGTGCCGGATACTCAGTAATGAGCGTGGTATTCGGCGAGGCCAGTAGCGATACCACGGAATTACCCGGTGCGACGAGATCCGGTTTCACAATGTGGTCAAACGTCGTCGGGCCCTTCGAGCTGTAGCTCGTAATTGTCTGTGCCGCCTGCGTTCCCGAACCGTGCGTGTTGGTTGCACCAACCGTGATTACATAGGGATCGTTGCCGGGCGCGCCGATGGTGGCGTATCCCTGTGTGCCCGCGCCGTTGTATTCACCCATGTTGCCTGCCGCGGCAACCACAACGATGCCTGCTTGCCATGCCGACTCCACTGCCTGACACAGAGGGTCGAGCGTGTAGCTCTCGAACACGCCGCGAGAGAGCGACAGGTTAATCACGCGAATGTTGTACGTGCTCTGGAGGGCGATAGCCTGCTGAATCGCAGCAATCACCGAACTGTCGACGCTGGCTCCAGTGCCATCCAGTACTCGCAAGCTGATAATGTTGGCTTCCGGCGCTATGCCGCGATATTGATTCGTGTAGGTCTGTAAGTTCGTCGAATCGTACGCATTTCCAGCGACGATACCCGACACGTGCGTTCCGTGACCGTAGGCGTCCGTGATTGACGAATCACCAGGCACAAAACTCTGGTTATAAACGACACGAGACGGGCTGGCATTTCCATCCGAATTCAGGTCATCTACGTAGCCGACGCCGCTGTCGATCACCGCAACACCTACGCCTGCGCCATTCCAACCGTTGGAATAGGCGATGTCCGCGTTAACGGCCGTGACGACGGGGTCCATCGCGCCCCGCACGGTGCGGTTCGGCGAGATGTAGGACACATCGGAGTGCGAAGCAATGCTGGTCAGATTGGAACCCTGGACAGTCACCAATTGAGCGTGAATCAGTGACAGATCAGACTTGAGAGCCGCCCCGTCGGCGGAAAGGTCGGAGGAGGCTCCGGACTTCTTAAACTGCACGATGACGTCAACTGGCTTTTGGGGGTCGATTCCTCGGAGATCAGGAGCGATCTTGGCAGCAATTTGGGTTTGGAGGTTTAACCCGCCGCTCGAGGCCCCGCCGTTTGTAGGATCTTGTTGAGGAGCAGCTTGATCGCTGGGGGCTGCCAAGGGAGTCGAAGGCAAAACCGCGTAGCCACTGGCTGGGGCGCTCGATTGCGCAGTGATTACGCCCGTGCTCCGAACCCCAGTATAGGGATGAAGTGTGGATTCGCCGCTAAAACCATGCCCGCTAGAGCCAGCGCCGTAAGCGCCGCTCGCAGCCGACCTCAGAACAGGAGTCTGGCCGGGCGAAATATTTGCCGTTGTTTCAATGGCTTGTGAGCTTCCGTGGGGGAGGAAGACGTAGCTGGTCAGTCCCAGGCCGGAGATCAACAGAGAAAGCGCGATGAGGGCGCCCCAGGTGGTCGTCTTGAGGGGTCCACCTTGTTTGTTCTCTGGGTTCTTGTAAGGGCTGAGATCCATTTTGTCTATCTCTCCTGGTAAAAGCTGGGTGCTAGGAGCCTGGCATCTATTGCGTCGGTTGTTGCTCCCTAAGTTTTAGCGGTTGGAGGCGAATCTCGTCGATAGTACGGGAGTGGGGCAGGCCTAGTACTAACGTGGGCACAGTTTGGTACTAGGTTGGGCTGGGAATTCGGGAATCAGGTCAGTTTTCGCCAGATCGGGGCAGTCCACGCCAGAAGGAGACGGCCGGGAGTGTCTGAGCCTCCTTCCGGGCGAACTTAAGAGGAAGGCGGCCCTGCCTAGGGTTAATCTTGGGACAAAACGCCCCAGTCGTACTATGGGCATTCATCTTTCAATTACAGACACTATATGTATCAAAAGGGACCAATGGAAATCTCGGCTGCAGATCGTAAGAAAGCATGTCCACACAAAGCGTTAAAGAGAACAATGGTTCCTTGAATCCCGCTCTCCCCCCTGAAGTCATGAGCGTAGGTTCGAGCGTCACTGACATCCGGAAATCATGGCTTAGCAGCGCGTTCAGTCTGATTGCCGATAAATATCGCGAGACTCGGGCCAGTCCCGCTCCAAAAAGGCAAAAGCAAAATCTCAGTTGGCCGGCGGCATCCTTCATCTTGTTGCAAGTGGTGATCGGTCTTCCGCTATTACCCTACGCACTTTTGCACTGGAATCCAGAGAACCAATTGCGGTTCGCTTGTTTTTTCGGAGTGGCTCTCGCCGCATCCCTGTTTAAGGTACGTCTCCCCGGGATTGAGGCCACCATGTCCGCCAATTTCCTGTTCATCCTTGTAGGCATTTTGGATCTCTCTTACCCAGAGACCTTGCTTATGGGATGTTTCGGCGGGCTGGTCCAGTCAATTTGGCAGTCAAAACCCAGGCCGCGTCTGACTCAGATTCTGTTTAATTTTGCCAATCTCTCCATTTCGATCACTGCGGCAAATCTCGTGTTTCATAGCAAAGCTGCTTCTCATCTAGGTCTGGGCTGGCCTTTGTTGCTCGTATCTGCTTCCACGACGTACTTCGCGATAAATACGATGTCCGTCTCTGGAATCATCTCCCTCACACAGAAGCGTAATCCCCTACTAGTGTGGAAAGAATGCTACCTGTGGTCTTTCCCCTACTATTTGTTGGGCGCGATGATCGCAGGAGGCATAAGTCTCATCAATCGAGCGTTTGGTTGGCAGTTCGCCATTCTTGTCCTGCCGCTCGTCTACTGGATGTACCGTTCTTACCGCATATATCTGGACCGCCTGGAAGCAGAGAAGAAACACACCGAAGAGATTGCTGACCTACACCTAAGAACGATTGAGGCGTTGTCTTTGGCCATTGAAGCGAAAGACCACAGTACCCACGATCATTTGCGTCGCGTTCAGACTTACGCGGTCCAACTCGGAAAGGACCTGGGCCTTACTGATGCGGAGTTAAATGCCCTGCGCGCAGCGTCCATGCTTCACGACATTGGCAAGCTGGCTGTTCCGGAACAAATCCTCTCTAAACCAGGACGCTTAACACCCGAAGAATTCGATCGAATGAAAATTCATCCCATCGTCGGCGCGGAAATCCTCGACCGCGTTCAATTCCCTTATCCAGTCGTTCCGATTGTTCGGTCGCACCACGAAAAGTGGGATGGAACTGGATACCCGTACGGATTGAAACGTGAAGCGATTCCGATCGGGGCACGTATCCTTTCTGTGGTGGACTGTTTTGACGCGCTCACTTCCGAGCGCCCATACCGCCGTGCGATGTCCGCTGATGAAGCCATGAAGCATCTGGTTTCAGAAATTGATACGAGCTTCGATCCGCGAGTCGTCGCGGCCATAGAAAAGCGATACGTCGAGTTGGAGGAAGGAGTGCGCCGGTCAGAAACCACAAAGAGTCCTTTTCCCACAGTGACCAACTCCAATCGATCTGTCGCTCCCTCGGCGGGGTTTGCTGATGTGCCCAACGCCGCCGAGGTGCGAGCCACTTCTTTTCTGGCTTCGATCGTCTCTGCCCGGCAAGAAGCACAGCTGCTGTTTGAACTGGCCCAGACGCTTGGCAATTCGTTGAGTTTGCGCGAGACCCTCTCCGTCGTCGCGATTCGTTTGAAGGAAATGATTCCCTACGACTTAATCGTCTTCTATGTGTGCCAAGACCAAAAGCTGGTTCCCCGCTACGTCCACGGTGTCGACTACGATCTCTTCCGCTCGCTGGAGATGCCTATCGGTCAGGGGATTTCCGGTTGGGTCGCGCAGAACAAGAAACCCATCATCAATGGAGACCCCATGGCGGAATCGAAACACCTGGGCGATCCTACGCGCGTGTCCGTCTTGCGATCCACACTGTCAATTCCGCTTCAGGGCAGGGATGGCGTGGCTGGAGTCCTCACCTTATATCTGAAAGAGAAACAGGCCTTCACGAAAGATCACCTGCGCATGCTTATGGCCGCCAGCTCGAAGCTCGGCTTGTCGGTCGAAAACTCTCTTCAGTTCGAAAAAGCGCAGGACTCGGCAAGCACGGATTTCCTTACCGGTTTACCCAATGCCCGTTCCATTTGCGCGCATTTGGATAGCGAGTTGGCGCGCTCCGAGCGCAGCGGCCAGCCTCTGGCCGTCCTGCTCTGCGACCTCAATGGATTCAAAACTGTAAACGATAATTTCGGACACCTTGTCGGCAACAAACTTTTGGAAGAGATCGCCAGGAATTTCCGCACCGTTTGCCGCGAGTACGACCTCGTTGGGCGTCTCGGTGGAGACGAATTCGTTTTGGTTCTCCCAGAGTTCACAACGACGACCGTCAAGGAACTGTTGCCCAGGATAGAACTTGCCGTGGTGGAAGCCGGTCGGGTCGTTTGTGGCAAGAAGGTTGTCACCGTCAGCGTGGGAGCGGCGTTCTATCCTCAAAATGGAGTGACTGCCGAAGAACTACTTTCCGAAGCCGATCGCGCTATGTACGAAGCCAAAGAAAGCCACTATCGAGAGAAAGGCGTGCCAGCGGTTCCGCAGCTGGTTGTTCCGTCACCTGAATGAAGTTGGGACGAAAGCGTTTCTCATTGCACAGCCACCATGACCCAATGGATTTCAAAACTCGCACAGAGATTCCTTCTCCTGGCCGCGCTGGCGATTGTAGGCGCGTTGCTTTGCGCAACGATGGTTCGCTTCGCCCCTGGTTACGGGGTCGACGAACGCGATCTTGATTTCCGGCATTCTCAAGCCTCCCGCGATGCAATTCGAAACGAACACAAATTGGGCGGTGGCATCCTTCATTATTATGGCTCCTACATTGCTGGCCTGATTCACGGAGATTTGGGAACCTCAGCTTTCCTCCAGCGACCGGTTGCTGGACTTCTTAAAGAGCGGGCTCCGCTTACGGCTCGGGCAGTTGTCTACGGCTTGGCCACCGCGTGGATGGTAGCTTCCCTTCTGTCGCTACTAACCATTCGCTTTCAAACTTGGGCACTGGAATATTCGACCACCGCAATGACCGGGCTTTTGATTGCTTTGCCGACCGCCGTTGTGGCTCTTCTATGTTTGTATCTGCGCGCGCCCGTCTTCCTGGGCATTGCCGTTATCACCCTTCCAAAACTCTTCCGCTATCAGCACAACATTCTCGCTCAGGCTCACGCGCAGCCTTTTGTTCTAGCGGCTCGCGCGCGCGGCGTCAGCAGTAGTCGCATTCTCTTTCGCCATGTGATTCCCGTGGCATGGCATCCTCTCATGGCTCTCCTCGGAGTTTCCGCGAGCATGGCGCTTGGGGCCGCAATCCCCATGGAAGCTCTTTCCGATTCTCCCGGCGTGGGACAATTGGCATGGCTGGCGGCTATCAATCGCGATTTACCTTTGCTCACCAGCATCACGCTTTTCGTCACTCTCTTGACCGTAGGCGCTAACTTTCTTGCAGGCACGCTGCAAGAGGTGAAGTCGTGAACGCCCAACGCATCCTTCGCCTGCTCTGCCGTAGCACCCTGGTCGTCATTTTCGCATTGGGTTTATTCGCAGGGAGCTTTACCCATTATTCGTATGCACATCAGTTTCGTGAACTCCCCAATACCACTCCCTCCGCAGCGCATTTGCTAGGGACGGACGGGCTGGGACGTGATCTCTTCACTCGCATCGTTTATGGAACTCGCGTTTCTTTACTGCTGGCGCCTGCGGCTGCGCTCCTCGCAACCATCGTTGCCGCCGTCCTCGGTGGAATTGCGGGACTCCGTGGAGGCTGGCTCGAAAAAATCATCCTCGCGTCCACCGATCTATCCATGTCGCTGCCATTGCTTTTCGTCCTGATTGCCCTGCGCGCCCTGTTGCCTCTCGATGTTTCACCTATTCTGTCTGTCATCGCCACGTTCGTGGTTCTAGGCCTTCTCGGATGGCCCGCGACGCTACGTGTGGTCTGGGCCGCCGCTAAAAATTTGCGAGACTCGGACCACATCCTGCTCGCCCAAGCTCTTGGTTACCGGCGCTCCCAAATATTGTTCCGTCAGGTGATTCCCTGTCTTCGCCCGGTTTTCCTTGCCCAGTTCTGGATTTCAATCCCGCTTTTTATCCTAACGGAAGCCACGCTGAGCATGTTGGGTCTTGGGGTGATGGAACCACTTCCATCCTGGGGAAATCTGTTGCGCGGCTCTGAGGATTTCTCTGCCATGGCTGCCAACCCGTGGCGGCTAGTTCCATTATTTGTGCTTGTTCTCACCGTAATCTGTTTCCAATTCGTTTTTCAAAGTTCGGAGGAACTTGCCTGATGCGCTTTTCTCGACGATCTTTCCTTTTGGGGCTTGCTCTCTGCACATTCGCATTTTGGGCACCTTCGGGACGCGCCCAGTCCGGCGCCGAATTGCATTTTTGCCTCCACGGCGAACCCAAAACATTCGACCCAATTCTTGTGGATGACGAAGCCTCGGAAAACGTCCGTTATTTGACGGGTGGCGTCCTGATTCGCGTCAACCGGCAGACCCAAGCTCTCGAACCTGCGCTCGCCCAATCCTGGAAAGTGTCGCCCGACGGCCGCAAAATCACATTCCATCTTCGCAAAGGCCTTTATTTTTCCGACGGCACTCCTTTCTCATCCGAGGACGTGGCCTACACCATGAAGCTCCTGATGGATCCGCAAATCAACTCAGCCACAGGCGATGCCTTTCGAACCGCAAAAGGCAGTTCTATTGACGTTCAGACTCCCTCCGCGGATGTCGTCGTCATTTCGTTTCCAACTCTAGTCGCCGGGCTCGAACGTCTCTTCGATCAGGTCGCCATTCTTTCGTCCAAGTCTCCGAAAAAAGAGATGAGTGTCCTCGGACCCTACTATGTTTCCGAATACGTCGCCGGCTCTCACGTCCTCCTTCGCCGCAACCCCAATTATTGGAAGCACGACGCCGAAGGCCATGCGCTTCCCTACATCGAAACAGTCCGCCTGGATATTCAAAGAAACCGCGATATCGAGCTAATGCGCTTCCGCCGCGGAGAGCTTCAGCTAATCAACCGTCTCGACGCAGAGCAGTTTGATAAGCTTCAAAAAGACTCTCCGGGCGTCGCCAAAAACGCTGGCGCCGGTTTCGATGGAGAAGAACTTTGGTTTAATCAAACCGCTTCACCTGCCCTGCCCGATTACAAAAAGAAGTGGTTCGAAGCAACAGCGTTCCGCCAGGCTGTCTCCCTGTCCATCAACCGCGCCGATCTCGCGCGAGTCGTTTTCGACGGCTACGCCACGCCCGCTTATGGCCCCGTTTCCCCGTCTAATCATTTCTGGTTCAACGCTGGGCTTCCAGCTCCCAAACATGATCCCCAAGCCGCGCTTCAGATTCTCACGCGTGCAGGATTTCGATTTGAAAATGGCAGTCTGAAGGATAGCGACGGCCATCCCGTTCAATTTACGGTGATCACCAATTCCGGGAACACCGCGCGCGAGAAAATGGCCACGATGATTCAACAGGACCTCTCAGAAATCGGCATCACTCTGAAAGTCGTCACTCTGGATTTTCCTTCACTGATCGAACGGATCACGCATTCGTTTGAATACGACGCCTGCCTTCTCGGACTGGTCAACACCGATCTCGATCCCAACGGCCAAATGACTGTATGGCTGAGCTCCGGTGAAGACCATCAGTGGAACCCCAACCAAAAAACTCCGGCGACGCCTTGGGAAGCCGAAATCGACAAGCTCATGCAAGAACAAGCGTCAACTCCCGACGAGAAACTCCGCAAAACCAAGTTTGATCGCGTTCAGCAAATCGTCGCGGAACAGCAGCCTTTTATCTATCTCATCAACAAGAACGCGCTGTCGGCCGTATCGCCAGATCTTGTTGGCGCGTCTCCCGTCGCGCTCGATCCTCAGGCCTTCTGGAATATAGATACGCTCCACCTGAAAGCTTCGCGAGAAATGGGAGCCAGCAAGTGATTTTGCAAGACCCGCTCCTCGCTGCCGATCTTTCTGTGGACTACCGCAACAAAACCGGTGTCCTCCGAAATATTTCCTTGCGCATCGGCCGCCAGGAAATAGTCGGATTGGTTGGGCAAAGTGGCTCCGGCAAAAGCACGCTATCTCTCGCGTTGATGGGGCTCCTTCCTTTGAAGGGCGCCGAAGCCAACGGCGAGGTTATATTCCGAAGCAAAAATCTATTAAAAAATTCAGAAAAGGAACTGAGAGCAATTCGCGGCAAGGAAATCAGTATCGTACTGCAAAGCCCGCTTGCGGCGCTGAATCCCGCGCTCTCTATTGGCTCTCAGTTGAACGAAGCCTGGAAGGCTCACGAGCGAGGAAATAATGCCAAGGGTTCGGCGGCAATCCAGTCCGCTCTAGCGAGCGTCAGCCTACCTCAGGACAAAGATTTTCTCCGCCGACGGCCTTCTCAGCTAAGCGTTGGGCAGGGGCAGCGCGTTTGTATCGCCATGGCTGTACTCCATCGTCCAGCGCTTATTCTCGCCGATGAAGCGACAAGCGCTCTCGATCCAATCACGCAGTCCGAAATCCTAAATTTGTTCGCACGATTGAACCGCGAGATGGGAACCGCCATCCTCTATATCTCGCACGACCTTCTCTCCGTCGCAGCTCTCTGTCATCGCATCTGCATTCTTCATGAGGGCCAGATCGTGGAATGCGGCACACCGGACTCCATTTTCTATTCGCCTCAACATGAATACACGCGCAGACTCGTTGCCGCCCTGCCCAACGTGCCTGCGCGGACGAATTCCGGCGGCACGAAAATGCAAGATGCGGAGAGCCCTCTCCTCGCAATACCTCGTTACTGAAAACAGGCCGTCAGGAGAGCGCTTCGGCCGCAGGAGGTGCGGGGCGCGGACGCTTGCGTTTCCATTCGTAATCTTTGCGCAGGCGCGATTGGTGTTTCTTCAGTTGCGATTCCATTTCGCTGAAGGCTTGCTTGCAACTGGCGCGCACATTTTCGCCCGTTCCGGTTGCGTGCAACGTCCCCGTAGGCAAGGCCAAATTCAGCGAGAATGAAGACTCTTCGCGATGCGTATTTTTTGAAAAAACGCCGTGCAACAACACCAAATCAGGGTCATAGCTCTTCAAAATGCGATTCAACTTGCTCGCATAACGAGCGACTTCTACTTCCGCGGGCTTGTGCGGCTCGACATTCTTATAGCTGATGGAAAGTTTCATGGATGCACCTGTAGGAGTTTTTGCAGAAAAGGCAGGCGACGCGGAATGATTTCTTCCACCGCATCATGATTCCAGCATACCAGCGCGACTTGCCATCGGCAATTGTACCGAGACAATTTGTGTCATAAGGAGACTGTCTGTGGGGTTCCAATTTCCACTGCGTTGACAGCTGCGCCTCCTCCGTGTTTTGGTAGCACAGCCACTCCTGCCTGTGCGGTTTTGCAGCGATCGAGAACTGCACACGGCCAAGAGTGGCTGTGCTACCAAATCTGCACAGGACAATGGGCACAGCTTTCTGTGCCCCTACAAGAACACTCCGACCATGCCTCCCCCGAAAAAAACCTCCTCGGCTTCCGTCAGCCCCACACCCAAATCCATCATCCGCGTAGGCCCAGCTGGCTGGTCTTATCCAGACTGGTTCGGCTACGTCTATCCAAAGCGGCGCGGCAAAGGTTTTCATGAAGCTACCTACCTCGCCGAATTCTTTGACACCATCGAGATCAACACATCCTTCTACAATCCCATTCGGCCCGATCATGCGACACAGTGGATCGACCGCGTCGCCGGCAACCCACGATTCGTTTTCACCGCGAAGCTCTGGCAAAGGTTCACGCACGAGACAACTGGTAAAAATGCGGACCCAGCGAATTCAGCCGGCGTCACGTCATCCGCCATCGTAGCCGCCACAAAAGAAGACGAGCAGGCAGTTCGCGCCGGATTCGACGTTCTGCGGGCCGCCGGCAAACTCAGCGCCGTGCTGCTGCAATTCCCTTTTTCGTTCCATCGCACGGCCGAAACCGTCGCGCAACTCTCCGCGCTTTTGAAACGCTTTGGCGATTACCCACTGGTCGTCGAAGTCCGCCATGCCTCCTGGCAAACGCCGGAAACTCTTGCTCTGCTTGCAGAATCGAACGCCGGATTCTGCAACATCGATCAGCCCGTGATCGGACGCTCGATCGAGCCGAGCGCTGTGACCACCTCTCCCATCGGCTATGTACGGCTGCACGGCCGCCGCTATGACACCTGGTTCTCCGACGATCCTGCGGTACCTTCCCACGAGCGCTACAACTATCTTTACTCCACCGAAGAACTCGCGCCGTGGGCCAAGCGTGTCGCCAAAGTTGCCGAACGCTCTCGCGAAGTCTTCGTCATCACGAACAACCACTACCAGGGCAAAGGTGTCGTCAACGCCCTGCAGTTGATAAGCATTCTGAAACGCTCCAAAGTGAAAGTCCCGGAGCCGTTGCGCGTGCGGTATCCCGAGTTGGAAGCCATTGCCGATTCCCCGCCCGCCGAGCCAAGTTTGTTTCCGATGAGCAAAAAATGAATAGAGAATAGATAAAAGTGAGTAGCGTGAAGCAAGCAGGGAGAGACCCCCAAGAACCCGACCTTCTCAAAAAGGACCATGAATCCACCTGTGCAAGAAGAGACAGTTATTCTTCCGAGTGCTCGTCATGATGGAAGATGTGTAGGAGGCGTTCATGCCAAAGTGGACCGAACCTGAGAAACCTGCGTTAACACTACGAGGAACAGTGGACAAAATCCTTCCGGCGAATAACATTGGGCCCGAGAAGGCACAAATTTCAGTCAGTGATGCTGAGCACCTTTATAAGGAGATTCGAGTCCCAAATATTTTGCAAGACGAGAATGGAAATAAAGTAGGGTTGAAACTGGGAGCTCATGTTGAAGTCACAATCGAAGCGGAGAAGGACGCGACCGTACCTAAGAATAGACCTGAATAATATTTGATTGGGCTGGATTCTACCGATATACTTCCTCGATTGTCCTTCCTAGTTCATCTGCCGTTGGTCTCACAGCTACTTGAACTGTTTTACCAATTATTAACGCTAAGACGAATTTTGCAGCCTCGGGACGACTATCGAGATGCTGTGACCTGTTTTCTGGCTGAAGATAAGGTATTCGCCAGGAGCAGATCTTCCAATTTCCTGCACACGTGCTTTGGCTAGATCGAGCGTAGATGCCGCTTCCCGCCAGAGCGGTTGGCTGTCCTCTGAAACCTTGAAGATATCGAAGGGGGGAATCAACACCGAGTCTCCGTGTCAGACGCCTGCAATCTAGAGTCAGTCCACTTAAATTGAAATGCACGCTTAGTACCGAGCCGCAGACACTTGATTGGTCTACCTCAGGTCAATCTCACCATTAAACTGCTGAATGATCTGGTAGCACTCGCAGGCACACTTCTCCAGCTCTTTGCGATTTAAAATCTGTACGGAGCCGCGCGTGTAGTCGATGATTTCTTTCCTCTGCAAGTTAGCAGCTGCCACGCTTACGCTTGGCCTGTCAGTTCCAAGCATCGTGGCAAGGAAGTCGTGGGTCATTGCAATGCAGCCTTCATCCACTCTGTCTTGCGCAAGGAGCAACCAGCGCGCAAGCCGGCGTTCGATGTCGTGCAGACGATTACATGCCGCGGTCTGCGAAATCTGCATCGCTAGCACAACGGAATAACGACCCAACAAATCCTGCAAGACGGGCGAGGAACGAAGTGCGCGCCGAAATGGATTCACTTTAATTCTGAAACCGTCTCCGGCGATCTGCACAACTTCACGTATTGGACTCTTCAGCAAGCCGAAGATGGAGGGCACCCCGGCGATCCCTTCTCTCCCCAGAACGGCCACCTCGACCGTCTTGCGGTCCGCCATGACAATGACCAGAGAAATCAGCCCGCTATTTGGGAAATACACAAACTCAAACTTTTTGTTTGGCTCGTAAAGAATTCGATGGTGTGGCAGGGGAAGAAATTCGAGTCCTGGCCGTATGGCGCGATATTCATTATCGGGTATCGCCAGCAAGATTCGGTTGCTAACGGGTTTTCCTTGAGGGTTGGTGCGCTCTCCGGCTTGTACGACTCTGAAATTTCTCTTGAGCATGCCTGTCTTTCTTTGGGAATTTGATTGCAAGAGCGCGAAACAGAAGCCGAAGCAAAAGACCACCCTTGGTTATACGCTCTTTGCTCGATTCACCCGCTTATGTAGGTTACCCGACAAAACGACTCGCGCGAATCGTTGTGAGTGGCTTAGAGAGCTACGCGCCGGGTGTAGACTGAGTGCCTATGAACACACTTCTCAAAGTGACGCTTTTTGCTTTCGCGATTGGATTGGCGATTCTGTGTTGCTCGGCTCCGTGGACGACAACGCCAGCGGGGAGCGACGCGGCGCACAACTCGCTGGGGTATGCGGCGATTTGGTCGCACCAGTTTGCGGAGGTGCCGGGGGCGCGAGTGGACATGGGTGCGTTTGCGATGCTGGCCGCAGTGGTGGCGTTTTTCGCGATTGTGATTGGGGCGTCGGCGTACTTTTTCCGCAACAAGCGCGGCGCGGAACGAGAGGATGTCTAACGGCGTAAGCCAAATCTGTTCTGCATCGTACGAACCTGAGCGACTCCTCCTGGCGGCATGCGCGATGATGGGCGGTGTGAACGCCACTCGCTCGGAGGAGACGATGGGTACAACAGTAGCGACGTTTTCCATGCATGAATCGAAAGCAGTGCTGGCCATTTTTGTGGGCGGGCTGATTGCCGGAGCATTGGACCTGACTTCGGCATTCATTACTTTTGGCTGGGGAGTACCGCGTGCGATCGCTGGAGGATTGCTCGGACGAACGGCTTTGCAGGGCGGCACAGGGACGTATGTGCTTGGCGTGCTGCTGCACTTTTTTATTGCGTGCTCGGCGGCGGCGATTTATTACGCCGCGAGCCGCAGGCTGGAGTTCATGACGGAGCATGCGGTGGTGTGCGGAATGTTCTATGGGATTGCCATTTTTCTGGTGATGAATCTGGTGGTGCTGCCGCTGTCGGCGCTGCACGCGAAAGGGCCGTACCGACTTGGGGGATTAATACAGGGACTGCTGGTGCACATGATTATTATCGGGCTGCCGATTGCCTTGAGCGTGAAACGATTCTCGAAATGAAAACGCCGGGGAGTGATTTGACGAGGGGTGGAACTTTTTGGAACGGGGGACGTAGTATTGAGCAGGGGTAGTGCGGCAGGAGGGCAAAACTATGTACTGCGACGGCTGCGGGACACCTTTCAACTCCGGGACAATTTATTGTAGCTCGTGCGGGAAGCGACTGATGCCGGGGCCAGTGGGACAGGCCGCCCCAATGGCGGCGGTTCCAGCGGCCGCGACGGCCGCTGGAGATGGCCGCGTCCAGCGAAACATCAATATTGTGGCGGCATTTTGGCTGGCGAACGGGATTTTGCGGTTGATGGGGCTCGGGTGGTTGATGATTTTTCGGCGCTTGTTTTTTGACGGTGGCTTGGGGCTGGCCACTGGCGAATTGGGAACCGGGCCTCCACATCTTAATTCGAGGTGGTCTGTTTTCGGGCGGTGTCTTTCTTGGGTTCTTTGGACTAATTCATTTGTTGCTGGCTTGGGGACTCTTTGAACGGCAGCCATGGGCGCGGATTTTGGGGATTGTGGTCGGTTTTCTGGCGCTGCTGCGTTTTCCGTTTGGGACGGCTTTGGGGATTTATACTTTGTGGGTGCTCTTGCCGGAGAGTTCGGAGCGCGAGTATGACGCGATGGCGGGGGTTAGCGGGCGTGTGAACACGGCACGATATACGGCTTGAAGTACTTTCCGCGGAGTGGACGATTGGTTAGCACACGGTTTTAGTTGCGTTAGAGAAAAGAAAGGGCCGGGCAAGCCCGGCCCCTACAAGAATAGAACGAAGAAATTCCTCGCTTCCTCGGAATGACAAAATCTCGAGACCGCACGGGAATGGAAGAAGGATGCCGGGCTGAAGCCCGGCGCTACGCGAGCTACATACCTCCCCAATAGATGGCGTTGAAGAGGAGTTGAAAGGTGCCTTCGGTTTGCGCGCGGTGTTGGACGCGAAAGCCGAACATCACAATTTTGCCCTTACCCCTAGTGAAGGCGACTGCGGCGGCTTTGCGTTGGAGGCGTTCGGCGCCGTGGGCGTAGCCGGAGACTAGGATGTCTTTGGCGTCGTCGGGATACCAGGCGATGACACTGCGCTGGATGTCGGGCGGCGGCGCGGAGGTTTGGAAGGCGATGGGCGAGTCGACGAAGGCGGCGATTTCGTGCGGCATGCCTGCGCCGACCGGATGATTGGTGTCGACGTAAACGCGGAGGAGCGAGCCGGGGATGTTGAAGTCGGAAGTGGTGGTGGCGGCGCGGCCCGCTGCGGCCCCCGGGCTGGCCAAGGCGTTGCGCACCGGCAGATTAAATTCCTCGCCGTAGATTACGTCGGAAGCGTTGGCTAGCGTGATGAGCGTGCCGCCTTTATCGACGAAATCGCGCAGGGCGTGGAGGCCCTCTTTGCCGATCCCACCAGTGTATTCGGGCGGCATCTCTTCGAAGTAGCCGCCACGGCTTTCTTTGCCATCGACGATTACTTCACGGGTGGAGTCGGGGAGAATAATCACGTCGTAGGAATTGTTGAGATTGCCTGCTTTGACTTCCTTGTTTTCGATATTTTTTAGCTTAAAGCCGTATTGTTCGAGGAGGAAGCGCGTCCAGCCTTCGTCGTGCGAAGGGATGTAGGGTTTGTAGAGACCGACGCGGGGTTGTTTGAGTTGCGTGGCGCCTTGCGGAAGATCTGCTCGAGACTGAAGCTGCAAATGGAATTTTTCGGCGTTGGCAGCTAACTGCGCGTTCGCGGCGAAAATAAATTCGGGTGTTTCGTTTGGTTTTTGGGAGAGGAAAACCTGCCCACCAGCGGCTTGCATGGCGTTGGCCAGGGCGAAGATGTTGTTCTGGTGATTCGGCGATGGAGAAATATTTGCCGGTGCCGGTAAGCGCTCCTGCGGGCCACGTGACGGTCTCGAGGTTCAGCGAAGAGTTTTGGACGTCGGGGGTGATGCTGACGCGTTCTGCTTTGACTCCCATCATCAGCGGGAGCGACCATGCAGCGACGTCGTAGGGCTCGAGGATGCCGCTGTTGGGCGCGGGACGGACTTCGGGATAACGCTGGATGCCCATCATTTCGTCAACGAAGCGGCCATAGGGTTGCGCGGTGGGAATAAGGAAAAGCTTTTTGTCGACATGCCAGCGAACTTCGACGCCGTGTTCGAGAAGCAGGGCGGCGAGACGCGTGGCAACGACGGGATCGCGCTGGCCGTCAAGGGGAATGCGCCAATAGACAGCGGGGTCGGCTGTTTGCACCGCTTGGGTGGCCATGGTGGCGACGCCGCGGAGAAGTTCCTGGCGATACTTGCTGACAGTTTCGAGAGCAGCGCCGGAAACCAAGAGCTCGTAGTCCATGATGTCGCGCAAACGCCACCTACCACCGGGCCAGGGATTTGGGAAATTGATTTGCTGCTCGTAAGTCGTGAGACCTTTGCCTCCGCCCTGGAGTTCGGTGGATTCAATTTCGATCGGCGTGGCGATGCGTGCGGAGGCAACTTCGGTAAGGACACCATACATGTTTTTCCACCAGCCCGTGTTGCGCGTGCCGCCCGGCCAATAGGCGTCAAAGGAATACCCAAAAATCACGCCGGACTTCCCTGCTTCTTCCAGGCGCCAACCCATCGCCGCGCCCATGAGATTGTTCCCGCGATGGACGAGTGGATTGACGAGCTTTGCGACCGGGTCCGCATTGGGCGGGATGTAGATGCGCGGACCATTTTCGCCCATCTGATGCTCGTCGAGCCAGAATTGCGGAAACCATTCGTGGTAGACCATGCGATTTACGTTCTTGGTTTCGATTTGCGTGAGCATGAACCAGTCGCGATTGTCGTCGTGGCCGACGTAGTGATGATAGAGGTAGGGCATCTCGCCGCCCTCGTACTTGGTGCCGAGATACTTCCTGTACCATTCGGTGACCATGATTTCGCCGTCAGGATTGAGCGAAGGCACGAGAAGGACGATGGAATCGTTAAGGCGGCGGAGGATTTCGGGATCTTGTGATGTCGCGAGATTGTAAGCCCACTCCATGGACATCTGGCTGGAGCCGATTTCGGTAGAGTGAATGTTACAGGTGAGAAGAAAAATGGTTTTGCCGTCGTGGGCGAGCTGATCGATTTGCTGCGACGTGAGGCCTCGCGGGTCGGCAAGCTTGCGGGCGATTTCCTTGTACTTGGCTTTGTTGGCGAGATTCTCCGGCGTGGAGATGACGGCCATGAACATATCTTCGCCAAGAGTCGTTTTGCCGAGAACCTGGATTTCCACTCGCGGTGAGGCTGCGGCAATCGCTTTGAAATAAGAAGCGATCTGGCGATAGTCGGCGAGCTTACGGTCGGCGCCAACTTCAAATCCCAGAAATCCGCTTGGCGTCGGAACGGTGCCGCTCTTTTCTTTCTGCTGGGCTTGCGCAAACGAGGACAGCACAAGAATCAACACACCGGCGAGAAGACTTCGCAGTTTCAACATCATCAGCTCCTTTGGAAGAGGAAAAGCGTAACAGTATGTACCCAGCAGGCCGTTTTTGCGAGTTGAACAACAGTTCGTGGTGGACAGTTCAGGAGAAACAGGAGAAGAATTTCGTACAACTTTTCTCTTGTTCATTTACGGGACGGTTTTTCCAATGCATGTATACGGTTAGGATTTGGCTCGCGACTGCATGGCCATTGCCACAAGGGCACCCATGAGAAGCGCGGGGCACAGTTGGCCAACGACCGCCTCGCTGAGGGTGAGCGAGCGTACCAAAGGATGCACCGGAGCGATGTCGCTGCCTAAGCTGGTAAGTACGCCAAAACTAAAATAGGTAAGCTTCGACGTGAGCTGGTCGATATCCGCAGGCTGAGAGATGAAGTGGATAGAGCCAGGGTAACGCTGCTCCACAAACTGGTAGGCCGATGCCCAGGCCATACCGAGAAGCAAATAGGCGCATACGCCACCTTGAATGCGACTCCAAGTAATGGGGCCCTTGCGAAACATGACGAGCAAGACGATGCGCACATAGAGAAGCAGCGTAACCGTGGAGAGAATGCTTCCGAATTGATAGAGAAACGGAGTGGGATGCATGCGGCCAGCTCCCAAGACCGCGCCGTCTACAAAGACAACGACAATGACCAAAACCGTTGCGAGGCGACTTTGGTTTACAGCCAGAGCACCGGAAATCATCAGCACGACCATAATGAGATCGAAAAAGATGCGCCCAGGAAGTCCGGCTTCTCGAAGCGGAGTAATTACAAAGATGAGCACGACGAGAGAAATGGTTATGAGAGTCAGGCCCAGGTCGCCAGACCAGAACTCACTCATGTGCACGTTGAGAACTGAGTTTTGGGTCGGATGCGAGTCATTGGCCATGAATGGTACCCTCCGAAAACTGCCGGCATGCTGACGAACGAAAGTATAGTCGGGAGGATACACGAGCCAAGAGGAAAATTGTTTCGTGGAGAGGCTGGAAGAAAGGAAACCTGATTGCGCGACTTCGCGACGCTTCACAAGGAAGCTAGCGCGCACCAACGAACTATTTCAGGGGTGCAGCACGGCCTGACGCTGCAGCGGAGCAGGAAGACTAGCCGACCCGTGAGCGGCGATCAGAAAAGATTTATTTGGGTGCAGCGGGATCGGGAGAGTTATGAGCGACTGTTGTGTCCTGTACGGTCGCCGCGGAAGTCACGAAGATTTCGCCGGCAGTGGAAGATAGGCGGTAGGTGAGCTTGGCATGCTGGCCTTCCATGTCGCGCAGAGCCCCGGGGTTGGAAACCTTCAAGGTCTTATGATCCTTGTCACAAACGAAAGTCTCTAGGTCCTGGCTGATGGTGCCAGTAGCGGTGAGGGGTTTTTTGGAATGACCATCGTCCTGAGCAACAACGGGCATTGCTGCAAGGAAAAGCACCGAAAGAAATAGCAGAATGGACTTCTTCATGTTTGATCCTCCTGATTTTCTTGCCAGGGCCGTTTGATAGCTGCTTGGAAAGGTCCGCGGAGCCAGTAAATGAACTACGCGCGGGAGTAGTGTGGAAGTGAAAGGAGGAGAAGGCCAACGCAACGTTTGCATCGGCAATATCGCCAAAATGTATTCTTCCTGAGGTGCCAAGCGAAGCTACAGAGCAATCGCCCAATTCGCCGGACCGAAAATCCAGCCTTATTAAGCGGTGCCCGAACTAAACACAAACTATTTCTTAAAAAGATCCTCGAAGGCCTGGCGGGCATCGTTGGTGCGCGGCGGGGGAGTAGCGGCAGCGGCGGCCACTTGGGCGGGCTGAGCGTAGGAGGTTGGAGCAGTGTCCTTTTCGATGGTCATGCGAAACTCGTAAAACTTGCAGTCGTTCTTTGTGTCCTTGGGAGTGATGCGTTCGGGAACGGGTTGCGTACACTCGAATTGGGCGCCGGAATCGAAGAAACGACATTGCTTGCAACTGTGGAGCTCAAACTGGCACTTGGGACATTGGCCGTTGGGGTCGAAGCCAGCGGTAAGGACCGCGCCGCAGTTGGAACAGCGCCCGCGTGTCACGGTGCCGACCATGCGTGGCGTGCGCGGGCCGAATTGATCGGCGCGCGGACCGCCTTGCGGCGGCTTGCGTTCGTGCTTCTCTTTTTTATCGCCTTTTTCCGTGTCGCGGTAACCGCGATGACCGTACTTTCGATCCACAAACGCCTCCGTCCGGACGCAATGCCGGACTGTGACTATGTCTGTCTAGACTTCCGCGCTGATGCGCACTTTGACCTTGGTATGTATCAGACCGGATTGCTACACTCGGCCCACAGCGCAATCGTTACCCAGAGGATCAGAACAGGATTGGCTACGTCCAAGCAGGAGATGCTGCATCTATGTTTTTAGTCCTCTGGGAGTTCGATGTCAAGCCAGGATGTGACGAACAGTTTGAAAGCGTATATGGGCCGAGTGGAGAATGGGCCCAGTTGTTCCGTCGAGATCCTTCCTACCAGCGAACTCTCCTGCTGCGCGATCCCTTTCGTGACCGCACTTATGTAACTTGCGACTTCTGGGAATCCGAGAAAGCTTACGAAGCATTCCAAAAATTGAACTCCGATGCTTATCACGCTCTCGACACAGGCTCCGAAAATCTGACGCTTGCGGAGCGCAAAATCGGAGCGTTCGATCAGCTTGGCGATTCCGCCTGAAATTTAAAGCGGATTAGCTCTTGGCCCACAAACCGGCCAGTCCGTCGGGCCTTAAATCAGGTTGAATATACTGTCGCGGCGTTCCCTCACCGCGCAATATCGCTTCGGCTGCGAGATAACCGCTGCGAACCGCGCCCTCCATGGTGGCGGGCCAGCCCGTTGCGGTCCAATCGCCGGCGAGGAACAAGCCGCCGATGTTCGTCTGCTGCATTGGACGCCAACGGTCGACGCCGGGTTGCGGGGAAAATGTGGCGGCGGCTTCTTTGATAACGGTGGCCTTGAGGAGATTCGCTTCGCGGACGGCTGGGAGCGCGTGCCGGACTTCCCTCAGGCAGAGATCGATGATTTCCTGGCGCGGCATTTGGAGGAGGTCGTGGGAAGCGCTGATGACGAGTTGTAGATACTGGCCTTTGTCTGCCAGTGGGGCTGCGCCATTTGCGCCGGCGTAGAGAGCTGTCTTGTTGAAGATCCATTGTGTGGTGGTGTCGAGCAGACTAAGGAAAGGCTCGGTCATCACCTGACGATCGAACCAGAGATGAACGCCGGTGATGGAAGCGTCGACGATTTTGTCAAGATTGCCGAGGGAGGTGTCGGCACGCTTGAGGCTCTCGGGAAGAAGCTCGGAGAGAGTGGCATGGGGAAGGGCAAGGACATATGCGTCAGCAGATTCTTCACGGCCATCGTCGAAAAGCGCGGCGAGCAGCTTGCCGTTTTCGATACGTAGGCCGCGGAGTGGAGAACGAAAGGTGACTTCCCCGCCCCTTTGTTCGATCGCGGCGCGGCAGCCTTCGTAGAGATCGCCGAGAGCGACGGTTGGGATGCCCATGCGGTAGCCGGTTTTGTTGGACAGAACCGCTTTCCAGAAAACGTCGATACCATAGCGCGCGTCGATGCGGTCGAGCTCTTCGGAAAGAGCGCTGACCAAAACTACGCGCCAGAAGCGGGAGATTGCAGCGGGAGTTTGTTTGCGGCGGCGGAGCCATTCAAGCATCGAGATGCCGCCCGGCTGGTCAACATCGGGCGGATGACCACCGCTTTGCAGAATGGAATAAAAAGCGCGAGCGATGCAGAGTTTGTCTTTCAGAGCCAGCGGAGAAAAAGTAAGGAACGAGCCAGTCATGTGAAACGGCGCGGGGAGGATGCCTGCGTGCATTTCGCCGCGGCGGCCTTGGGGATCAAGAAGAACCATACGGTCGAAGAATTTGATTTTGCCCGCGGCGCCGACGCGTCGGTAGAAGTCCTCTAGGTTGGTGCAGCAGCCGAAGGTAACGTGCTGGCAATTGTCGACATGCTCGCCATTCGGCAAGACGTAGGAAGCCGCGCGTCCGCCAAGAAACGGGCGCTGCTCAAAGAGTCGAACGCGCCAGCCTGCTTCAGCCAGCGCGGCGCTGGCTGCCAATCCCGCCAGCCCGCCGCCGATCACGATTACGCTTTTCAAGAATATTCTCTTCCGAGAGGCGGCCGAAGCGCGCCTTTGCGATGAACAACATTTTTTCCGCTTTCGATAGCCTCACGCGTTCGCCGAAAACGGCGAAGTCGAGGGACTCCATGCGAGCCAACAAGGCGCTGTATGTGTGGACCAAAAGCCAGAGGGCGCCGCGGCTTTCCGGATCGATTAGGCCGAAGAGTGTGGAGCCTTCTTCGTAACATTGCCAAGCACGGTCTGTTTCAATTCGCAGGAGTTCGCGGACGCCTAGAGTTGCTTCGCTCTTGCCAAAATCCTGGGGAGAAACTGAATAACGCGCGAGATCTTCTTCTGGAAGATAGACGCGGCCTACGGCGTAATCCTCATGAACATCGCGAATGATGTTGGTCAGTTGAAACGCGAGTCCGAGTTTTTCGGCGAGATCGAGAGCCCGAGGATCGTGGAATCCGAAAACGTGAGTGCAAGTTAGGCCGACAGTTCCGGCGACGCGGTAGCAGTATTCGCGAAGGCGGTCGAAAGTTGGGTAGGTTCGAAGCGTCAGGTCCATTTCGGCGCCACTGATTAGATCGTGGAGATAGCGCGCGGGCATTTTGTAGCGCTGCATGGTGTCGACGAGAGCGGGTAGGACTTCAGTTGCGCCGCTGGGAGTGGCGGAGTTAAGCGCGGCTGAGCCGTCAACCAACCGCTCCTCGCCAATTACGGCATCGTCCAGGGCGGCGCGCCAATCCGCGAGGCCTCGCTGCTTCGCGGCGAGATCGTTACCCTCGTCGGCGACATCGTCGACCAAGCGCATAAAGGCGTAGAGCGCTGCAAGACCATCGCGCTTCGGCTTTGGCAGCAGATAGAACGCGTAATAAAAATTACTGTGCGCGGCGCGAGCGATACGATGACATTCGGCGTAAGAGTCAGGCACAGATTTTTCGTGTAGGGGCGCAGCTACAAAGGAGACCTCGCCGACGGTTAATCCTCGCTGTGCGGGCTTGTGCAAAAGGTGCGTTAAGAGGGAACGGGCAAGAAGACGGACTTGTTTTGCATTGCTGATGGCGGGACGTTGGTGGAGCGTGTCATAGCCCATCGCTTCGATGGCGTCGAGGACGGCGAGGCCACCGCGGCTGAACATTTCAAGGTCGACGCTGAGGCGGCCGATTACCGTTTTTGCTAGCGGAGCACCTTGCGCGAAGAGAACGCGGGTGCGGGCGATCAAATCTTTCATTAAGTTGACGTAGCGTTCGTCGAAGCGGCGCTCGACGATGTCGTCTTCTGCGAGGCCATGCAATGCGGCGACCTCGAGCGGGATATAGATGCGGCCTTTTTCGAGGTCGCGATCAACGTCTTGCCAGAAATTAGCGAGTTGGAGAGCGGTGCACGTGGAGTCGGACATCGCTTGGCGCTCTTCGTCGCGATAGGCGCACAGATAAAGGACGAGACGTCCAACCGGATTCGCGGAATAAACGCAATAGCCGATCATGGAATCCCACGTCGGGTAACGTTTTACGTTTTGATCCTGACGGAAGGCTCGCAACAAATCGGCGAAAGGCTGCTTGGGAATATTTTTGGCGAGTATGGTTTCGCGCAGCGCAACGAAGACGGGGTGAGATGGGCGCCCATCGTAGCAAGCATCGAGTTCGCGCTCCCACCAATCGAGGAGTTCCAGAGCGCGCTCTTTTTGCGGGACTTCATCGCCGAGGTCGTCGGCCCAGCGGCAATAGGCGTAGAGATTGTAGAAATGTTGGTGCAGATCTTTGGGGAGCAGCCAGGAAGCAACGTTGAAATTTTCGTAGTGATGCGTGGCGAGCCAGCGCGTGTAGTCCTGCGCGGCTGCCGGGGAACAATTATTTGCCGGAGCACGCTCAGCAATTTCGAGTTCGCCTGGACGCAACATGAAAAAGCAGATTCCTCACTTCGCTCGGAATGACAAAAGTTACAAGCACGACGTAAGTTGACACTGGAGAACTGGATCGATTCGCTTTGGCTCGCCTGCGCGGAAAGCGGCAGCGTGGCCGGCGGACTCCAAAGTCACGGGCGAACGGCCAGCTTGATTTCGCCGCTGCGTATCTTCATGCGCTCGAAGGCTTGCGGCAGTTCGGTCAAACGGATCTCTTCCGTCACGAAATCCTGCCCAACGATATCGCCGCGGCGAATGGCTTCGAGCGCTTCGCGGATGAAACGCGGCGTGTGATGGAAGGGCGAAATCAGCTTAATCTCTGAATAGTGAATAGCAGCAGGATCGATCGCCACGTTCGTTCCTGAGGGCAGGCCGCTGAAGAAATTCACCACGCCGCCGCGGCGAACCATAGCCAGCGCCTGTTGCCAGGTCGCGGGATTTCCTGCTGCTTCGACGACGGAATCCGGTCCTCGGTTGTCTTCTGTTAATGATTTCACGGCGGAGACAACGTCCGCAGTTTCCGTGACGTTGATGGTGGCAATTGCGCCCAGTCTGCGTGCTACATCCAGAGGGGCAGAGCGCCGCGCCAGAGCAATTACACGCACACCTCGGCGGGAAAGCATGCGCACGTACGTCAATCCAATCGGCCCGCAACCAATCACGGCAGCGGTATCGCCAGCGCGTACTTCCATTTCGTGAATGCCACGAAGCACGCAGGCGAGCGGCTCAACCAGCGCAGCGCTTCCGTCATCGACGGAGTGCGGCACTTCGAGCATGTTTTCCATGGCGATGCGGCCGGGGATGCGCATGTACTCGGCGTACGCGCCATTGTTGAAGAGCAAATCTTCGCAAAGATTCTCCTGCCCGCGGCGGCAGTGATAGCAGCGCAGGCACGGCGCGGAGTTTGCGGCAACGACGCGCATGCCAATGCGCCAACGGGCATCAACGCGCTTGCCCACGGCGGCGATATCACCGACGACTTCGTGGCCGAACACCGCGGGTGGCTGAATCATTTTGGCGTGGTAGCCGCGCTTCCAGACTTTCAGGTCGGTGCCATCTGTGAGTGCAAGGCGAACGCGGAGAAGCACTTCGTCGGCGGCGAGATGTGGCACGTCGATCATCTCGATACGCAGATCTTCGCTCCCGTACAACACGGCTGCGGTCATCCTTGAGGGTACGGCGACTCGCGAGACGGCAAATTTCACTTCATCTCCGGCTTCCGTTTTCTTTGTCGTGGTCGTTTTCATGCGTGCGTGATCAGAATCTTAAGCGATTCGGCCGTCGGCCTGGCTGCCAGCTCCAGAGCTTCCTGGATTCTATCCAGTGTAAAGCGGTGCGTGACGATTTCCGTCACAGGAAGTTTCTTTCCCAGCACCAAAGCCGCCGCTGACTCTTGGATGTCTACCGCCGCACTATAGCTGCCAAGGATTTCCTTTTCGTCGATCCCCACAGCCGCAGCAGGAAACTCAATCTTTGTGACCGGATCGTTCGCCGCGAAGAGCAATACGCGCCCACCGGGCCGCGCCGTTGCCAAGGCATCCGTTACCACCGACGGATGCGCTACTGCAACAAGCACCGCGTCCGCTCCCCTGCCGTCCGTACGGGCCCGAACCTCTTCTATTAGCTTACCACTGGTTGGGTCAAACGACTCCAGCGCCCCGAGGGAGAGGCTCTTTTGTCGCCTCTGTGGAATTGGATCACTGGTATATAGCTTGGCACCTTCGAGCTTGCTGACCATGAGCAATTGCAGGCCGATGGGGCCGCAGCCAAGGATGAGAACGGTCTCGCCCGCGACGATACGCGCCTTCTGGACGGCTTTCACGATGGTATTGATGGGCTCGATGAACGTGGCTTCTTCAAAGCTAACGTCGTGGGGAAGCGCCACTATGCCGCGCTCGGCCACCCACGGCATGGCTTTCACATATTGAGCGAAGCCGCCGCCATTTGGCGTAAAGCCCGCGGTCAGGCCTGTCGTTTTGTATTGCTTACACTGCGAAAAGAGGCGTTTTTCGCAGTAGAAGCATCTGCCGCAAGGAGTGTGGTGAAAGCTCATTACCCGATCGCCTGGCGTCCATTTGTTTACCCCGCGACCGACCGCCACGACTGTGCCCGCCAACTCGTGGCCCAGGATTTGAGGCGGCTCGACATAGCGCTGGAAGATTTTCTTGATATCGGTGCCGCAAATTCCGCAGGCCGCCACTTTGATGAGGACTTCGCCATCGCCGACTTCCGGCACGGGAACTTCCTCGACCCGAACGAGGCCTTTCTCACGAAAGACACCGGCACGCATAGTTTTCGGGATAGGCTCGATCGAGGTCAAAGTCTCGGATGCGGTTCCGATGCTGCTCATGTCGCCGAAACCTCTTCTATTTTCGGAGGCGCGACGCGCGTCCAGTTTTGAGAGACTGCATAAATATAGCGATCCAGAAAGTCCGCCAAAGATTTTCCCGCGGCGCGGCTCTGCCAGCCAAATTGAATCAACAAGGGAATGCGATAAGGACTGAAACCAACTTCCTTGAGCAGGCCGCCCATTTTCAGATGGCCATGGGAATCGAGAATGCGGCCAAAATCCACGGGCATATCTTCATCAGCCGCGTCGCTGATAGCGCGGACAGCCACGGCAGGAACATTGCACCGCGCTGCAGCCGCTAAAATGTAAGTCGACTCCATCTCCACAACACTTCCCTTTCCGCTCAATTCTTCCTTCTCCTCGGCGGTTCCTACGATTTTCTCAGAAGTAAGGGAGACATTCACGGGCTTTGCCCCGTAGGTAACGGCAAGATCGAGAAGTGCTCGGTCACTTGAGGCTCTGCAATTTTGGTCCAGCGTTTCTGCAGTGTGCGCCACAACTACGTCCCCTGGCTTCAAAGTGGAATCGAGCGAGCCAGCAAGCCCAGAGGAAATGCAGACATCGTGAATATCTACGGGGATGGACAGCATCGCTTTGGCTGCATTGTTGCCGCCCATGCCTGTGAGAAGGACCGTCACTTCGTTAGGGCCGATATTAGCTTTAAAAAGATCGAATTCGCGGCGGCGCTCCCAATTCTCAAATTCATAAGGGACAAAGGGATGGCGGGAGGACCATGGCGAGAACTCGGCTTTGATGGCGAAGGTGACTAGGATGTGCATGATGCTTCAAATCTTCTGTAAATCTATGATGCGGAACGAAAGCTCAAAGCTACAACAATGTTGTCTGGCCAAAAGGGCGGGGCAAGCCCTTAATCCCTCTTGCTCTACGCGGCGGCGCGCAGCATTTTCTTGGCGCGCCCGGGCTTCACATAGCCGTTTGCCTCGTACCAGCGAACAGCGCGTTCCAAGGCCTCGGCGACCGAGCCCGGCTTAAAACCCAGCTCCTGCTGCGCCCGCTTACAATCGACGAACATCATGTGCCGCGCAATTTTGACGCCCTCAACGGGAATTTGCGGCTCTCTTCCGATGAGCCGCGAAAACGCCGTGTTCATGTAGGCTACACCCAATGCCAGCCCGTGAGGAATCTTCAGAGTTGGCGCAGGTAGACCGGTGATTTTCGCCAGCGTGTCCAACATCTGTTTGAGCGTCAAGTTTTCAGCACCGAGCAAGTAGCGCTCTCCCACTTTGCCTTTTTCTGCAACGAGTAAGTGCCCCGCCGCGCACTCTTCCGCGCCGACAAAATTCAAGCCGGTTTCGACATATCCCGGCATCTTTCCGTTTAGAAAATCGAGAACAATTTTCCCCGTCGGGGTGGGTTTCCAGTCTCCGGGACCAACTGGCGTAGTGGGCATGGCTACAACGAGCGGCAGTCCGTCTTTCGCCGCGTTCAGCGCTTCGCGTTCGGCCATCCATTTCGAGCGTTTGTAGTGACCGACCATCTCTTCGAGCTTGGCGTCGGTAGCTTCCGTTGGTAATTCAGGCCGATCGACCGCGATTGTAGCTACCGTGCTGGTGTAAATAAACTTTTCTACACCAGCGCGCTTTGCGGCATCGAGCAGATTTTTTGTGCCGCCGACATTCGAATCATAAATATCGCGCGATTTTTTGGCCCACAATCGATAGTCGGCAGCCACGTGAAAAACGGTCTTTACGCCAGCCAGCGCACGATTGAGAGAAGCGGCGTCTCGCAAATCGCCGGTTACATATTCGAGAGAAAGATCTCCAACGGCACGATTGGTGCTGGAAGGGCGCATCAAGACACGGACAGCGTCGCCGCGAGCAACCAGTTGACGCGCAACATGGCTACCCAGAAAGCCCGACGCGCCTGTAACCAGGGTCGTCATCCGGCTTCGGCTCCTTCCTCAAAATCGCCTGGCTGCGCGTCCGGAATGGGCTGCCGATCGATCTCGCAAGAATTTGGCGAGGCGGCCGACCGCGATGCCGATTCCACTAAGTCCGATAGGATTGCCCAACGACGGCTGAGTAAACGGCGGCGAAGCTGTTTGACCGTCTTCTCAAGCTCAGGCGAAAGAGCCGCGCGCGTGATCAAGAATCCATCGACGTCGAGCTGGCGAATCTCCGCGTGAAGCTGCTCTATTGCGCTCGGCGCAGTTTCTGGGTGAAAAACCAGAAGCGCACAAGTAAGAAATCCTGCCAACCTTGCCATGCGAATTGCTTCCAGTCCGGCCGCGAACGCACCTTCACGAACGTTGCGCTGGTCATGCGACGGCGCGAGACCATCAAAACGAACAGTGAAGTAAAAGCGATCCGAAGGCTGAAATTCATGCAGACGCCGCTTCAACAAGGCCCCAGAAGTTTCAAGGAAAACGCTGCGGCCCGAGGCTGCCAGCGCGTTGGTAAGGCGTGCGACTTCGGAAAAATCCAACGGCTCGGCGCCGCAAATCCAAAGGATGGGGGAGCGGTATCGCGAAACGAGAGTTCCGAATTGCGAAGAACTGGGACCCGCCTTCTCCGGGTTCGCAGAAAAGGAAATTGAAATCGTCTGGAAGTTAGCGTCGGGGGAAAGCTGCAAAATGGGAGGATAACCTTGCCTCTTGCCAAACGCGCGGGCCAGGGCAAGGGTCAGATCCGCGGTAAGCCGCAGAGAAAACGTCATCGCGGGCTCTAGAACCCGCTCCGCAACCGGAATTCTGCTGGTTGGAATTTCAAGGCGCAGTATTCGTGTGGGCCTTGGACCTGATTGCGAAAACGCGCGAGCGCGTAAAGTGGGAAAGAATTGCGGTAAAGGTGATACTTCAAATAGAACACGCCAGGAAATCCGGTGCCGGTAAACTCGGCCTCGCTCCACGAGCCATCCGTATTTTGCTCATGGATTAGATAGGAGACGGCTCTTTGAACTGCGGAATCATTCGGTTGTGCGCCCGCGAGCAATCCAATCAAGCCCCAGGCCGTTTGTGACGCCGTGCTATTGCCCTGCCCCTTGGTGGTCGGATCGGTGTAGCTCCACAAGGATTCTCCAAAGCTGCCGTCAGCTTTCTGAACGTCGCGCAACCAACTGACCGCGCGCTGGCAGAATTCCTTGGCTGTAAGCGAAACGGTTTCGAGAGCGCGCAGCGCACCGCTCGTCCCATAAACGTAATTTACGCCCCAGCGCCCGAACCACGAACCGTCTTCGCACTGATCCCTGAGCAAAAACTTTACGCCGCGCTGAATTGCAGGATGCTCCGCCGGCCAGCCGAATCGGCCAAGGCACTCGATGACGCGAGCGGTCACATCCGCCGTCGACGGATCGATCATTGCGTTGTGATCGGCAAACGGAATGTTGCACAAAAGTTGGCGATCGTTGTCGCGATCGAAGGCGCCCCAGCCGCCATCCATATTTTGCATGCTCAGCAGCCACTGGATGCCAAGACGGACCGCAGTTTCCATGCGCTCGGGCTCTGGATGCTTTACGCGCTGCAGCGCCATCAAAACAAATGCGGTGTCGTCCACATCCGGAAAAAAATCGTTGCGAAACTCGAACGCCCAGCCTCCGGGTTCCGCATCTTTATTCTTGAACTGCCAATCGCCGGGACCGAGAACCTGCTTCGAGAGCATCCAGTCCGCGGCTTTTACGAGGGCGGGGTGATCTGCGGGTAGTCCCGCTTCTTCCAAAGAAACCATGGCGATGCACGTGTCCCAAACCGGAGAGACGCACGGTTGCATGCGGATGGTATCGCCCTCTTCCATTTCGAAGCGCGAAAATTCGCGAATCTCGCGAGAAGTGATCGGATCTTCAGGACCGTGCCCGAGCGCCATCAATGCGAAAATCGAATTCATCATCGCGGGGTAAATTGCCGCAAGACCCTCGCTGCGCTCCATGTGCGCGAGCATCCAGGCTTTCGCTTCACGAAGTGCGCGGTTACGCAGCGGCTTCCAGGGAAGTTTTTCGTAAAGTTTCAAACCGCGATCAATGGCCAGGAAAACATTGCGCCAGGAGATGAGCTGCTTGCTCCAATCAAACGCAGCGGCCTTGTGCGAGATATCTTTGAAGAGTTCGTCGACGCGAGCGCGCTCCGGCAATCGCCAATCGGGCCGCAGAGCGGAAAGTATCGCCATAGGGATGACGATGCCGCGCGTCCAGGACGACATTTCATAAATGTTGAGATAAAACCAGGTCGGTAAGAGCAACAGTTCCGGCGGAATCGAGGGAACAAGTTCCCAGCCAACTGCGCCAATCAGCGCGAGATAAAAACGCACGTAAGAATTTGTAAGTTCGAGACCGCCAAGACGGTGCACCGTTTCGCGCGCTTGCGTCATGTGCGGCGCAGCGGTATCGTCGCCGGCGAGTTTTAGCGCAAAGTACGCTTTGCACGTTGCGTTGAGATCGGAAGGGCCGCCCGGGAAAATATTCCAGCCGCCGTCGGGCAGTTGGCGCCGGCGAACATAGTTTGCGAGCTTAGCGATGCGAACGGGATCGGCCTTGCCGAGAACGTATAGGTAATAGATGTAATCGGATTCGAGGGTTGTATCGGCTTCGAGTTCGCCAAGCCAATAGCCTTCTTCGGCTTGCAGAGACAGCAGATGATTTGCGCCGTTCTCGATGGCTTGTTCGAGCGAGCCGGACAGGTCTTTCTCCTGCCAAATTGGCGGAATGGCCGGGGCAGGTCTATCCAGTCCTATGCGTGTACCTGTTGCCAAAACTAATCCCCCAAGTGAAGTCCACTAAAAAGCGGGCGAATAGAATTCAGCCAATTCCGGCTAATCCGACCTAACTGCTGTGTTCAGAGCCACTTCCCGCAACTTCCGGCACGAGCGCCAAGACCTCTTAAGACCGAGTAACACTGGTACCAGTCAATTATCGCCGTCTTGCATCACTGGGTCAACTTCTAAGATGCGAGAGAGTTACCAAATCGTTGCAGTTTTTATCAGATGACAATACTGGGCGGATACTGCAACACCCGCTCTATGAGTACGTGCAGGGGTTCGGGCAAAGCCTCCCCCTCGCGCTGAGAGACGGAGGGCTTGGTGCGCAAAAGGTTTGCGGGGAGCTTCATCCAGGAAGGAGTGGCGGCAGGGTCGTCCATCGAGCCGCGGAGAACGAGGGCATCGGCGCGGTCTAGGGCGACGCGAGCGGAGTCTTTGAAGTCTTCGCGAGCTGGGTCGATCACGGCGAAATAGAGGCTTGGTTTCAAAAATTGCATGAGCGAATTGCTTTCGATGATTAGCGGGGGAGAATCTTCTTCAGGCTCCGCGAGTGATTGTTTGAGGGCATCACGCATCAGCGGCAAGCCTTCCGCGAGAAAACCTTGCTTAGTTCTCAGCCAGAACGAGCGCTTCGCGCCAGCCGCTAGAAATCTGGCACTGTCGGTTCCTGACTGTGGATGAGCTTCCCATTCAATGGCGCAAATGTGTTCGTCAGGAGCGCAGTCGCAATCGTTGCCGTTCTGTGCGCAGATGCCGTGGCCGTATTGTGTTATTTTGCCAGCGATCCAGTTGGCTTGCGGAAAGGTACTGATGATGTCGCACACCAGTTGCGTCTTGCCAATGCTGCGGGTGTGGCCGCCGACTACGATCACGCGCCAATGCGGAGTTGCGCTCACTTCACTTTCCTTCCAGCTTGGCTTCGAGTTTGGCTTCTAATTCTTTGATGCGCGCGGCCAGTTCCGGTAGACGCGCTTGCCAGGCGAATTGTTCTTTGAACTTTTCGAGCGGGCGGGCTGGAGTTCCCCAAACAGTCTGTCCGCTGCGAATCGTTTTGCCTCCAAGCACGCCGGACTGTCCGCCAATGATCGCGCCGTCTTCCAAATAACATTGTTCCCCAAATCCGGCTTGGCCACCGACGACTACGTGTTTGCCGAAATCGCAGGAGCCGGAAAGGCCGACTTGCGCAGCCATCACCGTGTGGGCGCCGATCTGGCAGTTGTGGCCGATGTGGACGAGATTGTCCAGCTTAACCCCTTCGGCGATGCGCGTGTCGTCGAGCGAACCGCGATCGACGGTCGTGTTCGCGCCGATCTCGACATCATCCGCGATCTCCACGATGCCTGCTTGCGGAAATTTCCAGTAACGGCCTTCGCCCTGCGCGTAACCAAATCCGTCTGCGCCGATGACGGCGCCGGAATGGATTTCCACACGATGCCCAATGCGAACGCCCGCATAAAGAGTCACGCGCGGGTGAATGCGGCAGTATTCGCCAATCCAGCAGCCTGCGCCGATTACGCTATGCGCGCCAATTTGCGTCCCTTCGCCCACATGGGCATCTTCGCCGATCACCGCAAATGGTCCGATACCCGCGCCCGAAGCGATTCTCGCGAGAGGCGCGATGATCGCGGTGGGATGAATGCCGCTGGCAATGGGGGATTTTCCGAGGATTAGGGCGGCTGCTTTTGCAAACGCAACCTTTGACTGCGAACTTCGCAGAACGGTCTTCCCGGGTAGGGCAATATTTTCCGCGGCAATTACGCAGAGCGCGGGGGAAGCCGCAGCGCGATCCGCATGCTTTGCTTTTTCGACGTAAATGAGATCGTGAGGGCCGGCGCGTTCAGGCGCCGCTACGCCGCGCAACTCGATGGCGCCGTCGCCTTCCAGCGACGCGCCAACTGCTTCCGCCAACGACTTCGCCGTTTGCATCATCGTAGACCTCTCTCAAAAATCGTACAGCGCGGGCTCGCCTTTGGGCCGTGTCTTCCAGCGCTTGTGAACCCAAACCCATTGGTCTGGATGTTTGCGAATAATCTGTTCGATGACTTTGGCAAACCGCTGCGTATTTTCAAAGACGTCACGCTCAGTATCGCCGGTCTGAATCAATTCCACGGGAGGTTCAAACCGCAATCGATATTTTTGGATGGTCTCATCCCAGTAAGCATATCCCGGCACGACGGCCGCGCCAGTGTGCAGAGCCACTCGCGCGAGGCCGGTTGTCGTGCAAGCGAGTTTGCCGAAGAAATCGACAAAGGCACCTTCCGCCGGCAGCGTGTTTTGGTCCGCGAGAATGCCGACGGTTCCAGAGTCTTTCAGAATTTTCAGCATGACGCGCGCGGATTCATTTTTGAAAATGGGCCGGTTGCCCGAGGCGCAGCGGTATTGATTGACCAGCGCGTCGAGACGCTTGTTGTCGAGCGGTCGCGCCATGTAATGCAGCGGATAACCATAGAGCGCATGGGCGAAGGAAGACAGTTCCCATGCCCCGATATGGCCTGTCAAATAGAGGACCCCTTTACCGCGCTGCTGTCCTTCCAGAAAGTTTTCGTGCCCCTCAAGAATCACAACGTCTTCAATGTTTTCTTTCGTGAGACGCGGGAGGCGCGCAAATTCCGCGGCCATCCAACCTAGATTGCGTACCATTTTGCGCGTCACATCTTTGCGCTGCGCGTCAGTCCATTCCGGGAAGGCGAGTTGCAGATTGAACTCTGCCGTCTTCCGCAACTTTGGCTGCAAGGAAAAAAGAAAACCTGTCACCCTGGCCGCAAGGCTGCGCGCAAGGCCGCGCGGTAGGGCACCCAGCATTTTCAAGATCAGCCAAACGGGGGCGTATTCGAGCCATTCTTTCATAGGTTGCCAAAACGACAGCGAGCGGCCGACGCGCGACAGTATGCAAGAGGAGCCCGCTTCGAAGATAGAGTTTCAATGCTAGACTTTCCGTTCCGTGAGCGAATCGCCTACTGCCATCACTGAGAAACCGCAGTCCAGCCCCGCAGCCCGCATCGGCTGGACCGTTCTAATAATAGCAACGCTGTACGTTTGTTATTTCAGCCACCTGGGAGCGATTGGATTTGTCGGCCCAGACGAGCCGCGCTACGCGTGGATTGCTCGGGACATGGCCGAGACCGGCGACTGGGTCACACCGCGGCTCTACGGAAAGCCTTGGTTTGAAAAACCGCCGCTCTTTTATTGGGGCGCCGCTCTTTCCTTCAAACTTTTTGGTGTGAGCGAAGCCGTGGCGCGCTTACCGAGCGCGATTTCTGCCCTGCTTGCGACGCTCGCGCTAGCGTGGCTGGCATTGCGTCTCTACGGAGCAGAAACTGCGCGCTGGCTATTGCTGCTCCTCCCTACATCGGTAGGTATGATCGGCTTCTCGCACGCCGCCGCCACCGACATGCCTTTCAGCGGCATGCTCACCATTCTAATGGTTTGCGCCGCGGCCGTCCTCAACCTCACCCACAAGGAAAACTCTCCGATACTCCCACGCACGCCCTGGCTCGCCCTAATCCTGTTTGGCTTTTTCCTGGGCTTAGCCGTTCTAGCGAAAGGGCCTGCTGGAATTATTCTTTGCGGCGGCGCGATTTTCTTCTGGGCCCTCTTCACAAAACGCTGGCGCGACGCCTTCCGCCTATTTCATCCGGCAGCCATCGCCGCTTTCTGCCTCACCGCACTCCCCTGGTACATCCTCTGCGCCCGCCGTAATCCAGATTTCTTCCGCATCTTCATCATCGAACACAATTTCAAACGCTTCCTCACCCCCGAATTCCAGCACATCCAGCCCTTCTGGTTTTACATTCCGGTTGTCCTCATTGCTTTTCTGCCTTGGACCGTGTCGCTTGTGTGCTCGCTCTTGAGCGGGTCAAAAAATCTTTGGCGAAACCGGAATTTCGCGGAGTCGAGTCTGTTTTTGCTTTGCTGGGCGGGATTTTGCGTGGCTTTCTTCACCATCTCGCGTTCAAAGTTACCCGGCTACGTCCTTCCTGCCATTCCTGCTATGGGCCTGCTTCTCGCCCGCGATCTGAACCGCAGACTGCACCAGAGTCTTGCCCATGCCCGCTGGGAGTGTGTGGGAGTGGCACTGACATTTGCTGCCATGGGCGTCATAGGCAGACTTGAAGGTGGGAAGATTCCCTTCGGGGCGCGTATTCACCCTCAACCGGCAGTGGTTCGATTCTTTGTAGCCATGGTTCTAGTGGGAATGGTCATCGCAACCCTTGCGGCCTTTCGGCAAACGCAAATGGGTCTCATGATCGCGGCCATCACACTACCCACCTTCCTGATATTTGGAATTGGAGATTTTGGGAATCTCGATGCAGTCGTATCCGCGCGCCCGGCTGCTGCCTACGCTATCGGAAGTTTGACCCCGCCAGAACTCGATGGCGCAGTCACATTCAAGTTGAAGCGAGGGCTCGGTTACGGATTGGACTTTTATCTCCATAGGGAGCTCAAAGAGTGGTCCCCTGCGTCTGGCGAAAAACCAATAATCTTTACCAGCCGTGAAGGCCGCGACGAATTGATGCGTAGTGGGGTTCCCTGCTTTTACTACGTCGCGGACCCCATTACGGAAACATGCCAAGCTGTTAATAAGGTTCCTTCTGGAAGTAAAAACCGTCCGTAGCCGAATTCTGACTAACTCAAATTATGCTTACTTGTCTTCAGGTGATGTTTCCAATCAAAGCAGCGACCAAAAAAGTTAGCGACTCGGGGACCCAGTAGCGGGCAACCTCAATAGGAAGAAGCTAACCACGCGATTCTCGTAATCGCGCTTATCCGCGTCATCCATAGACACAAAATTACCGTGCGGAATGATGATCTGATCGCGCGGCTCTGGCGCCTTCACAAACATCTGGCGCGTAATTTCCGCAAGTTCTGGATCATCAGAAGGCTCGATGAACAGTTTTGGCACGCCCGCCAGCGTATTCAACTTTTTCGAGAGCGGCGGATCTTCGCGATACTTGTAATTCAACCACGTAAAACTGAATGCCGCTGAGCGTGCCATCAATGGAAATCCGCCGAGACCGGTGCGCTCCACGCCGATTTTCACCATCTGTTGCGGCTCGTCGTAGACCGAGTCCAGCACAATAGCCTTGATTCGGTGATCGTTTTCCGCCTCGCGCAGAGCGGCATAAGCTCCCAAATTGTAGCCCCACAAGCCAATGCGAGCAGGATCGACGTCATTGCGCGCCGCCACGGTATCCACCGCCGCGCGCACTTCGTCTGTTTCGCGATAGCCAAACGTGGTAATTCCCTGATTTCCGCCGTGCGCCGCAAAGTCAAAAACAAAAACGTTGTACTGGTGGTCCTGCAAAGCCGAAACCAGGGTCAGCAGCTCGCCGCGGCTCGATCCATACCCATGGCACAGAATAATAGTCGGCGCTCCACGCAAGCCCGGAAAAAACCAACCGTGCCGGACGCCAATTTCCGGAACCGTAAAATCGACGAGATCCGGCTTCCCCGGAAAGCTCTCCATATCAATTTCGCTGCTGGTGCGCTGCGGCTTGACGATCCGATAGACAAGAAATCCCGCAATGGCGACGGTCGCGAGCACGGCAAAGAAAACCAGCGCCAATACGGCTGTCACCAATTTCATATACCACTTGGTTGGATAACGTAATTCGTAGAGGATCGACATTCTTTGTCTGCGTACTGATGCGGCCAGTGCCGCCGATTTTCACTCCCTACAAAATAAGTGCGATATTCGCGATGTTAGCACACCTCTTCCGCATCGTTTTCGGCAGCCTTTCCTCGTTGTGTCCGAATTGTATCGTCGCGCCGTTCCCCGGCTTGTCTGTGCGGACGCCGATTCGGCTATCATAGGGCTTGCGGTCAGGGGCCGCGGGTCAGTCCACTTTATCCATGAATATTGTCGACTTGCGCCAGACGACCGTCCGCCAACTCGAGCCGCTCCTTGAAGAGGAAGCGCGGCACTGGCGCGATGAACTTCATTGGGATTACCGCGGCGCTCTAGAATTGATCAAACGATTCCTGGATGCGCACGCCCTCGCTGGCTGTGTCGCTTTCGAGAATGGCAACGCTGCGGGCTACTCCTTTTACGTCCTGGAGGAGCAAAAGGGCCTGATCGGTGGCCTCTATGTTTCCGCAAAATTTTCGCAAGCCACCATTGGACAGCGCCTTCTCGACGAGATGCTTTTCTCCATGCGCGCGATTCCGCAGCTCTCGCGCATCGAAGCGCAGCTCATGCCCTTCAGCGGCCCAGTGGAAGCCCCGCTCAGCGAACAGGGCTTTCGCCTCTATTCCCGTCAATTTATGCTGCAGGATCTGCAGAAACTGCCCGAAGGCAAGGCCGGAGCCTCCGCCGGGATGCGCCTCGACCGCTGGAATGACCGTTATTTCGAACCCTGCGCCAAGCTGATTTATCTGGCCTACGCGAATCACATCGACGGCGAAATCAACGATCAGTACCGCAGCCGCTCCGGCGCGCTGAAGTTTTTGAAGAATATTATCCTGTTGCCGGGCTGCGGCCATTTCGTGGCGGGAGCCTCTTTTGTGCTTCGCGAACCAGGCAGCGACGAACTCGTTGCCGCAGTGCTCACCAGCGAAGTCTCGCCAGGAGTTGGCCATACCACGCAAATCTGCGTGCTGCCTGGTTATCAGGGCCATGGCATCGGCCGCATGCTCATGCAGACCTCCGCCGAAACCCTGCGCAGTATGAAATTTAAGGAATTAACGCTGACGGTCACTTCAGAAAACTACGGCGCCGTTCAGCTCTATGAAAAGCTCGGATTCACAACAATTCGAACGTTCACCGCCGGCGTCTGGCCGCGCTGAAAACATTCTAAACACAAGATAGTGTGTCGATTGAAATCCAGCCGCCCTTTCCGGCGCGAAAACTCCCGGTCCAAGAAAACACTTCATCAGAGATAATCTAGTTATGGAAAGAACGGGCATCGGATCGAGATTAATTATCGTGTGCGGCTTGCCGGGTTCGGGTAAGACCACGCTTGCCAAGGAGCTCGAAAGCAAGCTCCGCGCGGTTCGCTTTTCTCCCGATGAGTGGATGGAGGCTCTTTCACTAAACCTCTGGGAAGAAGAACACCGCGGTAAGATCGAGGCGCTGCAGTGGAAGTTAGCTCAGGAACTTCTCGCGCTCGGTCTTACCGTAATCGTCGAATGGGGTACGTGGGGAAGAACAGAACGGGACACATTGAGGCTCGGAGCGCGAGCACTTGGGGCTGCCGTTGAGTTGCACCACGTCTCTGCGCCCGCGGACGTCCTCTTCGAGAGGATTCAGCGCCGTGGCAGAGAGAAGCCACCCATACAACGAGACGAACTGTCCCGATGGTTCGAGATATTCCAAGCACCGACGCCCGAGGAAATGACGCTTTTCGACGAGCCACTAGTTGCAGTCCCCGCCAACGGTCAGAGCTGACCCACCAGCAAATAACGGCTCACTTCTTTCCGCGGTCCTTCAATAAATTCTTCAACTCAGACATGAATTCCTGCACGTCCTTGAAGTCCATATAGACAGACGCAAAACGCACGTACGCAACCTTATCCAGCTTTTTCAGCCGGTGCATGATCATTTCGCCGATCTCTGTGGTGGTGAGCTCGCGCTCCGTCGCTTCGTGAACCACACTTTCGATCTCATCGACGATGCCTTCGAGCTTCGGCGTAGCCACGGGCCGCTTCTCGCAAGCCTTCAATAGTCCCTGCAAAATCTTTTGCCGTTCGAATCGCTCGCGCCGCCCATCCTTCTTGATCACCATATACGGAATTTCGTCGATGCGCTCGTAGGTAGTAAACCGGCGGCTGCACTTGAGGCATTCCCGCCGCCGCCGAATCGTGTCTCCGGCGCGGCCCTCGCGCGAGTCAATCACTTTATCGTCCAGATGCGCGCAGAACGGACACTTCACTCGGTTTCTCCAGTGGGCGAGCTCTCCAGTGACTTACGCTCTGCCATCTCTTTCAACTTCGTCAATGAAAGTCCTTGGTGCAGCAGTATCGGCAATCCAATCACCGCAACCGCAGCAAAACTGATGAGCCAAATCACAATGGCGATGGCTGTAGCAAGCTCAGGTTCTATCCCAAATACCTTTGTAAACACAAGAATAGACGCCAACTGCGAACCGCCGCCAATTCCCGGTAATTGTACGATGGAGCCTACCAGCGAGAATGCCATCACCAACATCGCGTCGCCAATCCTGAAATCCGCCAGGCTTCCGCCGAAGGCTCGTATCACCCACAAATACACGAACAAAACGAGAATCCAGTGTAGCGCGGAGTATATCGTGGCTAATGCCAAGTCGCCCCAGGTTCGAATCGTTTGCACGCCCCGAGCGAATCCCATCAGAATTCGCGCGAAGCGAGCCTTCCAGTTATGTGCACTAAGCCACGGCGCTAGGCGACGTTCTAGTAAAGCTGTCCCGCGAACCCGAAGGAATACAAGGAAACCGATTGCGCCCGCGACGCCGATGCCAAGAAGTGCACCAGCTGCTTGGAACGCAGGCACGAATTTCGCGGCTGTTTCATTAGACTCGCTGCCCGATTTGATCAGCAACAAAGCCAATGCCGCTACAACTAAAGTGCTGGCCGTATCGAAGATCCGTTCGACCAGATAGATCCCGAACAGGTCCGCGACAGGTAACTTTTCCTTTCGCGCGAGGAGCAGGACGCGGACTGGCTCCCCGGGCCGCCCTAGCGCAAGGACAGCAGCAAACCCAGCAAGCGTCATGGCGTAGATTTGCCAGAAGCGGGATGGTCCCAAATTGCGCTGAAGCACCTGCCATCTCAGCGCGCGAATGGCATAGCAGGCGTAGATGGAGATCGTCGACAGCGCGAGCAGCGCGGGATTGGCGCGGCGAACAGCTCTGAGCAGATTTGCAAAGAAATCCCCCGAATGAAGGAGACCGCTCGACCGATAGATGACGAAACCAATTACCGCTACCGCAATCAGAATGTAAAGTAGCTTCCTCGACGATGAACGCATGCGCTTGCCAGACTAACGGTCGCAAACACATGCGTCAAGGCGCCCTTAGGTATCTGGAAAAGACATCCACCAACCACTCGGGGGTGCCAGGATCGTTTAGGGTAGGTGCGGCCCTTGTGCTAAGCCCAACTCCCCGAGTAAGATGCCCCCACTCGCGGTCAGTCGCCTGGGCCAGAACTAAAGGGAACTTTTCGAGAGCAGTTTGCGTTCCATAGTTGCAGGCCGAAGTTGGCTCCATGCAACTTTTGGGGCAAACTGGTCACCGTAGCGGGTTTCGAGGCTGATGATACGTTGGAGCAGGACGCCCAACTGGTCCAGCAATGCCTCCAGGGCGACGGTTCGGCCTGGGAGGAACTTGTGCGCCGTCATACGCGCCGCATCTTCAACATTTGCTACAGGTTTACCGGCAATAGCACAGAGGCCGAAGACCTGTCGCAAGAGGTTTTCCTCCGGGTATATAAAACCATTGGGAGCTATCGTTCCGCCTATGGCGGCTTTGCCACTTGGATGACCAGCGTGACGCGCAACCTTCTTATCGACCATTACCGGCGCACCAAGCGCGACCGCATCACGGACTCGCTCGACGACGCTATGCCCGTGGTCGAAAACAAAGAATCCGCGGGACGCCGCCCCGACCAGCAATTGCTGCTCGGCGAACTCAGTGCTCAGGTCCAGACAGCGCTGACCAAGCTTTCTCCGGAACTTCGCGAAGCCGTCATCCTCCGCGATTTGCAACAGCTCGACTACAATGAGATTCGGACAGTTCTGGATGTACCCGAAGGCACCGTGAAATCAAGAATCAACCGCGGACGAATCGAGCTCGCGCGTATCCTGCAACAAATGGGGGTGCGCCCGTCATGATGCGTTCATCTAAATCGGAATTTACTTGGGACCCGGCGCGGAGTATGTCATGACTTGGACTTGCGAAAATATCGAAGCACGACTTAGCGACTATCTCGACGGACTGCTCAGCCCGGACGAGCGCCGCGAATTCGACATCCACGCGAACTCCTGCGAAAACTGCGCTCAAATGGTCGCCAGCCTGTCTCATATGCTGAGTGGCCTGCACTCGATGGAGCAAATCGAGCCTCCACCGCAGCTGGTCTACTCCATACTGAATGCAACTCTCGGACCGCGCGAGGCCAAAATTGGCTGGCGTGGTGCTTTCGGCTGGCTCAGCGGTTTGGCTTCTCCCCGATTCGCATACAGTGCCGTCTCGGTCGCTGCTACGCTTCTGATTCTTCTCACGGCTTCCGGCTTCTCGTGGCGCAAGCCTAAGCTAGCAGATCTGGCTCCCTCCAACGTTTATCGCAATATAGACGGCCAAGCGCACCGAGCCTATGCGCACACCACGAAGTTTGTCAGCGATCTCCGAGTCGTCTACGAAATTCAGTCTCGCTTGAACAAAGACAATGAACTTCCAACGACGCCAGAGAGCACCGTCCCGCAATCTGCTCCTGGAAAAACCCCGGGCAGCACCGACGGCTCTAAGCCAGCGACTCCGCGCCAGCAAAATCGTGCCAATGGTATCGGCAGAGAACTTGAAATCCTTGCAGCGGAAGTTCCATTGGTTAGTAGCCAGTTCTGTAGCCAGTTGCTCGGAAGGAGAATTCCATGAAGTGTGCCGTCCATACTGATGTGGACGCAACCGGCTACTGCCGTAATTGCGGCAAGCCCATGTGCCCGGCGTGTATTCGGCCTGTGCGCGACGTTCTCTATTGCGAGGATTGCTTGGCCACGATTCTAGGTCATCCCGCACCGCCCGCAGTTCCGCCCACAGCTACGTCTGTTCCAAACGGAGTTCCCTTTCAAGCTCCCATAGCTGCCGTGCCTCCTGTTCTTCCGCCCGGAGTAGGACCCAATCCCGTCCTGGCTTTCTTCCTGGGATTCTTGCCGGGTCTTGGTGCCTTTTATAACGAGCAGTACGGCAAAGGCATGATTCACCTCGCCATTTTTCTTCTGCTGTTCATCACCGGTGTAAATGGGCTCGACAATGGCGGAGCAGAAGCCGCCCTCTGGATTTGCGTTGCCGCGCTCTGGGTTTACATGCCCATCGACGCTCTTCGCACCGCGCAAGCCAAACGCGCCGGTTTGCCCTTATCGGACCCGCTCGATAATTTCAGCAAGCAGAAACCCATTGGTCCGATCATATTGATTGGTGTCGGCGTCCTGCTCTTGCTCAACAATTTTGAATGGTTCCAGTGGTACCGCATAACTCGGTTCTGGCCCCTCATTCTCATTGGTGTAGGAATTTTGATGTTTCGGAATCGCATCGACCGCCGGCCGTAGGAGGCTCCTTCGGGAGGTTGAACATAGATGAGCGATCGCATTCGTTGCACCTGCCAGCGTTGCAGCATCCGCGGCCTCATGGGGCCGGTTGTAGTTGTTACTGTGGGCGTACTTTTTCTCCTGGCGGAAATGCGCGGCGGGTACTTCGACTTCGGTAACACCTACCCGGTTATCCTTATCGTGATCGGATTGATCAGTCTCGCGTCGGCTATGGCTTCTTCCGAAGGTCATGTCTCCGCAACGCCACCCGTGCCACCGGCGATCCCTCCTGTTCCCGGTATGCCTCCCGCTTCATCGACCGGCACCCCCACTTCTTATCCGGGACAAGGTCAATAAATCGATATGGCCCATAGCCGGCATCGCACCAGCGGAATCTTCCCAGGTCTCGTTCTTATAACCGTTGGCGCACTCCTCCTGCTCCACAACTACCGCGGCTTGGAGCTGGGAGACGTGCTGCTGCGCTGGTGGCCGCTCGCGCTCATCTTCCTCGGCTTAATCAAGATTTACGACAGGACCGTCGCCAGCCGTTCCGACGATCCCGGCGCCGCTCGTATTACCAGTGGCGAAATCTTGCTGGTCGTCGGCATGCTCGTGCTTGTGAGCTGCGTCGTCGCTGTCGACTACGGCAGGCGCGCCATCGGCGGAAAGCTTCCCATTGAAGTCTCCGGCGACGCGTATCCATTCGACTTGGATGTCGCCCCGAAACCTGTACCCGAAAACGCCCGCATTACTGTCCGCGGCGGCCACGGCGACATTACCGTGCGCGCCACGGACGTTCCGGAAATCCGCGTCGCCGGCAAGAAAAACGTCCATGCCTGGAGCGAAAACGACGCTTCACGCCGCGCGGGCCCCGTTTCCGTTGAAATCGTACAGAATGGCGACGGTTACGAAATTCATCCCACCGGCGCTAGCGCAGGTGACTCTCGCATCACCGTAGACATGGAAATCCAGGTCCCGAAGAAGGCCTCTGTCACCGTGCGAAATGAAAAGGGAGACATCACTGTTTCCGACATGGCCACGCCCGTCTCCATAACCAGTGCGAACGGCGACGTGGAAGTCCGCGACACCGCCAGCGACGTGAATATCGAAATGCACAAGGGCGACGTCAAAGTCTCCGACACCAAAGGCGACGTCAAGATCTCCGGCAAGGGAACGCAGGTCGACGTCGCATCAGCCACAGGAAGTTTCACACTAGACGGAGAATTCTTCGGCCCCATCCGCGCTGACAAAGTCGCCAAAGGTCTTCGCTTCATCTCGCAGCGCACCGATCTCACACTCACCTCGCTCACCGGCCACATGGAAGTCAGTTCAGGCAATCTGGAAATCGTAGACGCGCCCGGAGACATCACGTTGCGCACGAACCGCTACTCCGTAACCATCGAAAATGCCACCGGCAAAGTGAAAGTGGACAACCGCGACGGCGACGTCGAGATGCGCTTCTCTGCCCCGCCCAAAGCAGATATTGACGCCACCAACACAAACGCCAGCATCTCGCTTACTCTTCCTGAATCTGCGAGCTTCAACATCGTCGCCGATTGCCACTCCTGCGATATCGATTCTGAATTTTCCGCGGACACCCTGAAGAAAACTTCTGTAGAATCCGGCGACTCTCATCTGGAAGGAAAATACGGCACAGCTCGCGGCCCCAAAATCACCCTAAAAACTAGCTACGGCACTCTCTCCATCAAAAAAACCAGCTGAAGCAAGAAACTCGTAACTCGAAATGCGAAACTCGAAATACGAAAGTCGAAATGCGGCACTCATAACACGGATCTCGCCGCGGCTTTTCTGAATCTATTTCGAATTTCGCCTTTTTCTCTATCGTTCCGCCAACCTATTCAAATCCTCAAAAAACGCCGGATAAGAAACCCCCGCGCAATCGGCCTCCCTAATCACGGTTTCTCCTTCCGACGCCAACCCCGCCACCGCAAACGCCATCGCAATCCGGTGATCCCCATGCGGCACGATCTCAGCTCCATGCACTTTTCCCGCACGCCGCCCCGCCACCTTCAAACCATCCGGCCGCTCTTCAACAGTCGCGCCCATCCGCCGCAAATTTTCAACGAGCACCGCGATGCGGTCGCTCTCTTTCACGCGCAGTTCCCCTGCGTTGCGAATCTCGATCCCCTCTTCGGTAAACGGTCCCAGCGCCGCCAACATTGGCAACTCATCGATCAGCAACGGAATCGTCTCGCCTTCGATCACTCCGCCTTTGAGTGAAGCACCTTTCACAGCCAGGTCTCCAATGATCTCCCCGTGCGAGCTCTTCAACGAAAGCATCTGTATCGAAGCACCCATCCCCGCAAACAAATCCAAAATAGCCGTCCGCGTCGGATTCAACCCCACATTGTGAATCGCGATATTTGAATCTGCCAGCAACGATGCCGCAGCGATAAAAAACACCGCCGAAGAAATATCCCCCGGCACATCCAAAGACTTCGCCACCAGCTTCCCCGCTCCGTTGCCGCCGAAGAGGCCATGAATCTTTGTTATCCGCCCATGCCGCTCAACGCCCGCGCCAAACTCTTCCAGAGCCAATTCCGTGTGGTCACGCGTCCCCGCCGGCTCCGTCACGCTAGTCACGCCTTCCGCAAACAGCCCCGCCAGCAAGACCGCTGACTTCACCTGCGCGCTAGCCATCGGCATTTGATAATCGATCGCGTGCAGTCGCGCGCCTTTTATTTCTAGCGGCGCAAAATTATCATCCTTCGCGCGAATGTCTGCCCCCATCTCCCGCAGCGGCCCCACTACTCTTTTCATCGGCCGCTTCTGCAGAGACCCGTCGCCAGTAAGTTTTGTCGTGAATTCCTGCCCCGCCAAAATCCCCGTCAGCAGCCGCATCGTCGTTCCGGAATTCCCCGCATCCAGAGCCCGCCAACTGCTTTTCAACCCTCGCGGCCCGCGGCCCGTAACTCGCACCAAATCTTTTTCGACTTTCACTTCGGCACCCAACGCGCTCATGCAACCCAGCGTGCTGTGGCAATCCGCCGCCGCAGAAAAATTTCGCAGCTCGCTAGTCCCCTCCGCCAATCCCGCCAGCATTGCGTAGCGATGCGAAATAGATTTGTCTCCCGGCGGCTGCACGCCACCCGTCAAATGTTTTGCAGGATGAATAGTTTGTTTTTTCACGCTAGGATTTTAACACGCCACGCCAGCCAATCTCGAAACGCCCCATCCGTTCAAACTTCGGCGTCCAATTCGGTATTTTTCGTTACCTCATTACGTCATTACTTCTTTACTTCGTTTTTCCCCTGTCCACTCGTACAGTTTTTCCTCATGCACCAAGCAGCGCCTTCGCTGATATTTCCATCCAACTCCTTGCGTATTATTAAGTGAGGAGAATCGTAATGTCAGCGCGTAGAACGTTGCTTCATCTCGCCGCAAAAACCGGCATGCTCTTCGGAGCTATCTTCGTAGTCACCGTACTGCTAGTCGCCACACCCGGCCACCACGCGCCTAGCACGCAAAATCCCGCCGCGCAAGAATCCGCCAAGCCGCAATCCACCTCCATGCCCGGCATGGACATGGGCGATGAAAAAGCCAGCGAAAAGGCCGCCGTCCAGGACATGACGCCGGGTCACAACGACGCGCACAGCCACCACATGTACATGACCAGCATGCGCACGCAAACTCCCGAGGACATTCAGCGCGCCAACGAGGTCGCGACCCAGCTTCGCGCCGGCATCGGGAAATACAAGGACTACCACGTCGCTCTTGCTGACGGCTTCAAAATCTTTCTTCCCAATGTCCCGCAACCCGAATATCACTTCACTAGCTATCGCAACGGTTTTCTCGAATCTCTAACGTTCGATCCCGCGCGTCCCACTTCTCTTCTCTACAAAAAAACCGCTACCGGGTACGAACTCGTCGGCGCCATGTACACCATGCCTAAGCGCGCCACAGAAAATCAGCTCAACGAGCGCGTTCCGCTGAGCGTCGCCATGTGGCACTTGCACACAAATCTTTGCCTGCCTCCGCTCGGCCAGCTCCGCTACGCCGACTGGACCAAGTTCGGCCTCAAAGGCTCCATCATCACCGAAGACGCCTGCTCCGAAGCCGGCGGACGCTTCCACCCAGTAGTCTTCGGCTGGATGACTCACGTCTATCCCTACAAAGACGGCCTCGACAACATCTACGCCATGCACCACATGGACTAATCCGCGATCTTGGCGGCTCTGTTTGTTGATCTGAACTTGTGCGGGCTTACTTCTTCTTTGTGCGCTGACCCAGCGCGAGACACGTCTCTTCGTCTTGCTCTATGAAACGAACGATGATTATCGATGCAGTTCGCAGCAAAAACTCGATGTGTGCGCTCGCGCAATTGTTGGTACGCAGCCAAATCACCTTCGGCGGCGCTCCGAGAAGAACACTTCGCTCCTGAAAATCGGAGTCCTTGGAAACGATCGTAAAACCGTTTTCGCGGGCGTATTCCCATATCGCTGAGTCATCGGTTGCCCAACCCACAATCATGCACATGCGAAGAACCGGCCTAGATGTCCGCAAGCAACTCGGCTAGGCGAGGAGGAAGGTTTTCGTCAAAAAGGCAGTTTCACTCGGTAATCGTTTCCAGCTTACGTGCCCGGTCGGCGGCAAAAGCAAGACACGCGCGAATATCCTCTTCCGTCAGATAGGGAAACTCCTGGAGCAATTGATCGTGCGTCATCCCGCTAGCCAGGCTTTCCAGCACATCCTAAACAGTAATTCGCAGCCCGCGTATGCACGGCTTCCCGCCGCGTTTACCGGGTTCCACCGTGATAATGCCCGAGTAGTCCATAATCTCCACTCTGGGCAAAAATCCCGACGTAGGCAAACAGAAACTCAGCGCCGGCGCCGCATCCATGGCGCTCCTTCAATACAGAATGGAGGGGAGATAGGCACCCGCGGGTTCGTTGTAGAGTCCCATCGTCATCAACGTCAACGGCTGCACGACGCGAAGCCCACTCTCGAGGCACCAACGAAACAATTCCGCATTGCGGCTAGGGACCAGAATACCCGGCCCTTGAAAAGCCGCCGCTGCGGCAATCAGCGCCTTCAAATCTTCGTTCGTCTCGCCAACCGCGTGCCCAGAAAACGCCATCGAAGAGGCATACGCGGTCACGCGTCCACAGCGCTCGGCGACAGTTGCCGAGCCATGCTGAATCGCATCCTGCAACTCGCCTCCGCGGTCGTGGCCGTGAACTCTCAAACACAAGTCGTTGCAAGCGGCGAGGTCTCCAGCCACTGCAGGCCGAACCGAACATCCTGGCAGGATTTTCCTCATCGCTGGCCCCTGCATGCAGGAAAGCGGCTCGCGCACAACGAAACCGAGCTTCGCATACAGCGACAGCGATCGATTGTGGTACGCCGCCTGCACTAGTCTCACTCCTGCAAATTTCCGTTCCACGGCGCGTGCCAAAACTGCCTGCATTAACGTGCGTCCCGCCGCGCGATTCTGCGCCGACGCGTCCACCGTGACCGGCCCAACGCCGGCAATCGGCGTTCTCTCATCCAGACAGTTGCTACCGATGATTTTCCCGTCCTCTTCAGCCACCACGCAATAAAACCCTGGATGCGAGAACATCGCCGAGAGCACCGCAATGGAAACTTCCGGCGACGGAAAGTCAGGAGGAAAATTGTGACGATTGGCGAGCGCGGTAAACGCCTCGAAACAAATTCTTCCGCACACTTCGGCGTCCGCCGCAGACGCTCGTCGAATGACCACGGATTGCTCGCCGGAATGCACCGCTTGTGAATGTCCTGCCATGGCCGTTCTCTCCTTGCCGAATCCCGGCGGGAACCCAGAAAGACAATGTCTGCGCCCGACCGGCTGATTGTCCCACTTCTAGACGATCGCTATTCAGATCAGCGCGCCATTCTAACAAAGAATCATGCTCCCGATGGAAAATCGGGGGCTGGGAGCGAAGACGTAGGCCCCCTACGCGGCCCCTTTTTTTGTAACGGCGGATTCTAAAGGGGTTAAATGAGTAGTGGGTAGTGAGTAATAGAAGGACGAGAAGGGTTCACCGTTCTTGAAAGAAGACTCGTGGCCGCGGCATCAAAACCAGCCGCCGGAGGGCTCGAGGCCATTGATGCGCAGATAGGTGACGAGATTGCCGTAATGCAAGGCGTCATGATTTCCGACTTGCGTCAGGATGAACATCTTGTTCGTCTTGAAGCCGAAGAAGTCCGCCGGGTCATTGAGGTGCGCATCGGTGAACCCGGAGTACACGCCATCGCAGTAGTCGAACGCGCCTTTGAGGTAGGCAATGATCACAATCTTCGAACTCTTCTCGGTAGGCGTGGCGGGGGACGCTTCACCCTTGGCGTTTGAACAAAGAGTGTAGGATATATCCGCCAAATGAGTCAGGATCTCGGCAAACGAGCGAACGTCCTTCGTCGGCCGGTAGCCGTACTTGGATTCTGGCATAGCCTCCGCCGACTTCATGATCTTGTCCTGCATATTGCTACGAAAAATGGATAACGTCGTCGTCAGCGGATTCGGGGCCTTGATCGGATTGGGAAGGTTCGGCGAGATTTGAGCGTTGGCGGAGGACGCCAAGACGGAAACAGACACCATGGCAACAGAAACCACGACGCGAGCAATCGATCGGAACATTAAGAATCCTCCAACATCTCCGGGTGGACACGTGTTACACGGTTTTGTGGGGATGCTGCAGGCATAGACGAAGTTGGATGGGAAAGGTTCCGTGGGGCCAAAACTTTCTAGGGATAGAGGAAGGCGGGTGGCGGCTTCTTAACTTTCGGACTCGTCTCTCTACTCACACCCGCTATTCACTGCTCACTACCCACTCTGAACTGAAGTGAGGGTAGACAAACGCTCCACGTTCGACAACGCGGCAGAAAACGACCCGTCTGTCCCCAATTTCTCGAACTCATTTTGCAAAGGCGCGCCGTCTGAGACACTCGGCAAAGTAATGTTCGGAGGGCAACAAACGGATTACGACGTCATTCTTATCGTGTGCCGAGAGCTTTTCGCAATGACGGGTGAATCTCTATTCCCTCGGCGCAGCTGATAAATCCCTTCTTCCTGAACTGCTGCATGAACGCATTGATTCTCGAACGTGTGGTCCCCACCATTTCCGCTAGGACTGTGTCAGTGAGGTGAGGAATCTCAAAGCCCGTCCGCCCGTTCTTACCCAAGTGCGCAAGTCGCAAAAGCACATGGGCCAGCCGCTGTTCCGCGGAGGAGGTCAGCAGGTCTGCGACATGATCCCGATAGTTTTTGATGTTGGAAAGTAGGTGGGCCAGAAGGGAGCGTGAAGTCTTATTCTTTCCGCGAATCATTTGTAGCATCTTGTCTTTCTTAATGATGCGTATGGAGCTAGCCGTCAACGCGACAGCCGTGCACATACGCACGGGGTAGTCTGCAAGGCAAAGCTCGCCAAAAAAATCACCCACACCCAAGATTGCGGTAACAGCCGATGGCCGCTTGTTCCTTCGGGTCGAGAGGCGCACTCCTCCTTTTTGAATATAGAAAAGCGTTTCGGCGGGTTCACCTTGCGTATAGATGTTTTGCTTCTGCCGATAGCTCGAAACCTCGCCGCCTAGGTCTACTCCCGAAGAGAAGTCCCAAAGGTGGGAGGCGTTTTGGCTCTTGCGCTTCAATGTTCCTCCAGTCCTGGGCAGTGTATTTCGCGGATGCGAGGGCCAAACCTCCGCCGTTGGCGGTAGTGTAGGCAACAAACGAAAATATGTCTGTTCAATCGGGTACACACCGAAAGACTGGAATAGCCCCACTCTGCCTACCATCGAAGGTTTTCTAATCTACGGCAATAGGTGTACAGACTGGCGCTTCCAACCTGGCCACACTGACTACGTTGGAGCATTATGTTACGCACATACGATTTATTCGAAGTCATGCCGGACGGCGATCTAATTTGGAGAGCAAAAATCGAAGGACACGAGACTGCGATTCACCACTTGCAGCAAGCCGCTAAAAGAAGTACGAACGAGTTCAGGTTGCTGCACATTCCTAGCATGACGATCGTCGCCACAATTAACGTCAAAACAAGCTGACATGGAATCCCGGCAAGGCGGAACCTGAAAAATCAATTCCGTTCATACCAGAGTTCATTTTGTTGATAAACGGATTTAGTCCTACATTGAGGACATTCCGTCTCTAGTCCTTCGCTAGGAATTTCCGGTTTCTTAGGAAAAAAGAAGTCTGTCAGTGTGTCCCCTATTTCGGCGTGCGGCACAATCTTAAAGCAGTTCTTGCATGTGAAAACCCACCTAGCCATTGGCCCGGTCCCCTCGTGACAGTGCCTTGCCATTTTCGACAGAGGAATACAGCGAACGATGTATCGAACCTACAATCCTTGAAAGCTTCGGGATGCTCCGGGTTGTCAAGAATCGACCTGATGGTTTTCTGAGTGACCGTAATCACATCATACCGTATATTCGTGATACCCTTTCACCGTGTCGAGAATCCAACCCTGCCGCTGCTCCCACGCCAAGGCTATCCATCGCGCAAGGCCTGCTAAGAACAAATTGCAAACCCCATGTGCCTTTCCCAATTGCAAGTGCAGAGAGTACAAGCCGAAACCTAAGTGCTGACGGCACTCCCTCATGGATGTTAAAAAAGGTCTTGAAACAGTTCGAAGCCTTCCACAAAGGGAGTCCCCAGAGAAGTAAACCAGAATCATCTCAATAACCCTTTCACTCGATTGCCTATTACTTCACGCGCAAGCTTCTCGGGAATCAGGCCCCTCAGCAGCCCCAGATCAGCGTCAACCGTAACGTCTTGCTCAGTGACCGTTACAGTTCCTTCTATCGGTGTACTCAGTAAGCCCCATTTTGCCGAGAGCGAGAAAGTGAGCACCGATCCTTGCCAGCTTCGCCGCTTAACAAGCAACCTCACCGGTAATCCTGGGGCGTGTTCGAACACATCGTCGAATGAGCGATCCACAGCCTTTATGACTTCTGCCTTGGAGCTATTGTGTGAAATTGTGATTCGCATGTTCCGTCCTCGCACCAATTCCGTACAGCTTTTTGACCGCCGCTGAAAATAAAACGCCCCGCGTCCAGAACGGGGCGTTGGGGTGGATTATGGTCTTTCTAGTCGAGGCTAATCTTAGACGCCTAGGCCCATGCCTGAAATACATCAAACGCCTTATTTCTAGACAAGTCTTCCCAGCCACACAGCCAATCCCGGCTGTGTTCTTCCAGCTAAAGCGCTCGCACGTCGCGTGCCGGAGCCGGTGGGCCAATTCCGGCAGATCCATCATGGCCATCACTGCTATCCATCCAGGGGAACACCTGGCCGAACTGGAAGCACTCGATATGAGCGCCGCCGAACTCGCGCGAAAGCTCGACGTGCCGACCAACCGCGTCACGCAAATCTTGCGCGGGACGCGCTCCATCACGGGCGACACAGCTCTACGACTCGCTCATTTCTTCGGCACCAGCGCCCATTCTGGCTCAATCTACAAACTCTGTACGACCTCCGCCTCGCCCAACAAAAAACCGGCAGAGCCATCAAGGCTCTTCCACGCCTGAAACGGCACGAGCCCGTTCATGCATAAAATGGCTCAGCTTTTCATCCGGATCGGTACCAGTCAGTTCAGACTGGCTGCCAAAGCTCGACACGATTTCCTTCCGGATCGGTGAGCCAGCCAAATTTTCCGAAGTCATAGCTTTCGCGTTTTGGATCGACGGTGACGCCTTCGGCTATCAAACGGTCCAGCAGCCCATCGAGGTCGTCCACCTCGAGATTGAGCATTGCTTTCTGTGCCGGGGGGAAGTAGGCGTTGTCTTTTTTGAAAAGGGCGAAGATGACGCTAGCGCGTTGCTTCGAGGCAGGAAACGCGAAAGCTCCGTCGGGCTTCACGAGACCGAGATGCTTCTCGTACCATTGATACAAAGCCTTTGGATCATCCGACCGCAAAAATATACCGCCAAAACCAGTAACTGAAGCCATGCAGCCTCCTATGAGGAACGATTGTCCCGAGCTTGCGCTTGGAGAATCACAGAGTACCGAGAGTCCGACTAGCCTTTCTATGGCAGTTATTCGTAGCCGTCAATTGCAAAATCGTATTCGCTACTGTGGCGGAGCGCTAGGAAGTCGCAGCTATCGGAACCTTACGCTTTTTCCTCAAGATCCCGGCAGAGATCAACGTGATCAGTAGTCCTACCGGGAAAGGTTCCAGGAATGTGAGCGCCGAATTGTAGAGGGGATTCTTGTAGTTTTCCTTGAGCTGGTTAAATTCGTTGATCTTTGCTTGAACTGCTTCTGCTGTCGCCCCGGCCGCTCTCAATCTTTCTACCGTGCTCGAGCCATAGTTATCCATAAAGTCTGGCATGAACTTGAAGTAGATAATCTCCCATGTAACCACATAGAAGGCGCACGAAATCAATGTGATACCAATTCCCACCAAAAATGCGCTTCCGAACGTGATCTCACCATTCCCGACATTCTCTCGATAGGACCGGATTCCGAAAAACACGAGCATGAACGAGAGAACGATGGCCGTATAGCCAACAATCGCCCCCTTGGAGGTTCCTATTTTGTGCATGAACGGTAGCGTCGAGATCATCATCAGCGACGAAATTGCTCCGGATATAAGTCCAAAGATGAGAATGGTTCGTTTCATTGCTGGGCTCCTTTACGTCCGTGGGTATGCATGAATTCAGGCGCACCCTACCGCGTCAGGGGAGGGGCTTGTCGTCACCCTTTTGGGTGATTTTGACCTTTGTAGCGAAAAATCACTCTTTCGTGGGACATTTCTAGGGCAACAGGCCGAATTCCTTACCTAACTGAACCGCCTGGGTCCGCCGCCTTGCTCCCAATTTATCGAAAACCCGGCTCGAATGGGTCTTCACCGTGTTCTCGCTTACAAACAGCTTCTCGGCAATCTCCCGATTGCTCAGCCCCTGCGCAATCAGCTCCAGGGTTTCCATTTCTCTCGGAGTAATCGCCAATTCTTCCCTTTTCGCTTCATTGGGGCAAAATGGATCGGCCAAAGGGACGGTTACCGGCACTTCCTTCACGACAATCCTTTCCTGTTTCCGCGTCAGCTTCAGCCCCAGCCAGATCCCCACGGCGGCAAACGTCGCGGCGATTAGCCCGCTGTAGATTTCGATGGAATGGTCAATCACCAGGAATCGGTATTCGCTCCATCGGAGCGCCGCAACCAGAATTCCACCGATTATCCCGTACAAGAAAATATGTTTCGCCGTCGCTTTGGACATCACCTGTCACCACTGCCACGCCGAAGAGTATCCCGCTCCATCGCCATCGGCAAGCTTCTCTTCATTAGTGCTTGTTCAACGGGACTTAGCTCGAAAGGCGGGTGTAGAGTGAAGGGATCAGGAGGAATGAGATGAAGAAGGAATGGGTTTGGGTGGGTATGTTAGCTGCGACGGGAATGGCGACGCTGGCGTCAGGGCAGGGACTGCCGCCGGGACCGATGCCCACGCCAACTGTGAAAGTAGGTCCGGTCGCGGCGGCGAAGGCGACGAATCCTACTCCGAGTCCAGCGGCAAAAAATCAGGGTCAAAAAACGGGGATAGGAGTTGGGGCTGCGTCGGTGAAAGCTTCCGGGCCCTCGGCGTACTGGACGGACCTGGTGGACATCGACGGCGATGGAGTGGAAGAGGATACTCAGTTTCTGTTCGATAAGCTGCGCGGGATACTTTACACGTATAAGCAGGATGCTTACCAGTGTGGGGACGGGACCTCTCAAAATGGAGACGTCCTGATGGGAATTTATACTCAGGGGAATACTGCAAGAAGGCCTTCGGGGTCTGGATGGTACGTGGTTGCGGTGAAGGCGGGGCAATGCGGCGAGAAAAAAGCGGGGCTGTTCGGGTGCCGTTTCAGCGCGAGCGGAAAGCCGACGACCTGTGGCACGGCGACTGTGAAAGAAGAGTCAGGAGAGGTAGAGGTAGTGGTCAAGAAGTAGGGGAAAGCCGAGGTGCCGTAATACACGGAGGCACGGGCGGGACGATTTCTATTGCATTGTGCGGGCTTTGTGTCGCGGCAATGATTTTCTCAGAAAGCGGGAACGTTCCTATCCCCAATTCCCAGAATTCTGGCGATTATGTTAAGGCAGCGGTGAAGACCGGTGGGGCTCCGAAGGGTACTTGATACCGGGGGCAGGCGATTTCAGCGAGTACTTGTCCTGCGCGTCGTGCGCGTAAATACCCGCGGCACCGAGGACGGCGAGCACTGCCGCGACTATCGCAGCAATGGTAAAGCGCCCGATCAACGTGCATCTCGAACCATTGCGATAAAGCCAGACGGGCAGCTAGTGTAGGAGCGATTCCCAGTTGGCTGGCACCCTTCCTGCGGGTCCAGGTGTGGGCTGATTTTTTGGATGCGAATGGGGCGGAAGCAACTCCGCACCCTTGATCATCCCCTGCTTCTCGTAATCGTAGAACCAATCCTCACCTGGCTCGAAGCTTGCAATGATCGGATGCCCTGTCGCAGCTGCATGCTTGGATGCATGCTGGCTCGGAGAACTATCGCAGCAACCGATGTGCCCACACTCCGCACACCGGCGGAGATGAAACCACCAAGCTTTCGGTGACGCCAGGCATTCCACGCACCCATCGCCACTCGGCTTCGAAGCGGGGTTGATTCCGCGCAGACTCTTTTTCACTTCCGATTTTCCTTTCGTGTCCTCTTTTCGCGCGTCGCTGCGCCTTTGGCGGCAGCCTCTCTTCTATTCTTTTGAGGATGAATGCCCAGGTCGTGCCAAGACGTTTCCGTGAGGTTGACTTCGTAGTAGTTTGCAGCTTTTTCGATGTTCGCGAACGCCAAAGCACGGTCGGCTTGGGAGACGTCGATGACTTGATCGAAGCGCGCGACCGCGTTGCGCACATGTCGTGCGTCGGTCAGTGGTTCTTTACGCTGCTTCGGAAACGCGTAGACGCTATCGGGCAGGTCGCTCTGCTTCGTCAGCTGTCCGTGTTTCTCGTGAGGTTTCCAGGTCGCTTCCGGCATGTCTTTGTCATCCTTTCTTTAAACATTTGGCTCTCATAGTTATTGGAATCCACTCCGACTCCCCCTGGGCGCAGTGTCGTGAACCCGTTAAGGTGGGAATCCGTCCCCCATCCATTTAGCGAATAGTTCAATGCGAGATTGCGGCCACGGCCCCTCGCCTCTTGGGGGTGGGGGCGGCATTACCGCTCCGCCGATTCCCCGGATGCGGTCGTAGATGGCCGCAGCGTGCTTTTTCACGTCATCGTAACTTCCCAGGTTGAAGGCCTTGCTCATGCCTTGAATGTCCCGCTCCGTAAAGAGCGGGCGGATGTCAGTTTGAAAGCTCGTCGTTTTCGTCATTGCGCCTCACAGACGCTAATCCTTCTCTGTAAAGTTTAGCCCATTCTTCTTTCTTCTCCGCCCTACTCCGCCGTTTTCAATTTGAGCTTGCTCTTGTTTTCTTCGAGAAAGGCGCGCAACTCCGCCGCGATATCCAGCAAGCGGATCCACTGCTCGTAATAAAGCGTGACCGGAAATCGACCCAGTCCATACACGCTCACGCCGCCTTTTTCTCCCACGCGAAATTCCAAACTTCCCTTTTTCCTCGACCCGGCCTGCTTTTCAAGTTCCGCGATGCGCGCCAGTAATTCTTCCTTGCTTGGTTCTGACATTTTTCGTGCCCCTCTTTTTCGTGACTCGACGAAAATTGAACTCCCTGGACCGCTCGTCGAATCCTATCAGTTTTGACTCTTCCAAGTCTCAGACCTGGCACGCGCAGCGTCTTACTCCCTTCGAACTCCGTTCCCTCTCCGCTCGTTCCTGTTCCGACACACAACCGTTGCCTCTCCCCCACCTACGGTGTACGATACGCCGCAAGATCGTCTATCGACTTTGTGCGACAGCCGTTCATCGAATCCGAAAAGGTTAGGTTTACAAATGAAACGGTTCGCATCTTTCGCTCACCAATTCCTTGGGTGTGAGGAGCACTTTCTTATGTCACGACTCGTACGTCTATTTTGCATTTCATTTTTAGCCATTGCGCCCTGCGCGGCACAGCAGACAGCGGCACCAGCAGCGGCACCCGCGCCAGGTGCGGCTCCAGCAGCAGCTGCGCCCAAGAGGCTCGTCGCCGTAATGAATTTCGACTACGGCACAGTAAAAACGGTCGTTGCTTCCATCTTTGGCACCGACCAGGACGTCGGCAAAGGCATCACCGACCTCATGGTGCAAAAGCTTGTTACGGACGGTAAATACCGCGTCATTGAGCGCGCCGCCCTGGACAAGATCATTGCCGAACAAAACTTTAATAATAGCGACCGCGCCGATCCCTCCAGCGCGTCCAAAATCGGGCGCATCCTCGGCGTCGATACAATCATCCTTGGCTCCATCACCAAGTTTGGCCGCGACGACAAGCAAATCGGCGGCGTAGGCGGCGGACATAGCGGCTGGACCGGCGCGATCGCCGGCATGGGCAAAAAAGAATCCAAAGCCGTGGTTGCGATCACGGCTCGCCTCGTGAACACAACTACCGGCGAAATTCTAGCTTCGGTAACTGGCAACGGCGAATCTTCGCGCTCCGGCCTGATGCTCGGAGGCGGAGGCGGCACCGGCTATAGTGGTGGCGGCGGCGCTTTTGACATGAGCAGCAGCAACTTTTCTCAGACCATTCTCGGTGAAGCCGTAAACAAAGCCGTCAACGATTGCGCCACGCAACTCGATGCAGCAGCTGGAACTTTGCCAATCATTAAGGCCACCTATTCCGGTCTGGTTGCCGACGTCAGCGGAAACATCATCATCATCAACGTCGGAAATAAAGTTGGTGTGCGCGTTGGCGATACCATCGACGTCAGCCGCGCTGTGCGCACCGTCAAAGATCCCACGACAGGGAAAGTTCTCAAGACCGTCACCAACAAACTCGGCAGCGCCACGGTAACCGACGTCGATGCGGACTCCGCAACGGCCACGTATTCGGGAGCCACTCCGCCTAAAGTCGGTGACGTTGCCGCGACGCCGGCCGCCACAAATCCGTAAGCCGATACATCACCGCATTTTCGGCACATCCATGATCTGTTTCGATATCTTCTGTGCTTGATGGAAATAGGCGAGGCAGCCTCTTAAACTTCCTCGCCTATTTTGTTATTTGAAGGGAGCGACGCAATGAGTCAGGACTACGTGGTCGGACAAAAGCTCGGTGATTATGAAATCCTCGGCATTCTCGGCGCTGGCGGCATGGGCAAAGTCTATAAGGTCCGCAACACGATTTCCGACCGCGTCGAGGCCATGAAGATTCTCCTCCCTGACCTCGCCGGCCAAAAGGATCTCGCCGACCGATTCCTCCGGGAAATCAAAGTTCTTGCCAGCCTCCATCATCCGAATATCGCCTCCCTACGCACGGCTCTCACGCTCGATAATCAGCTCGTTATGATTATGGAATTCGTCGACGGCGTCACGCTATCCTCGCACTTACATCAGGGCGCCATTCCTCCGGCGCTGGCCGTCAAGTACATCGATCAGGTTCTCGACGCCCTCAGCTACGCCCATAAACAAAACATCATCCATCGCGACATCAAGCCCGCCAACATGATGCTCACCGCCGATGGCACCGTAAAATTAATGGACTTTGGTATCGCGCGCTCGGCCAGCGATCGCAGCCTCACCATGACCGGCACGACACTCGGTTCCCTCAATTACATGCCGCCTGAACAAGTCAAAGGCGATCCCGCCGACAATCGCTCCGATCTCTATTCTCTCGGCGTTTCGCTCTACGAAATGGTCACGGGCCAGCTTCCCTTCACCGCCGAAAGCAACTACGCCATGATGGCCGCCCATCTCCAGGAAGTGCCCAAGCCTCCTATCGTTCTCCGGCCTGGGATTCCTCAGGCGCTAAATCAAATTATCGTCATGGCTCTCGCCAAGGATCCTGGGCAGCGTTTCCAATCCGCCGATGCCTTCCGCGGCGCTCTGAAAAGTGTGCCTGCACAAGGCGCCGCAACTCAAGCCGGAGCCGATCCTCGCGCTTTCGTTCCCTCCGCGAGCGCTGGTAGCGCTACAGCTCTTTTCCACGAAACGCCAGCCTCGCAATCTCCGACTACCGTGATGGACACCCCCGCCTTCCCTCAAACGCCACGCGTCGCGAGTCCTGCCGCGGCCGCCGCAGACGCTTTGCCGCAAGCGCCGCCTCCTCCGGTGTCAGAGCTAACAGTCATCGCGGCTTGTACATTGCTCTTGGAGCTTTTATCGTCGTTGCCGTTCTCTTCGCCGCCGGGCTGTATCTTCCGAGCCGCATCAAAACACTGGCTGGAGCTGGCAAGTCTGCCCCGCCGCAACAAGCTGCCTCGTCGGCTACCAGTCCGTCGCCTACGACTCCACCAGCCTCCGCTGATGCCATGACTCCGAGTACACCTACGCCCGCTTCAACAGATCCCAACGCGCCGACTTCCACCGAGGCCGCAACTGCAGCCGCTAGCGCGCAAGCGGTGCAATCCGGCCAGTCCTCGCCTGACTCTTCAAACGCGTCGGCTACGACCTCGACCGATGTCGTGCCTGCGAGCTCGGCGGCGTCCAACTCAGGCAGCGCTTCCGCGCAACCTGCAAAGAAGCCATCTCCCGCAAAATCCAAAAAAGACGCGCTAGCTTCCCAAGCCGACGCCCAGGCCAAAGCCGACGAAGCCGCAGCCGTCGAGGATAATGAGCACCGCTATGACGATATCGACAGCCGCTCCGCAGCCGTCTCGCAATCCTTGGACAATATCCAGCGCCAGCAAGCTGCCGCTGGTTACGGCCTTCGCGGCGACATCGTCGCCGCCCAGCAGCACATGAAGACCGACATCGCCAAAGCCCAAGCCGCGATGCAGAAGCACGACACCCAGGCCGCGAAGAAGTATCTGGACATGGCCGAAGCGGAACTCACAACCATCGAGAAGTTCCTCGGTAAATAAACCCCACATCACGCATGGCCTCGTAGAACCACAGAAGGCCGTGGCCGTTTTGCCTAACGTTCTGCCGTAGCTCGCTCGCGGAGTCTCCAATCCTGACCCATCTTTCCCCTTGCTTACCGAGTGGAGTGGATGTACGCTGCTCTCGGTAACCGAGGAGACTGCATGAGTAGAGCCTTCCGATCTTGTCCAGGGGACTTTGGATTTGCTGCTGCTCAAAATTCTGGCGCTGGAGCCGATGAACGGCTACGCGGTTAGTCTGCGCTTGAAGCAAGTTTCCGGGCGAGGTGCTGCAAGTCAGCGACGGGTCGCTCTACCCTGCCCTGCACAAGCTGGAACAAGAAGGCTGGATCACCGCGGAGTGGAAGCCGACCGAAAACAATCGGCGCGCCAAGTTCTACTCGCTCACGCGGCTGGGCAAAAAGCAGCTCGAAAAAGAATCCGCCAATTGGGGCCGCCTCTCCGCAGCCATCTCGAATATCGTGAAACTCAAAGAGGCCTGAGCGCGCGGCGCCCTGGCAAGGAGGTATCGCATGATGCGCCCCAAACATTGGTTCTACACTTTGCCGCTTCGCTTGCGCTCCCTCTTTCGGCGAGAGCGTGCAGAGCAAGAACTGAGCGAGGAGTTGCAATTCCACCTCGAGCAAAAAACGCAGGAATATCTCGCAGTGGGCTTGACGCTCGATGAAGCTCGCCGCAAAGCTCAGCGCGAATTCGGTGGCATCGAATTATCCAAGGAAAATTGCCGCGACACGCGCCGCGTCAGCTACCTGCAGGATCTACTGCAAGATCTGCGCTTTGGCCTGCGGATGCTTCGAAAGAGCCCTGGTTTCACGTTTATCGCGGTGCTTACCCTAGCCCTCGGAATTGGCGCCAACACTGCCATCTTCAGCATGGTGAATTCCTTTCTGCTCAAGCCTCTGCCCGTCAAAAATCCGGAGCAGATCACCACTCTGGCCTTTCAACTAAAAAAAGGCCCTCTACAAACGAATTTTTCCATTCCTGAGTTGGAAGATCTACAAGCCCAAACAAGCTCCATTTTCTCCGACGTCCTCGGTGATCTCTGGGGGGCCGGCGGTCTAACGGTCAACGGCAAGACTGAGCCCATTTATGTTTACTTCGTCACTGGAAATTATTTCACCGCGTTGGACATCAAACCGCACCTTGGCCGCTTCATCCTGCCCTCGGAAGGATCTCCGACGGCTCTCAGCCCCGTCATTGTCCTGGGTTACAACTACTGGAAAGCTCGTTTCGCGGGTGATCCCGGCGTCGTTGGCCAAACAATCGCATTTGACGGCCGTCCGGTAACCGTCATCGGCATAACGCCGAAAGAATTCCATGGACTCTACTCTATGGCGGATATACAGGGCTATATGCCGCTCAGCATGGAACAGGTGGATAGCGCCTACGAGAAGGATACACCGGTAAATCGCGACCTGCGAAGTGTTTTTGTGTATGGGCGCTTGCTTCCGGGCGTCAACGTCAAAACGGCTCAGTCGGCATTGGATGTCATCGCCAGCCGTCTTGCTGCTCAGAATCCAAAGAGCGAAGAAGGTATGACGCTCGCCGTCTATCCCGAGCGTTTTTCGCGGCCCAATCCAGACCCGGATAAAACCATCTTGAAGATCGCCACACTGTTTCTGATTCTCGCGGGGCTGGTTCTTATTCTCGCTTGCGTGAATGTTGCCAATTTTCTGCTGGTGCGCGCCACGGCGAGGCAGCGCGAAATGGCCATTCGCACCGCTCTGGGCGGCACCCGAGGGCGCTTGATCCGGCAGCTGCTCACAGAAAGCGTCGTTCTTGCTTTATGCGGGGGGATTGGCGGCGTCCTTCTCGGATTGGCGGGGAGCCGTGCGCTCAGCTCGATTCGTCTGCAGACCACTCTGCCCGTGCTGATCGACTTCCAATTCGATTGGCGTGTGTTCGGCTATGCGCTCGGTGTTGCGCTGCTTACGGGCCTCATCGTCGGCACCGTGCCTGCTCTTCGTGCTTCGGGACGAAACATGATCGAGGTCATTCGCGAAGGCGGCAGATCGATGAGCGGCGGCCGAAGCCGGTTGCGGTCGGCTCTCGTGGTTATTCAAGTGGGCGGCTCGCTTATGCTGCTTATCGTCGCCGGATTAATGGTGCGCAGTCTGTCGTATGCGCAGCGCTCGGATTTGGGTTTTGATCCCCGCAACGTCCTCAATCTCTCGCTCGATCCCAATGGCATCGGTTACGACAAAGCAAAGGGACTCCAGTTTTACAAGGAACTCATCGAGCGCATCGATAATTTGCCGGGCGTCGAGTCATCCAGCGCCGCTTTTACGGTTCCCTTTGGATATTTCAACGACTCTGACCTCCTTGAGGTTCCGGGTTACGAAGTTCCGCAAGGTACAACCGTGCCCTCGGCTGGATTCAACGCGGTCTCGCCGGGATATTTCCGCACTCTTCGGATTCCTCTTCTGGAGGGCCGCGATTTCACCAGTGCGGATCAGGAAGACAAACAATGGGTGGCAATTATCAATGAGGTGATGGCCAAACGCTTCTGGCCTAACGAGAGCGCCCTTGGCCATGAGTTCCGAATTGCCGGAGACCGTGTCCACTCTCTTCGCGTCGTCGGTGTGGTGAAAAACAGCAAGACCGTCAGCATGATCGGGCTTGTTCGAGAATATTTCTATGTTCCGTTCGCGCAGCAGTACAGCTCGCTCGCTACAGTTCAGGTGCGCACCACGTTCCCGCCAGAAACTCTGGTGACTTCGATACGCGAGCAGGTGGCAGCGATTGCTCCCACTATGCCTATTTCCGAAGTTCGGCCCATGTTGCAGGCGCTCTACACTGTGAATGGACTGCTACTTTTCCAGTTCGCTGCTGGACTCACGGGCTGTCTTGGACTTCTCGGGCTGATACTTGCGATTGTCGGCGTCTTCGGAGTTATTTCATTTACCGTCAGCCAGCGCACCCAGGAAATTGGCATTCGCATGGCCATGGGCGCGGGACAAGGTAGCATCCTGAAGATGATTCTTCGCCAGGGAATACTAATCGTTTTCGCCGGACTGGCGGCGGGGGTGCTTCTCGCCTTGGGAATGGCGAGCCTCGTCGGAGACTTCGTCACGGGCATAAGCCCGTACGATCCGCTTACGTACATTTCCGTTTCCACAATGCTCGTGCTCGTGGCGCTCTTCGCGTGTTACGTCCCGGCGCGACGTGCTACTCGCGTCGATCCGATGATCGCCTTGCGCTACGAGTAAACGATTTCTGAGTGCGGCGAGCGGCGTTACTTCGCCAGCAGTATCTTCCAGCGCTCCCAAGACTCCGCCCGCGCTTTCTTGTCGGCGTCCTTGGCATCAGGGGCTTCGCCTGCGCGCATGAAGCCGTGTCCTGCGCCCTCATAAGTTACCGGCTCAAACGTTTTCCCATCGGCTTTCATGTTCGCAATGGCATCGGGAATCATTGCGCCAATTCGTGCGTCATTGCCGGCAAAGAAGCCGTAAACGGGAGCTTTGATGCGCATCATCGCATCCTTATCTGGCGGCGGTCCGTAGAAAACAAACGCAGCTGCCAAGTCGCCGCGATTGGTGGCGAAGCGGAACGTCTGACCTCCGCCCCAGCAAAATCCGCTAACGAACAGTTTGCCGTTCGATGCGGGAATCTTGTTGCCATAATCCGCAACGGCATTCAGGTCGGCGGTCACCTGATCCGGATTCAGCTTGCTAACCGCTTCCATCGTTTTGCCTTCGGCGAAAGACGAGCTACGCCCGCCGTCAGGACCCATTCCGGAGAGCAGGTCTGGCGCAACAGCGATGTAACCGGCGGCAGCGACTTGATCCGCCAAGTCCTGGACCCAGTCTGACATGCCGAAAATTTCGTGAATGATAATGACGACCGGCCGCTTGTCTTTTGACTCCGGATACACCACGAACGTGTCCACCGTGCGCCCGTCATGCTTCACCGTCACCCACTCACTGTGCCGCGGCGACTTTGCAAACGTCGCCTTAGCCCAATCCTGCGCAGAAACCGTCTGGGCGATTCCCAAAATCATCAAAACCAATAAAATCCGCTTCATTTGTCCCCCTCAGCCTTGCGGTGCGGCTTGTCGCGCTCGGGCCGGATGCGCTGCCGCAGGGTGGCATCATATATGCTCTGCTGCCGCGACTTCAATGCCTGCAAACCGGTAAACGGACAAAATTAGAGCTATGCAGGGAACAAACCAAGTGCCACTCTCGTCGTCACTTATAGTGGAACGGTTGGCCTGTGTGACGTAGTCTCTGACAAATAGCCGTAACGGTTTGTGTGGGGGTACTCGTATGGATTCGCTCTGGCAGGACTTCAAATACGGTGTTCGACAGTTGCGCAAAAATCTCGGTGTCACCGCGATCATGGTCTTTACGCTCGCGCTGGCCATTGGCGCGACCACGGCTATTTTCAGCGTTGTCTATGGCGTGTTGTTGCGGCCGCTCCCGTACGCCGACTCGAACCGGATCATGGCCGTCTTCGAGGTCAGCTCCAGCGGCAGGCCGAATCGCGTCGCTGACCCGAACTTCGACGATTTTCGCGATCAAAGCCGCAGCTTCCAGGCGATCGCGAAATATAACGACGATGTCGCGTCCATTTCGGGAGGTTCGCAGCCCACGCGCACGGCAGTTTCGAGCGTGTCACCCGACTTTCTCAAGGTCTTCGGTATCCAGCCCATCCTTGGGCGGGATTTCAGCTCCGACGACGCTAAAAAGGGGGCTGGTCCCACCGTTCTTGTCAGCTATGGATATTGGAAAGAGCATCTCGGATCGCCGCAGGATCTTTCGCAATCGCACTTGAAGATTAATGGCGCGGTTTATTCCGTCATTGGCGTGCTCCCGGCTGGATTCAGTTTCCCCACAAACGTGGATTTGTGGCTGCCGGCGGATTTGGAAGGCGAAAATCCAAGCAGGACTTCGCACAACTACTCTGCCGTCGGGCGTTTACGCGACGGCGTGACCGTCGCGCAAGCGAATGGAGAAATCAGCGCCATAGCTCGGCGCATCCACGAAACATCGAGCGAACAAGGCGATTATCTGCTCAAAGATGGAATGGTCCTGCCGCTGCAGGATTCGATCACGGGCAAGGCTCGCACGCCGCTGCTGGTGCTGCTCTGCGCCGTTGGATTTCTGTTGCTGGTGGCGTGCGCGAACGTGGCTAATTTGCTGCTTGCGCAAGCCTCTGTGAGAGAGCGCGAGCTCGCCATTCGCAGCGCGCTCGGTGCAGCGCGTGGACGGCTCATCCGTCAATTTCTTACCGAAGCATTTCTGCTTTCGCTGGCGGGGGGAGGGCTCGGCGTATTGGGAGCGCTCGGAGGCGTGGCGGGATTAATTGCGCTGGCGCCGGAAAACTTGCCGCGGCTGGAGAGCGTCTCGATCAGTATTCCCGTACTTGTCTTCGCGTTTCTTCTTTCCACGGCGGTCGCGGCAGGCCTGGGAGCGTTCACGGCAGCACGCACGACTTCCGAAGACCCGCGCGAGGGCCTTGCAGAAGGCGGGCGTGGACAAGCGGGTTCGCAAAGCAGCCAGCGCGTTGGTCAGATAGTTGTTGCGGGGCAGATCGCGATCACTTTGGTTCTAGTGATCGGAGCTGGATTGTTGGGGCGCAGCCTGATGAAAGTGCTCGAAGTGAATCCTGGTTTTCGCGTAGACAAAATTGTCGCGATGGACGTCTCGCTTCCGTGGGTAGAGGATCCCAAGGCAAAAGCAGGCCAGGGAATTTTCTTTGCAAACCTGATTGACCGGCTCAAACAAATCCCCGGCGTGCGCAAGGTTGGCGCGACGAGCGTCCTGCCGATGGTGGAAGGCGGCCTGCCCGACGGAATGTTTCTACTGATGTCACAAAACGAAGTGCCCAAGACCATGGATGGTTTTGGTGCATTGTTTCAGCAAAAAGAACGCCTTGGCAGCGCGGATTTCTGCGTCGCCACGGACGGATACTTCCAGGCGCTCGGCATTCCGCTGATTCGAGGGCGAATTTTTGACGCGCACGACGGCGCGGATTCTCCGCACGTTGCGGTGATCAGCGAATCGCTGGCGCGCGAACGCTGGCCCAAACAGGATCCGATCGGCCACACCATTGAGTTTGGAAATATGGATGGCGATTTGCGTTTGCTGACGATCGTCGGAATCGTCGGCGACACTCACGAATACGGGCTCGATGCGCCGCCGCGGCCGACCGTCTACGTCAATTTGTTCCAGCGGCCACGCGCAGCAATCACCTTAGCGATGCTGAGCGATGCCGACACAGGTTCCGTCAGTTCTGCGGCGCGAGGAATTTTGCAGGAGCTCGACCCAGAGATTCCCGTGAAATTCCAAACGTTCTCGCAAGTCTATTCCGCTTCGCTGGGCTCGCGAAGATTCAATGTCATTCTCATCGGATTTTTTGGAATTACGGCGTTGCTGCTGGCAACGGCGGGAGTGTTTGGAGTGATGGCTTATTCCGTCAGCCGTCGCACGCGCGAAATTGGCGTGCGCATCGCCCTCGGGGCGGGCTCTGGCGATGTTCTTAGAATGATTTTGAGCCAGGGAATGCGCACGATCTTCGTCGGGATGGCGATCGGGATTATTGGGTCACTGGCTCTGACGCGCACGGTGGAATCGCTGCTCTTTGGAGTGGCGGCCACCGATCCGCTGACGTTTGGTGGTGTGACTCTGTTGCTTGTTGGAGCAGCGCTGCTGGCTTGCTACCTTCCAGCTCGCCGCGCCACTCGCGTCGATCCCTTGGTTGCGCTGCGGTACGAATAATCCACCGCTTCATCGCGTCGCTCGCGGCTCGGCCACACTTGTGCGGCGTTTCTCTTTCAGATTTTTGTTGCGCATGCGCCCCGTTTCCAAGAGACTGTGCCCCTGTTTCTTCTCCTTCGGAGGCGACATGACCCGGCTTCGTGCTCTCTTACTAGTTCCAGCGCTGTGCATTCTTCTTCCCGCGCTAGCGCTGCCTCCGCAAACGCCGGCTCCTCTAAAAACGACCCCACCTCCCGCAGCTCCCGAAGTAAAGACATCTCCCACAACTCCAGCGCCCGTCGCTCACCCTCTCGAGAAAGCTGACCTTGAAGCATTCTTCGACGGTTTAGTTCCCATCCAGATGGAGCGCAGTGACGTCGCCGGCGCCACTATTTTGGTAATGAAAGACGGCCAGGAAATTCTGAAAAAAGGTTACGGCTACTCGGACGTCACGAAAAAAACTCCCGTCGATCCCGACACAACGATGTTTCGTCTCGCCTCGATCTCCAAACTCTTCACCTGGGTTTCTGTGATGCAGTTGTCCGAGCAAGGCAAACTCGACATCGACGCCGACGTGAACAATTATCTCGATTTCAAAATCGCTCCCGCATTCGGCAAACCCATCACTCTTCGTAACTTGATGACGCACACGGGAGGATTCGAAGAGGTCGTTCACGAGATTCTTTTTGTCGATCCGAAAAAAGCCACTTCTCTTAGAGACTTCCTCATCAACAATCAACCGCGACGCATGTATCCTCCCGGCGAAATCCCTGCTTATTCAAATTATGGCGTCGGCCTCGCCGGCTACATCGTCCAACGCATCAGCCTCGAGCCTTTCGAGCAATACGTTTCCGAGCACATCTTTCAGCCCCTCGGGATGAAGCACTCCAGCTTCAATCAGCCGATGACCGCCGAACTCGCTCCGAATGTTTCGGACGGCTACAGAATCACCACAGAAAAACCCGCCATCGGTTTTGAAATTTTCCAGCCCGCTCCCGCTGGCGGCGTCTCCTCCACCGCGGGAGACATGAAAAGTTTCGCCCTCGCTCTGCTGAACGGCGGCGAGCTCGCCGGACAACGCATCCTAAAGACCGAAACTCGCGATGCCATGTGGACGCGCCAGTTCGACACGAACGATGCTCTGCCTCCGATGTGCATGGGTTTCTACCAAACATGGCGCAACAATCTACGCTTCATCGGTCATGATGGAGATTTAATCGCGTTTCACAGCATGTTTTTGATGGAGCCCACGCAGAAGCTCGTGGTGTTCGTCTCCTACAATTCCGCTGGGTCTTCTGGGCGCAATCGCGCCGAGATATTAGATGGCTTTGCCGATCGCTACTTCCCCGCGTACACTTCAATGCCTTTTCAATCTTTCCCCGTCGATCAACTTAAAGATATCGCGGGCAACTACCAATCCACGCGTCGCGCCGATAGCACCAAGCTGGCTATTTCGAACCCCGCCGGCCAAGGCGTCGCGAGCGTCGACAAGGACGGCGTCTTGAGCGTGGATGTCTACAAGGATTTGCGCGGCCACACACGCAAGTGGAAGCCGGTAGGCAAGGATCTCTGGCAGATTGAAGGAGAACAGGGCCGCCTGTTTGCCATTCGAGACTCATCCGGGAAAATCACGCGGCTCGCCGTCAGTTTCCCCGGAGTGCAGTTTCAGCGTGTCCCGTGGTACGAGCACAAAACTTTTTTGGGAATAGGCGTGGCCGTGAGCGTGATCATCTTGCTCGCGGTAGTCATAGCCAGCCTGCATCGGCTGGGTCGAAAGCTCTTCTTCCGCAATCGTCCACCGGTTATGGCTCAATCCGGTACTCTTCGGATCACTGCCGGTCCGCGTTTAGCCGCATTCTTTTGGATCTTGGTTCTCGTGTGGATTGCTGCCTTGTCGGTACACCTTCAAAACGAGGCTCTGCCATCGTTTCCTACTCTTGTGAGATATTTTTGGCTGATCAACTGGTTCTCCGTTGTGGCGGTTTTCTTCAGTATCTTCGCGCTAGTAGCGGGAATACGCATCTGGCGTCGGACGGATGTGCGAGTGATCTCTCGCGTGAAGTTTTCGCTGGTAGCCGTGGCTTGCGTTTTTCTGACGTGGTATTCGATCCACTGGAGCTTGATCGGGCCCGTTCACCGGTTTTAATTTCGTTCGGAAGGGCACGGCTGTGCCGTGCCCCTACTCTAGAGCTCCCAGCCTTTGCGTCGCTCGGGCTTTACTAACTTTTGCGCTGCTTCTGAATTTGTGACCTTCAATCCTGCGCGATCCCAGTGCAGCCTGTCTCCGGTGCGTGAGGCCACATTGCCGAGCAGCAAAGTCTCTGTAACCAGCCCTGAAAATTCGAAATTCCCGCCGGGCTTTACTTTGCCTCCTTTACACGCATCGAGCCATTCGCGCTCATTACCCGGTGAACGAGGCAAAGTCTTTGGCGGTTGTTTGTATGCATCCATCTTCGACTGCGGAATCAATTTGGGATGGCCACCGTTAAAATCACACAAAATCTTTCCGCGATCGCCCACAAAAAGGAGCCCCTCCTCCTCATCCTCCTCTCCCTTCAAGGGACGCCCGTCCTCTAGCTCCTCTGGCCGCGCCGGCTTCAATCCTCCGTCGTACCAATTAAATTTCACGGCCGGCATATCGCCACGCGCCGCAAAGCTATATCGGCAAATCGAAGCCAACGGATAAGTTTCCTCATATCGGTCGCTGGAGCTAGCCTCCACACTCTCCGGCGCTTCCAATTTCAACACGCGAAAAATCGTATCGTAACTGTACGAGCCCATATCGCCCAAGGCTCCGCACCCGAAATCGCCCCACCCGCGCCACACAAAGGGCAAATACGCTTGATTGAATGCGCGATCCGGCGACGGCCCGAGCCACAAATCCCAATCGAGCCCTTCCGGCACGGGCTGCGTCTCCTTGGGCCGCTCAATCCCCTGCGGCCAATAGGGACGGCTTGACCAATTGTAAACTTCTCGCACCGGACCAATCGAGCCACTCCAAATCCATTCGCACAAAAGCCGCGTAGCCTCGGACGCCTGATTCCCTACCGCGATTTGAGTCGCAACGCCAGTCTCACGCGCCACTTCCGCCATTCTCCGCGCTTCAAAAATCGTGTGTGTCAGCGGCTTCTGGCAAAAAACATGTTTGCCCTTCTTCATCGCCGCAATAGAAACGGACGCGTGCAAATTGTCGGTCGTGCAAACGACCACCGCGTCCACATCTTTTTGCTTCTCCAGCAACTCGCGAAAATCCGTATAAGCCGCGCAGCCGTTGTAGGTTCCCGACCGCTGCTGTGCCCCGTAATATCCATTTACAATTTTCTGGCAAGGCTCGCGCCCCGCCACGCCGCTCGTCACGCGCAGCGTGTGCGAAAGCTGAATCGGCTGATCCGGACTCAGCCAATCCCACCCGCTATCCACTCCCAGCAGTTCCCGGACCGATTTGCAAAACTCGTGCTCCTCCCATTGCGGATAATTCGCCGCGCTTTTATTCGAATCGCAAACCGCAACACCTTGCGCATCGGGCTGTTTCAAAAAGTGCAGCATCACGCGCAATCCCTGCGCTCCCACGCCGATAAACGCAATGTTCACTTTGTCGCTCGGCGCCATAAATCCTGGTCCGCCTAAAACGTGCCGCGGCACAATTGAAAATCCGACTGCCGCCGAAGCGGTCTTCCCCAGAAATTCCCGCCGCGAGACTTCGCTCTTTTTTCCTTCATTCAATCGTTTCAACTCACCCATTTCGCACCTCGTCGCCGCAATTCTACATGCACTCCCGCAAAACGTCGATGCTTCCGTTGCTTGATTCCTTGTACGCCGTTATTCGTCCTTCGTCATACGTTTAGACCGTTCGTGTAAACTATTAGGCGGACGAATGAAGAAGTTCAGCGCCACAAAAGCTTCCCGACTCTCGCCATAAGGCCAAACAGATGACGCCAGCGCAGAAAGAGATTCTTCAGGAACTACAAAATTTTGCCCAGACCGCCCCAACGGTCCAATCCCTTATGGAGCAGATGGCCAAGCGCCTGCACGAGAAGATGACGAGATACAACTGGACGGGCTTTTATCTGGTCGATCCCGCGGACGCTGGGTACCTCATTGTCGGACCTTACGCGGGAAGCTTTACGCCCAATACCCGATTCCCTATCAGCAGGGGGCTCTGCGGCGCCGCCGCCAGCAGCGGTCAAGTAGTAGTCGTGCAGGATGTCACGAAAGATCCGCGCTACCTCGCGGGATCGTCCATGGTGAAGTCTGAAATCGTGGTCCCCATCCACGTGAACAAGAAGCTCGAAGCGGAACTCGATATTGAAAGCTATTTTGCAGATACGTTCACCAAGCCGGAACAAGAGTTCGTCGAGGCCTGCGCCAGCGTCATCTCCGACTACTTGGCAAAAGGATAGTGAGCTGAAATGAGTCCACGGAAACCCCCATCCCCCGTTACTTTTGACAGTGGAGGTCTCTCTCGATAATGGAGAGGATACGCGAGCCACTGAAATAGCCTCGCGAACCAAGACGAGAATCCTCCCTAAAGTGGAATGGAAAGATAGATGAAGCGTGCACCCAGTCCTAGAACGCCTAGGCTCTATGTCCTACCCTTCGGCCCTCCGGCGGTCCAATTGCTTCACCGTACCTCGCCGCGTATGATTGGCAATTCATGCTCTCGGCTCGGCCCAATCTGTCCATGACTCGCCTTCTCTCTCGCTTTTTAATCCTGTCGGCTCTGACGTTTGCGGTCACACCCGCAATCGCGCCGTCGTTCTTCACTGCGCAAGCGCAGGCCCCCACCACCACTGAAATCATTCCGCTTAGCCAAGTCCGGCCAGGCATGCAGGGCTACGCCTATACCATCTTTGCCGGCGACCAAGTCGAAAAATTCGAACTCGAAGTTATCGGCATCATGCCCAATTTTCTCGGACCCGGCCAAACGATCATTCTAGTCCAGCTCAAAGGGCCAAAAGTCGAGCACACTGGTGTAGTCGCCGGGATGAGCGGCAGTCCCGTGTATTTCGAGGGCAAACTCGCTGGGGCTCTCTCCCTAAAGCTGGGCGTTTTCACCAAGGAACCCATTGGTGGCGTTACTCCAATCGAAGACATCATTCATCCTCCGTCGCGAGCCTCAGCACAGAACGTGCCATCCGACGCTCCTGCCCAACAACTCTCGCTCCCTCGGGAGGCGGCCTCCCGCACGGGTCTGCCAACCGGCTCGGCTCTTGAGCCCATTGAAACCCCGCTCGTGTTTTCCGGGTATCAACCGGAGGCCCTTCGCCAATTTTCTGGGCAGCTACAAAATTACGGCTTCGTAGCCGCTCAAGGTGGCACCGCTGCACCCAAACCCGATGATGGGCATCTCTTGCCTGGCGACATGGCGGGCATGGTTCTGGTACAGGGCGACACGTCGATCAGTTCCGCGTGCACCGTCACCGCCATACGTGCAAATCAGGTTTATCTCTGCGGGCATCCATTTCTGAGCCTCGGCGATGTGCAATTCCCTATGGCTCGCACGGAGGTTGTCACGACCCTTTCCTCAGAGCTCGCTTCCACTAAGATCATCAATGTCGGCGGCTCGATCGGCACCATTACCGGCGACCATCTCACAGCCGTGACCGGCAAGCTCGGCGCTCCGCCTCCAATGATTCCAATCGACCTGACACTGGCTATGGGGGGCGCCGAAAAAAGACTTCACTTCGAGATGGTCAACCATCCCAAGCTAACACCCCTCCTTGTCGGCCTAACGGTATTCAACGGTCTAACGCAAAACTCGCTCTACGGCGAAGGCACCACTCTCCATCTCTCTGGCGAAGTTCAAGTCCACGGCCATGCCCCCGTTCTCATCGAGAACACTTTTGCCCCCGGCGACGCCTTTTCGCCAGACGGTTTGCCGATCGCCATCAACATGCAAAGCGTGTTCAACCGGCTCTTCACCAATACGCGCGAAACTCCCGTTTTTGATCGTATTTCGCTTCGCGTTGAAAGCGTTCCCGGTCGCCAGTCGTTCAGCATCGAAAGCGCCTGGCTGGAAAAGGGTGAAGCCGCGCCAGGAGAAACTCTTCGCGTCCGGGTCTTGCTTCGCCCGTACCGCGGCCCCGCGCGCGTGGAAGAAACCACAGTGCGCGTACCCGACCAAGCCACGCGCGGCACCACGCTCCGCGTGCTCGTCACCGACGGCGACATGCTCAATCGCGCCTCACGCGGCTTCGCTTTTGCCGGAGGAGGCGGCAGCAACGCCGGCCTCGATCAGCTGATTGCCATGCTGAACCGCGAACGCCGCAACGACCGTCTCTACGTAGGCCTCTTCGCGCCCACGCCGACTATTCTTTGGGACGATAAAGAACTGCCGAATATCCCGCTTTCCCAAATTAATGTCATTGATGGCCGGCCCACTCCTGGCAGCGTTCAAGTCCTGCGCGAATCGCTGGCCAGCGAATCTTCGATAGCGCTAGGCGGCCCCGTTTCCGGCGTTATCTCGCTAAATCTTCAAATCCGGTGACCATGCAAATGCCAAGTCGCAAGCAGACCGACTCCAAGACGCACAAGCATCGCTTCCAAACCGCAGCGCGCGCGTTCGCACGGATCGCCTCTTTGTCGTTACTCCTTTACCTCTTTGCGTCATCTTTCTCGCCTTTGCACGCGGAGCATACCCGTCGCTGGCTCCAAACCACTTACGAAGAATTTCTCAAAGGGACCGCCCACGGTGTAGCCGTCCGCAGCGACGGCCGTCTGGAACTGGCTCCAAAATTCACTCTCCTCGCCGATGCAGACGCTTCCTACCTTTGGTCGCTGCGCATCGACCCTAAAGGAGCGCTCTACGCAGCGGGCGGTTCGCCCGCAAAAGTGTTTCGCTTCGATAACGGCGGCAAACCAACTACCGTTTTTGAATCTACTGATTTAGTCGCGCAGTCGATTGCTTTCGATTCCAAAGGTACTCTCTACGTCGCCACTTCTCCCGACGGCAAGGTCTATCGGGTCTCGCCTTCCGGCGAAAAATCCGTGTTTTTCGATCCCAAAACAAAATACATCTGGGACATAGCTTTTGGCGCCGACGGCAATCTCTATGTCGCTACCGGAGACAAAGGCCAAGTCTTCTCCGTCACGCCCGACGGCAAAGGCGAACTTTTTTACGCTAGCGATGAAGCGCACATCCGCGTGCTGGCTTTCGACGCGAACAAAAATCTCCTCGCTGGTACGGAGCCCAATGGCCGCATTCTCCGCATTACGCGTCCCGACGCAAAATCCCCGCGAAAGGAGAAAGACGCTTCCGGATTTGCTGCCGAAGGATTCGTCATCTACGAAACTTCCAAGCGCGAAGTCACTTCTCTAGCTGTCGCTTCCGACGGCTCCATTTACGCTGCCGCCATCGGCGAAAAACAGCACGGCACCTCCACTCCTTCCACGACTATCATCGCTTCGCCGCAAGGGACCACGACGTTCACCAGCAGCTCTGGAGGCGTCACTGGGACTATTTCAGGTCAGGTGCAGCAAGGAACCCCGTTCGTCGCTTTTCCGCCCACGCTTTCCAGCAGCATCTACGCCTTTCTCCCGGAAGGCGCGCCGGATGAGCTTTGGACTTCTCGCGACGACGTTGTCTATTCGCTAGGATTCGCTTCGGACGGACGCGTCCTCGCAGGAACGGGCAATAGCGGTTCTCTTCTCGCCATCGATGGCCACGGCGTATTCGCGCAGCTCGCCAAAGCTGGCTCCGCGCAAATCACCGGCATCGCGCGCAACGCCAGCGGCAAAGTCTTCTTGTGTACCGCGAATCCCGGAAAAGTTTTTTCTGTTGGCCCCGAGTATGGAGCCGAAGGTACTTACGAATCGCGTTCCTTTGACGCGCAACTCTTCTCGCAATGGGGGCGCCTGGATTGGTGGGGACCGCCGCCCGTGGCTGCCACTGGCGCAAAATCCGCAAGTGCCTCGGGTGAGCCACGCTTAGAATTTTTCGTTCGTTCCGGCAACACGGAAGATCCTGGCAAAGAATGGTCGCGGTGGTTCGGACCCTATTCGAAACCTCGCAGCGCCGTCGAAGCCCCGAGCGCGAGGTTTTTCCAGTGGAAAGCCGTCATCCACGACGGCCGTCCCGGCGACGGCATCAATTGGGTCAGCCTCGCGTATCTACCGCGAAATGTCGCTCCGGTCATTGACGCCGTTGTTCTACAAGATCCCGGCGTGCGCGCACAGGGCAACACGATTATCTCGACCGGCCAGGCGCCAAGCGTCGCTCTCAAAATGCCGCCGACTCCAAACACTCCGAACGTCTTCATCGCACAGAACGTCACGCCATCTAAATTCGAGCAGCCTCCGCAAGGTTTCCGCGAAAAAGGCTATCAATCCGTTTTGTGGAGCGCCCACGACGACAACGACGATGACCTGCACTATTCGATTTACTATCGCGGCGAAAACGAGCACGAATGGAAATTGCTGAAGGATAAGCTCGATCAAAAGTTTTATTCCTGGGACACCACGACTCTTCCCGACGGCGCTTACCATCTGAAAATTGTTGCGACGGACGCTCCTTCGAATCCGCCCGCCGCTGCGCTCAAGACGGAACGCGAAAGCGAGCGCTTCGAAGTCGACAACACTCCGCCGGTTATCGATCGCCTTGAAGCAAGTTCGGCCTCGTCACGGAGCGGCAACTCCAGCGCCATCTCTATCGTCGCGAAATTCACGGCCCATGATTCCGCGAGCAGCATCGAACGCACTCAATACAGCCTCGACGGGGGAGAATGGACACTCCTGGCCCCGGTCGGAAACGTCAGCGACGCCCCGAGCGAAAATTACGAATTCACGCTCGGCAGTCTTGCTCCTGGCGAACACACGATTGCTGTCCGCGCCTACGACCGCTTCGAAAACGTTGGCAGCGCAAAAATCACTTTCAACGTACCTGAAGCCAAACCCTGAGGCCCAAGATTCTCGACCGAATTCTGAATTGTTTGAGTTTGAGTGTGTTTTGCTTTTTTCGCTAAACCCGCTTCCTGCCAGAATTTCCGCGACTTTACCCTGGAGGGCAGCATGATTTCCGGCGCTCATATAATCGTCTATACCAAAGATGCTGAGGCAGACCGAGCCTTCTTCCGCGATGTTCTCGGCTTGCCGTTCGTAGACGCCGGACACGGCTGGCTGATCTTCGCGCTACCGCCGGGCGAGGCCGCGTTTCATCCCTCGGAAAAGAATGGTCCGCACGAACTCTATTTCCTGTGCGAAGACCTCAAGTCCGAAATGGCAACGCTGGCGAAAAAGGGAGTCACGTGCTCTGCAATTCAAGAAGAAAGATGGGGTTCAATTACGAGGATTCCACTTCCAGGTGGCGGCACAATCGGCCTGTACCAACCGAAGCACCCAACCGCTCTAAACCTCGGCTAACGACCAATTTTTCTGAGTATTGGACTCTACCATGCCCGGTAGATTCGGGTCCCAAAACTTACGATGTTCGACGCTCCGGCGCAGGTGAAGAACTGAATTTCACGATTTCCGCGCCAAACCCGATGCGCCCATCGCCGTAGGCCTCATTCCTGACGTGGACGACTCGCGCTGTACACTGCATCTCCTCGGTTTGGCTCCCGGTAACCTCGCCCGGAATCCGTATAGTCACCTCTATGGGCATCCCGACCTGCAGGGGCGCCGAGGAGGCGAAATAAAACCCGCCGCGTGAGATATTTAGGGCTTCCGTGAAATGATCGCTATTATCCGCAGCCACCCCTGTCGAGCGAAAGCGCAGCGGGGTGCGATGATTGTGGCGTGTAAGTTGTCTGCGCTCTGCACCAGGCATTTTGTCCTCCGCAAGGCGAGGGAGGTGATGACGCGGCCCTCTCGCCGTACGAGAAGGGGTGACTAAGGTTAGCAGAGCCAGAAACCCGGTCAAGCATCAATCCGTCGTACTAGGGGTACCTCCAAACTCCGTAGAGAAGTGGCTCAAAGCGCCCCGTGGCCTTGGTTTTTGGTGGCTAGCATCGCTTTTTAGCCTGCCCAAGCCTTCCGCTCCACCTCAAAACAGGCCCCCATATTATCCGTAAACTACAGAAAATAACATCCCTCATATCGGCCTCGATCATCAAAGAGCATCTATACCTGGAAGGGATAATCCATGATCTTTGGCATGACGGGGTTTACGTTCTTTCACGTGCTGTTGAGTCTGATCGGTATCTTCACCGGGTTCATTGCCTTATTTGGGATGATCGCAGGGAAGCGGCTCGATGGCTGGAACGGGATCTTCTTGCTGACCACCGCGTTGACCAGCATCACGGGCTTTTTCTTTCCGTTCCACGGAGTGACGCCGGCGATCAAACTGGGCGTTATTTCGCTGGTCGTGCTCGCTGTGGCAATTCCTGCCCGTTACGTCAAGCACCTTGCAGGTGCATGGCGAAAGATTTATGCCGTGACCGCTTCTATTGCTCTTTATCTGAACGTCTTTGTGCTGATTGCGCAGCTCTTCATGAAGGTGCCTTCCTTGCATGTGCTGGCGCCCACTGGTTCCGAGCCGCCGTTTTTGATCAGCGAAGTGGTTGTGTTGGCCATCTTCATCGTGCTGACCATCGCCGCCGCCATCAAATTCCATCCCGAAGCCGTCCACGCTTCCTGATCGATTGCAGCTCCGAGGATAGAACGGCAAAGCCGCGCCGAGACGTAAGCTACGGCTTTGCGGACGCCTTATCCAGTGCTACATATTGCGCGCGCTGTTGATCCGCTGACGCCTGCGGCGTGGCAACCAGGTGCATCACTGGATATCCGTCTTTTGCGGAATACTGCGGCCACTGTGGCAGTCCCGCGCCATTTGGATTTCCGGTCTTGGCAAAATTCGTCCAGTACGAACCCATCTGCTCGGATAGCGCATAGTCCGCGGGCCGCCACGGAAGCTTTTTTGAATCGAGCATTCCAAAGACAAATTCGATTTCCGCGGAGTGGTAAGCTCCGCGACTTTCCTCAGGGGTTGCGCCAGCCGCAGGAGATGGCAGCGGAGGCGCCTGATCAAACTCGTAGCGATAAACGGGAGAGTTACCCGTTTTCAACTGCATCTCGATCCACTTCCATGTCCCATAACCGATGAAATTTGCCGTGGACAGCAGATCCGCTGAATTTTTTGCTTGCTCGTCTGTTTCGGCTGGAAAAGCCTTCAGGACATCCGGTGCCTTGTCACCATATGTCTGGCTGACTTTCTTTGCGAAGTTATCCTTGGTGGGCGCGTCGGCTCCAAAAAACGTGTGGTAATTCCCTTCGTCGCGATTCCATCCCGCAAGCAACGCTACGTGCGCCTGATTGCCCTTCGCAAAAATCTCGGATGGAGCCTCAGGAAAAAAGTAGCCGTCGATGTTAGGACCGAAGCGGAATGCGTTTTTATCCTTCCAAGCGGCGTCGAGCGTCTCCTGCGAACTCATCGCCCGCAATTTTTCCAGAGTGTCGGCTCCAATCGACGCCCCGAATTTCACGCCCTCCTGCTCGCTTTCCGCAAGCGGTTTCGCTGTAAGCGTCTTGCCAAAAAACGCGCCGCTCTCCCCAATGGTACGACGGATCAATCCCTTGGAAGTGGGCGAAGCCATCAGCGCGCTTACAGAAAACGAACCCGCCGACTCTCCAAAAATTGTTATATTTTCGGGATCGCCGCCGAACGCAGCGATGTTTTTGCGCACCCACTGCAAGGCTGCTGCCTGGTCCAAAAGACCGTAATTCCCCGATGCGTGGTGCGCCGATTCTTTGGTAAGCTCGGGATGCGAGAAATATCCAAAAATTCCCAGCCGGTAGTTCATGCTCACAATCACGACGCCTTTGTGCGCGAGGCGTTCGCCATCCTGCCGCGGCTCGGATGTAGCCCCTGCCTGAAAGCCGCCGCCGTGAATCCATACCATCACGGGAAGTTTCGCGGCCGAGGAAGCTTGTGGCGTCCACACATTCAGATAAAGGCAATCTTCGCTCGGCGCCGCGTCGTGAAACACCATGTCGTCATATACATTTCCCTGCATGCAGCGCGCGCCGAATTCCGTCGCCTTGCGCACGCCTTGCCAGCTTGGTACGGGTTGCGGCTCTTTCCAGCGCAGCGCGTCAACTGGGAGGCGCGGCATACGGAATCCCCTTAAAAATTTGAACCTTGCCATCCGTGCTCGTGGAACCTTCGACGCTGCCGGCGTCCGTGCGCACTTGTCCCTCCGCTGTAACGCTCATTCCCGCCAGCAATAGCGCGGCAACTAAGGCTCGCGTTGCGCGCTCCAGGCTGTTCTCATGAATTCTCATTGACTCACCTCGGCTCCCTGAATTTCCCCTCGTCCCAAACCGCGAAGATAGTACCTCCCAACAGGCGCGCCGAACACATTTCATTCTTCGCAAATTGCGCTTTGCCTTGTAGCGGTAATCGCACGCCACGTTGCTCGCATTTTTTGCATGTACTACTGAGCTAGCGCCTCGCTTTCGTTCGCGGCCACATTGGCCTGCTTTCACACCCGCCACTCACTCCGGCAAAGGTTCGGGGCATCCATCCCTTGTGCAATAATGTGCCCCGTATCGGACTGACGCACGTAGTACCACAGAATCATCTCGGACGCGGAAGGTCAACACATCAGGGCATCCCATGAGCACAGCACCACAAGTCGAATCGACAAGTTTTCAGCCGCCCACTTGGAATGACATCCAAGAAGCGCATGCACGCATCGCTTCGCGCATCCACCGGACTCCTGTTCTCACATCGCATTCACTGGATGCTATGGCTGGCGCGCAGTTTTTCTTCAAGTGCGACAACTTTCAGAAAACGGGTTCCTTCAAAATTCGCGGCGCTGCAAACGCGATCCTGTCGCTGACCGACGCAGAAGCCGCGCACGGCATCGTAACGCCATCGAGCGGAAACCACGGCGCCGCGGTGGCCTGCGCGGCGACCTGGCGCAGCGTGCCTGCATACATCGTCATGCCGAAAAATGCGCCGGTCGTGAAGTGCCGGGCGGTCGAAAGCTACGGCGGGCGCATCACTTTTTCAGAGCCCACGATCACTTCGCGGCAAGAGACTTCCACGCGGGTGCAAGCCGAAACCGGGGCCATTCTGATCCACCCTTACGACAACGACCGCATCATCACTGGCCAGGCAACTGCGGCGAAGGAGCTTCTCGAAGAAATCCCGGACATCGATGCCGTTTTCACACCTGTTAGCGGCGGCGGCCTTCTCAGTGGTACTTGCCTGAGCGCGCACGCCATCCGCGCGGACATTCGCGTCATTGGCTGCGAGCCTGCACGCGCCGACGACGCCTATCGATCTCTCGCCAGCGGAATTCTCCAGTCGCTCGATTCGAGCGACACGATCGCCGACGGGCTGCGTGCCTCTCTGGCACCGCGTACATTCGCGATTCTGCGACGTCACCTTGACCGCGTCCTGCTGGTTAGCGAAGAAGAGATCATCGCCGCGATGCGGCTCGTCTGGGAGCGCATGAAGATCATCATCGAGCCCAGCAGCGCCGTAGCCATCGCCCCGCTGCTTCGGCCAGGAGCCATCCCCGAGCTGAGTCTGGCAGCTCGCGCCGACGGCAAGCCACCGAAACTGGGAATCATCTTCTCGGGCGGCAATGTCGACTTTTCCGCGCTACCTTGGTAAGAGAAACAAAGGGCAGGGGATACCTACGCATCGTGGGAACAGGAGTGCTTAATTTTTGTGAGGAGCAACCCGAGATACCTTTGAACCCAGGAAGAAAAAAGCCAGGAAAGATTTACACGTGGGATACTGAGTAGCCCAATCCAGTCACGCCAGCCACGCAGCTGAGAAGAATTAGAAGTCAGAGGATTTGGAGATGTGGTGCGGCGAGGAATTCGGGCGCCGACAGAAGAAACAATTTCTTTGTGGTGGGGCGAAACAAATGGGAGCAAGCTGGGTTAGGTACTCGTTATAAGCGGACTTCCAAACCGTTGCTTGGAAGACGCGGGAACTTCGCGAGAGGTTCCGCGGAAGTAATAAGGACGGAACAACGGAATAAAGGTGAAGCTGTTGCGGTTCCGTTGTTAGGGACTCGTATTCGCTGTAAAGTTCGAAGATGGACCGGGGTAGTAGGCAAGGCAGTCCTGAGGGCAGTGCCACTTATGCATGTTCGGCAGCAAGTTAGTGGCGAGGCTGCAAACAGTTTGTGGTAACCTCTCCTGCAGTTTCTTGGGCGTATTCGTTTTCGGGCCAAGCCCCGCCAAGGCAGCCAGTTTGTATAAGGGTTAATCCTTTACAAATGAAGTTGCACCCCCTGGACCGATAGCGAACCCCTGAAATACACACCAAATCTGCAGCGTGGGCGGGTTATGAAAAACACTAGCACTCTCATTTTTCGGAATTCCCTTCTGTTTTTGGCCACCCTCTTCACAATTTTCAACCTGTCGTCGGCAGCGCAAACGAAACAGGCCGCGGCGCGCATCACGCAAGCGATCGATGAGGCGAACCTCTTCACGATACGTGGAAGTGTGAATCCATTGGCGCGCGCAGGATTCGACCAGGGAGTCGTGGCAGACTCCCGCCCGATGAACCACATGCTGCTGGTCTTGCAGCGGAGCCCCCAACAGGAAACGGCCCTGCAAATCTTGATAGACGAGCAACAGACCAAAAACTCGCCGAATTACCACGCTTGGCTGACGCCGCAACAGTTTGGTCAGCAGTTTGGGGTGGCAGACGCGGACGTTCAAAAGATAACCGGCTGGCTGTCGCAAAAAGGTTTTACCGAAATCAAAGCCAGCAATGGAAGTATGTTCATCGAGTTCAGTGGCACGGCCGGTTTGGTGCGTAACGCCTTTCACACGGAAATTCACAATGTCATGGTGAAGGGTGAGCTGCACTTCGCGAATATGTCTGATCCGCAGATTCCCGCGGCTCTGGTGCCAGTAGTCGCGAGGATTCACTCCTTGCATGACTTCCGTCAGAAATCCTTCATGCACTTGTCAAAGACGTTGCAACAATTGAAAGCCGAAGGCAAATTGACGAAACCGGGATTTGGCAATGGACAGGGTTTATTCGCGGTGGGGCCTGGCGACTTGGCGACCATCTATAAGATTCCGGCCACTGTCGCTGGTTCGCCCGCCGGACAGGGGCAGACGGTCGCGATTGTGGCGAGATCGAATATAACCATCTCGGACGTCAATCAGTTCGGTTCGGCATTTGGAATCCCGAACCTAACCAATTTTTCAACGAACAACGTCATTGTGAACGGGCCGGACCCCGGAATCGTGCCGGGGGACGACGGGGAAGCGACCCTCGATGTGGACATGGTGGGATCGGCGGCGCCCAATGCGAACATTCTGTTGGTCGTCAACGGAGGTACGTTCACCGGCAATTTGGCTGGACTAACCGACCCGACGGACGGCGTTGACCAGTCGGCGCTGTACATCGTCACCAACAATCTCGCGCCCATCATGAGCCAGAGCTTTGGGGCCTGTGAGGCCGCTGTCGACACGGCCTTTAACTCCACGCTTTGGGAACAGGGTGCGGCGCAGGGTATTTCCATCTTTGTGTCCACGGGGGACACAGGCTCGGCAGGCTGCGACCCGGACGTCTTTCCGAACGCATCATCCGACGGGCTACAGATCAGCGGTGCGGCTTCGACGCCCTTCAACGTAGCCGTGGGCGGAACAGACTTTAATGACGCGAATAGTCTCTCGACATACTGGAACAACACCGCCGCGCTGGAAACCGCCAAGTCCTATATTCCTGAAATTCCCTGGAACGATACTTGCGCCAGCACAGCCACGGCCGCGACCCTGAACTCGGTCTGCTCCAGCATAGATCCTACCGACACGAACCCTCAAACCGCGCTGGATCTTGCCGGCGGAAGCGGTGGGCAAAGCACCTGCGGCGTACAGACTGCGACCATGTGCGCCGGTTACCCAAAGCCGCGCTGGCAGAGTGCGCCTGGCGTGCCTACGGACGGAGTGCGCGATATTCCAGACGTATCTCTATTCGCATCAGTCAACAGTCCCAGTGGCCACTTTTACGTTTTCTGTCTAGCAGATTCCGGCAATCAAGACCCTACCCAACCCTGTAACTTCACCGGACTGCCCGTTGTTAATGGCCTCCCGAGCTACAATTTTAGCGGCGTCGGCGGAACGTCTGCCTCGACGCCTGCGTGGGCCGGTATCATGGCCCTCGTTAACCAGTCGGAGGTAGCCGCTGGCCGTACCGGACGGCAAGGCAACGCCAACTACGTGCTGTACAAGCTGGCGGCAAGTCAAAGCACGACGCCTGGCACGAGCGCATGCAACTCGTCTAGCGCCATCCCCAGCAGCGCGTGTACCTTCAACGACATCACGCTGGGCAACAACTCCGTAGCTTGTGTGGGTTCTTTCACAACTGCCAACGGGTTCGGCAATACTCAATAATCCCAACTGCAGTACCCAGGCGCTGAATGGGCTGGGCGTAATTGTCGAGCCCTCCTCGCCGGCGCCCTTCAGCACCACGACGCCGGGATGGACTGCGACGGCGGGCTACGACCTTGCGACTGGAATCGGTTCCCCGAACGTCACCAACTTAATCGCGAACTGGAGCACCGTCACCACGAACTTCAAGGCCGCGACGCCCGCCATCACTAGCCCCGCTTCGGGCACAGTGAGTATCACGCACGGACAGAATCAAGCTTTCACAATCACAGTCAGTGGGGCAGGGGGAACGCCCACGGGCGACATTTCGCTGATCGCTGAGCCGCCGGGGTTTGGTCAAGTCGGCGCGGGCTCCGCAACACTCGTAAACGGCACCGCGACGATTACCACGAATATGCTGCCGGGAGATGACACCACCGGAACAGGCACGCCTTATCGAGTCATTGCGCATTATGCGGGCGACGGTACGTTTCGCCCGGCGCGACTCGCAGCCCATCAACGTGACGGTCAATAGGGAAGGCAGCACAACAAGTGCGAACATTTGGGCTTCAGATCCCGCTGGCAACCTCCTGTCCCAGAATGCCACCAACGTCCAGTATGGCTCGAACTACTTCATGGTTGTGAATGTGGTGGGAGCAACCGCTGGGACTATCTGCAACAATTCTTCGACGACATCCGCCACGAATATCCCGGTGGTCCCGTGTCCAACGGGAAATATCACTCTCACCAACAACGGCAAGCCGATGAACGACTTCATAAAGACTGGCTCGGCCAATACGAATCTTTCCTCCGTGGGCAATCTGGGATTTGTTGAGGATCTGCTCATTCAGCTCGCTGGAGGTTCGAATCCTATCGTAGCCACATATTCAGGCGACAACAGCTACAACCCGAGTACCTCAGCTACAAATACGGTCACCGTCACTCCCGGCCCTACGCAGACGGCCCTCACCGCCAACGGGGGAACCTCAATCTCGGTTTCAACCGCACAGTCGGTCACACTTGTCGCGACCATGTCGACGAACTATACGCAAAACAATATTCCCTCCGCGAGCAATGGGGCCGGCCCGACAGGTACAGTTACGTTTTCGGCATGCGGCACAGCTCCCTCCTGCACAGTCACGGTAGTGCCGACTGCCGCTACTACCACGACGGGCGCGTTTTCGACAGCAACGCTGGCGACCACGTTTAGCACCGCGGGAACACAAACGATTAGTGCCACATACACGAGCGGTGACGGGAATTACACGGGCTCCGCGTCGACGGCGTCTGTGACGGTCACCGTGACGCAGGCGCAGGTTGGGAACTTTACAGTTTCCTATACTCCGCAGCCTTTGGTTCTTAGCTCAACGACGGGAGCCGCTATGCCACTTACGGTTACAGTTACTCCAAGCGGCGGGTTTACGGGCATCGTAGCTGTTACACCCACCGCGGCTACTTTGCCGCCGGGCGTGACCTGCACGCCATCTCCGCTGAACATTACCGTGACCGGGGTAACGGCCGCTACAGGCCAGTTGATGTGCTCCGTGACTGCGGCCTCGACAACTCTGACGGCTTCTAATGCACGGGAGGACCCTATGCTGGAAGCAAAGGCTGTTCCTCTGACGACCGGGGGCAAGGGATGGTGGACGCTGAGCGCGGGAACGGGCTTTGCGGCGCTGTTCTTGCTCTTCCTCCCAGGAGGGCGCAAGAAGTATCGCGCTGCGCTTGGGATGGGGCTGGCATGCATTCTTGGCCTAACAGCGGGATGCAGCGGCTCTGGTGGGGGATCCGTGCCGCCGCCTAAGATGGCCACGGTCACCAAGTTGACTGTGACAAGCGCTACAGTAGCTTCGCCCAATGACGTTCACGTTCAGCGTGGCAGTAACAGGCGGCACGCCAACCGGGTCGGTCCAACTGTTCGACGGTGCGGCCATGATTGGCACCGCGGCAAACGTGTCTGGAGGGACTGCGGTACCGACGGCTCCGGCTTTGGCCGTGGGCACTCATGCGATCAGCGCACACTACCTGGGTGATGCTACGACGGCAGCGTCAGCCAGTGGTACGCTCAATCTGACAGTAACCGGGACAACAACAATCGCTATCACCACTAGCCCGGCAGCTTCGCCGGTTGCGCCACCGATCAACGTGACGGTCCAGTAGTCGTCACGCAAAATTAAAAATCACGGAGCGGCCCCGATTTTGGTCGGGGCCGCTTTTTTTGGCTGAGCGCTGGAAGAGATGCGAAGAACAAACCGCGGAATTTTACACAGAGTTCGTAGAGGACACGGAGCGCGCAGAGTAAAGAGAGAGTCCTCGCCTCGGAGGACGAACCTCGCCGAATCGTCAGTTGACGTCAGGCGGAAAGAAGATGCCCCAAAAATTCGGCGATGGCGAAGTGAACTCGACCGGAACTTGCGAACCTTCGTGGCTCGTTTGCGGCGGACGCACCACTCGGGCCTCGACCTTGCTCTGGGCTTTGGGATTTTCGATAGTAATCATGGTTCCTTCCGCAAGTGGTTCCGGAAGAATGAGCATGGCGCCGCTGGCACTCACGGTATGCGTGTTGCCTTCGAGCGTATTCGTTTTGCCGGTGATATGGACCACCACGCGAATCCTAAGGAGAACGCGCTGAGCGCGGCGGCGCTCTTCCGCCGTGGGCGGACGCGTCGAAACCACTCTCGGGGCCGCAGCGGCCGGTTTGACGTTCGGTTGAGGTTTTATCACAGCTCAAGCCCCCAGAAATCCATCTCCGGCGCGACGAGTTCGACGCCGTATTCCCAGCCATCCGGGCGCGGAACCCCACGCCAGACCACTACGGCTGCGTTGCTGGTATCCGTGGCAAGGTTTGTTAGGGCAAGGCGGTGTTCGAGCTTAAGTTCCTGCTCCAGAACCACCATGCAGCCATACGGATTGACGACCCGGGTGTGGGCTTCCACGGAGAAGCGCTTTCCGGCGTCTCCATCCCACTCCAGGCGAACGGGTACGCGGGAGTTCATGCGGCGGCCGCGGCGTTTATCGCCGTAGCGCTCGCCTAACACCTTTGTCTCTCGCGTCTTAACTGGCGGCATTTTTGCCTCTGGAAGCCATGCTAAAGTTGAGGGGAAAAAGGGTCAATGGTACGGTCGAGTGGTGGCACTCGAAAGGATAGCTGTACCGAAGTACAGGCTGGAACGACGGGACAGGCGAGGCTTGAGAAACCTGATTGTAAACGCGGATGACCTGGGGTGGACGGAGGGCGTCAACCGGGGGATAGCCGAAGCGCACGGTAACGGCATCGTGACGAGCGCTTCCCTGTTGGCCAATGGCGCGGCGTTTGCGTCTGGCGTTGAGCTGGCCCGGGCGACGCCGGTATTGGGAGTTGGGGTGCATTTGAATTTGAGCGATGGCGAACCGGTCGCAGACCGGGAATTGGTGACTACCCTTTTGAACGACCGGGGGGAGTTGGAGGGCAAACCGGAGAGTTTGCTGCTGAAGCTGGCACGTCGCAGCGTGTTGCTTGACGAAGTAGAGCGCGAATGGGACGCCCAAATCCAGAAAGTGCGCGACGTTGGAATCGAGCCGACGCATCTTGACGGGCACAGGCATGTGCAGATGCTGCCGGGGCTGTTTGAAATTGCTCTGCGGCTGGCCAAAAGGCATGGAATAGCTGCGGTGCGAATTTCGCATGAAGAATCGAGCTTGCGCGCTGCGCTTTCGTCGGGAGCAAAACAGAAAGGCGCCGTAGTGATGAAGCAAGGAGTGCAGGCGCGAGGCCTGAAATTCCTGGCTCGAGATGCGCGCGAACAGGCGGAACGCGCGGGAATTGCGGCGGCGGATTATTTCTGCGGCATTGCGCAGACGGGCGAGCTCACGCGCGAAGGTGTTTTGCGGCTGCTCGAGATTTTGCCGGAAGGCACGACCGAGTTGATGTGCCATCCGGGTTACGTGGACGCAGAACTGGCCAAATCGGCAACACGGCTGCAGGCTTCGCGGCAGACGGAAGTGGAGATTTTGACGAACACGCAAATACGAAATCTTGTCGCTTCGCAGGGGATTCGGCTGGTAGACTATGGTTTCGCGGCCCAAGAAGCCTGAGGAAAGTCCAGAACCGAAAGCATGAAGAACGATCCACCCATCCGCTACTCGATCGTCGTTCCGTTTTACAACGAACAGGAAAATATTTCGCCATTGTATGTGAAGTTGACCGAAGTGATGGATGCGATCGGCGAGCGCTATGAGCTGGTGTTTGTGGACGACGGTAGCAAGGATAAAACTTTTAAGGTACTCTCCGATATTTATGAGCACGATCCGCGGGTGAATGTGGTGCAACTGCGGAGAAATTTTGGGCAAGCTCCGGCCTTGAAAGCAGGATTTGATTTCGCGCGCGGCGAAATCATTATTTCGATGGACGGCGATTTGCAACACGACCCAGACGAAATTCCGCGGTTCCTGGAAAAAATTGAAGAAGGTTACGACCTGGTAAGCGGATGGCGCATATCGCGTACCGATCACTGGTTGACGAGACAATTGCCCAGCCGGATAGCCAACAAGATGATGGCGAAGCTATCGGGTGTAGATTTGCACGATTTTGGAACTACGTTTAAGGCCTACCGACGCGAAGTTTTGTCAGAAATTCATTTGTACGGAGAGCTGCACCGGTTTATTCCGGCGCTCGCTAGCTGGGCTGGGGCGTCCGTGGCGGAAGTGCCGATTTCGAATATTGCGCGAAGAAGTGGCGAGTCCAACTATGGGATATCTCGGACCGTGCGCGTACTGCTTGACTTAATGAGCGTGAAGTTTTTGTTGGATTATTCCACCAAGCCGCTGCAATTTTTTGGGCTGCTGGGGCTAGCGTGCCTGAGCGGAGGAGCGGGAATCGGTTTGTGGGTATTTATTCGAAAAGCGCTATTGGATGAAGGGTTGCTAGCGAATCACGGTCCATTAATGCTGCTGGGAATGGCGCTAGTGATGGGCGGGATTCAGTTTATTGCCACGGGCCTAATCGGCGAAATGCTGGCGCGCACGTATTACGAATCGCAGAACAAACCGGTCTACAGCGTGCGCGAGTTTCGCAGCCGGCGGGAAGCACTGGCCGGTCGCGACGAGCCTCCCCGAACAGCGGGAGCCGGGGGCTGGTAAACCCGCCGGAATTGCGCACAAATTCCAACATTAATTTCGAAAGTGAGCAGGGCGGAGCGTGTGCCGAAACCGCTCCCGCGTCCATCCACACGCGTGCTAACCGCACACTAATGTTTGTGCTGGGGATCGTGCTCTATTGGGCGTTGATCTACATCCCTGGCCTGGCCTCGCCGCCGATGATGGACGACGTGGACTCCGAACATGCCCAGATCCCCGTCGAAATGTTGCAGCGCCACGATTACGTGACCATGTACGTGAATGGCGTAAGGTATCTGGAGAAAGCCCCGCTACCCTACTGGATCATGGCCGGAATTTACTCCGTAGCGGGAGTGTCGGAATTCTCCGTTCGATTGGAGCTGACGTTTTTCGCGCTATTGACGTTCCTCGCCGTGTTCTTCCTCGCCCGCGATATCGCGGGCGAGGAAGCGGGCTTCTATTCCGCTCTGGCGTTGGCGACTGCCATTGGTCCTTACATTTACACGCGGTTCATTATCCCGGACATTATGGTCTGCTTTTGGCTTACCGTAACTGTGTATCTGTTTTGGTGGAGTCTTGAAGAACCACAGCCGTCGCGCCTATTGTGCTGGTCGATTGGAGTGGTCACTGCACTGGACGTGCTGACGAAAGGCCTGATCGGATTGGCGTTCCCGATCGGAATTATTGTCGGATACCTTTTGATCACCCGAAACTTGCAGCACCTGCTGAAGATGCGGCTGGTGTCAACCACCATCGTGTTCTTGGCTGTAGCTGCCCCGTGGCACGTTCTGGCGACGCTGCGCAATCCGCCCGTGGGAGAGGCTAAGGGATTTTTTTGGTTTTACTTTATCAACGACCAGATTTATCGCTACCTCAATCTGCGCGTGCCACGGGACTACGACAAAGTTCCGCTGTTGGTTTTCTGGGGGCTGCTGCTGGTGTGGACCTTCCCGTGGTCGTTCGCGATGGTCAAGAGCCTGCAACAAGTGCCGTTGCGCATCCGAGACTGGGGCGGCAAGTTGGATAGGCCATCGCGAGCAGCATTGTTGCTCGGTGTGTGGGCGGCGTTCGTTCTGGTCTTTTTCAGTTTTTCGACGCGGCAGGAATACTATGTTTTGCCGGCTTTGCCCGCGCTCGCGGTGCTTTGCGGCATGTGGCTGAAGCGAGAAGCAGATTCGGCGCCGGGCAGCACACTGCGGCGGAGCGCGGTTCGGGGAGCGATAGCCTTGCTGGTGCTCGGCATGATTGCGTCCGCAATAGCTGGCTGGTTTGCGGCCGTGGCACCCGCAGTCTCGCCGGATGCCGACTTCGGAGAGGTGCTACGCAGAGTGAACAGCATGTACAAGCTCTCGATGGGCCATCTCTTCGACTTGACGCCGCAGGCCATGGGCTTCTTCCGGTGGCCACTGATTCTGACGGCTATAGGTTTCCTGGTTGGCACGGTGTTGCATTGGATTCTTCGCAAGCGCGGAGCTTCGATGAAAGCCAATCTCGCTCTCGCATCGATGATGGTAGTTCTACTTTATGCGGTGCATTTGGCGCTGGGTACGTTTAATCCAGTGCTGGGATCGAAACCTTTAGCCCTTGCAATAGAGCGTTACTACAAGCCGGGCGACACCATTGTTGTGAATGGACAGTATTCGCGGGCATCGAGCATTTTGTTCTATACGGGAATCCAGATGCATATGCTAAACGGCCTGACCAACGACTTATGGTTCGGCTCGCTTTACCCCGATTGCCCTAAGGTATTTGAAGATGACGCTTCGTTCGCACGTCTTTGGCGAGGTCCAGGCCGCGTGTTCTTTTTCATACCGAGTGACCTGAACACTGACCCACTGCAGAAACTGGCCGTGCCGTACTATCTTGTGGCGAAGGCGGGCGAGAAGAGCGTCTATACCAACCAGCCTTTGGCTGTCGCCTCGCCGAACTGAGTACGAGGCGCTTTTTAGCGCTGATTTCCTTCTTCCAAGGAGGTGTGCGTGAACCGGGAACAATTTTACGAGATCATGGGCGGCGACGGATCGCTAGACTACGAGGTGTACCTCAGCACGAAGACGCTGCTCTCCTGCCAACTCGACTACGACAAGCTCTGCAACGCAGACGAAATGCAATTCCAGATCGTCCACCAGATCGAAGAGCTCTGGATGAAACTGATGGCCTATACGCTCCTGGACATCGACGAGTATTTGCAGCAAGAAAATACCAATCGCGTGATTACGTTATTTCGGCGCGTGCATACGGCGCAGAGGCTGATGATTCAGCAACTGGCGCTACTGGAAACGATGTCACCGAAGGAATACCAGGAGATCCGCAAGAAACTTGGGAATGGAAGCGGACAGGAGTCGCCAGGATTTCGCGTGTTGCTGAAGATGTACCAGCCGATCTGGAACTCCTTCAAAGCGAATTATTTGGACAAGCATGGGCTGACGATCGAGAAGATTTACGATTCGGAGTACAACCACAGCGACGCCTACATGGTGGCCGAACAGCTCGCGGAATTCGACGAGCTCTTTCAGAAATTTCGCTACGAGCACATGCAGCTGATTTACCGTACGATTGGCTTCGGTTCGAAGTCGCTGAAAGGCCGGCCTGTCGAGATTCTTGAAGACGGCATGCGCCACAAATTTTTCCCGGAGCTCTGGGAGATTCGCGGTCAAATGACGGATCGCTGGGGCGCGGAATACGGAGTGAAGAGGGATTCGCTGGGCGGCAATTGAGCAAAGCCGGCTTGGTCGACTCGCGCCGAAATTCGCGAAGTGCGAAAGCCACAAATCGCTTGTCCCAACGCGAAGCTATTTTCTTTTCTTTAGACTCTCAACTTTTAACTTTCAAATCTGCACTGTCAGCTGTGAGCTGCACGCTGTCAGCTATCCGCCTTCCTCAGCGAGGCGGAGCGAGTTGGCGGTAATGGCTGCGGAAAAAGAGCAACGGCTCACCAGGAAATAGATCAGCGCTTTGAACTTCCCCTAGGAAAATAGTGTGGTCCCCTGCGATGTAGGAGGCGACAACCCTACAAACAATTTGGGCAATGGTGTCTTCGAGGAGCGGAATGCCCTGTTGCGTCCAGCGATAGCGGATGCCGAGCTTGGCTTCCGCTTCCGCGGTTTGTTCCGACTGTGCAAAATAAACGGACAGGGCCTGCTGCTGTTCCTTCAAAACGTTGACGCCGAAGAATCGGTTTTGTTTGAGAAGCGGCAGGAGATGGCTGCGCTGGTCCACGCAAACAAGTGTCAGGAACGGGTCGAGAGAGACAGATGTGAAAGAGTTGGCAGTCATCCCGTAGGCCTGGCCGGGAGCCCGCGGGGCGCTGATGACAGTGACGCCTGTAGCGAAATGGCCGAGCGCGTGGCGAAAGTCTGTCGCGGTGAGAGGAGTAGCTGTCATATTCGAAGTTTTTGAAGATACCATATTGCGAGGCACGTTGCGAAAAAGGCGCGCGGCTAGTCCAACAGTTTACGGATTATGCGGTTGCGCTGGGCTTTCGATAGTTTGCAGAAGGCGAACCATCTCGGGCGCGGCAATCCCATGGTAGTCCGGTGTGAGCAGGCCAAACGTTTCGACGTCATCATATTTGCGTGTGGCGCCGCTGGATTGCGTTCCGTTCAGCGCCCAGTAACTCCAGCTCAAGTCGTTTTCGCGCAGGTATTGCACAAACCAGCGGAACCATTGCGCGCGATCGCCGCATTGCAAAGTCTGGCATTCCCCGAATTCTCCAACCCACAGCGGCACGCCTGGCTCGTTGTGCAACAAGTATCCAGCTCGCGCATCGTATGCTTGCTTCAATTCGTCGTAGTTCTGAAAAGTATGGCCTCCGATTGCGTATGCGTGCGGCGAATAGACCACACGATTTGGAATTTTCAGAGTGACGGGTAGCTTCCCGAACGCGGTTAAGTCCGTCGAATACTCCGGTCCTTCCACCATCACGAGCGACCTGGGATTCACAGCAAGCACGGCATTGCCGCCGCGTTCTGCGGCTGCGTGCCAGTCCAGACGCGGGTCATCGCCGCCCCACCGAGCTCCGCTGCGCAGTTCATTTCGCAGATCGGCGCCTACGACCCAGGGCTGGTGCTTGTAACGCCGAACGATTGTCTGCCAGTCCGCCAGCCATTTATCCTCGGGATACTCCGCGTTGTACCAGAGGCCGTTGCCATCGTCGTCCTTGCAGCACCAGTCGGCTCGGCTCACGTGGTTATCGAGAATGATCATGAGGTGAGCATGGGCCAGAGCATCAATCACGGCGTCCATAACTTCCATCGCGCGCTTGCCGCGAAATTGTGGATTGGCCTTTATGGCATACTCGGGAACCACAGGATTGCGGTCCAGCGTTTCGTTGGCCCACGGAAGCCTCACTGAATTGACGCCAATTGCTCGAATTTGCGAAATGATCGTCGCGAGCGGCGCGTGGTCCAGCCCGCCAACTACTAATTCTTTTTGGTCAAAACCGTACCAGTTGACGGAAGTGAGTCGCACCAAGTGGCCGGCGGAATCCAGGATGGCGTGGCCGTTGGTGTGCAGCGGCGGGCGAATTTGTGAGTGCGCAACGATGGCTGACGGTGCAACCAGAAGAGCCACGACGAGAACAAAACGGTGGGCATGAGTAAGCCTGGGCATACTTCTCTCCTGCTTGCCTGTTAGGCGGCATTGGTGAAAGCCACGAAGTCTTATGAGACTCCAAAGCAGATTTCTTGGCAATCCCAAACACAATTCGAACCACTGCTATTGAAACCAAATGCCAGGTGAACTAGGCTCCCATCATTCATTCGGTTCAAGTCGAACACGGACGTAGAATGTTCGATCGCTGCAAAGCAGAATCGCCTCGGGAGGAATTCATGCAACGGCATCAAGTAAACTTCTATCGCCTGTTTTGCGGATTATTGATCGCAGCGGCGATATCGGTGGCATGTCACTCCGCGTTTGCGCAATCATCGGCAACGCCCCGCGCTTCGCAGCCCACCATCCTTTACGGCGCCGCCTATTACAACGAGTACATGCCCGAGGATCTGCAGCCCGGCCGGCTGGAAAAAGATGTCGCGCTAATGAAAGCTGCAGGCTTCAGCGTCGTCCGTATGGGCGAATCAACCTGGAGCTTGTGGGAGCCGAGCGACGGACACTTTGAATATGCCTGGATGGATCGCATCGTGGATGCGATGGGCAAAGCTGGGATCAAGGTGATCATGGGAACGCCCGACGTACTCGATACCGACGTGGATGGCACACGCGCATCCGGAAATTCTCGCCCGTCCGCTCGGCGACGGTTATGTCGGCTACGGCATGCGCCAGAACATGGATTTCGATAATCCCAAGTATCGTTTCTACGCTGAGCGTGTCATCACCAATCTCGTGAGCCACTACAAAGACAATCCCGCCGTAATTGGCTGGCAAATCGACAATGAAACCAGCGGCTACGGCGCTTCGAATCCCGACATTTTCACCGGATTCGTCGAGCATCTCAAGAAAAAGTTTGGAACCACTGACGCGCTAAATAAAGCCTGGTTCCTCAACTATTGGGGCCAAGACGTGAACGACTGGGCAGACATGCCCACGCGCGACAACGCCACCAGCACCAGTTACAAACTCGAATGGAGCCGCTGGCAGGAGATGCGCGTGGCAAATTTTCTCGGATGGCAGGCCGCACTGGTCCGCAAGTATCGCCGGCCCCGATCAGTTTGTCACTCACGATTTCGGCGGAATGATGGGCGGCGGAACCGATGAGCCCACAATCGCCGCGGTTATCGACACTGTCGCCAACAATCCCTATCACGGCACGCAGGATCACATGGATGGCGCGTGGCAGGCGCTGCAGGGAGATTTTTCGCGCTCGCTAAAGCACAGCAATTTTCTTGTGACCGAAACGAACGCGCAAACGCTCGGCTGGGATTCCGCCGGCCAGTTCCCTCCCTACGACGGCCAATTGCGCCTCGACGTTTATACGCATGTATCGAGCGGCGCCAACATGGTCGAGTATTGGCACTGGCACTCGATTCATGCCGGCCAGGAGACGTACTGGAAAGGCGTGCTGAGCCACGACCTCGAGCCGAATCGCGCATATGCGGAAGTCAGCCGCGTCGCTCACGAACTCCAGAAGTTCGGCCCCGAGCTGGCCAACATGAAAATCCACAACGATGTCGCGATTCTTTACAGCGTCGATTCCTCGCACGCCATCAGCTTCATGCCCTACGAGAGAATGCCGGAAACCGGCTGGACGCCGGGCCGAGCGACGCACGGCTACGCTGCGGTTCTCGCGCAACTGCACAAATCACTCTATTTCAGCAATGTAGGCACTGATATTGTTTTTTCCGGCGTGACCGCCGCGGAGCTTGCGCAGTACAAGCTGCTCATCGTTCCCTGCCTCTACGTCGCAGATGATGCCCTTCTGAAGAAAATCTCAGACTACGTCCAAAATGGCGGCCACGTATTGATGACTTTCAAGAGCGGATTCGCGAATGAGAACTCGGCTATTCGCTGGGAGACGGCGCCGGGGCCGTTGCGAAAAGCGGCCGGATTTACGTATCAAGAGTTCTCGAACTTGGAAAAGCCACTGGCCCTGAAAGGCGATCCATTTCACGTAGGCGAAGAAAACAAAGTCAGCACGTGGGCCGAATTTCTCCAGTTGGAGACGGCGAAGCCGCTCGCTTACTACGAGCATCCGTTCTTCGGGCGCTGGCCCGCCGTAACAACGAATAGTTTCGGCTCGGGAACGCTCACTTATGAAGGCACGGTTCTGTCCGACAAGCTCCAGCAAGCGATTGTGCTGGATGCGCTGCGCAATGCCGGTCTTCCAGTTCCCGATCAGCAACTACCTTCGAGCGTCCGCATCAAAAATGGAATCAGCCAGGACGGCCGCAAACTCCATTACTTTCTCAACTATTCCAGCTCTCCCGCGGCGGTAGTCTATTCCTATGCCGCAGGTACTGACTTGCTGACCGGCCAAGCATTCACGCAAGGCCAGCAGACAACCATCGCGCCGTGGGACCTGATCATTGTGAAAGAAAAAGCCCCAAGCAACTGAAGAGCGTCCGCTGTGCGGTTATCGATTGTTGCGACTTAGGTGGGCCCGCCGGACACTCAGCGTTGTTGCCCGCCATTCTCAGCTGCAGATCAATCCCACCAGACCCTGGCTCAGCTAGCAGGAGCAACACAATTGGACCGACCAACTGGCTTCCGTCCGGGTTCTCCAAAGCGATTTCGAGTGGTGTCCAATTAAGTATCCTTGCCCGTCCCTCAGGACAGTTTCTTTGGAAAAACATATCGCGTACGGTTTAGATACGTGAATCTTTAAGTAGGAGCGTGCATATGCTTTTCATGCGGCAACTTACGTTTCTCCTCGTGGTAAGCGTTTCCCTGGCGGGGGCTTCCTGCGGGAGAATGCACGCGCATCCCCAGCTGGATAGCAGTGCCCTACTTCAGATCGTGCGCGGGTACAACCCAAACACCCACGCTGGCCAAGTTATGGCAGCCGCGCGGCCCGTCGAGCCGCCCTTAGTTTCCCCGCAAAATCTGCAAACTGAGCTCGAATACGAGAGCCCGATAAAACAATATTTCAGCGAAGGAAATTATGACCAGCTGGAAAAAACTATAAAGGAAGCACGCGATGGAAAAGGGAGAGTCCTCGGCGGCGCGTGGAAGGTCTTGGAGTTCTATTTTGCAATCCACGCGACGTTTCTCGGAGCAAATCCGGATGAGTCTGATTGGAAGATGTTCTTCGATTCGCTGAACAAATGGATTACAGCAAAGCCGGAGTCAGCGGCCGCCCGGATAAGTCTTGCACAGGCTTACATGGGCTACGCATGGCGAGCCAGAGGCAACGGATATGCCAGCAGTGTGACGAACAAAGGTTGGGATCTATTTAGAGAGCGCGTCGGACTAGCTGGCGCAACGCTTGCCGAAGCGGCGCGTCTAAAGGAAAAGTGTCCATATTGGTATGAAGAGATGCAAACGGTAGCCCTTGCCCAGGGGTGGGACAAATCACAGACCCGGGAACTCATGGATCAAGCCGTGGCATTCGAACCCGATTTCTATCATTTCTACCGTGAGCATGCGAATTCCTTGCAGACCAAATGGTATGGCAAGGAGGGTGAGCTCGAATCATTTGCCGAAGAAGTCTCAGATCGAATGGGCGGCGAGAAAGGGGACATCCTTTATTTTGAGATTACCAGCCTCAAGGCGTGCCAGTGCGATGCGGAAAAAGACGTTCTTAAGAATATGTCCTGGCCAAGAATTAAGAGTGGCTACGCAGCACTCGAACGGATGTACGGAGTTTCCAGCTTGAAGAAGAATCGTTTCGCGAGCATGGCCGTCAGGGCAGGAGACAAAGAAGCGGCGCGTGAAACGATTGTTGGGATAGGTGCTGAGTGGGACAAAGATATATGGACCAGCATCGAGAAATTCGAGAATGCGAAAAACTGGGCAATGGCCGAGTAGCTGTTCAACTCATCCTGCTCGAACGAAAATCTTCATTTGATGTTTTTGTCTTGAGTCTGCTATCGGTAACCGCACGGACCCTTTTGCGTCACCTCAGTTTTCCATCTCTGTTCCGGAGATAACACCGCCTTGAATTCCGGAAAAAACTGGCTACAGGGCGAGCAGTGCGCGGGCAAGCTTGCGTTTGTCCGCGCGCGTTTTCATCACGGTGGGAAGAATCGCCACTTTCATACCTAGAGCGCGAATGGCGGATACCTGCGACGCGTCTCGACGGTCAATGACGAACGTGCCCGTGAAATCGGCGTAGAGTTTGGCGACGGCTGAAGCGGAAGAGCCGCAACCTAGTTGGATGAGCATTTTGTCGCTGGGACCCTTTAGCGATTTCCCACCAACGATAGGGCAAACGGCAATGACGCTTTCTTTACGCGCACGCAACTGTGCGCGCACACGAGGCACGGCAAGGATCGGGCCAATGCTTATCAGCGGGTTGCTCGGGCAGATGATGACGCGGTCAGCATCGCAAATGGCCTCAAGCACGCCAGGAGCGGCGTGCGCATGTTTTATTCCGGCAAAGTGAATGCCGCGGACGCCCGGCTCGGTGCGATGTTTAATGAGATATTCCTGAAAATGCATGTTGCCATCGCGAGTCTCGATGATCGTGGGAATAGGCTGGTCGGACATGGGTAAAATGCGCGACTTCACGCCGAGAGCAGTGCGGATCGATTCCGCAGCCTGCGTGAGAGTTTTGCCGTGAGCAAGAAAATCCGTGCGATGAATATGCGTGGCGAGATCGCGATCGCCGAGATTGAACCAGATTTCATGCCCGTAAATGCCCAGTCTTTTCAAAAAATGGAATGTTTCTCCACGCATGCCCCAGCCCGTAGCGGGATTGACGATACCAGCGAGCGTATAGGTAACGATGTCAAGGTCGGGAGAAATTTTCAGGCCATGCAGGACGATGTCGTCACCGGTATTGACGATGACCGTGAGATCGTGCGGGTCCATTGCTCCGTAGAGACCGAGGAGCAGCTTGGATGCGCCGATGCCGCCGGCGAGGGCGGTGACTTTGAGTTTTTTTGCGGGAGACATAGCGAAACAAGGATGCTGGGACGTGGAGATTCCCGCAAGTAGAAATCGTTGAGCGTGAGCAAGAAACTAAACTGGACGCAAGGCCGGTACGTTAGCGAAAGAGATCTTCGCTAGCCGAGCGGATGATCCGTGCGGCGGGATCTTGCACGAAGCGGTAGCGATAGCCGCGAATGAGAACTACGGGCGTGCCCGCCGATTTGTCCATAAGAAGACCTGCAGCTGCAGCGAGTTCATCGGCGACGGCTAGGATTGTTGCGCTAAGAAGTTTGCGATTGCGGTCGCGCGTGCCGCGGAGATCGACCAAAGCGGGAACACCGCACGCGCCGATAGCCACATTGATGAGACCCAAGCGCCAGGGGCGGCCAAATGTGTCGCTAATGATGACGGCGAGGCGCTTACCAGTTTGTCTCCCCAAGGCTGAGGCAAGTCGTCGCGCGGAACGGTCGGGATTTTTTGGGAGCAGCGTGACGAAATCGCGGCCTCGAACGTTCGAATGGTCCACACCTGCATTGGCGCAAACGAAACCATGATGCGTTTCGACGATGAGCACGCGATCCGCGCGCACGATGCGGCGAGATTCGCGCAGGACTACTTCGATGAACCGCGCATCGTTGGAAAGCTTCTTAGCCAGCTCATTGGCTTTCTGCGAAGGTCGGGCCGTCGATAGCCGGACGATGCGGCCTTCCGCTTTCGAAATTATTTTTTGAGCGACCACCAGAACGTCGCCATCTTCAAAAATGATTTTCGCGCGGCGGGCGGCAAGAGCGACTAATTTCGAAAGTTTGTCGCCCTTGCGAATTTCCGGAAGCCAAGGAATGACGAACATCGAAATCGGCGATAAAGCGGGAGACGCTAGCTGTGGTTTTGACGGACGTGAAGTTTGGCGCGCCATACTCGGGAGAAAGAATCTTACGCGAGAAGCCCCGATGATTTCACACGGAAGATAAAATCAGCCGGCGAATTGGAGTGCGGCAGCTCTGCTGCCGCTTTTCTCCGTCACTCACACGACTCGATATTTGGCGAGGCCAAATAATTCGGGCGGGTAGCCTGCTGTTTGGCAAGCGCCCCGCCCGAAATCCCAAGCCGAGTCAGACGACTACTTGTCCTTCTTCGGAGGCTTGTCTTCCTTTGCGGGCTTCGCGGGTTTCGGAAGATTCTTCTTCTCCGTTTGTTGTTGCTGCTTGAGTTTCGCCTCTTCGGCGTCGTGCTTTTTCTCTAGATCTTCCAGTTGCTGTTGGTGCTGTTGATTGAGCTTCTGCTGGGTTTGCTCGTCAGCGGCCTTCTTGGCAAGGTCGGCACGTTCTTGTTGTTGTTGCTGTTCGACTTTTTGGCGTTCCAAATCCTGCTGAGAGCGCAGATCCTGCACTTGCTGTTGATGCTTCTGCTCGAGTTGCGGATTTGCCGTGATTGTGGTGGCGGCCTGTTGTGGCGGCCGGTGCGTTGGGCCGCGCTGACGGTGGACGATTAGGATTGTTGGCGGGCGGCGTCACCGTCTTGCTGGCTGCGTTGACCGGCGTAACGGGCTTGTTTGGCATTGGGCTGAACGCCTTTCGCCTGAATCGCTTGCGGCTTGGCCGGCGGAGCAATTTTGATATTGGCGTGAACTTGAGCCGCCGCGGGCTGAAGCTGACGAGTCTCTGACATGGCTATTGGCCTGCCACCATTGGCCTGAATCGCTTGCTGCTGCTTGGCAAACGACGGAGGTGGTGGAGGAGGAGCCGTCTTCGCAACCACAGCGCGGGTTTGGAGTGCTGCCGGAGGATGTACCGTCGCGGTTGCGCCAGAGCCGAGAACAGCCTGCCGCGAAGGCGCGACAGCTGGCGTGGTCGCTACAACTGGAGCGGAGGCCACTTCCCGTGCGTCGAATCTGACCGAGTTCTTGGAGACCGATTGCGCAGATGTGAATGCTTGAGGGCTCGTGACGGACACGGCTCCAGTGACGCGTTGGTTGACGTAGGTGACGTTGGTCACCGTGGTTTTGTTAATCACCGTGGTGTTGTAATAGTTGTTCACGACGGTCGTGTTGACCGTGGTGTTTGTAATGTTGACGTTGTTCACGTAAGCGCGGCTAACATGATAGGACGGCACGTAGACTTCCCGCGGACCGAGCGGAAACCATCCGACGCTGACGCCAGCGGCAAATCCGCCACCGCCGACTCCGACACCAACGCCGAAGTGCGGGCCGCCAACCCATGCAACTAGAGCTGGCGCATATACGGGCCGAACGTAAGCTACGCCGACAACAGCAACCGCGGGCCGCGCGGGCACCCAGCCCCAGACGCCTCCAACGGTTACCCAGCGGCCATAATGAAATGGAGCGAAGCCCCAAGGCGCATCATCCACCCAGGTGTAGCCCCAAGGCGCGATATAAGCCCAATGGCCGTAGTGATACGGAGCCCAGCCAACAACAGCAACGTGCGGGAACCAGATGGTGCCGTAGTCCGGCGTGGGACGCCAGCCGCCGTATTCGTCGAGGTCTTCGTAGCCGATGACGTCATTCGAAACGTAGCGTGCGGAAACAGAATTGTCGATGCGCGCATCGCGCTCTGCGCACCAGTTGTCAAAATCGTCGCTGGAATTGTCCCAGCTTTCGACATCTGCGTCGATTTGGTCGGTGCCGTTGAAGGTGCCGACTTCCTGAGGATGGACGGTGTAAGCCGAACCGCCGCCAGTGACTTCACCTTGGCCGTCGCGAACAATCACGACGGTACCGTCGCCAGCCTCGTTAACGATGACCTTGTAATTGCCTGGGCGCAGCAGCGTGAAAGCCAGATTGGGAGTGTCGACTTCAAACGTTTCGTCATCGCCAAGACGGCGGACGCGAATGTTCAATGTGCCTTCGCTCAATTGAACCTGGGTCATGTTGTCGGTCAGATTCAAGAAAGAAATGCCCGTATTGCCGTTCAGACGGATCGATGCGGAGCCGAGATGCAGCTCCGAAAAAGAATCTGCATCGTTCCAGAGTTTATCGCCGGTGGTCAGAGGGCGATTCACGACCGCCGAAACCCAGTCTTCGGTTCCTGCAGGCTCAAAAGAAACATTTCCCCGTACAAACCCCAGTCGCGCGACGCGGCCCGGCGGATCGTCATCGTCGGCAGCAGCGCGTTGCGGCATAAAGCAAGCCAATGCCAGCGCGAGACTGAGCAGGCTCACCAAGTGCATGGTGTATCTTTTCATTTGCGTTCCCTCTCTCCTGATTTGCCAGGGCCGGTGTTGGCCCTTTGTTGTGCGGATTTGCGTTCTTGAACCCCGAATCTCCGAGTGCTGGTCTCAAGGGATTCGGCCCCATTGCTTAACTTTAACGATAGCACCATGGTGCGAAAAGCCGGGCTTGAACGCCAAGTGCTTTGTCGAACTTAGAAACGCCCATTGCGAACTACTCATTTAACCCGCGCGCACAAAGAGAGTTGCGGTGCCGCGTATTGGATTGGCGAGGGATCGCCAGGACTAAGAAAAAAAAGGCCCGCCGCATTTAAAAGCGACGGGCCTTCTTGAAATATGCTGATTTCGCTGATTTTAGCGATGGCCGTGAGAACCGCCACCTCCACCATGGGATCCTCCACCGCCATGCGACCCGCCACCTCCACCACCGCCGTGAGGGGCGCTTCCTCCACCGCTCGTATGAGGGGCGCTACCACCGCCGTAACTGCGGCTCGGGGCAGAATAGGTGCGGCTTGGCGCAGAATAGGAACGAGTGGGCGCTGGATTCCCCCCGCGAGCACCTTGCGGCGCATAACTGTGATTGTTGGAGGTTGCGTTCCCCTGCGGCGTATAAGAGCGACCGCCCGCATTGGCGCCATTAGCCTGAGCGCCGGAACCAGCCCACGGCGGACGGTTGTTCGCACGCGCGGTCATAGTTGAGGTGTTAGAAGGGCTGTGGTTATTGGAGCTGCCGAAACCGTTCGGGGCCTGGCCGCGATCGGTCGTATTACCCTGAGCGCTCCAACTGCGCGAATTGTTGGTTGCGGTCTTATTGCCGTTGTTGCCCGGAATGTTGTTCTGCATGCGCATATCGTTGTTATTTCCGCCTGATGGCGGACGGCTCTGCGATAACTGATTCTGACGCGCCGTCGTTCCCGTGTTTCCTGGATGCCCAGCGCTCAAGCCGCTCGTGTTTATCGTGTGAACCGGAGTATGCGAAGCGGCCGCTGCCGGCGTTGTACGCGCCATTACCGAGCGGTTCTCCACAGAGCTAGGCGGACGGCTGACGTTGCCCCTGCTGTTTGCAGCGCCGAGCGAGCTTTGCCTCGTCGGAGAAAAACCCGCTTTGTTGCTTACCTGTGCGCCGCGCAGCGAGGCTTCATCGATATGAGCCGCGCCGCGATTGATGGCTTGGCCGCCGGTGAATGCGCTGCGAGAGGCCGCGGTCACAGCATGCGTGTTGTGCGCATACGCGTAGTTAAAATTACCGTTAGAGTGAAAAGTGTTGACGTTGTGGATGTAGGTGTTGTGAACGTTGATCCGATTCACGTACCCGTAGCCCCCGTGATACCAGGGATGGAACGGTTCGCCAAAGCCCAGCGGAAACCAGCCTACGCCAAAGCCGACACCAAATCCGAAGCCGAAGCCTCCGCCAAGAAAACCGACGAACGCCGGACCGTAAATCGAGAAGCCCACTCTTGGGCCGGGGTACCATCCCCACCTGCCGCCGATGTAACCCCAACGGCCATAATGAAATGGAGCAAAGCCCCATGGCGCATAGTCCACCCATGTCCAACCCCAAGGAGCAACATAGCTCCAATTGCCGTTGCTGTAAGGAGCCCATCCAGGTGCAACTTCCGAGGGATACCAAATCGGGCCATTGGCGCCGTCTTCACTCCAGGTGCCATTGTTATCCAGGTCTTGCGTGCCGGGCATGTCCTCTGGGACGTAACGCTTCGAGACGGAATTCTGTTCACCCAGGTCCCGCTGGCTCGCCCATTGATCTAGTCCGTCCGCGGGGGGCGCTTGCGGCAGCACCGTAGACTCAACAGTATCAGTCCCACTATAGATGCCGCGCTGTCCGGCTTGAAGATCGTAGGTTTTTCCGCTGGCAGTCACCTGCCCTGCTCCGCGAATTACGGTGATACCGGTGTTGTCGCCGTTTTCGTTAACGTCAATGCGGAAAGCCCCGGCTTGCGTGATGGTGAAAGCGAGATTGGGAGTGTCTACTTCGTAGGTGTCGCCTTCGCGAATTTCTTTCACGCGGAAATTGATGGAGCCCTCAGCAAGCCGCATCTGAGTAATAGCCTGATCGAGATTCAGAAAAGAGAGTGCAGTCATACTGCCCAGATGTATGGAAACGACGCCCGTCTGCAGCTCAGCGCGGGAATCTTTGTCGGTCCAGATTTTGTCGCCGATAGTCATGGGGCGATTGCGGGCCGCATTGCCCCAGTCTCCCTGGCCACCAGGTTGAAACGAAACCGAACCGTCTACATAGCTGATCCGAGCAACGCGGGTAGGGGGATCGTTGGCGTCGCTTGCCGCGGACGGATCAACCGGATCGGCTTGATTCGGCTGATCAGCTGGAGGGGCTTGGTCTGGCTGCTGCGCGCGAACCTTTGGAGCTGAAAAGCAGAGAAGACCTATCAGACAGAGAAGCAGGCTAAGCTTTGGCTTGCCAAAAAATGTGGTCTTCAGCATGGTTAGTCACCTTGTCCCGGGTCCGGACCTTTGATTCCGGCCGCTGGGAGTCTTCCTTCAGTATATAACTCCCAATCGGTAAAACCCGAAAGTGGAAAAGAAGTTGCTCACGGCCGACAAGGCAGCACAGTAAACGGCTGGAGCTATAGCGTAAGATGCCGGTATTCAATCAACTATGTGTGTCCGTGCAGAGCGATGCCAAGCTAAGTACAACGTTATCTGTATGTTAGCCAAAGATGCCTGCTGAGTTGACAATCGGGGACGTCGATTCCCTGTCCGTTCAATGCCCTCGGCCCTCCGGCCAGGGGTCGCACGCCAGTTCGGTGGGGCTAACTGAGGAGGGGGGCTAGTTGTGAGCAGCTTGGCCGCCGATTTGGTACCCGACCCCGCGGATAGTGCGGATCAGGGGCCGGTCATACCCGGAATCCACCTTCCGGCGGAGGTAGTTAATGTACACGTCCACGACATTGGTCATAGTATCGAAGTTGAGCTTCCACACCTGCTCGACAATCGCGGTCCGTGTGACCGCCTGCCCTTCGTCGCTCATGCCGTCCAGCGAGGGGGCAACTCCATCGAACTGAGCCCAAAGGAGTTCGCCCTGCTCGAGTTCCTCATGAGGCACGAGCTATCGCGACATGATGGCGCAAACGACATCCCTTGAGCGCGCTGGTGCGCGCCGTACGTAGGCGCCGGGCTTCAGCCCGGCCTCTTGCGGTCTTTCCGTTTCCAATCGTCAAACTATACGGCAGCGCGCGTGTCAGGAGTATTCACATGTTCGGGACGGAAGCCAACTCCGACCACTCGGGCAGGAATTCGCCGCAAAATTGGCCAGCGGCGCATTAACTTGAGAGGCCACGGAAGGGCCAGAGCTTTTGAGCTGCCAAGGACTTTCCGAATCACATTGTTTTGTATGACGATCTGCAGCCGCTGCGTAGCCCAAGTTGGAAAACTTCTACGTTGCTGGACCGCGCGAAGTTCGCTTTCGGAGGGAGTCTTATGCAGCAATATCGCGCCGAGTAGATTCGCCGTTGCCACCGCGTCTTGAATGGCCAGGTTGATTCCGACGCCCCCGATCGGCGACATCGCATGCGCCGCATCGCCGATACACAAAAGACCGGGTCGGGACCATTGCGCAAGCCGGTCGATGGCAACTGTAAGAAGACTGACGTCCCTCCAGTCGGCCAGCTCTCCCATTCGATCTCGCAAGAATGGCGCCAGCTCGGCAATGTCTTCGCGAAAAGCTGACAGTCCGCGCTGCTTGATTCGATCGGCCTCGCCTTTGGGGATGACGAAAGCACACTGCCAATAAGTCTCGCGATTGATCATCACAAGAATCTTTCCTCTGTCGAAATGGCCCAGAGTTTGACCAGGGTCAGAGGTGCCCCGGCTTATCCGCATCCACATCACATCCATGGGAGCGCCAAGATCGAGCACCTCGAGGTTCGCACGTTGACGGACGACAGAATGCCGCCCGTCAGCGCCAACAGTCAGCGCGGCGCGAATTTCCAATGAACCATCAGAAGTTTTTGCGCGCAGCCCCACAACGGCACCCTTCTCTTCCAGGAGATCTGTCACCGCTGCATTCATCCTCAAATGAAAGGCGGGATAACGGCTAGCCTGCTCTTTAATAAAGTCGAGGAAGTCCCATTGCGGCATCAACGCAAGAAACTTGCAATGAGTCGGCAGGTGGGTGAAATCTCCCATTATGACGGTGTCATTGCCAACCTGCCCGGAAAGCTCGCGCACTTCGTCGTGCGGACGTTTGAGGAACTCGTCCAGAATTCCGAGTTCATGCATAAGCTCGAGCGTCGAAGGATGAATCGTGTCACCCCGAAAATCACGCAGGAAATCGGCATGCTTTTCGAGTACGAAAATATCCACGCCCATGCGAGCAAGAAGAAAAGCCAGCATCATGCCAGCGGGGCCCCCTCCGGCGATACAGCAGCGAGTAGCAACTGTCTCGTTCATGATTGCGCTTTGTTGGGCTCGCTGATCTTTGTCGCTTGCCATGCCACAGCTTGCCAACGTCCATTGCGTCGCAAGAAAGTTCCCGTGTTGCGGTAATGGGATTGCTCCACCTTTCCGTCAGGGTGTTCTGTGTGACCTTCCAAACGGAACGCCACAATCACTGTGTCCCCGTATTCGTGGACCGTAATGTCTTCTGCCGAATAAGTGCTCTTCCCTTCGGACGCTGGCGATGGTTTCCCAAGGCTTTGCATGATATCGGCCTTCGTGATGACCACGCCCGTCGCCCTCGTATAAATCACATCGTCAGCAAAAAACTTCTCAAATATCGCGCGATCGCCGCTGCCGGCGCCCGCTATGAACTCGCGCAAAAGCGCAGTGACCTCCGCAGTCGCCGTCCCCTTGGTCTGTGCCTTGGTTCCCACCACAGCTATCGAGCAAAACACCGCCACGATCATCACGACTCTTGCGAATTTCATTCTCTCTCCCGTTCCGCTCGCGCTCTTTCTGATTTTCGCCGTGCGGATTGTTCCTGTTAGGATAGAACGATTCAGGAGCTTTAAATACATCAATGGACACTGCCTTCATTTGCGACGCCATTCGAACGCCCATCGGCCGCTATGCTGGCGCGCTCTCTTCGATTCGCACGGATGACCTGGCAGCAATCCCCATAAAAGCCCTTATCGAACGCAATCCCAAAGCAGATTGGAACGCGCTGGACGACGTCATCTACGGCTGCGCGAATCAGGCCGGAGAAGATAACCGCAACATCGGCCGCATGGCCTTGCTGCTCGCCGGACTCCCGAAAGAAGTTTCCGGCGTAACGGTGAATCGCCTCTGCGGCTCCAGTATGGACGCCGTCGCCACCGCCGCCCGCGCCATTAAGAGTGGCGAAGCTGAGTTGATCATTGCCGGCGGCGTCGAGAGCATGTCCCGCGCTCCATTTGTGATGGCCAAGGCTGACTCCGCTTTTTCCCGCGCAGCGAAAATCGAAGACACCACCATCGGCTGGCGCTTCATCAATCCGCTGATGAAAGCAAAATACGGCATCGATTCCATGCCCGAGACCGCCGAAACAGTCGCCGAGGAGTTTCACATTTCGCGTGAAGATCAAGACGCTTTCGCCCTCCGAAGCCAGCAGCGCGCCGTAGCCGCGATGCGCAGCGGCCTTCTAGGACAAGAAATTGTTCCCGTCCCCATCCCGCAAAAAAAAGGTGAGCCCATCCTCTTCACCGCTGATGAACACCCTCGCGCCGACACATCTCTGGCGGCGCTCGCAAAATTGCCCGGCATCGTGAAGTCCGGCGGCACCGTAACCGCGGGAAACGCTTCCGGCGTAAACGACGGCGCCTGCGCCCTTTTGCTGGCCTCGGAATCCGCCGCCAAGGCACACGGCTTAACTCCCAAAGCCCGCATCGTCGCATCCGCCGCGGCAGGAGTAGCCCCACGCATCATGGGAATGGGTCCCGCGCCCGCTTCGCGCAAACTCTTTGCCAAAACAAATCTGTCGGTCGGCCAAATGCAAGTCATCGAGCTAAACGAAGCCTTCGCCTCTCAAGCCCTAGCCGTTCTCCGCGAACTAGGCGTCCCCGACGACGCGCCCCACGTAAACCCCAACGGTGGCGCCATCGCCCTCGGCCATCCTCTCGGCGCAAGCGGCGCCCGCCTCATCACCACCGCTATGTATCAACTTCTGCGCAGCACCGGAAAATACGCCCTCTGCACCATGTGCATCGGCGTAGGCCAAGGCATCGCCATCCTTCTCGAACGTGTATGACCTGGCCTGGGCAACTCATCCGGCAGTGCCGGGACAGTGCTAACTCGATGTTGCCTTAGCTTCGCCCGCCGGGCGGACGTGAGACAAAAACTCTCTTACTTTCTTATAGATTTCGTCGCGCACTCCGCGAAAAACCTGCCGTTTTTGTTCAAGTGAACCGTGAATCAGTTCGGGATCGACGAGACTCCAGTGAAAGATATTTCGTGTAAAAGGCCAAACTGGGAATCTCTCCTTCGACGCATCACACACGGTAACAACATAAGAAAAATGTTGCTTCAGCGATTCTCCAACATCTTTGGGCTGCTGATTGGATATGTCTACTCCCACTTCCTGCACGACGTCGCGCGTCAGCGGATCGGATTCCGTTGATTGAACTGCCGTGCTGACCACTGTCAGTTCAGCCCCTGCAAGTTTGCGAAGAAAACCCTCCGCCATTTGACTTCGCGAAGAGTCACCAGTCGAAAAGAACAGTACTCGAGGTTTATGATCCATAAGCGCCTTCCTCTCAATTCCTTGTTAACGAAGAAGGGAGATGGAAGCCATCCGGTACTTACCTTAGGGGATGAATCAGCTCTTGATTATCCGACGCAGGAAAAAACCAATCGGAGACCTAACTCCTGGGATTGCGGGCACATCGGAATTTATCGACCGTCCGGGGCTCTACTTCATTGGCCGCGAACCCTTGATCAGGATGTCCACGAGTCTCTTAGCACTTTTCTGCCAGTCGGGATCGGTCGCTACGTCGGAAACACCGATCAGCGCGCGAAGCAGATCGAATGGCTCGAGGTCCTTGCGTATGTCGCCGCTCTTCATAGCACTCTTCACAAGCGCATCGATCGCTCCCCGGACCTGAACGCGGGAAGAATCGTAAAGCCTCGAAGGACCGCCGACGACGCTATTCAGCACTGATGCGATGATCTGCTTTGTGGCAATGTAATCAACGAAAAGCATCATCCAGGCCCGCAGCGCTTCGATCGGAGGCAGTTTTGCGGATAGTTCCCGTTGTGCTGCAGCCAGCCTTCCCACCTCAGTGTGGTAAACGGCCTCGATCAGTGCATCGCGCGTCGGGAAATGGCGGTATAAGGTTCCAGGCCCCACACCCGCCTGTTTGGCGATATCGTCCAAGCTGGCGTCCGCACCTGACCGGGTGAATGCCGCCTTGGCCACTTCCAAAACGCGCTCGCGGTTCCGTAGGGCGTCCGTGCGCGGCTTTCGTTCGAAACGTTTAGAAGTTTTCCTGGACATAAAAAAGATTGTAACCGGAGACAGCCTCCGTATATCTAAGTATTCGGAGACACTCTCCGTTTTACCGAAGTTCTGACGGCTCGTCAATGGCGGCTCCGTCAGCAACTATGCAGATCAAGGAGGAACAATATATGCGAGTTTTCGTCACAGGTGCTTCAGGTTTCGTGGGTTCAGCGATTGTCCGGGAGTTAATAGATGCGGGACATAAGGTGCTCGGCATGGCTCGCTCGGATGCGGCTGCCGCGTCTATTGCCGCCGCGGCAGCCGACGTACATCGCGGTTCGCTCGAAGATCTCGAGAGCTTGCGCAGCGGAGCGGCCGCTGCTGACGGCGTGATCCACACCGCCTTTATCCACGACTTCACAAACTACGCGCCTGCCGCCGAGAAGGATAGGCTCGCCATCGAGACACTCGGAGCCGCGCTCGCGGGTTCCGAGCGCCCGTTGATCGTCACTTCCGGCACCTTGCTCATTCAGCGCCAGGGCCCGCTCGCAACCGAACAGGATACGTTCAATCCCAGCTTTCCGCGCCAGTCGGAACAGGCGGCAGCGGCGATGGCTTCGCGTGGCGTGCGCGTCTCCGTGCTACGCCTTCCCCCATCGGTCCATGGGGACGGCGATCATGGCTTCGTGCCGGCTCTCATCAAGATCGCGCGTGAGAAGGGTCAATCGGCCTACGTGGGCAACGGTCTTAACCGCTGGCCGGCCGTCCACCGACTCGATGCCGCTCATCTCTACAGGCTCGTCCTGGAGAAGGGTTCCGCAGGAGAGAGCTACCACGCCATTGGCGACCTGGGCGTGCCCTTCCATGACATCGCTGGCGTGATCGGCCGCCGCCTGAACGTACCGGTTGTCAGCAAGTCACCCGACCAGGCTGCCCAACACTTTGGTTGGCTCGCTCACTTCGTTGGTATCGACTGTCCGGCGTCAAGCAAGCTAACCGAAGAAAAGCTGGGATGGCAGCCGAAGCAGCCGGGGATTATTGCCGATCTGGAACGAGGAACCTATTTCGGACCTGCACAGGCCGCACACGCGGCCCCTTCGCATCATTAAGAATGTGGACTGTATAAAACACCTGTCGCAAAATCATGCTATACAAACCGCAACACTGAGCTGCACCAAGAAGCAAAAGTAAAGGAGTGCTTATGGCAAACGAAACGGTTGGAACTTTGAAGGATAGAGTCGCGATCATCACCGGTGGAAGCCGCGGACTCGGACGCAACACTGCAGTGAATCTTGCGAGGCGGGGCGTCAATATCATTTTCACCTATCGCTCGAATCAGAAAGAGGCCGACTCCCTCATTCGCGAAGTCGAAGCGCTAAAAATTAAAGCAGCGGCATTTCCGCTCAATACCGGCGACATTCACGCATTTGACGGATTCGTGGCGGATGTCCGCAAGACGCTCAACAGTTGGGGAGCAGATCGCTTCGACTATCTGGTGAACAATGCGGGTGGTTCGCTCCATGCGAATTTCGACCAAACCACTGAAGCGCAATTCGACGAGATCGTGAACGTTCATTTCAAAGGCGTGTATTTCCTCACGCAAAAACTGCTTCCGTTAATCAAGGATGGCGGGCGTATCGTGAATGTTTCGTCGGGACTGGCGCGCTTTGCGCTACCGGGCAGCTCGGCTTATGGGGCAACAAAAGGAGCGGTGGAGGTGCTGACCCGTTACTTAGCCAAAGAACTCGGACCGAGACGCATCACGGTGAATGTCGTCGCTCCAGGTGCCATCGAGACGGATTTCAGCGGTGGGATGGTCCGCGACAATCCTGAAATAAACAAACGCGTTGCCGAGATGACCGCCCTCGGCCGGGTGGGCGTGCCCGACGATATCGGACCGATGATCGCCGCGCTCCTCGCGGACGAGAATCGTTGGATAAACGGTCAGAGAATCGAAGTGTCTGGCGGCATGGTGCTGTGAACGCCATGCTCAAACGTGATACGCAACTTGGAACGAGGAACAACGCATTTTCTGCAAGGGAGAAGATTTTCAAGTGGCAATGTCCTTGGCCAGGACCCAGTCAAGAGCATCGTCAAGATTGCGGAAAATTCGAATTCCTGTTTCTCCTGCGTTTTCGCGAAGCATTTCAAACATTCGTGCAGAGCCAAACGCAACGTCGCTAACCGCTACGCAGGACCGGCGAGAATGGGATGAGAATACAGTCCTCTGAGCCAGACGCCTCATGTCCGCAGCGCTGATTTGCCATTCGGTTATCTGGGTGAGGTCCCACAACTGAGAGAAGCTGGGGTCAAAATCGGGGTCCTTAAGGAGTTTCTCTTGATGCGACCATGTTTCGTCCATGGTGAGCACTCCGGCTCCCACGCTCATCACCAATCTGCGTTCCTTATCGATCTTGAAGTAGGCAGGCATGAGTGCTTTCTTGCCTAGGTTAGCACGAGGATTTCCGTTTTAATTCCTACATCTTTCCTCGTCGCTCTGATTGCAACCAGCGATCGTACAACCTGGAGTAACTATTCGGTGGACAATGTTCCAGGCGATTCGCTATGCGCTGTGGCTTGCTCGTTAGGAGACCAATTCCCGATTTTCGCCGTCACCGTAAAAGTGAAAATTGTCCAAAACCAATTGTCCGGTTTCCCGACTATACGTCCAAGCGGAAATAGATGTTACTCAATGCAATTTCCCAGCGGTCGAACTTCGAATGCCCAATTACTGAACCAGCGGAATATTTGCTGCCAAGTCGTAGCGAATCACAGCCCGAATTTTGTTTTCGATTTGGAGGTAGCGCGCCACTTTCCTTCCCGGCAGCACACCGTTGAGCTTGGCCGCATAAGTCTTGCGCATGGTCACTTCGTCCTGATCGATGGCTAGCGCCGCGTTGGCCAGACTCATCGCTTGCTCGTCGGTCAGCGTCTTATTGTTGTAGGCATCCGCATAGCCAAGAATCGTCTTAGATAAACGATCGTTGAGACCCTGAAGATCCTTCTGATAGGCGTCATAGATAGGCCAGAACACTTTTCCCTCTGCGTCGGTCAGATCCATGTTTGCGGCCACCACCAGCTTCTTGTCGGCTTTCACTTTGTCGAGCAGAATTTGCATGTTAGTGTCAGCTGGCTTGCTCTGCGCGAATGCGGGGACAGCAGTTAGCACGGCAGCGCAAAGAACTACCATTCTTGTGAATTTCATCGATCTTTCTCCTTTTTACTGGCTTTTTTTCGTAAGACTCAATGCTCGGGAACCGAATAGATTAAATTTCTGCTCGGCTCGGGAACCAGAATGCCTTTGGTTCTTCTCGAGACAAATTACCAAGCCTATCTATTAATGGGGCCAAGCGCGGGCGATCCGATCCGCGACTTGAACCACCTCGAAGGGGAGACTGTCTGCCGTAGCACGTTGCTCCTCCGCGTGCGAGTCTTCGCATAGCCCCCGCACCCTTCTATTTTTCCTTGTTTCACGAACTCAACTCTTGCGAGCGTCAATCGCTAAGAGTCGCGAGTACGGGATTGTCACCCGGCAGCAACCGCCAACTATACTGTCACTTTTGACAGTCCAAGCGGCCTGCCATTTGGTGGTGTATAGACGCCAAAATTAGCCTGATGCCGGGCCAACGCCGAAACCAGAGAAGTGAATTACTGGACCTGACTTGAATCGGGCTCTATTCGTAGGAACGCTTGGCAGGCGGGCCAGACTTTCGCTCAGGATTGAATTTGACACGGCAAGACACCCAGGCCGAAGGATCTTCTATCTAGAGCTGGGTTTTTCATTTTTAGCTCTCCAGCTCAGTTAAGTCGTAAACAGGTCGAAGCTTACACGAAAAGCTCGGCGTTATGACTTTCCATCGTCCTCCGCTTGACGCGTGGGTTGCGCGTGGCTCAGGTGACTGGAAGGCCGTGAAACAGGAAGGATTGCGGATATTATGTCGGCGATCTTCACCTCCCTATCAATCATGACTACTCTTAGGCCGGAGAACGCTTCCTGCAGGCGATCGAGGACGTAAGTTTCCAATCCCGTTATGCTGACGGGATCCACTAACAACACATCACAGGTTGACTCGATCATCTCCGCGGTAATGCTAAATGAAGATTCTTGTGCCCCCACCAACGAAATGTCGGCCTGACTTCCAAGGGAACGAGTGAGTGCTTCGCGCAGAAGTCGATGGTCGCTCAACAAGAAAACCCGAATTGGGATACGGGTGTCATCGTCGCTGATTTGGTTATTGTCGCGGCTTGAGTGGGCAATACTGTGGTGAGCCTGCATAGCGACTCCTCCTCATAAACCTCCGGAGAATAGGAGCAGGAAAAGGTCCTTTGGTGCATTGTCAAAAGTAACAGGCCTCCCGAAAGGCCTTGCCAATCGCAGAAAATCCCAAGTCCTGACAAACGCCGTTACCGGAGAAATGAATTCAGCCCGATCCCTATGTCCGGTAGCGTGTGCCTTATTAGGAGTTGGCAGCCTCGCTCGGCCTACCACCAAACATCTGCCAATCTCAGGAAATACAAGTACAGACTGGCGCTTCCAACCTGCCCATACTAGGGACGTTGGAGCATTATGTTATGCACTTGCGACATTTTCGAATTCTTATCCGCTGGTGATGTGCTTTGGAATCGGAATGAAACGAACTGCGCTCGCTAGGCACTATCTATCAGTAGGCACGCCGGCCCTGGTCGGTAGGAAAACTATGAAATCACCATCCCTCTTCGACTGGTACTTCATTCTACGAACGCACCATCAGTGGACCATGTTCCAGGCGATTCGCTATGCGCTCTGGCTTGTTCGTTAGGAGACCAACTCCCGATTAACGCGTAATCGGAGAAGCCGAATTACTGGGACTGGACTCGAATCGGTCTCTATTCGTGAGGACGTTTGGTCAGCCAATATGCAGCGTTACCGACTCCAGTAGTGCTTTGACCCCGTTCCAAGCAATCTGCACACCGATACAGACTAGGAAAAACGACGACAATTGCGTGATCACCGTCATCCCTGTGGCTCCCAGGATTCGCGCCAGCCGGTCGGCAAATCCATAGCAGAGCCAAATGCTGATCGCGATCAACACCAATCCAATGAGTGCAGCCAGGATATTCAAAGGATGGTAAGAGTGGTGGAGAGCCGCGTTCGCGCCCAGCGTGATCGCCACGGAGATTGATCCGGGGCCTACTGTCAGTGGCATCGTCAAGGGATAAAATGCCTGGCTGAACGTGTCCTGCGGCTGGACGGTTCTGTGCATATCATGTTTTTCGTCGTCTCGCTGCGTTAGCAACTTCCATCCTGTCGCCATGACGATCAGCCCTCCGCCGATCTGCACCACTGGCAGCGAAATCCCAAAAAAGGCCAGTACGTAGGTCCCAACAAAATACGACCCAATCAGCAAGAAAAAACTGTTCATGGCAATGCGCCATGACAACGCTCTTCGGGCTTCCGGTGCGTATTCCCTCGTCAGCGCCAGAAAAAAGGGACTGCCTCCGAGCGGGTCCACGATGGGGAACAGTGCAACGAGAACCAGCAATAGATTTTTCGCCGCTTCTTGCATGTGTTCTCTCTCTGAGTGTAGCTTATCTCGATCGTTGAGCACCTGTGGCGAGAGTTGTCCAGTCGTCGTGCTTGCCGTGTTCCTGCATGTGGCAACGGGGCTGAACAAAACGTAATATAATGAAATCAGGCACTTTTGTAATTCGTAGCGCGGCAAACTCCTTGCCGCTTTTTTTATTTCCGTTCCGCAAGAAATCTACGGACGGACCACACTTAAATGTATCGCAGGGCGAATTGCTCCGACTTTTCCGATCCTGCCAGAAGAAAGGACCCAAGGCCGGCACAGTTTTGTATCGGCCAAGCTAGAGCCCTTTGTGATCTCGACATCAAACATCGCTCGCCTAACCCCTTTAGAATCAGTGTCTACGGGGCAATCGTAACTGTTGATTCTAAATCACTTGCGGGACGACTAACCCGTTTAGATGCAATGTTTACAAAAAAGCGGGGTGGACAGCAATCTTGATCCTGCCAACTCGCCAAGCGGCCGCCCGACAGTACCGCCGCCCATCCGTAATCAAGAGGACGCAAGCCACCGCGATCCAACGCAAACCAGTGTCTTATTACGATACAGTTTTGTTTCCATCGCAGGAGTGATTAAACTCTGCCCATGAATCTGCTTGACCCCTTGTTTCGCTCTCAAGCCATGGAGAAAGTCTTCTCCAATCGGGCCACGCTGCAGGCCATGCTCGATTTCGAGGCTGCCCTGGCACGAGCCGAGGCGCGCGCAGGTTTCATCCCGGCCTCTGCAGCTCCAGCCATCGAAGCGAAATGCCGCGCCGAACTTTACGACATGATCGTTCTGGCCCGCTCTGCAGCCAGCGCTGGCAATCTCGCCATTCCCCTGGTCAAACAGCTCACTTTGCTAGTTGCGAAAAAAGAAAAAGAAGCCGCTCGTTACGTACATTGGGGCGCCACAAGTCAGGACACCATCGACACTGGCCGCGTGCTTCAGCTGCGCCAGGCACTCGCTCTGATTTCTTCGGAACTTGATCTCTTTGCCGCCGTTCTCGGCGAATTGGTCCACAAAAATCGTGCGACGCTGGTTGTAGCTCGAACCTGGATGCAGCAGGCGCTTCCCACGACGTTCGGCCTGAAAGCAGCTGGTTGGCTCGACGCGATCGACCGTCATCGTGGGCGGCTGGCGGAAACGCAAGAGCGTTGCCTCGTGCTGCAATTTGGCGGCGCGGTCGGCACGATGGCGGCTCTCGGAGCGCGCGGCCTGGATGTTGCTGCCAATCTCTCCAAGGAATTGCAGCTTCCCTTGCCGGAACTTCCCTGGCACAGCCATCGCGACCGCATGGCGGAAATAGCCACCACACTTGGTCTCTGCTGCGGAACTCTCGGCAAAATCGCGCGAGACATTTCACTCCAGACGCAAACCGAAGTCGGCGAAGTTTTTGAACCGTCGGCGGACGGCCGCGGCGGCTCTTCCACCATGCCTCACAAGCGCAACCCCGTTACGTGCGCGGTCGTTTTGTCTGCGGCCGCGCGTGTGCCTCCTCTCGTCAGCACCATGCTTGGCGCAATGGTTCAGGAACAGGAACGCGGCCTGGGCGGTTGGCACGCAGAATGGGAGACCTTGCCCGATATTGTCCGCTTGACAGCAGGCGCTCTACATCACCTGACTACCACCGTCTCTCAACTGGAAATAGATCAAGAGCGCATGCGACAAAACCTAGATATTACACACGGCTTGATTTTCGCTGAAGCAGTCGCCATGGCTTTGGCCGAAAAAATGCCGCGCTCCGAGGCTCACGAACTTGTTCAATTGGCTTGCAAACGCGCGCAAAACTCGCGCCGCGACCTCCGCTCCGTCCTCGCGCAAGATTCAATTGTGAAAGCGAATCTGTCCGACGCCGAACTTGACCGCCTCTTCACCCCGGCCAACTACTTAGGCGTCGCCGACCAGTTCATTGATCGGGTGCTGGCCTCGAGCACGGAGCATCGCGACCAGAAAAAACCACGGAAAAAGTGATCTCTATGGCCTTCGCTCAATTAAAAGATGTGCGCATCCACTACGATCTTGCTGGGCCCGCCGACGCGCCAGTCCTTGTTTTTTCTAACTCGCTCGGCGAAACGCTCTCGATGTGGGATCCGCAAGCGCCGGTATTTCAGAAGCCATTCCGCGTCTTGCGATACGACACCCGCGGCCATGGCCAATCCTCGGTTACGCCCGGCCCTTACACCATAGAGCAGTTGGCGCGCGATGTTCTCGCCCTACTGGACGAATTGCATATCGATCGCGTTTATTTTTGCGGCCTGTCCATGGGCGGACAAACGGGGATGTGGCTGGCGCTGAACGCAGCGGACCGGTTCCACAAGCTGGTGCTCAGCAATACTGCCGCGAAAATAGGCACTCCGGAAATATGGAACCCGCGTATCGAAGCCGTTCGCAAGGGCGGCATGAAGTCGATCTCCACCGGGGTCATGGAGCGCTGGTTTTCCGCGGAGTATCGCGCTAAGTCACCGGACGTTGTCGCTTCAACCAAACTCACATTCGAGGGCGCGAATCCCGAAGGTTACGTCGCTAACTGTGCTGCCATTCGCGATTTCGACGCGCGTGATGCCATTGCCGGGATTAAGATTCCAACTTTAGTCATTGCCGGAACGCATGACGTCGCAACCACGCCCGCCGATGGCCGCTTCCTCGCAGAACACATCGCCGGCGCACGCTACGTGGAACTCAACGCCGCGCATCTATCCAATATCGAGAACCGCGATCGCTTCAACACCGAGCTCGGCACTTTCCTGCTTTCTTGAGCAGCGAATCGTCGTCGGGCAAAGCTTTCTGTTCATTATTTTTGCTCTACGGAAATAATTGTACTCGCGCTCCAGCGCACTCTTCATTTAGCGGGCATACGGTCTTTGACTTGCTTCGAGAGCGCCTGAATTTGCTCTCTCGTAATTTGTCCCTCTCCTCTCAGCACGACGACTAGCCTTCCGGAACCTCCATCCTTGAACTCAGCTTTCTGGAGGCTGGCATGCCCTTGAATGGCCGGCGGAAGCGTGGTGCTCAGGTTCGTTCCTTTTTCCATCGCCGAGAGGATCGATGCCCGTATCTTGTCGCGAATGGCGTCGCCGAGCGTTCCGGAGCGCAGCAACTCGCCCAGTGACCCATCCGCTTCGATCTTCCCGACCTCCGGTACCAACCTCAGCTCCGTATTGTTTTCCTCGATAGAGGGCGTGAGCTTCACCTCAATCACGGCGTTGCCCCCGACGAGCTTCTTAGTTTTTTCCTTGCCCAAAACTTTCGCACACGCCCATCGTTCGTAGTGCAGTTGCACAACGGCAAGGCTGGCAGGTGGAACGGGCGTCAGGTCTGCATGCTCGATGACTATCCGCTCCCCGCACGCATCATCCTTATCCAACTGGGAGGCCAGCAGGGCCGTCATGCTTTGCTGCAATTCACCAAGATCGGCATTCAACTCCAGTTTGAAGATGCTTGTCTCCTGGTCTTTCGAATGCATGGATACGGTGGCTGAGGCTGCGATCGTAACCGACTGCTCCTTGATCTTGAGCGGGATCTTCACCGGAGGAATTTTGAAAGTAACATTCTGAGCGTGTCCAGGAACTGGCAACAATCCTATAGCGAGGACCAAGACCAATCCGCCGATCCTTTGCCTACGAGAACTGACCGAAGTGCCTTCTCTCTCGCCAGAGATCAAAGAACGCACATCTCGAAGAAACGATCTCCACGCGAACGGGATCTTATTTTCTAGCAATAGTCTCCTCTCACTGTTTCTAAAGCGCTCTCGAAACTCGTACTGGCATTTTCAATGATGCAGTAATGATGTCGTCTGATAGATGAGCAGGTCGCCCACGCGGTTGCCGCGAATCTGTGTGATTGGAAGCCTGTTCGTTGATTCCTGCTGGCTAACGCTCTCATTGGGCCTCAAATTTTCAATAATGCTACAAATTCCGGGTAACCTTTGGGCTTCTGATGCGTCCAACCAAGATAAAGCTCAATGCAGTGGCTGTCGGCATTGCGGTTTCAATGTAGAGGTGTGGACAGCAGCAGCGACCTGCGAGGGGGGACGCGGAATTTCCGGTCGAGTTTCGCTTTTTTGCAGTTAAGGGGTCCCCGAGTATGGGTGCTTTTGGTAGAAGCTACCTGCAGGAACAAACGTCAGAACCCATCCCTCCAAAAGTCATCGGCTCAACAGAAAATCTGCGTCTCAGTCTGCTTTCAGACCCACCTGGAATTGTTGAATACCCTGGTTCGCCGCGAGTCTTGGTTTCCGTCCATGTTGGAACATCCGTGGCAGTCGATTGCCGCCGTGGTGGAGAAAGACATCGAGGAACGACGATTCATGGAGATCTCGAAATCATCCCGCCAAATCTTGGTGGGGTCTGGGAGCTCAAAGCTCGGGACACAGCATTGGTGATCGGGCTTAAACTGCGCGCCCTCGAAGCCATTGTAAAAGAGTCCGGCGGTGATCCGAGCAAATTGCGAATCTTCAATCGTTTTCATGCGCGCGATTCGCAGATCGAGCACATTGGATGGGCTTTGAAAGCAGAAATGGAGAGCGGCTATCCCTCCGGCCGGGCGTATATGGACGGGCTGGCAACAGGCCTTGCAGCGAGGATCGTGCGGAATCACAGTTCCTTGGCACCCGCCTCGCGCGGCTTTAAAGCTGCGATGCCAGGGCGCAAGTTGAAAGATGTTTTGGGCTTTATTGAAGACAATCTCGGGCGAGATCTTGGGCTGGACGAAATCGCTGAGGTTGCTGGTTTAAGTGTTTCACATTTTAAGACGCTGTTTCGCAAAGCGCTGGGTCTGCCGCCGCATCAGTATTTGATTCGGCGACGTGTTGAGCGCGCGGCCATGCAATTGCGCAGAGGGAGAACGCCGATTGGCCAAATAGCTCTCGATAATGGCTTTTGCCATCAGAGCCATCTTGCGCTGCACACGCGTCGCGTGTTGGGTCTGACGCCGCAGGAGCTTAGAAACACGTGACGAAGACTCGCGTGAGTGAACACGGAACGCCTTTGGGCGGTGACTGATAATACTTTTTTGCGCGTCTGCGCTTGAGAATCGAATGCGGCGCTCAAACGTATTCACCTGATTTTGCTTCGCATTGTCCGATCTTGAGCGACAGCTATTTTTTCAAGAATCATGATCTCATTGGGTACGACTTGCAGCTTGCTGGGAAAATGAACGTGGATTCAGCGGAGAGATGAAATTGCTTTTCCGCTCGGGACAAATATGAACGACTTGTTTGGAGCCAAATTCGCCGCAAGCGGACTGAAGGATACGCACGAGGAGAGCGAGACTTCGCCTCCGGTGCCCGCCGATCACACAGCCGCGGCTGAAAAAAATCTCAAAGTCGCGGAATTCCATCCGCGGCCGGAGACGCCGCTGGTGAAACCAATCAAAATCGCCATTAAAACAAAAGGCAAAATTCTCCTGATCCATCCCGGCGACATTCTCGCCGTCGAAGCAGAGGGAAATTACGTCTTGTTGCGACGTCTGACGGACTCCTATTTATTGCGAGAGTCTATTTCAACGATGGCCGAGAAACTGGAGGCTTATGGCTTCGTTCGCATCCACCGATCGGTCCTGGTGAATGCATCTTCGGTGGAAGAAATTCACCCCGGGACCAGCGGGGAATATGTGCTGCGCATAGCTGGTGGCAGAGAATACATGGTCTCCCGGACCTACAAAAATAACCTGAAGTCGCTCGCTAACTCCTGGATCGGCACGGATTCTTTCTTGGATGAATGATGGTCCCGGGAATTCTCGATGAACGTCAAGCCACGGCCCGCTGAAAACTTACAGCCTCTCCAGTGGGTTCTCCTCGGCATTTCACGTGTTTTTGCGGTTTCCAAATCTCAGAATTCGTGGAAAGGCCAAGCTCAATTCATATTTTTAGAATAAATTTAGTATTCCTAGAATCATTTTAGAATTTACAGTCAGAAAATTATTCCCGGTTTTCGAAGTAAGTGCCCCGAGTCTCCAAGATTTGGTATACAACGAGCTTCTTATTTATTTGGGACGTTTCAGCTTGCGATCGATACAAGCAGTCGAATAAGTGGTGCGAAGTCCAGGCATCGTGCGTCGAACCGATTTGAGCAATCTTCACGAATTCATATTTACATTTGGTTGTCTTCCTCGAAGTCGTTGAAAACAAATTAATACGAAGAATTTTCCGGATGGCAAGGCGCTTGCACTTGGCTGTGCGACTTAGTTGCGGCGCGAGTGCCGCACAATTTTCAAAATTCCGTACCTAAATTCTGATTTGTTTGCGATGCACTCAACTGGAGGATGCTAAATGTTAAGTAAACGATCGCTTCTTGGGATCGGCTTTTTGCTTTGTTTGTTGGCATTGGTTCCGTCGGCGCTCTTTTCACAAAGCGCGTCAACGGGCACTGTCGCAGGAACTGTCACGGATCCTTCGGGCGCTGCTGTGGCTGACGCGACGGTCACTCTGACGGACAAAGCGACAAACAATCCTCGAGTGGCGTCGACCAATGAAAATGGCCGATTTATCCTCGTCGATGTGCCCGCCGGTACGTACGACTTCACGGTAAGCAAACAGGGATTTCGCATTTCCCGGCTTACTGGCCAAACGGTGAATGTCGGCTCGGCCCTCACTCTGAATGTGACTCTCGAAGTTGGTTCGGTTGCCGAGAGCGTCGAAGTGACGGCTTCGAATGCGGAGCTCCAGACTCTGAATGCCACGGTGGGAAACACGATCTCAGGAACCGCTCTCGACTCACTTCCGAGCATTAGCCGCGACGCGAGCACCTTCTTTACTCTACAGCCCGGCGTCGCTCCTGATGGCAGCGTGGCAGGCGTTGCCATGGATCAAAATTCCTTCCAACTCGATGGTGGCCAAAACACTAACGACATGGACGGTAGCATGAACATTTACACGCCGAGCTTTGCCGGCGACGTAACTGGCGGACTGATTTCAAAAGAGGTCACGGGAAATGCTGGCGGGGGTCCGACCGGCGTAATGCCCACTCCAATCGATAGCATTGAAGAATTCAAGGTGAGCACGACGAACCAGACCGCGGACTTTAACAGTTCGGCGGGTTCTCAAGTGTCTATGGTAACGAAGCGCGGTACCAACGCATGGCACGGCACGGGTTACGAATATTATTTGGACAACAACTGGTCTGCGAACACGTTCGACAATAACGCGGCAGGTATTCCAGTTCCTAGCTATCACTACAGCCGTTATGGCGGCGCCGTCGGCGGGCCGATTATTCCAAAGGAAATTCTTGGCGGAAAGACCTACTTCTTCGCGAACTTTGAAGGGTTCAGCTGGCCAAATTCAGAAACAATTAGCAGGAACGTTCCAACAGCTTCGATGCGCTTGGGTTTGCTCTTTTTCGGCGGACAGTATTACAACCTGAATCCAACGCCCGTGACATTTCAAGGCGTTACCTATGCTGGAACTAATCTTGACCCCAGAGGCATCGGAGTCAATACCACGGTGCAGCAGATGTGGGCAACGATGCCGATGCCGAATACTGCCGGATGCAACGGCCTTACGCTTTGCGACAATACACCCGCTGGTGGAAATGTCGGCGTCTTCACCGGAAATATGGCAGTTCCGCAGAGCAGCAACTTCGGCGTGGCCCGCTTGGATCACGACTTTGGAGCCAAATGGCACTTTATGACGAGTTATCGCTACTATAAGCTAAACCGCGTAACTGACAGCCAGTACGACATCACCGGCGGGGCGCCCGTTTCCCTGTCCGAGCGGCCGCAAGTACCATGGTTCTATGTAGCGGCTCTGACGACGAATATCACTACTAACACCACAAACGACTTCCACTACAGCTTTCTGCGAAACTTCTGGCAGTGGGGCTCAGGTGGAGATAATCCGCAGCTTACCGGATTAGGAGGAGCGCTTGAACCCTTTGGCGAGGCGGGAGCTACCGCGGGATATGCGCTGACGCCGTACAATGTGAATACACAAGACACGCGCACCCGCTTCTGGGACGGCAAAGACAACATGATTCGCGATGACGTGAGCATACTTCACGGCAACCACCTCTTTCAGTTTGGCGGTACCTACCAGCGCAACTGGGACTTTCACGAGCGCAGTGACAACGGCGGCGGGATCAACTTTCAACCTGTCTATCAGCTCGGGACTTCCACGGGCGCCGGAATCAACCTAGCGGGGATTATTCCCGCGACGGTCGCGTCCGCAGACCAAACAAACTTTGGCCGAGATTACACTGCTGCGCTTGGAATCGTATCGATCGCGCAAACGGCTTTCACGCGTTCTGGTCCGCAACTGACGCTGAACCCCCCACTGACGCCTGCGCAAGACATCAGCACAATTCCCTACTACAACGTGTACTTCAGCGATTCGTGGCGGATTAAGCCCAGTCTCACCGTTACATACGGTCTGGGATGGACGCTCGAAATGCCTCCGGTCGAACAGCAAGGGCGCCAAGTTGAGCTCGTGGGTCAGACAGGCCAACAAATCGACCTGCAGGGATATCTGAACGCGCGGCAATCTGCAGCGTTGCAAGGTCAAGTCTACAATCCAGAAGTTGGTTTTGCCCTCGTGGGAAACACGAATGGCGGGCAAAAATACCCGTACGATCCCTTCTATGGCGCGTTCAGCCCTCGTATCGCTGCAGCTTGGAATCCAAATTATAGCGAAGGAATCCTAGGTAAGGTGATCGGCCAGGGCAAGACAGTCATTCGTGGGGGCTACAGCCGAATCTTCGGACGTCTGAACGGCGTGGACCTTGTGCTGGTTCCTCTGCTTGGCACCGGTCTCATCCAGCCTGTACAGTGCATTGGCGCACAGAGCCCGACCGTGGGCATCGCTAATACACCCTGCGCCGGCTCTGGCCTTGCTACGCCTGCCAATGCTTTCCGCATCGGCACCGATGGCATGACTGCTCCGATTCCCTCTCCCAGTTTGACGCTTCCACAGCCTGACTTTCCGGGGATTAACGCCATCGCGGCAGGCGCGGGCGAAGCCTTGGACAAGAATTTCCGGCCGGACGAATCGGACCAGTTCGACCTGACCATTCAGCGCCAAATCAACAGCAAGACGATGATCGAATTCGGCTACATCGGCCGCAAGATTAGTCACGAATATCAGCCCGTCAACATTAACGCGGTGCCTACCATGATGACACTTGGCGGGCAGACGTTCGCCAAGGCCTTCGCTAATTTGGAATTGCAATACTGCGGCGGCATTGCGGGTCTTTCTGGTGCCGGCTGCACTGCTAACGCAGCGGCCGTGACGGCACAACCCTTCTTCGAAACTGCTCTCGCGGGCACTGGTTATTGCACTGGCTTCGCGAACTGCACGCAGGCTGTCGCTATGAAAGAAGGAGCAGCCGGCACCGAAGAATCTCATCCAACAAAACGTTTGGAACTTGTGGAGCGATTTGGACAATGGCGGGTTTAACTTCGCCCGCACCATGCTGAATACTCCGCTTAACTGCCCGACTGGAACGGAAATCGGTTGCAGCGGTCAGTTGACCTCCGGCGTCGGAGTGAACGCCAGCCTCGGCTACGGTAACTACAACGCTGGGTTCGTTACTCTCAAAATGTCGGATTGGCATGGGCTGACCTTGCAGCAGAACTTTACCTACAGCAAGGCTCTGGGTACGGTGAACAACGTTCAAGCCAGCAGCGAAGTTACGGTCGTGGATCCTTACAACATCGGCGCAGGCTATGGTCTACAGCCGTTCGACCGCAAATTCGTTTACAACATATTGGCGGTTTACCAGCCGCCCTTCTTCAAGGGCCAGCACGGCTGTGAAGGGCCGTCTACTCGGAGGATGGTCGTTCGCGCCTATTTTCACGACTGGCAGCGGCCTTCCGCTGGAAATCAACACCACCAACGGCGACAGCCAAGCGTTCGGAGAAGGCGATTCTCAAAACTTCTTCGCTGACGAAAATGGCGTTCTCACCTGCGCAAACAACTTCGGCAGTTCGCGCCACAACAATGTCACCGGTTCCAACGGCGTGGGCACTGCCGGCAACGTCAACCTGTTCGCCAATCCCGCAGCGGTATTTGCCTGCGCACGTAACCCGATTCTGGGTCTAGACGGCGGTGCAGGCGGGGCCGGCGTGCTTCGCGGCATGCCCTTCTGGAACGTCGACTTCCAGATCAAGAAGAACATTCACATCAACGAGCGCTTCAGCGCCGAATTCCAATCCATCTTCACTAACGTTTTCAACCACGACCAGCTCGCCGACCCAGTTCTGAATCTTGGACAGCCCGCAAGTTGGGGTGTTGAGAGTACTCAGGTAAACACGCCGCGGTCGATCGAACTGGGTATTCGTTTCCGTTTCTAACTACTTCCGGCCGTTTTTTCACACTAGCCGCAAAAACGGGGAAGGCCAGTTGGCCTTCCCCGTTTTTATTTCTATTTGGCTTCGTGATGCTTCGGAGACCACTTGCTTGTTGCTGCAGCGATAGTCCTCACCACAAATAAAACAGGATTTTCTCTACGGCAGATCCTTGCTTAACCGATCTACCACGGCCTTCGATTCCGTCACCGGCGGATTGTTCAAATACTTTCCAAAAAACACGAGATACCTCTGCCATCTATCCTGAATGTGGCGCGGTTCCACGAACCCATGATTTTCTCTGGGATAAGTGACGTACTCCACCGGAACCTTCCGCTCATACAGGGCGCGATAAAACTCCTCGGCCTGCGGAATCGGCACGCGCGTGTCCGCTTGTCCGTGGAGAATCATCGTCGGCGTTTTCACGTTTCCTACGAATTTCATCGGCGAATGATCCCAATATTCCTGATAGTTGTCCCATGGCGCTTTCGCGTTGAAAAAGACGGTGAGATAGCGGTGAATGTCGGTTTGCGAATACATGGAATAAAGGTCAGGCAGACCCGCTCCTGGGGAAATTGCTTTGAAGCGGTCCGTCTGCGTATCAATCCACATGGTCATGTATCCCCCGTAAGACCATCCGAAAGCGCCGAGACGATCTGGATCGGCCCAGCCTTTGTCCACCATCGCTTGGACACCGCTCATGTCGTCTTTGAAATCGCCATTTCCCCAGTCATTCTGATTCGCGGCCTCAAACTTTTCGCCTCGTCCAGTGGACCCGCGAAAATTGGGCTGCAGGACCATGTAGCCGTTCGCAGCCATGATCTGCTCGGTCGGGTTGAACGAAAGCAGCGAAGCGCCCGTCGGACCTCCGTGCGGATTGAGCAAGAACGGAACCTTGTGGGTTCCATCGAAGTCGACCGGCTTGGTCACGATGCCGTCGATCTCCATTCCGTCTTTGCTGCTCTTCCAACGAACGACTTCGCTTGCTCCGAGTGCGTAGTCGGCAAGCCAGGCATTTTGGTTCGTGATGCGTTCGAGTGAACCAAAACTTAAATCGCTGCGGAAGACGTCGTCGGGATGTGTTGCGTCACCCCACGTTCCAACTGCGGTCTGACCATTCGCGTTGATTTCGGCAAGACTGACCACGGTCGCCGCGTCGGTGAGAGGCCGAACTGTTCCTGCGGCCACGTCCACAGCGAAAATCCTGTTGGCTTCGTGATCGTCCGAACTGAAGAAAATAGTTTTGCCGTCCTTCGACCAGACGGGCTCTCCCGCATTCAGGTCAAATTTGCCGCTCACTTTTCTGGGCGAGCCGCCGTTGGCATCGACAACAAATAAATTCACCTGATAGACGACGAGTCCGGAGCTGCTCAGATAGGCAATCGACTTTCCGTCGGGCGACCAGCGTGCTGTCTGCGTGGGATCAGACGTCTCCACTAACTTGCGTTGCTTTCCGCTCGTCACGTCCAACACCCAGGCTGTTTGCAACGAGATGTCGTCCAAGCGCGGCGTAGGATTTGTCGTGAAAGTGACGCGCGCTCCATCGGGGGACCAGCGGGCGTCGCCTACGGTGAAATCACCGTTGCTGATTTGCTTCTCCTCGTTCGTGCCGATGTTCCACGTCCAGAGCTGCGCCATTTTAAAATCGTGATCCACCACTACGGCATCGTCCTTCTGCTTCCCCCGCTTTTCTTCGTCCTCACTCGGCGGAACTGTCGCGGTCAGCAGCAACGTTTTGCCGTCAGGCGAAATCTGGAATCCGCGCACGCCGGATTTGTGCTTCGTCACCTGCCAGGGCTCGCCGCCATCGGCGTACATGAACCACACTTGCGGCTTAGCGTCTTTTTCATCGCCGGCGTCCATCGTGAAGGCGAGTAATTTTCCGTCAGGCGACCATGCCACGTTCGAAACGCTCTTTTCACCGCGCGTAAATTGGCGCGCTGATGTCGCCGGTCCAGCAGTTGGCACTACCCAGAGATGCGTCACTGATTTCCACGCCGTGTCCTTCTCTTTGTCCATTACGTTCTCGGCTACCAGGTAAGCTACGCGCGCACCATCCGGCGAGATGCGCGGCGAACTCACTCGCGCTACGCGCAGCGCTTCCGCTGTGCCAAATAGTTTTTTGCCATCCTTGCTCCGCGCAGTCGATGTCTCCTGGCTTGAAGAATTTTGCCCAGCCCCTGCAGCGATCGGCGCCAGAAATACCGCCGCAACCAAAATCCCGCGCAATAATTTCAGTCATCGTCATCCCCCTCATCGATAATTCTCCCAGCCCTGAAACGTTCGTTTCACTCCACACAACGCCGCGAAGTATATTGGCAAGCACTCGTCCACGCAAGCATAAGCACAAGCGACCGTATCCTTGCACGGCTCGTAGCGTGCGGTTTCTCTATGGGATTTTGGGTAGAAATCGCTGTACGAATAATTCTTTATCTTCGGAAATATGTGCGCACTCGCGCGCTGGGCTTTTTCTTGATCTCGCCCATTATCGATCACGCTATGCCATTGAATATTCAGCTCTTTACAAAATTCTCACTGCGTCTGGCTGCGAAGTTGCAAGTGATGCGGGATTTTCCAGAACGACTTACTTCTGTTCGAGATAACCGAAACAAGTTACTGCGCGTCTAAATAAAAGAAGGGAGACCGTTCCTCCCAGCCATTTCTAGCAAGGAGTGCGAATATATGCGAATCATCAAACTAGTTCAATTAACCGCTTGTGCGATTCTACTCGGCGCGATCCTTGGCGCAGGCGCAAAAGCTGACGAATGGAACAGGAAAACGGTCGCGACTTTCAGCGACTCCGTGGAAATTCCGGGGCAAGTTTTGCCCGCAGGCACTTACGTCTTCAAATTGCTCGACAGCATTTCGGACCGAAACATTGTCGAGGTCTGGAACGGCGACGAAACTCAGCTCCTAGCGACACTAAAGACGATTCCCGAAGTACGAACAGAGACACCGGGCAAAGTTATTTTTGAATTTGCTGAGCGCTCGGGAGATTCTCCAATGGCCATTCGATCCTGGTTTTTTCCTGGCAAAAATACAGGACGAGACTTCGTTTATCCTCGGTAGTCACGCACTAAGTAACCCGACGTGAGTTGAAGCAATCCCATCCCAGATTAGACTAAGCGTGAGGAGGCTCCTCGGGAGCGAACGAGGCGCTTCCTCATTTTCAAGGATCAAAAGAGTTCCTTCTATTTTTTCTGAGTTTTGCGCCCCGGCTTTAATCCTGGCGCAGAGCGATGACCGGGTCCACGCGGCTGGCGCGGCGCGCGGGCAGAAAGCTTGCGAACAACGCGGCAAGCACGAGGACGGGAATAGTCATGGCAAAAGTGGAAATTTCGATGGGCTGCATGCCCTGCACCAATTGCTGCAAGACTCGCCCTGCCGCCAAGGCCGCCGCCGTTCCTAGCGCAACACCGACGAAAATCATCCGGAGGCTCTGCCGCAGTACCAGCCAAATAACACTGTTTGGCTTCGCCCCTAGCGCCATTCGTATGCCGATTTCAGGCACGCGCTGCCCCGTCAAATATGCCAGCACTCCATAAATGCCGATGCACGCCAGCACTAAAGCTAATCCTGCGAACACGCCGAACAACAATAAAAGAAAGCGCTGACGCGAGAGTGAATCGCTGGCCAACTGCTCCATGGTGTGAACATTGTAAAGAACCTGATCACTGGCAGCTCCCTTTAGCTCGCTGCGCAGCGGGGCCACTAAATTCAATGGGGGAATTTCGGTGCGCACCGCGATCGACATAAGCTCCGACCATCGGTGCATAAAACTATCGGGAAGTTGCGAAAACGGATAGTAAATTTGCGCGCGAATTTTGGCTTGATCGTCGCCAGCCAAGCCCCAATGGCGGACATGGCCCACTACCCCCACGATTTCAAACACGTTCGACGCGTAGCCCATGTCCGGAATCCAGAGCCGTTTCCCGATGGGATCTTCTTTACCGAACCCATTTTGAGCGAGAACCTCGTCAATGACGATGACTGGCGTGCTGCCGAGTTCGTCATGCCCATCGAAGAATCGTCCGCGACGCAATGGGATTCGCATGACGTCCAGATAATCCGGAGAGACATTGGTCATCAAAGCGAACGGCAATTTGTCGTTGGGTGGCAGGTCTGCGCTGGTCCAGTAGGCCTGTTCATTGTCGCCCTCGCGCATCGGAAACGTATCGACGGTCGCGACGGATTGCACACCCGGCAAGCGTCGTGCTCGCGCGAGAACATCTTTCCAGGCCGCGCGCGTCTTTGCCGGATCAGCAAGCGTGGCCGGTGAAAGCGCCGTCCGCGCGACCAGAACGTTGTGAATGTCGACTCCTGGGTCGAGCGACGCGAGACGGAGCAGCGTCCTGCCTAGCATTCCCGCGGAAACCAGAAGAACGATCGCCAGAGTAATCTCTGAAATTACAAAAGTGCTATGCAAACGCTTTGAGCCGCCAGCAATGCTGCGCGCCCCGGCCCGCAGTGTTCGTTCCACATCTTTGAATGGAGCTCGCATCGCCGGTGCGATGCCGAAGAGCAGACCGCTCAAAATGGAAACAGCCAGTGCAAACAACAGCACGCGCCAATCTAGCTGCACTTCCTCTGCGCGTGGCAGATCGCCCGGCCAGAAAGCCACAAGTGGACGAACGCCAAAGGTCGCGAGCAAAACGCCGAGAACCCCTCCCGACAATCCAAGAACGATGCTTTCGGCGAGACATTGGCGCACCAGTCTGCCTCTCGTCGCTCCGAGCGCTACACGCATGGCAAGTTCGCGCTCACGCGAAACGGCACGCGCAAGAAGCAAGCTGGCAACATTGGCGCACGCAATCAGAAGGACAAGGCCTACCGCGCCCAGCAGCAGCCACAGCGTGGACCGCACATCCCCCACCTCAGGACGGAGCGGTTCCGCAATCAATGTTCGTCTGCCGTTTGTGTCCTTGTACGCTTCCGCAAGATGTCTACCGATCAAAGCCAGTTCGGCCTGCGCTTCGCTCAGCGTATTCCCTGGCTGGATCCGCGCTACAACACGAACGGGATGCGCATCCCGATTCTGCAGGTATCGGGCCGTGTCCTGGCCAATCGGCGTATATACATCCGCTTCTTGGCCGAACAATCGGAAGTCGGCGGGCGCAATTCCAACGATGGTGTAACGCTTTACATCAAGCGCCATCGTGGAATTAAGGGCATCCGGTCTTCCGGCGAAGTGCCGCCGCCAGAAGCTGTAGCCCAGGATGGCCACGGGTGCGGCGCCCTGCTTGTCTTCTTCGGGCAAGAAATCGCGCCCAAATAGAAGGGGGACGCGGAGAACGGAGAACAGCCCGGGCGAAGTCTCACGAAGGTCAATGTATTCGGGGGCGCCTGGCTGGCTGACTGTTCCGCCGTTGAATAGCGCAGCCGCAAAGTTAAGCGAGTGGCTTGACCGCGTGCAATCGAGAAAGTCCAGGTAGGCGACGTTCTGTTTGCCAAAGAGTTCTGTATTCCATTCGACGGATTGTCCGTGAATAGCAACCAACCGGTCGGGCTCAGGAAAAGGCAATGGCTTCAGCAGGACGCCATTGACGAGCGTGAACATCACTGTTGTTGCGCCGGTTCCCAAGGCGAGCGTCAGAAGCGCAACAGCCGCAAATCCGGGGCGCTGGCGAAGCAGGCGCATCGCATAGCGAAAATCCTGCCAAAAATCTTCTAGCCACCGCGTACCGCGCGCGTCGCGGCATTCTTCCTTCACTTGCTCTGGGCCGCCGAGAACCATACGTGCTCTCCGCCGCGCTTCCGATGGAGTTGCGCCATTGGCGACCAACTCGCTGACATGCTGTCCCAGGTGAAAGCGCATCTCCTTTTCGAGTTGTTCTTCCATCTTGTTGCGTCGCAACAGCCGCTGCCACCAGTTCATTCGGCACCGCCTTCGGATAATTTCAGAATGAGAGCGACGGCCTCCGTCAGGCGTTCCCAACTAGCGGCTTCGGTTTCAAGCTGTGCGCACCCTTTGCCCGTTAAGCGATAGAACTTTGCTTCACGTCCAGTTTCGGTGTCCTTCCAGTCCGAGGCCAAAAGTCCCCGATTTTCCAGGCGATGCAGCGCAGGATAGAGCGACCCTTGGGGAACCTGGACCACGTGCTTCGACACCAGTTCCAGCCTTTGCGCGATGGCATATCCGTGCACCGGGCCGAGGGCCACGACTTTGAGTATTAGTAAGTCCAGCGTGCCTTGGGGCAGATCCGATTTCGGGTTCAACACCTATACCTCCGGCTTCTGCATATATAGTCATAGACGTATAGAAGGTCAAGGTGTTTCGCCATCTTTTCAAAGTATTTCCCCGCCTTCTGACAGAGGTCCGATCCCTGTCTCCCGCGTTTGGACAATGCAGGCCCCGGTGCGAGCGTGAGGTGCGGATAGTCCTTCCTCTCTCAAATTTCCGATACATGAAATGCGATTTTTTGGTGAGCACTCTGCGTCCGGGGTTGCTATCGTGTCCCGATGACGGCGGCGCCTATGTGTCTTTCAGACCGAGGTCTGTTCTCGGGCTACACGGCAGGCCCTTTTTACGATGAGATGTTCTCTTCTCAGGGGCAAGCCCGTTCGCACTATGCCCGCCTGTTCGAAAAACTCGGCGTCATGGCCCCAACCCAGTTCGAGGACCGCCGCAAACACGCCGACATGTCTTTCCTTTTGCAGGGCATCACGTTCACTGTCTACAGCGACGGACGCGGTACCGAACGGCTATTCCCTTTCGATCTGATTCCCCGCATCCTGCCGCAGTCCGAGTGGGCGCGCATCGAATCCGGCCTCAGCCAGCGCGTCGTAGCGCTGAATCTTTTTTTGCAAGACGTGTATGGTAAGCAGCAGATCATCAAAGACCGCAAAATCCCAGCATCGCTCGTTTATTCCTGCCGTCACTTCCGGCGCGAAATGATTGGACTTGAGGTCCCTCACGGCATCTACACACACGTCTGCGGGATCGATTTGGTTCGCGATTCCGCCACCGGCGAATTCCTCGTGCTGGAAGATAATGTTCGGACTCCGAGCGGCATTTCCTACGTACTTGAGAACCGGCTCGTTATGACGCGGACGTTCCCGGAGGCCTTTCAGGAGCACGAGGTGCTCCCCGTAAATCACTATCCTGCAGAGCTTTCCCGCATCCTGCGCACGCTCTCGCCCCGCACGGACCCTGACGCACAGATCGTTTTGCTAACGCCAGGAATTCATAACAGCGCCTATTTCGAGCACAGTTTTCTGGCACAGCAAATGGGTATTGAGTTGGTAGAAGGCCGCGACCTGATCGTGGATGGCGTAGTCGTATACATGAAAACGATCTACGGCCTCAAGCGCGTTGACGTCATCTACCGGCGCGTCGACGATGATTTCCTCGATCCACTCTGCTTCCGCTCGGACTCGATGCTAGGAGTTCCCGGCCTGATGGGAGCTTACCGCGCCGGCAACATCGCGCTCGCAAACACTCCCGGCAACGGCGTCGCCGATGACAAAGCCATCTACGCTCACGTTCCAACGATGATTCGCTATTACCTGGACCAGGACCCCATATTGCGCACCGTGGAGACGTATCTCTGTGATCGCTCCGACCATCTCTCCCACGTGCTAGCCAATCTGCACAATTTGGTCGTTAAGAGCGTCGGAGAATCCGGCGGCTACGGCATGCTGATGGGCCCGAGCGCCGCTCGCGCTGAAATCGAAGCCTTCCGCGAGAGAATTCTCGCTGAGCCGCGCAACTACATCGCGCAACCGATCGTGCCTCTCTCGGTTGTTCCATCTTACGATTCCGTCACTCAATGCATGGCCGGGCGTCACGTCGATCTTCGCCCCTACTGCCTCTATGACGGTCAAAAAGTTACCATTGTCCCCGGCGGTCTGACGCGTGTCGCTTTGCAACCGGGGTCGCTCGTCGTTAATTCCTCGCAAGGTGGCGGCAGCAAAGACACATGGATCCTACGGGGAGAGTGCTGACATGCTCTCCCGCATTGCCGATTCCCTTTTCTGGCTGGCTCGCTATATAGGGCGCGCGGAGGATACGGCCCGCATTCTCGACGTCACTTTTCACACCCTGCTGGAGCAAGCTCCGCAACCGCACGGCGTGCGCTGGGAACCTATTCTTTCTATGGCTGGCGAAGAAAATCTTTTTCGCCAGCTCTACACAGAGCCAACGGCCCCCAACGTTTTCCAATTCCTGGCTTTCAGCCCCGACAACCCAAGCTCCATCATGCAGTGCATCACCAAGGCTCGCGAAAACGCCCGCACCATTCGCGACCGCATCTCTCGCGAAATGTGGGAAGACCTCAACGGACTTTACTTCACGCTGGGCCGCTTCGATCCTCAAGAAGAATCCGCCGCCGGTCCGCATCGTTTCTGCGGCCGAGTCATTTTTGGAAGTCATCGTTTTCATGGCGTCAGTGACGCCACGCTGCCACACGACGAAGGATGGGATTTCCTGCGTGTAGGATGGGCTCTGGAACGCGCGGAAATGACCGCTCGGCTAGTTGACGTTCAGTACCGCAATCTTCTCGCGCTTACTACCGTGGGAAACACGCCCGACAGCCATCAATGGATGGCCGTCCTAAAATCCGTAGGCGCCTACGAGGCGTATCACCGGCAGTATCATTCGCCGATCGAGCCCGCGCGCGTCGCCGAAATGCTTATTCTCAATCATCAGCATCCGCGCTCCATCCGTTTTTGCGTAACGGAAATGCAGGCCGGTCTACGCGCTATCAGCAATACGGCACCGGGCTCCTACGCCAACGAGGCGGAGCGTCTCACCGGCAAAGTTCTGGAGCGGCTGCGCTATAGCCGGATCGACGAAATACTTGACGACGGACTCCACGCTTACCTTACCGGACTCATCCACCAGTTCAACACCATCGGTGAAGTCATAGCGCGCACTTACTTCTACTATGCAGGCGTGGCATGAACCGCTTCCATCTTCTTCACGCTACGGAATTCATCTATGACGGCCCCGTCTATGAAAGTTACAACGAGGTCCGTCTCCGTCCCATCCACGATGATCGACAAAGCTGCCTTTCTTTTCGTTTGATCACCACGCCCGTTTCGCGCGGTTCCTCTTATAAAGATGGCTACGGAAATTGGATTCATGTCACAAGCATTTTGCCCCATCATCGTCGGTTGCGAATCGAAGCCGAATCCGTCGTGCTGGTTCACGAAGCTCCTGGGCCCGAGCCGGGCAGCATGCAGCTTAGTGAACTCGATGCCATCCGCGCGGATCTTTTCGAAGAGTATTTCGATTGGATCGCTCCCAGTGCCTACGTGCCGTATCTCCCTGAACTGGCCGAGATTTCTAAAGCCGCCGAAGCAGCTTGCGACGGCACAGTTGCCGGGTTCGCGCAAACAGCTTCCGATTTCCTCCACAATAGTTTCGTCTACATGAAGGGCGCGACGCATGTGAACTCGTCCGTCCGCGATTCGCTTACACTGCGCGCAGGAGTCTGCCAGGATTTCGCTCATCTATTATTGGGAGTCGTCCGCATGCGCGGTCTGCCCGCGCGCTATGTCTCCGGCTATATCGTCTCCGGCAGTGGAATGCCAAGCACGAAGCAGGAAGAAGTCATCGGCGGCCAAGCCTCGCATGCGTGGGCGGAGGTTTACTTACCGGGCAGCGGCTGGATTGGCTTCGATCCTACGCTAGGCAAGCCCATCGAGCTTCGCCACATTCGAGTGGCCTACGGGCGTGATTACGGCGATGTCCCTCCGGTCCGCGGCGTATATAAAGGGCGAGCGGGACAGAGCCTTTCCGTCGATGTGCGGTTTCGCCCCGCCCTGGACGAAACCGGGCACGAACAAATCGCCGAGCCCAAGTCCGAATCTGACGATTCTCAAGAACCCGTCCCGGAACGCCAGCAACAGCACAGTCAGCAATAGTCGCGGCCTGTAATGCGTCATGCCCGCCCGCAATCCCAGAAGCGCGCAAAGCTCATCAATTGCACTTTACATAGAAAAGTACTTGACAAGGAGAAGCGCTACGCTATTCTGAACTTCCCAACGGAGACCCCAACATGGAAGCCGCCCACTCCAACCAATCGCAATCTGTCCCCAATTCCCCAACCGGCCCGCTCCGCTCCTACCTCGTCGACGCCCTCCATTTCTGGGAACGGCGCCGTCTCTTTTACAATCTCGCACTGATCGCGGCGGCGATCTTTTGGCTGGTCGCCACGTGGCCCCATTTCCGCCCCGCATTCACACTCCATTCTCTCTTTCTACTCAGCATCCTCGCCCTAATGGCCAACGCTTGCTACTGCACGGCCTATCTCGTCGATATTCCCATGCAGATGTCCACTCTCAGCACTGCCTGGAAGCGCAAGCGCTGGATTCTTTGGTTGGTCGGAACTCTTTTCGCCCTGCTCATCGCAAATTACTGGATCGCCGACGAGATCTATCCCGACGTCCACTGATCCAGACTCAGATTCGACGCACATTGTTCGGAATAACCTGGCACTCCCGCCAAGTAAGGCCGCAAGGCGGGACAGAAAACTTTTAGGTGCTCTCACCACGAAGGCGCAGGGCTACTTGCCAACCACCAAAATCGTAAAGGTATCCGGCACCATTGTTCCTCGCGCAGGGCGCTCTCCGGGTGCCGGCGGAGGTGGCGGAGTAAATTCCGCCCCAATCAGAAATAGGTGTCCAGTCTTCCCATCCAACGTCAGCGTTTTCGCACTCTGCATCGTCTGGACCGTCTGCTCGACTACAAAGCTTGTCGGACTATTTTCCTTAATCACTGTCAAGGTGCCATCGCGCTGTGAGCTAAACGCTTCCAAGGTCTGCGGATTAAACACCGCTCCATCCACGCCGTTCCCGATCGGCAAGCTCGTAATAATTTTTCCGTCGACCGAACTCAGGATCACCATCACTTGCGGCTCATGACACGCAGCGAACAAAACATGATTCTTTACGTCAAATGCCAGGCCGCCCGGTCCGCCGCACTTCCCTGCTAAATCATAATGCGCGGTCACGGTCATGGACTTGGCGTCCACCACAGCGATGTTGTCCTTGTCTTCGATGTCCACGTAGATATGACCAGCCCCGTCCGTAACCGCCTGCTCCGGCGCTCCTCCTAAATCAATCGTGCCAGTAATCGATCCGTCCGCCGCATTAATCACTGTTGCATTCGGGGCGCGGTGACTGAACACGTACACTCTCGCGTTGAACGGATCAAATAAAATCCCGTCAGGACCGCCTTCTACATCAATCGACTTGATCGTCGCCAGCGTCTTGGTGTCCCACATCACTACGGGCTTGCTGCTTCCAAACCCATGGCCTGACTTCGGGTCCACCGCCGCTCCTCGCGCATTGGCGTTCGCAATTGATCCAACCGATGCCAGTGAATCCAAATCAAAAACCGTGATCCGTGCTCCAGTCTGACCCGTTCTCGGTATGTACAAGCGGCGTCCCGCATCATCCGCATACACATAGTCAAACCCGCCATCTCCGCCCACTTTCGCCGTCTTCAAAACCTTGTAAGGTCCTGGATTCGCTGTCTGCTGCGCCACTCCGCTCACACTCAGCATCAATATCGCCATTCCCATCACCACTGCCAACGCCAAGTATTTTCTTCGCATCATTCCTCCCCCACACTCAGAATCCCATTTACCTCGACCAACTGGGCCGAAGCATACACACCTCCACCTAACTGCCAGTTAAACTCAATCTCCCTCTACTCTAACCGCCACCACCCCCGTGCAAATTTACTTCACGCCTATCACTCGCCCTTACATGCCTGCGCGTTGGGCAGCGATCTTTGCGCTGTTATAGCAATGAGTAAGTCTATGGGACTATACTAACCGCGCGAAGGAGGACATTCCGATGACCGACCAGAAAGAAGCACAGAGGACATTTGCGGCCAGGTGGTTTGAAGAGGTGTGGAATAAATCGAGACGCGAAGCTATCGACGAAATGTTTCCCGAGGGCTGTGTACTTCACGACGGGCAGAACGTTTATCGCGGTCCCGAGGATTTCAAGCGTTTCTACGATGTGCTTCGCGCACAATTGTCCGACGTTCGAATCACTTTGCTCGAAGTGATTGCCGAAGGAGATATGGTCTGCCAGAGATGGTCTAGCACTGCCAAAGAAACAAGTACGGGCAAACCTGTCGAAGTCACAGGCATGAGCTTCCTCCGCTTCGAGAACGGGCGCTTTGTCGAAGGGTGGCAAAATTGGGATCAGTACGGCATGGTTCAGCAACTTGAGCGAAAAGCGCCCGAAGCCTTCGCTCAAGCCGCTGGATAAATAGCGGGCTCTTCCGCAGAAGAATAGCGCCTGCTATTACGCAATCGCCGCCCCCTTTTCCTTCCCCGGGGGGATGCCGCTTACCGCCGGCGCGCCGCTCGCTTGATGGAAGAACTCGCGCGCCGCAAACCGCGTCGGGCGGCCTTCGCAGCTTTGCTACTTTTCAGATTTGCGGCGGCCTTTCTGGTTTTACGCGCTACTGTCTTGCTTCTGCGCGCAAGCCTCTTGCCTTCTCGTTCCACAACATGGACCGCGTTGCTTCGGGAAATAACTTTTTGAGCGGCATTGGCTTTCGCCGCGATAGTTCCGAGCGCTGATCCGATCGACTCCGCCACAGTAGTCAGAAGCGCGGTGTCCTTGGTGTGTTTGCGTGCATGTGCCTTCATTTGCTGGCTCCTTTTTATCCTATTAATGCGTGGTCCTACGACTCAGGAGGCGTGTTGCGCTCCCCACTCTCTGCCGATGCCTGGCTTCCAGGAGAGCTTTACGCTCTCTTGGCTTGGTTATAAGCGTTGTCGCCTGCGTCGATCGCGTCCTGCACCTGGTCTTTCGCCATATCCACAACTCTCTGTGCTCGCCGCTTCAAATCTCTGCCTGTGCTGCGAACTTGATTGACGCCGTCATTCACGCCGTCAACGATATCGCCGCGCAATTCCTCGCCAGACTTCGGCGCGAAGAGCAAGGCAACCGCGGCACCTATTCCCGCTCCTACAGCAAAAGTTAGGATCGTTCCTGGAAGCTGTTTTCTGTTCATCGTAAATCCCTTTCCGAGACTGTTTTTTTCGCTATTCAAAATTGTTTTAGTAAAAAAGGAGGAAGTCAAAGATCGACTTCCTCCCGGTTGGATTAGGACGAAGTCCGCGCAGCCTTGGCGTCGCGATCCACCGAAGCTTCGCCGGTTGAAGTAACGTCTTCAGCGCCCGTGGATTTCAGAACTTCTTTAGCGCGCTTGATTTCGTCCGACGTGTCGCAATGCACGGAGAGTAGAATTCCGCCATGCTGGAGGCGGCCTTCGTAACGCTTCGCTTCGAATTCAGGAATTCCCGAGCCGATGAGAGCGCCGGTAACTCCTCCAACGGCTCCGCCGACGCCCAGCCCAGCGAGTCCTGCCATGATCGGGCCGGCAGCGATGAAAGGCCCGAGGCCCGGGATCGCCAACAAACCGACGCCTGCCAGAACGCCAAGCGTGCCGCCAATCACTCCACCTGCGGTTACGCCTGCCGTCGCACCTTCAGGCGCTTTGGTGGCTTTTTCTGTGCCCATTTCCTTAGTTCCCGCAAGATTTTCCGGTAATAGAACCGAAATATCTGGAGACGGGAAGCCCGCCCGAACTAGGGCGTCTACAGCGTTTTCAACCCCCACGCGAGTGGAGTAAATTCCGAATGCACCTACTTTTTTTCCAGACATTTGTATTTCTCCTTTTCGATTCAAGTCGTAGATCAATAGCTCACCGCTACTGCATCGTTATTTCGACGGCGCAATTTCAAGCTGATCGGTTACGTTTCCTTTTCCCGCAACGGCGACGGCTTTGGCTTCAATGTTGTTCTTCTCGTCTTCGGACCGCACTGGTCCTCGGAGAGTGACTTTGCCGTCTTGCGAAATGATCTTGATATTGTGCGCATAGGTCGAAAGGGTGGTGTCGTCATGGATCGCCTTTCGAATCTGCTGCGTCAGGGCGCGGTCGGCCGGATTCATCTTCTGTTGATCGGCGGTGGGGTTTGTCTGGTCCTTATTTTGTTTCGTGTTGTCGGGTGGTGCCTGCGGATCCTGAGACCGCGACGCGGGTCCAGCCACAAGGGATGCGCAAAAAACGAGCGAACCCAGCGGCAAGAGCAATCGCGATACTTTGATCAAACTTCCATTCATATCTATTCCTCCTTTTGAATTGTGATTCTGGTGTTTCTCAAGAACGTGATTACGCCCGCGCAGTCTTAGTCTTCCTCGGCGTGCCGTTTCCTTCCTCTTCCTCTGACTCGTCTGAGCCGGCGGCCTCCAAGTTGATGCTCTCTGCCAGTTCCGTCAGCTTCGAGTCTGTCTTTTTTTCTTCTTCAAGCGTTTCCCGCAAGAGCGACTCTGCCTCGTCTTCGCCGAGAAGCTTCGCGTAGGTACTCACGCAGCCGTAGCCAGCGATTTCGTAGTGCTCCACGCGCTGCGCCGCCGAGATCAGCCCAGCATCCAACTCTTCCGGAGCTGGATCTTCCTCGATCATTTCGCCGCCTTCCTTGATAAGTCCTTCCATGCCCTTGCACTTCTTTCCTTTCGGACTTTCTCCGAGAGCCTTGAAGATTTCTTCGAGCCGCGAAACGTGGCCCTTCGTCTGTTCGAGATGCTCTTCAAAGCCTGCGCGCAAGTCTTCTGAACTCGCAGCCTTGATCATCTTGGGCAGCGCCTTAACCATTTGATTTTCGGCGCTGTACAAATCCTTCAACTCCTCGACGTAAAGATGCTTCAACCGATTCGTTTCCATGGGAATCTCCTGTGGGCCCAACTTCGCCTGGTCTCCGTGATCTTTAGTGCGAACGTGTGCCGCACCTTACATCTCTTATAAACAACTTTGACCAACGAGCCGCCATAAGGGGAAACGGGTAGGGGGTGACCTTTAAATCGTGTAGCTGTCTATAAGCGTCCGACGTGGGAGACAATCTTTTCAGGTTGGAGAGCGATATGCTTCAGGATCTGCGGCAGCGTTGTGAACACTTCGTGGCCCTTGCTTAGTTTCAGGCGGATCGCCGCCTTCTCTGGATCTCCCTCGAAATGCCACAGACAGACCGCGATGTACAAGTCCGGTGATTGTGCCCGCAATTTCGCATACAAGGCCCGGGCATGGTTCATAGCGAACGGGGGAAGCGCCGATATGCACACAACAGCCGGGTTTAGCTCCGCTACTTGGGCCAACATCTCCGCAACTGTGCCGATCGGTATGCCCTGCGCTCGGTGACCCTGCCGTTCGAGAAGTTGTGCAAGCAGCATGGCCACAACATCATCTGCATCGTCTCGAGCTGGGATGCAGAGCACCTCAAGGCCACCGGTTTCATCGAAGTCCCTTCGAAACGACCCGGACGAGTTCTCCGATGTACTCTCGGCGTCCTTTATGGGGGCGGTATCCGCCAGCTCTTCGATAATTTCGCGAGTGCTTTGATAGATGAAATTCTGCTTTTCCTCATCGAGTTCATTTCGATGTCGGTCTTGTTCGGCCAGACTTAAGGCAGGTATAAGAACGGTGGCATAGAGTTCTTCCAGGTTGTTCTCTTTGAGGTGTTGCTCTAAAACTTGTCTGGCTTCGTTTTGATCCGTGGCTAACAGCCGCTGATAATATTGCGCGTGCGCCGGCAGTACAGGCTCATCTCCTAAGAGCACATTCAGGAAACTTAGCCGAGGAACGTAACGACCCATGACCACCAAGCAGACCGTAAGAGGAGTCGCCAGCACAAGCCCCGGAAAACCCCAAATCAACGTCCAAAAGACAGCAGCCACAAGGATGGCGAGCGGCCCCAGCCCGAGGTGTGCGCCGTATAGGAGCGGCTCAACAATATTCGCTACGATTATCTCCAGAATCAAATAAAGCCCCGCGGTTGCGAGGGCGTGTTGCCATCCCGGAAAAACCGCCAGTGACAGCAAAATGGGCATTACTGCGGCCAACGGCGCTCCGATATATGGCAAGAATCGAAGAACGCCAGCGGCCACACCCCATAGCGCGGAATTCGGGATACCAATGAAATGTAATGCTGCAAATACAATCAGCCCATAACTTGTGTTAACGAGCAACTGGAGGAACAAATATCGGTTTATTCGCTGCGTCGCCTCGTCGAGTGCCTGGGTCATCATATTCAATCGACCGCCGCCGGCCAGCCGGATGAGCCGATTGCGCAAGTCTTCCCTACCCGCAAGAATAAAAACGGTGAAGAGGATCACGACCCCGGCGTTTCCGAGAGGACCCAGCAAGTTTTCGACGGATTCGAGGGGGTTAGCGGGAGCGACGAGTTCTACAGCCATGGGTCGCGAAGCCGAGGAGCCCGGGGGCGGAGCTGGCTTTTTCGATTGGTTGGAGGGCGGTATTGATCCGGGACTCACCGCGCTTATTTCCTTCGACAACTCTTTGACGGTGTCAGAAGCTTTGTTGAGACTCTGACTGCCCGGCCCCTTCAGCGAGCGTATTTTGTCTTCCAGAGTTGCTCTGTAAGAAGGCAGCTGGTCCGTTAAGTCGACAAATTGCTGAGTAGTTTTCCAGGCGACCAGGCCCATCACTCCAACCATCAGGATGACTACCAGAAAAATGGCGAGCGCACGTGGCAACTTGATTCTTTCGAGGAACGCAACGGGCGGAGACAATACAAGCGAAAGGAGCAAAGCCAGAGCAAGGGGAATGAAAACGATGCGAGCAAAATAAAGAGTCGCGATCACCACCACAGCGGCAACAATTCCCAGCAGCCGCGAGTTTTCCGTCGATCCCGATGCTCGTTTTAGAGATTTTTCCATGAGAGACTATTGGAGCTCTCGACCATTTTCTCCCAAGGAAGGATGAAGGGGCATACACAATTCCCCCTAGGCAGTAAGTTTGACTGGAGTTCCGCTCAAAGTCTGTGCAAATGGATACATTCCAATTGCCCGGTTGATAGCCATGTTGGCGGTTGCTTTTCAGGATGGGTACGGCAGAATCGCAAAGAGTGGACCCGCCGCGAATGCAAAAGCCTTGCGGGCACGAGCCCGGTCCCCGCAAGATTCGTGTTTTAATCTACAAATGGCCCACCGACAATGGGGCCTGGCACCAGCGGAACAAGGCTGTTGTGGCACCCTACACAATCAACGGAATTGTTCTTAGGGTCACCTATCAATCCAACGTGCAAAATCATCTTCTGGCCACACTGTGGACACTCAATCAACATGCTGACGTGGGCTTTCCGTTGGATCGGATTCGAGCTTATCTCAGACATCTTAACCTCCGCAGCTTTCAGATCGTTTCGTGCAACAGCTCGTACAAGGGCAACTCCTAAATTCGTCACACTTCATTTTGGGGTGCAAAAGCTTGCTCGGCGGCGCACCAAGGACATGCGATCCCAAGGCGGACGGGTTGGTCATCGTGCATGCGCCTGATTTGGATTGATCACTTGTTTGTCTCCCGTCTTGTGGTCCAGCAAGAGGAATTCCCCGGGGGAGCTCACGGCTAATTCGTGGATACGCGTTTTGGCGTGATCGAGACTCTCTGCTGATTCAAGCCACCGGACGCCCGCCCGGTCCAATCGAAAAATGTCGAATGGCTTGCTCATCTTCTTTCCCTCCATACGTTGGCCGTCACCGCTTCCAAGAGATCAGGTTCCGGGTTCCGCTCGTCGGTTAGCGGCGAATCCATGGCGGTTCTTATGTTTTCCAGCCGCGCGTTTTCCGCAATAATCTCTTTGATCACTTCTACGGATATCTGCTCGAAGTGTGTTTTTCTCTTGAGCGTCATAATCACTCCTTGCAACTACAAAAAAGCTAACAGCCTGCAATTCATACGGGTCATATCTTTAAAACTTTTTTTGAGTTTCTTCCTTTCATGTAAAGCACTCGAATGATCCCGCTCAGCAGAGCAAAGCGGAACCGCAGCGCTGTCGTATCGCGCCCCCTCGCCTTGCGCTTTTGCGGTCCGTATTTTTACTTGCAGGACTCGTTACGATGAGATACGATAAGGCTACGGTCGTTTAAGGTTTAATCTCCCTTTAGAGGACGACATGGCCATGCCTCAAAACAAAAAAACTGCGATGCATTTCCAGACCATGGTGCAATCCGACGTGCCGCAAGGGCGCAATGGAAAGCACAAGTTGATTGTCACGATCATCCTTAGAGATCTTGATGGGCTTAAGGCTGGGGCCGCCATCAAGGTCCCGCTCGCGGAATTGGCAGAATCAAAAGAGAAAGTTCGCTCCGCTCTGAATCGCGCCACGCGCAAAGCGGGACGCAAGGTTGCCACCGCAACCGACGCCAACTTCCTTTATGTCTGGAACGTGACCGAGTAGCAGAAACCATCGGCCGGCGGGTATCCTCAAGCCGTCAGCACGGTTTTAGTTCTGCCTTTTTCCTCTGATGACCTTCGATTAGAACGGAGGCGTTATCAAGAGGCACTTTTTCACACAAAAAATCAGTTGTTTATTTTCGACGAGGGTCGGGCGACCTCTGTTCATTCAGGCTGTCAGCTATTGACGGTCGACCGGAACGCTGCGCCCTCGAGGAGCGGTTGCAGACTGAGCAGCACTTGAGGAAGGTCCGCCGCTAGCGTGGTCACCGTCAAAACTCCAACGGAAGCGCCGCTTCGCGCATAAATCCGACGATAGACGAGTTCCCTGCCATCCTTGGTCGAGTGGCGAACATCGACGGCCATACTTTCGTCGGCTCCTCCCACTCGCGGTGGCATCGTCGGTTCAATCCTGGGATCGCGAAGATAACCGCGGAGCATGCTGATTTGCGACTCCACGAACTGTTGCAGGGTGATTCCGCCAAGCAATTCTTCGGTAGCGGCTACGCTACTTGGAAATTCCTCGTTTCCTGAGTGCTGAAGTCCAAAGCCTTCTTGCACTTGCCATTTGGCCGGAGCAGCAGGAAACGTCCAGCCCATCACCGAGAACGCGGCACCGCCTCGCGGGCTTCCGTCGCCGAGCTCAAGCGGTCCATCTCCAAACTTCCGCGCAATGTGAGAAGCAACACCTACTGGTGGCGCTGCGGCACGCGGCGGTTTCGCTCCAACGCCTGAAGAGACTGGAACGTCAGGAAGTTTCAGCGGCTCTTGCGCTCTAATCATTTTTCGAGGAGACGGTTCGGCACCGGCATTGGGTTCTGGACACGAATCTCCAGCTTCGTCCACATCGGCGGACTGCACGAGCGGCGACAGAACATTCGCTGCCGCTGGACTCACAGGGGTTGGAGGTTTTAAGACCTTTTCAGGAGCAGGAGAGAGCTGCTGAGGTGCGGGCGGCGGCACAACTTCCTGGGGAGGCATCATGGAAGCAAGTTTGGCGTCGGCAACGATTTTCACCGTGAAAACCGTTTGGCCTCCCTTGATTTCATCCCCGTTGGCGAGCATCGCTTCGTGGACGCGCGCGCCATTGAGGAGGGTGCCGTTGCTACTTTTGCGATCCTGAACACGGCAACCTTGCGGCGCGCACTCGACGGCAAAGTGCACTCCAGACATAAACGTGTCGTCCGGAAAGGCAAATTGCGCGCGCCCCGCGGCTCGCCCGATGAGCAGAGTGTGGCCCGTGAGGAGCGCAATTTTTTGGCCGGCGAGCGGACCGGATTTGACTTCGAGAATGACTCCCATCGTCGGGTTATTTCCTCGAAACAGCGTTTGGCGCGCGTCCATCATAAACGAATGCTAGGCCACACGAAATGGACCTCAGCAAGGTGTTGCCAGCGCTGCGCTCGGATCTTGGCCTTAGCTCATGCTAGTGAAAGTGATAGCAGAGACGACGGAATCGTAGAGGGGGCGGACGTAAGGAAGATTCTTTTCGAGTGTGGTAAGAGTGAGGACACCGAAGATGGAGCCGCATCGGGCATAGACGCGCCGATAGTAAATGGGCGGGCCGTCTTTGAGGCTGTAGCGGATTGCGAGTGCCACTGTCTCCTCGGAGCCGCGGATGGCGGGAGGGCTAGCAATGTCGATTTTCGGCTCACGCAGATATTCGCGAAACATTTTCGTGTGAGCGTCGACGTAGTGCTGAAGACTTAGACGGGGACCGAGAGGTTCTTCCATGACGCCAATGGTGGCGGGAAAAGTGTCCTTCACGATTTGTTGAATGCCGAGGCCTTCCTGGATCTTCCAACCTTCGGGAATCTTGTCAAAGACCCACCCGCCGATCGCCAGAGCGGGCGGCTGGCTCAGAGGCGCCGGGGATGCTGCACCGGGAGCTGGCGGAAGTACGGCTGGGGCTAGCGGCAGCTTGCTCTGCTTGCCTTGGAGTGCCGGACTCGGAATCGGAGCCACTGGTGGACGAATCTGAGGGGGAGGCGCGCTGGGCATTTCTCTTCGCGTCGTGGCCTGCGGTTGCGCTGTGGCCTGTGGCCTGGCTGAGATTCTCGCGAGCGGATTGTCGGGCACTATGCGGACGACGAAGATCGTCTGGCCCGATTTGATTTCGTCGCCGTTGGCGAGAGCGGTTTCTTTGGCACGCGCGCCGTTCAGAAATGTGCCGTTGCTGCTGTTCAAGTCGCGGAGCCGACAACCTTTTTCATCGCACTCGACAGCGAAATGCGCGCCGGACATTTCTTTGTCATGAGGAACAGTGAATTGGGCGCGGTCCGGCGTGCGGCCGATGACAAGGGACTGACCCATGCGAATTGTTACGATTTGGCCGGCGAGCGGACCGGATTTTAACTGGAGAGCGATGCCCATCGCTGCACTATTTCCAGTGGTCCAGGTAGTTTGCCAACCGGTACAGCTCCTGCGCCAAATCAGGATCGAGTTCATCAACAGCGCGGCTGGCCATGACGCCGAAGGAAAGTTTTTTGATCTGCTCGTCGGTTGGCCGTTTGCCGCCGCGCGTCCAATCAAAGACAAAGGAAAGCTGGCGCGAAATGGATTGGAGAAAGTCGTCGCCAGGATTAGCAAGATTGAGCCGGTTGATTCCGGCTCGTGCATGCGCAAGGGCGGCGTCAAACTGCGCAAAATTTGAGATTTCACTCATGGCTTGGCCGGCTTGAACAGATCACGCGTGGCTGAATCGACAACCATTTGCGTGCCGCCTCCCTTGGTATTAATAGGATTTTTCGGATCGGTCCAATTGTCCACGATGGGCGCGGCGGTAGAACGCAGCGCTTTGCCTTTGGGTGTGGCGAAGGCTTTTTGTACGCGAATATTGGGATCATCGTTGAGACCAAGTTGGTCTCCCGTTTGATTGCCGAGAGGATCAAAGAAATTGCCGGGCTTGCCGCTTGCCTTTCTCACGTACTGTGACATTTGGGGCGGAGGAGGAATGTCAACGACCTGGACGGGCTTATTGAGATCGATGCCTTTGAGGTCCTGTGAAGCGCGATCAGGGCCGAGCCCGGGTTTGCCGTTATAGAAATCCTGTACAACTTTTTCGCGGGCGGCAATCTGATCGGGCGAATTTCCCGGAGCCGCAGCCAAGGAGCGATCAGCGTCGGTGACCGTAGGAGCAGCAGCTGGCGGCGGAGCGGAGGGCGGCGCTGAAGCAGCTGCCACGGCGGGTGCGGCAACACTTGGGAGCCCGGGAGCAGAAGGGGCCGATGGTGCGGAAGGAGCGGGTACGCCGGCTTCGCCGATGATTACGGTGAAACATCCAAGGATGATTACGCCGCCGTGGGCCGTAGGATCGCCGATGCGGGCGGCCATGAGGCCGCCGATCAAAACGGTGGGTGAGCCCATAACAATGATGTCAGGGGGACCGACACAGGTGAGCATGTCGGTGATGCGCGCGGCGGGGAGGAAACCGATGAGGACGGTTGGTTCGCAGGGCGGGAGGATGGGACCGCCGACGTGAGGGACTAGCACGGTGACCATCGGGCAGACATGCATGTCTGATACGCGGGCTGCTGGGGGCATTCTTTCTCTGCTCCAGGACTTAAGATTCGAACTTGCCGATCCGAAAATTATTTCGTGCTGTGCCTCGTGCGAACAGCCACGAAAAACCATTTCAATCGCGCCGGGCTAAAGCCCGGCATCTACATTTTGCCTCCCTTGCTGCCGTCATCGGCAGTATCGGGATCTTTGGGATCCTTGGGACTCGTCGGGCTTGAGGGGCTGCCAGACCCGGCGGCGCCTCCGCTGTTGATCAACACCAAGGTGCCCGAGATGGCGACGCCGGCAGGCCCGATGTTGATGAAATTGCCGGAGGCCATGATGGTCAGCTCCAGGCCAGCTTCGATGACAACATTCATTCCGGCCTTGAGGTGGATTTCCATGCCGGCCTCGTGGGCGTAGTTTTGGCCGGATTTTTCCTGGAGATTTTGGCCAACCTGCAGCGACATGGTCTGGCCAACTTGCACGTTCTGATTGCCCGTGACATTTAGTGAGGCGTCTCCGCCAACCTTTTCATTTTGGTCATTGGCGATCTGTATGTCCTGCTCGCCCCCAATTTTTTCTTTTTGGTCGTTTTGCACGATGAGGCTGCGGTCGTTGCCGACAAATTCGCGCGAGTCATGTTCGACGCGAAGGTCCATGTCTTTTTCGGCATTCATGAAAATTTGCTCGTCGCCCTTCTTGTCCTCGAAACGGAGCTCGTTGAAATTGCTCGAGCCGCCGCCCTTGCTGCTACGTGTGAGGAAGGTCGTGCGAGTCATGTTGTCTGGAAGAGTGTAGGGCGGCATCTGCTCGTCGTTGTAGACGCGGCCGGTGATGATAGGGCGATCGGGATCGCCTTCAAGAAATTCGACGATGACTTCCTGGCCGATGCGCGGAATGTTGATGGCGCCCCAATTTTTGCCGGCCCAGGGCTGAGACACGCGAATCCAGCAAGAACTGTTCTCATTCTTCTTCCCCACTCGGTCCCAAAAGAACTGTACTTTCACACGTCCGTACTTGTCCGGATAAATCTCTTCTCCAGACGGCCCCACGACCACAGCCGTCTGGGGTCCTTGAATGACAGGTTTGGGGGTGAGCCGCTGCGGACGGAAGGGCACAGCAGCCTGAATACAGGTGAAATGATTGCTATAGCTCTGTTGCGATCCACCCTCACCACTGTAGTAGCTATGGCCCGCACTCGCGGAATGAGAAATCTCAGTTATCAGATAATCCCCATTCAGATCTTGCCGTGAATGTTCGCTGAGGGAAAATTTGAAACCTGACGCAAAGCTGCGGCAGTTGCTGGATCCAGTCATAACATGAAAAAGGGCTTCTTCTTCTTCCATGCGAACTTTTGCAAGATCACCGCCCTGGTCTTTTTTGAGATATATACCGGGGTAATCAAAAATCTCAAAAGAAGCATTGTCGCCGACCTTGTCGACGGTAGTTGCATGAGCCAGCAGGGAGATGTTCGGCGTCTCGAAGTTGTAATCGGTGAGAGCGTATTTGCCGGGACGCAACTCTTCCTCGGCGTCGAACGAGAATACATAGTCTTCTTCTTGCATGACAGCTCCTGCGGAAACATTGAAGCGAACTTTCGATTGGGGAGAGCAATTTACATGGACATGGGCCTTGTCGGCGAAAATCATCTTGTGAGCGCTCTTCTCGTGCTCGAAAAAATAAAAAATGCCATACTCTTCCATCAAACGGGAAATGAAATTGAACGCGGTCTCGCGGTACTGGACGACGTATTCTCTTTGCGGATAGCTGCCTTGCGTCTTATCCTGTAGGTCTTGAAATCCCAAGTCATTACAAGCCTTCTTGAGAATCTCGGGAATAGTCTTCTGCTGAAAAATCTTGCAGTCTGCGATGCGGGTCAGAAACCAAGGCCAAGGAACGATCTCGGCGCGGTAGTGGCTGAAACGATCATCGCGACCAACGCAAGCAAACCGGCTGACAAAGCCGTTCCAATAACGCTCGCCATCATGCGGGACTCTCATGGAAAGAGTAACGCGCTTTCCTACGATGTCTTTGAAGGAGACGGAGTGATTCTCGGAAAGGAGATCTGCGGAAAAATGGAACAGCCTGGACATCGCTTCGCGGCCGCTGAAACCCTGAAGGAGCAGCACGTCTTTGCCTAGTGGGGTGGTAATCGTGATGAAGCGATTGTCTTGCGTATTTGCCATTTTGGGCGGCTCCGCGGAGATTTAGTCGATCTGGTATCATCTAGTGAGAATTATATAGGAACGAAAATATCCTTCTTCGTAAGCTTGGAGCCATTTGACCAAGCTGTTTTTGCCCGGCACCCAAGGGTCATCCATCATGAGGCCTTCGGGCTGAATGCTATGAAGCTTCATAAAATGGCCTTTGCGATTGATAACGACTTGGGCGCCGTCATCGGTCTTGGGCTGAATCTTATTCATCACATGTTTCCGATAGATGTTTACGTTTTTCTCGAGCTGAGCCCTTAGCGGCGCAATTTCGTTTTCATCTGCTTGTTCCTGGTCAGCCAGCTTTTTGAAATTCGCAGTCGATCGGATGGCTTCTATCTCTTGTTGTTCCTCAGGGGAGCCGTTTACAAGCTTTTGCCCGGTATCCTTCTGGAACTTTTCCAGTTGCCCTTTTACGTAATTTTTCTCTTCCCTCTTCGTCTTCTTTAGATCGTAATTTACGGTGCCGTAATTACTCTCCTCGATGGTGCCACTCGTAGCTTGGACTCCCTCGAATTCTTTGGCGAGCTGGACCAGAGTGTCAGTGGAAAGGATCGAACCGGAAGCGTGATCTCGTGCAACGAGAACATCCTGGAGAAAAGCCTTCTCTGGGGCAGTGTGGCTAACTCTCTTCTTTTTTCCGCTTGCCTGCGGATGGTTGAAGGCGCGATAGACGGCAACATACTGAACGAAGTCGGGCATTCTAAGCTTGTCAAGGCTTGAAAAGCAGGCTCCCCAATCATCTTCCGGGGAGATGTTGGAAACGGTAACGCCCTTGCGTTTGGCCTTGGCATTTCTTTTGGCGACTTGAGAATTGTGCTTGGTAACGCGTTTATCTTCGGCCAGCTCCGCGTCAAAACGCCAAGGTTCGAGGGCCGCGCCGATTCTCTCCAGAAGCGCCAAGTCTCCACTGAATTGCGACGGGCCAACACCCAGCCCTTCGAGAGCCATGCTAAGACTCGTCACATTGCAGGTACGCTTCCAAGCTCTATGCCCTTCCCCCTCGAGGAGGTTTATGTTCCCCATCTGTGTGTAATAGGGCGCTAGATCGTTGGTTTTTTGGTTGAGATAAGTGATTAGTGCGTGGAATTGGTCCAGGGGTACTTGCAATTCGTCGGGTGTCAACTTTTTTATCGTTTCCCGGAGATTTGCCATCGCGGCGACGGACTCGCTGTGATTGTCCATGTGTTCCGCGTAGGCAGTGTGGCTCTCCGCATCATGCATCCGGTGCGCAGAGCTAACGCCTCCCGTGAGGGGCAGGTCGCGCGGCTCGTTGTGGATCTGATCGAGAAAGGAAAGGTTGGTAGCGAGCAACCGAATTTTGTTTTGAGTGGGGGCCGGATAACATCTCTGTGTTATCTGTGACCATGTCCAAGCGGGCGTGGCTGAAAAAGACAATCCCGTGGAGCCTGGTACCGGCGCCCGGTCGCGAGCCGAAGTGCCAAGATCGGAATGCATGGGATTAGACTCGGGGCAGGCGGGACGCATGCTTTTGCAAGTCATAGGACCCCTTTTCGATCGATCCTACGCATAGACAAACTTGCCGTTGTCGCCGACCGAGACTTGGATGGACGCAGGCTTTTGGTGTTCGGCCATGCGGCTCAGGAGATAGCGCGAGACATCCGGGAGCATGGTAGTTGGTCAGGATGTTGTCGACGTTGCGGGCGCCGGATTCGACTTCCGTGCAGCGCTTGGCGACTTCGGCTACGACGGCGGGATCGTAGGTTAGCTCGATTTTGTGATTCTCGCGGATGCGGCGTTGGATCTTCGCAAGTTTCAGGGTGACGATTTGCTTCATGGCTTCGTCACGCAGCGGGAAAATACGGGACGGTTACCAGACGGCCCATGAAAGCGGGTTTGAAAATTTTGTTGAGTTCGGGTTTAAGGGCTTTGGCCAAGCCATCCGCGCTAGGAGTGGTTTCGGGATCGGCGGTGAGCTTCATAAGCAGATCGGTGCATGCGTTGGAAGTGAGAATGATGATGGTGTTTTTGAAATCGATCTCGCGGCCTTCGCCATCTTCCATCATTCCTTTGTCGAAGACCTGGTAGAAGAGCTCGAGCACGTCAGGATGAGCTTTCTCGCATTCGTCGAGCAAGACGACGGAGTAGGGGCGGCGCCGGACGGCTTCCGTGAGCACGCCACCTTCGCCGTAGCCGACATAGCCTGGGGGCGCGCCTTTGAGGCTGGAAACGGTGTGGGCCTCCTGATATTCAGACATGTTGATGGTGATGAGATTGCGCTCGCCACCGTAGAGAAAATCGGCGAGGGCGAGCGCGGTTTCGGTTTTGCCAACGCCGCTGGGGCCCACAAGCATAAAGACGCCAACGGGCTTGACGGGATCGTCCATGCCGGCGCGGTTGGTGGAAATGCGCTGAGCGATGGCTTCGAGGGCGTGGTTCTGGCCGATGACGCGAACGGCCATGAGATCTTTGAGATTGAGGACGGTATTGATTTCGTCTTGCTGCATTTTGCCGACGGGGATGCCGGTCCATGCGGAGATGACTTCGCCGACGATTTGTGTATCCACGCAAACGCGCATGAGCGGCGAATCGCCTTGCAACGCATCGAGTTCGGCATTCAGTTTTTCGAGTTCGGCGCGGAGGGCGGGCGCATCCGTGGCAGGTTGAGCGGCTGTGCCGGCGGAAGCGGTTGTAGCGGCTGCGGCAGCAGCGGGAGGAGCGACGGCGGCTTCGAGTTGCGTGCGAATATCGCGAATGCGAGAGACGAGCGACAACTCTTTGCCGCGTCGCTCCTCGAGAGTCTTGAGGCGCGCAGCGACTTCCGTTCTCTGCTTGGCAATATTGGCGAGGCGTTCGGAATGATCGACGCCGACAGCGGTTTCGCGTTCGAGAACGCGCTGCTGGACGTCCAGATCATCGACCATGGCGCATGGCGTCTTCGATCAGCGGGAGGAGTGGCGTTTTGTCCGAGGGAGAGTCGAGCGCAAGCGGTATCCATTACGCTGACAGCTTTGTCCGGCAGCTGGCGGCCGGCAAGATAGCGATGCGAGAACTTCGTTGCGGCGTGGACGGCTTCATCCAGAATTCGCACGTTGTGATGTTTCTCAAGAGAAGCTGACAATGCCGCGCAACATGACCATGCATTGTTCTTCGGTGGGCTCTTCGACTTTGACGACCTGAAAGCGGCGAGCAAGGGCGGCATCTTTTTCAAAGAATTTTTTGTACTCGGACCAGGTGGTGGCGGCGATGGTGCGGAGTTCGCCGCGCGCCAAGGCGGGTTTGAGCAAGTTGGCGGCATCGCCCTGCCCTGCCGGCCCGCCAGCGCCGATCATGGTGTGCGCTTCATCAATAAAAAGAATGATGGGAGATGGAGAGGATTTCACCTCTTCGATCAAGCCTTTGAGGCGATTTTCGAATTCGCCTTTGACTCCCGCGCCGGCTTGCAGAAGCGCGAGATCGAGCGAGCGGATGGTGACGTTCTTGAGCACAGGCGGAACATCACCCGCAGCGACGCGTAACGCAAAACCTTCGACGACGGCGGTTTTGCCAACGCCCGCTTCGCCGGTCAGGATCGGATTGTTTTGACGGCGGCGCGTCAGGATGTCGATGATTTGGCGAATCTCGTGATCGCGACCCAGGACGGCATCAATTTTTCCGGCTTTGGCATTGGCGGTGAGATCGATCGTGAATTGATTTAGATTTTGCTGCTTCCCAGCGGCAGGAATGCCAGCCGCGCCTTGCGGAAGCCTTCGCCGCCGATGGGAACGGCTTGCGCGGTTTCCTGATCTTCAGGCGAACCGGCGACGATGTTCCAGAAATCCTTGTGAAGAGCTTCGGCACTGATTTTTTGAAACTCGCGGGTGACTTCGCGCATGAGGCGCGAAAGATCTCCGGAACTCGCAATCGCGAGAATGCAGAAGCCGGTGCGGACTTGCGCGGAGCCGAAATCGATAGAGCCGATGGTCCACGCTTCGGAGAGCATGTCCGTCAAGCGTGGGACTGAAAGCGGGAGTGCGGGCGTTTCCGGATTTCAATTTATCGAGACTGCGCGTTAGATCGCCGGTGAGGCGCGATTTGTCGACGCCAAATTGTTTGAGGATGCGGGGAAAATCGCTATCGGTTGTGTCGAGCAAGCTTGAGAAGAAAATGTTCGATCTCGATGTCATAGTGAGTGCGCGCCAGACAAAAACCAGCGGCGGCCTCGAGAGTGTTCCGAGTCGTATCGTTGAGCTTTCCGATGAGACCTTTTAAGTTTGCCGTCATAACATCCTCGCTTCGCTAAACATTGAAAATGGTTTCTTCCGGATGGCGCTCCATGGGCTTTGATTTCATCCATGTGACCCAGCCAAGCTGCGGCGCGCCGTCGCCTTCACCGCCGAGCTGGCAGGGCGGCACTTCTTCGCGTTTGAGAATGAGCTGCACCTCGAAATCGATTTCTTCGTTGGTCCAAAAACGCAGCAGGGCGCGAAGCGGTTCGTAGGCTGAACCGTTGGGCAGAAAATCGAGATAGTTTTCCAGATTGAGCGGGCCGATGCGGATTCGCGCGCTCGCGCTTGCTGGTTCCACACTTCGTCGCCGACCACGGCGCCCATGCCCAATTGCTCAGAGGGAGTGGAGCGCTCGCCGATGCAGCATTCCGTGGTGTCGTCCAAGCGGAACCAACCACCGATCAAGCTGAATGACTTCAAAGGGGACTTCAAAATAATCGTTGAGGAGCAACTCGAGAGCGTGCGCGGAATGAGGCCGCTGGCCGAGAATGCCCGCGAAAAAAAGAAATGCATCGTCGGGAACGGCGAGACGCTCCTGCAAACCCAGCTGTGCCGAGACCGATCAGATCGAGCAGATGATGGGAGAAGCGATCGCGCTCGCCGCGTTCATAGGAAACGGCGAAGCGGTATTTTTCCCAAGCCTGATAGAAAAACGAGAGCATGCGATGATGAAAGAGATCGAGAAAATCGCGAAGCGTTTTATCGCCGGAGCGCAAGCGAGAAAGAATGAGAGTCGTGTAGAAGTGCGGCAGCGGGCCCTGGGGGCCGGTTGTCCCCATGAAATTCACAGCAAGAGAGGGCGCTTTCCCCTCGGGCCAGTCGATGGACTGAATTTCGCTGGCGGGGAACGAGAGCGAAGGATGAGCGCCGAGGCGCGCGACTTCATCGGACGGATTCGTAAAGCGGCCGAGAGGCTTGCGATCGGGCGCAATACGTTCGAGCAAGCGAATAGCCTGGAAGAATTCGAAGCGATAAGGCGCGCTGCGAAGCAGCTCCTCGACTTCCGAAAAATCTACAGGAGAATCACTTCCCCCGCCCGGGGTGGCCATTGACGCAGAACCTCCTTTCTTTGCTGGGTGCGCACGGCGAGCTGGCTGAAACTGTTCAGCGAAGCGTACTGCCCCAGAAAGTATTCGAGAACGCTGGCGAAGAGAAAGACGCCTCCGCCGACGAATTGTTCCTCGTCGAATTCCATTTCGACGCGGTGACCGCGGACAAAGCCGATGCCATTTTCCGAGATGACGCGGGCGAAGTGGCGCGTGCTGGATAATTTCATCAATCCGGCGACTTGCCGTTCGTTGTAGCCGGATTCTCCGAATGTATAGAGGCGAAGAATTTCCTGCAGGGATTCCTTGCCTTCCTCGACGATGGAAAGATAGTTCAGAGAAAGATGGGAGATCAGGCGCCAGAGCATTCCTTTGCCAGTGGGCGGGCGCACGGAAGCGGAGGGCTTGCGCAAAGCCACAATGCGTTTGATGGAAGAGATGCCTTCGAGTTCGAAATCGCCGCGTTCGTTGCCCATCGGCAGGCGGTGAGGCAAATCGCGGTTCGAACAAGTGCAGTGGATGGTGGCAGAGTCCGTGTCCGGATGAAGCGGGCGGCCGCTCAGGTCCAAGAAGGAAAGATAGACGTCTGTGCCCTCGTCATCGCGGCGCGTGGAGGCCTGGCGGCGGGAATGCCAAAACCCTTTAGGCCGCTCGCGATGGCGCGAGGTGGTGTGCCGAAAACGATAAAACGGCTCGAATTTCAGAACTTCGTGAGTCTCTGGATCCGGAGAGATGACTTCTTCGATGGAGAAAATTTCCATGGCGCGCCGGCGGCGCACATCGGGAGTGATCAGATACTCGGTGTGAGTTTGATCGAGGCGAATCGGCTCGGCCGTATGCGGAAAAAGATTGATGGCGGGCGAACAACCCAAACGAAGAGTCTCTTCGGAAACGTTGAGTTCGAGGGTTTGCTGGCGCTCGCTGCGTTCGAATCGCGAAATGAGAAAGACGACCTCGATGCGCGGTCCAAAACCTGAGGTGCGGAGTTCTTCGAGGCCCTTTAGATCGACAAAGAAAAACTTCTCGGGAAAATGAAAATATTCCTGGAGAAGCCGGTAGCCGGAAAACGAGCGGCGTGGATAAGGAAGGAGAGCTTCGGCATCGGTGAAGCCCGCGGGCTGAAGTTGGGTGCCCGGGAAAACGATGGGATGCTTTCGCGTGTTTGGCGCGCGGTCGCGAATCAGGATTTGCGTGCAGTTGTTGCACAGCAATTCGTAGAGAGTGTGAATGAGCGTGCTCTCGCCGTTGAGGTAGAAGCGCAGCGAACTGAGTTCCAATTTATCGAAAGTGACGTCGGGAAAACATTCCAGCTCGAGGCGCAGGGCGGCAACGGCGTCCTGGGATTTGACGGCGGGGCGCAGGCGGTCGGGCGTGACCCACTGCGCAGCGGCCATTTTTAGCGGCCAGAGAGTGGTGTCGAAGCAAGTTTTGAACTTGCAGGGATAGCCATCCACAGGCTGAGAGTAAAGCATCGAACCGCGCGGGATGGGGAGGCCGGTGGTAAGTTTTCCCTGCTCCGGATCCAGATGAAATTGCACGATAGTGGACGACGGGATGGGACGAATGTAATGCGGGTAGAGAACGCTGAGCAACGCTTCCGTGATTTCCGGAAATTCGTCGTCGATTTTCAGATGAACGCGCGCAGCCAAAAAGGCAAAGGACTCGATGAGGCGCTCGACGTGAGGATCCTCGCAGCGGTTGGGCTCGAGAAGCAAACGCGAGGCGACCTTCGGATATTTCTCCGAGAACTCCGCACCCATCTGGCGCAGGTAGGTTAATTCGCGCTCGTAATATTCGAGCAGCTCGTCACGCACGGTCATCTCCGGAAATCTGAACCTCGAGGCTGGTTAGTTCGATGGATGCATCGTAGACGACGTGCTCGGGAAGCGGATCGATGCGAAGCATTCCGTCAATCACGAAACGGAGGACGCGCGACACACCAACCACGGGAACGAGGGATACTCTGACGCCATCGAGCCTCCCCTCAAATGTTTTCACGGCGGTTTCGATCGACTGGAGCAATTTGTTTTGTTCGTAAAGAAAATTGGCGGGCATGGAAGTGATGTCGGGAATCCCGTAATAATAAACGGAACGGAGAATCTCGACGGAACCCTCCGGAATAATATCGGGAGTACGACGCGTGTTCAGGAGGTTTTCGAGGTCGCGCCGGACAGCGATCTTGAGCCTTGCCAGGGAAGCGCTGCGCGTCAGAGGAGCTTCGGACTTGACCTTGGGCTCATCGTCCAGAAGGCGGTCCAGGAGCGGCAGTCGCATGGGCGCGTTTGAGTCGTGGTCCGGCATCGGCTACCTCAGAGCCAGCGCTTGGCCGGGATCGAGCCGGCAAAGCTTCTGATAAATTTTTTGTTTTTCCGCATCGTCGCGGCCCAGTTTTTCGGCGCATCGATAGAGCAATGCGAGTGGCTGCGCAACTATGGCCGCGTCTTCCCATTCCTCGAGTTTGCGGCGTTCAATTTCTTCCGCGAGTTCAACGAGGATGGGGTAAGCGATCGCTTCATGCTTGGTCGAAAGAAAAATGTTCGCCAGTTGAATGTGCCTCTGGAAGCGGCCGCGGCCAGTGCGTTCGTTGTTCATTTCGCGCGTCAACATGCCGATGGCTTCCTGCACCTTGCCGGCGCGCGCAGCTTTCATGGCTAAATCGATGACGTCGGGAGCTTTTTCTCCATTGCCAGCATCGGACTGCGGGCTGGCAGGCACGGCCGCGGCAGCAAATTCCGGTTCGCTGGGAACCTCCGGAGCTGGAGGCGGCGGAGGTGGCGGCAAAATGCTTTCTTTGAGCCAGGTTTGCGTTTCTGCGTTGGCGGCTGGAGTGTCATCCATGAGCGAGGAGTTCAGCAGATCAGGATAATCCGCCAGGAGCGTTTTCAACTCAGAGCGAATCCCGGCGGCCACGGGCTCGTAATCCGAGCCGAGCGATTCGCACGCGCGCACAGCATAGCGCTGCAGATCGAGCCAGCCGATGCCGCACGGCAAGCTCATGGCCTGCTCCGCGTTTTCCAAAACTCCAGCCCAATCCCCTTCCATGGACATTTTCTTGATCAGCGTGCGCTTTTCTGTTGGCGGAGCTTCGAGGATCGCGGGATTGAGCGAGGCACCCGCGGCGCGAAGCTCTCCCCAGCGCATCGCTCGAAGCAGTAAATAAGGAACGGGATTCTGCGGATTCTCGTGGCGCAAAAAGTGAGCCACGATCGCCAGGCGCTGCATCGCATCGTCGCGATCGGCAGGCTCGGCGGTAACGGATCGCTTCTTGGCGGGAGGTGCGGCTGATGCCCCGGCGCTTGCGTGCGGACTCCTCGACAACCTCTTCGGGCTCCGTTTCCGCCGGCGGCTCCTCTTCAACTTCAGCGCCGCAGGCTTGATGATAGTGCTTCACTACGTCCTGCAAGTCCTCGAGTGCGGTCCGGAGGTTAGCGAAGTTGGGAGCTTCCCGGCCGAACTTCTCATCGCTCAAGGTTTCGAGCGACAGCACCGATTCGAGAGCGGCGACGAGATTGGCCGCCAGCTTTTCGTAAAACGCATCTCCCGTCGCGCGAACCGCCTCGTCAAATTCTTCCCCGGTGCATTTTTTTTCTTCGATGGCGGTGGCTCGCTCGGCCGCTTTCACATCGCTAGCCGCAGCATCAGCCTCATATCCAACGCGGCGCGATTCCTGAAATTTGAAAAAGTCCAGCTTGTTCTTGGTAAGAGGAAGCCGGCGTACGGCCACATCAAGCTTGGAGCCGACCCAAGAAAGCGGCGCGGAACGGAACTCCAAATCGTCGTCCTCGATTTCCGGGTAGAGCGTGTCCCAGAACGTTTCCATAAAACCGCGAAGCAGGTCGAGGCCTTCGCGGAGTCCTGCGACGTGATCGCGGAACAAAATCGCTTCGGTCAGCCAAGCGGCGATCTGCAAATCCTTGGTTTTGGTGGAAAGCGCCTCGGTGGCCAGCTTGATAACGAGTGGAAAATCCGCCTTCTTTACTTCGCGGGACCAATCTCCCTGCGGAAGGACGTCCTCTTCGCGGCGCGCTTCGCGAATCTTGTCGTAGACCGGATCGTAACGAAGACTTTTTCCGCTGGGGTTATCGCCAGGAATAGGGTTGAGCAGACCATCGGGCAGAGGCATAGCCGTCAAGAGGCCGTCTGGGCCATGGTGATTTGCACGCTGCGGAGATCCAGAAGCGGCCACTCCTCATCATCGGCAAGCAACATTTTTTGGCCCACGGGAAAAACTTCGCCATCTGCAGTTTCTTCCCAGAGCGTCGCCCGGCCCAAGCGGACAGCCGTATCGGGATGTTGCGCCGCAAACGGCGTCAAGACCGGCAGAAGAACTTCGCCCAGTTCCCGCTCCGCGTATTTATCCGAAGTCCGAACTTTCGCAGGAAGCCAGAGAAGATCGCGGAGCCGTTTCGGAGGATCGATCTCGATCGAAGTAAGCAGGGCAAAAGGAATCCACATATAAGCCCCCGCGGCAAACACTTCCAGATTTGCTCCGATGCGCGGATCAGCATCGACAAGAGAGTGACACAGCTTTCCGTTCACTTTGATGGACAACTCGCCCGAGGCGGCTTTGTGAGGCAAAGGATACTCCTTCTTGCCGAACATCTCGTGACGAGTTCTCTCGGCGTGCAGCGCCGCATGATAAAGGAGCGCACCCATCTCGGCAGACTGGCTGCCTTGCGCAGCGAGATCCAAGTGCTTTTCCGCGCGAGAGAAATCCCCAGAGAAACAAAGAAGCTCAAACAAGAAACGTTCGGCGCTTGACGTCCTGCGGATTATCGCGCACTTCGGCGCTGACCGCCTGGATGGCTTCGTCAAGCTTGCCGGCCTGTAGTAGCTGCTGTGGGGTCATAGAGCGTCCGTGTGGCGCTCGAAACGCGAGCGCAAGGCAGGGCCAAGAAGAGGATGCTCGGCCCTCATCGCGAAGGCCGAGCGTAGCCCAAACTCAATCGATGGCAACTGCGGGGTTTAAGCCGCCTGTGCTTTCGCAAGATCGTAGCTAATGGAGCCAGTCGAAGAAACTGTTCCCTTAGACGCATCCTGCACGAAATACTCATAGGTGATCTTGGAGAAATTCAGAGAGAAAGAATCCACGCAGCGCCTCGTTGCCCTCTGATCCGCCGCTCTGGTAAGACGAAACCAGGCAGTGCTCCAGCGTAATCTTGAGAAAGTCGTATGGCTTGGTGTCGCCGCCTGACTTGCGGCAGCTCAGAACGCCCTTGTCAATGTGCGATCCCTTTGTACACGCCTGAATGAGTTTCGGCGAGGCTTTGCTGACCATGGCCTGCAACGAAAGATCAGTGGACGAAAACTTGCCCGAACCTCCGCCCGAACCGGCGGCGAAAGTTCCACTATTGTGTCCACTCCAGGACCAGCTCACTACCTCGATCTCTTTCGTGTGACCTTCCTTTTGGGATTCACCTTCGCAGCCGTCCAGTTTCAAATAAAAGTCCGTTGCCATGGCTTTTACTCCTTCCTCTTTTGATCTATCAAAACCTGGAGAGCGTGGACTTCAAAGCTCGCGCTGTGAAACCTCGCTCACCAAAAATTACCCTCGGGCCGACTTCGGCAATTCAGCTACAAGCCGCAGGGAGACCGTCAATTCATCCAACTGGAAGTGCGGCCGCAAGAAAGCCACGGCACGATAAACGCCCGGTTTGCCCGCCACTTCTTCCACGTCGACGCGGGCTTCGCGCAACGGGTATTGCGCTTTCGCCGCCTGGCTCGCCGTGTCGTCCAAAACCACATATTGGCTGATCCAGCGGTTTAGAAACTGTTCGCAATCCTTGCGCGACATGAAACTGCCGATCTTGTCGCGCATGATGGCCTTCAGGAAGTGTGCAAATCGCGAGATGGCCAAAATGTAAGGCAATTGTGTGGAAAGCCGCGCGTTAGCATTGGCCGCGGCTTTATCGTATTTCTTGGCCTTGTTGCAGGATTGCACGCTGAAGAACGCGGCGTAATCGGTTCCCTTGCAATGCACCAGGGGAATGAGGCCCTGATCGGCGAGTTCTTTTTCGCGGCGGTCGGTGATAGCAATTTCGGTCGGGCACTTAAGTGCCACGTCGCCTTCATCGGTGTGGAATGTATGCGCGGGAAGCCCTTCGACGAGCCCGCCGCCTTCCACGCCGCGAATCGCAGCGCACCAGCCGTACTTCGCGAAGGCTTGCGTGAGCCGGGCACCTAGGGCGTAAGCGGCATTGCCCCAGAGATATTTCGAGTGATCGGAGCCGTCCACGCCCTCTTCAAAATTGAAATCGTCGATGGGCTTGGTTTCCTTGCCGTAAGGAAGGCGCATCAGCACACGCGGCATGGCCAGGCCCACATAGCGCGAATCTTCGCTGGCACGGTAGGACTTCCACTTGGCGTATTCCGTGCTGTCAAAGATCTTCCCGATATCACGCGGATCGCCGAGTTGAGCGAAGCTGTCCAGATTCAGAAGCTCCGGAGAAGCGGCCGTTAGAAAAGGAGCATGCGCTCCGGCGGCCACTTGCGAAACCTTTTCAAGCAGCTCGATGTCCTCGGGATGCTTGCTGAATTCGTAGTCGCCGATGAGAGCGGAAAAAGGCTCGCCGCCGAAAATGCCGAACTCATCTTCGTAGACCTTCTTGAACATCACGCTCTGATCGAATTCAGGAGCGCGCTGAAGGTCGCGCAGCAACTCTTTCTTGCTGACGTTCAGGACGCGGAGCTTGAGCATCGCGCTGGTTTCGCTCTGGTCCATGAGGTACTTGATCCCACGCCAGCTGGCTTCCAGCTTTTGAAAAGCGGGATGATGAAGAATTTCGTTCAATTGCAAGGGAAATAAGATGATCAATCTGGGCGACACGAGCATTGATCGTGGCGTCGGCGTCGCGCGAGAGCTTCATCTCGCCTTCGAGAACCTGCGCCACAAACTCCTTGACCATATCCCGGCCGCGATCGCGCGCGACTTGTTCGCGTCCAAACCGCCCTTGTTCGACAATCTGATCCAAGAGGCTCGATTCAGTCGTTTTAGCTTCCGCCGATTGGGCGGCTGCCTTCTCCGGCTTACTCATCTGAGCCTCCCGCGGGCTTGTCCTTCGCTAATTCTTTCTTCAATTGGTCGGCTTTTTGCGTATTGCCGACGGCTTCCATTAAAAGGTCGTCCAGCTTGTCGTTGCCCTGAAGTGCCCCGCGAAGATCGCCAAGCTTCTGGCGGAGCTCGAGCAGCTCGCGAAGCGGCTTGACGTTCTTTGCCACGCTGGCGGGGTCAAAATCATCCAGACTCTTGAAGTCTATGTCTACTTTGAGCTTACCGGCGTCCGCTTCGTCGCTGAGTTTGTTGTCAACTTCCAGCGAGAGATGCGGCTTGAAGCTCTCCAGAACGCTATCAAAGTTGTCTGGGTTGATCTCCACGAACCGGCGGTCCTTCAACTTCGGCAGCGCTTCCGTGGGTTGGCCGCTCAGGTCGGCCAGGATACCCATGACAAACGGCAGTTCTTTCACCTCGATAGCGTCGCCAACCTCGACATCGTAGGTGACGTGCACTCTAGGCGGACGGACCCGCTCCAGCTTCTTATGGACGCTTTCTTTTGCCATGTATTCCCCTTAAGTCTCCCTCTCAGTGTGGGTAGTGGTTTGAGAGCGAGAATCGTTTCTCCAAGGCAGGTTACCCGATTGCATCGGCACGGTTTATCACGATTTCCGCCGTCCGTCAATTGGTTCTCTAGTCCTAGAACCGCCCTGCAACCCGCAGCCCGCGAATCTCAAATCGAGAATCACGATCCACTTGGGACTACCTTGGCATGCGTTGCCGCGGTCCCAGCTGCTATCCACGGCTTCAACATGCTGCGCAGTATCGGGCATCCATCCAGCAAGAACAATGCACTGGTGGTGAACCGCGAAGAGATTATGGGTGAACAGGTAACCACCGTAAAGGACGAGGATTAATGCCATTCAAGGCGCTGGGGCGATGGACAACCGCCGTCGAGCGCCCCACCCGGCTCGATTTGATCTGAAAAGTCCGATATTCAGGCAGTCTCGGAGAACCGTATCTCCCTGTCCTGCTGCTAACTCTCCACGCAAAAATACATCTGCAATCTCTTTTGACTTTCACGCACTGCACCTGCTAGCTTTAGCCGCAAGCCATGCGCCAGCTCCAACCTGTTATCTGGTCCAAAGGCACCTTCCTCACGCCGCAACACCTGCAGACGCGCGACCGCTATGTCGAGAGCTGCCTGCAATTTCGCCTGGAAGGGCTGAACTTCCGCCCATGGGGATTTCTCGACCTGCAAATCAATCAAGAGGCCTTAACTGAGGGAAATTTCGCTCTGACTCGCGCTTCCGGCCTTTTTGCGGATGGCCTCCCCTTTGAGATTCCGGAATCCGACGCCGCCCCAGCCCCGAAACCTCTTGGAGTCTTTTTTGAGGCGGAACAGACCACTCTGGATATCTACCTTGCGATTCCCGAGTACAGGTCGCACGGGCTAAACGTTTCGATCGCGCAGAAAAATGCCGACGTCAGGTATCTCTCCGAAATCGTAAACCTGAAAGACGAGAATTCCGGCTTAACCGAAAAACCAGTACAAATCGCTAGAAAGAATTTACGATTCCTCGTCGAAGGAGAATCGCGCGAAGGGTGCAATTCCTTGCAAATCGCGCGCGTTCAGCGGACTGGAGCGGGCACATTTCGGCTCGACCCGCAGTACATTCCTCCGCTGCTGGATATCGCGGCCAACGACTACTTGATGGGGATCGCCCGGCGGCTGATCGAGATTCTTGCTGCAAAGAGCAGCATCCTTGCCGGCGGCCGGCGCCAGCGCAGCGCGGGACTCGCGGATTTCACCGCGGCGGACATTGCGAGCTTCTGGCTGCTCTACACCGTGAACGGCCACTTCCCCGCCTTGCGCCATATTCACGATGTGCGACACGGCCATCCAGACGTCTTGTTCCGGTTGCTCACGTCACTGGCGGGAGCCCTGAGCACTTTTTCGCTGAAAATCCAGCCGAGAGACTTGCCCCTCTATGATCACGAGAATCTTGGCGCCTGCTTCACGGATTTGGATGAAAAACTTCGAGAGCTTCTGGAAACGGTGGTTCCAAGCAATTTCGTCGCGCTGCCCTTGAAACTCGTGAAGGCATCCATCTACTCCACGAACATCGATGACGATCGCTATCTGGCGGGAACAAAATTTTATTTGGCGGTTAGCACCACCATGAACCAAGGCGATTTGATCAAGAAAGCGCCGCAGATGATTAAAGTTTGCTCAGCGGCACAAATCGAACAGTTGGTGCGGCAGGCTCTTCCGGGCATGCAGCTTACGCATGCGGTGAAGCCGCCAGCGTCGATTCCCGTGAAGCTAAATTATCAATATTTCAGCTTGAATCAGTCTGGGATGGCTTGGGAAACCGTGGCGAAAGGACGCAGCTTGGCGGCTTTCGTGCCGAGCGACATTCCTGAGCCGCAGCTCGAACTTCTCATCCTGCTGCCGCAGGCAATCTAAGCTCTTCCGTTTGAAGAAATCCTCCGCTGATCAAAGTGGCCAGCAGGCGGCAAAACTCTTCAACAGGCGTCTCAGGAGAAATCCAGTCACTTTGTTTGGCGATTTCAAGTAATTCCGCGACGGTCGTCTTGCCGTCGCAGCGCGGCAAGAGAAGCGTCATCCAGGGCTGCACTCTGAGTTCGGTCGCAAACGGTTGTCTGGTCGATAGGGTGATACTTTCCGGAGATATCTCGCCGTCCCGCAAGACGTGCCGCACGATGATCTCGGTTCCAGAAGTAGCCAAAAGCTTGGCATGGACGAGCCTTTGCTCAGCGCCCTCTCTGCGAATTTCCGTTTCCCATTGCATAGCCCATTCAAGTGCGGCGGCGGATGTGGAAGCGCCTAGATCCCGCCGAATGGTAAAGGCAGGCCGCTCCTCAGCGAGCCGTTGGATCACCACAATTCCAACCACGAGCCCTTGCACTTCATTCCTTTCGAACAGCCTTTGCCATTCCGCGAATTGTTCTTTGCCACCACTCTTGCTGACAGTTTCATAAAGGGAAAATTGGCGCGGTTCCAGCGTTTGTATCGTGAATAGAGCAACGTCAAACCCCAGATGCTTTTCTCCCAACCACTCCCGGATGCGTTCTTCAAAAGGATGACCCGGCCGCTCGGTTCCCAGCGTCCGGCAATACAGGCGCCCGCCGGGTTTTAGCCTGTGTGGAAGTCCCGCAATGACCCGCTTGGTGATTTCCTCTCCAATTTCGCCGCCGCCGTAGAAAATTTCCGCGGGCTTGAGGACGGGCACGTAAGGAGGATGGGCAGCAATGCGATCAAATGCGCGTCCTTGCACCGGTTCGTAGAGATCGCCCGTTGCAAACGTCACATTGTGAATGCCATTGAGCGCCGCGTTAAATTTTGCGAACTCCACGGAACGCTCGGCGATATCGGTGGCCCAAACATTTTTGGCAGATCGTGCCGCCAGCAATGCCGCCGGTGCAGTACCCGCGCATAGCTCCAGAAAATCTTCGCAGGGGGCGTAGGAGGTGTAGTCGATAAACTGTTTGACCGCCTTGGTCAGCGCCGGATACACGATGTCCGGAAACATTTGCCGAAGCGAGTGATCTGGCTTTGTCCACCGATCCGAGGCAATGAATAAATCTCGAATCGGATAGAGCGCGACGCTGGCGACGCAGTGGCTGGCATTGTCGCCATCGGAAAGAATCAAGCCAGTCAGAGTGAGTGCTCGCCAAACCTCCACTGGGAAAAGCGGCACAACATCAGCAGCGGCCAGAGATTCCCCAAGCACGAAAAGCCGGATAATGGCGTCGAGACTACTGCTTAGTTCGCGTTTCAGAGGTGGATGGGTGCTAAGTCCCGTTAGGTCCAACTCTCTGCCGGGCTTGAACTCGAGCCAATTTCGTAGGATTTCTTCGGTAAATCGAGACTCCAATAAATGCTCTCGGATCGCGGCAAACTGCTCCGAAGTAACCATTTGTAGGAGAGGCATGCGTGATTCTCAAGGACGCGCGGGCATAATACCAAATACCAACACAGGCGGGGTGAATGTCTTGACATCCATCAACGCGAACGCCATAGTTAGGCTCGTTTCAAGGGTTTAGCGGCTTTTTCGGGTCTTTCTCCTGGCCAGAGATCGACCGCAAGTCGCAGCCGGCGCCTCCGTTTCGCCTGGAAAACTTGATTGGCCGAACGGTATTGCGTCAACTGTTGGACTGCGTCATAGGAGAGCTGGTTCGCGCTGGGTGAGACGCAGCATGCCCGCGCCGAGTCTGGCATGATCAACTGAACAATGAAGCATCTTTCCAAGGTGGTGTGGCACGAGGGGATGTACCTGGGCCCCCATCACTTCCAGGTCCAGTCCCAATCCTTTGAAGACCTCGTTCACTTCTCGACGTCCAGCCTGTGGTTCGCGCCCTATGGCGTGATTAACTGCAAACTCGATGCGGACGCTCTGCAAAATGGAATGCTCTCCGTTGTGCATGCGCGAGGGACTCTTCCCGGATGGCATGGCGTTTCAAATGCCTGATGCCGATGCTCTGCCTCCGGTTCTAAACATCAACGGTCTTGTTTTCTACGACTCGCGAATCTCTGCTTGTGTTTTTGGCTGTGCCGGAGCGCAGGCCTGAAGGGCCGAATTGCGCGCTCGACTCCGAACCATCGCAAATGGATTTGCGTTACCAGGCAGAAATGCTGACTCTGCCCGATGAAAATACTGGCCGCGACGAAAAGCAGATTCAAATTGGCCGGAAAAATATTCGGCTTGCGCTGGAAACCCAGGACAACGCAGGACTTGTGACGCTGCCTGTCGCCCGAGTTCTACGCGACGGCTCGGGGCGTTTTATCTTCGATCCAAGTTTTATTCCTCCGTGCCTGCAAATTAGCGCGAGTGAAAGATTGTTGGTCATTGCGCGAACTTTGGTGGACATCCTCGATGAAAAAAGCGCATCGCTTTCGCGCGCGCGGCGAGCAACGGCACAAGGACGCGCCGGTTATTCATCGGAAGAGATAGCTAGTTTTTGGTTTGTGCACACGGTCAACGAAAGTCTTTCCGTTCTGCGGCACTTGAGCGTCTCCGAGCGAGGCCATCCCGAGCAGCTGTATATCGAAATGTCGCGGCTCGGAGGCGCCTTGTGCACCTTTGGGCTGGAATCTCATCCGGAATCGTTGCCGGCCTACAATCACGACGATCTTGAAAAGTGTTTCAGCCCGCTGAATCAGCATATTCGCGCGCATCTTGAGCTTGTTGTGCCTTCGAACTGTGTGCAAATTCCTCTGGTTTTAGCAGGCAAAAATTTCCGGAACGGAGATGTTTTGGATCAGCGCTGCCTGGATCGCGCGCGATGGGTCCTCGCCGTCCGTGCGGAGACTGGCGAAGCGGAGATTATAGCCAAGACGCCGCGCCTGATAAAAATTTGTTCGAAGGACTTACTGCCAGAGCTTGTAAAAACAGCGCTTCCCGGCCTGGGGCTTGTCCATTTGCCAATTCCACCCTCAGCTATCGCGCCAAAAGTAGAATTTCAGTATTTCGGCATCAGCCGCACCGGCAATTCCTGGGAACACATCGTGCAAACGCGCAAAGTCGGCGTGTATGTTCCCGATGATTTGCCCGGCGCAGAAATCGAGCTTCTGGTAGTGCTTGAGTCTTAGGAGGAACCGTGGGAGCCACGATGTTCGGGGCCACGAGCCTGCAGCCCCGCGAAGTATCCACCAAGCGGCGAACGGAAAATCTCGCCTACATCTATCAGCAGATTTTGACGGTGATCGTGCGCGTGCGGCAGAACCGGCAGGCCGTCTCCGATGCCAATGCATTCCGCGCAAACATCCAGGCCGGGCTGCGCGCCGCCGAAAAAGATGCAGTGAAGAAAGCATACTCTCCCGACGACATTCGTATGGCTACACTCGCGGCAGTCGCTTATTTGGACGAGTCCATCCTGAATTCAAGCAATCCAGTTTTTAGTTCCTGGCACAGCATGCCGCTGCAAGAAGAAATGTTTGGGCACCACGTCGCTGGCGAAACATTTTTCGAAAATCTTGAGAAGCTGATGTCCCGTCAAGATTCGAACGACGCTGCAGACGTGCTCGAAGTTTATGCGTTGTGTCTCTTGATGGGCTACAAGGGACGTTATGGGCTCTCAGGTCCGGAAGCGACCCGGCCCATCATCGATTCCACTCTAGAAAAAATCCGCCGCATCCGCGGACCTCTTGTGGGACTCTCGCCTGCCTGGGCCATCCCAGAAGGCGGAGCCGCAGTGGCGAAGCGCGATCCTTGGGTTCGGCGGCTGGCATTTGTGGCGCTGGGATGCGTGGTTCTGGGGATTCTTTTCTTTCTGGTTTTCAAGATGCGAACGCTTGCTGGTGTTTCGGACATTCACGCGATAGCACCTCTAACCCACCCCTAGGGAGTGTAGATGCGATTTCACTGGGAACATCTTGCGGCCGGAGCGGCAGCCATCGTTGTCTTGATGCTGACGTGGTTCGTTGGGCCAATTTTCCACGTCGTTGGCACCAACGCACTCGTGCTGCGCGCCGGCATTCTCTTGCTGGGTGTGATTGCAATCATTGGCTTGCTTCTCTGGGCGCGCTCCTCGCGGCCTTCCCTTCCCGCAGCTGAGGTCCCGCACGCCCCGGCCGCGCCCGTTTTTGCTAGCGCTGCGATCGGCGCTTCGGCTGGGGCCGGAGCTTCTCAAGACGTGGACATCTTGGTCCGCGATGCCTCCGGCAAAGTGGCCGCCGCTCGGCTGGCAGCAGGCGCGCAACTCTCGTCGCTCCCCACTGTCTTCCTGCTGGGAGAAACCGGGGCTGGCAAAACCAGCGCGATGGATCAGAGCGGCTTGGATGCGGAGCTTCTGGCTGGCCAGGTCTATCAGGAAAGCACCATCGTCCCAACGCGCGTTGCGAATCTTTGGTTCGCGCGAAAAACAGTTTTTGTGGAAGCCGGTGGTCCTCTGCTGGACGACGCCGGCTCCTGGATTCGCCTCGTGAAGCATTTCGTCCCCAGCCGCTTCCGCTCGATTTTCGGCGGCGCAGCCCTGGCGCCCCGTGCCGCCATCGTCTGCGTGGATTGCGAAAAACTGGTCCGCGAGGCCGCCCTGGACAAAATAGTCGCGCAGGCCCGTAAGGTTCGCGCGCGTCTTGAAGAACTTTCCTATCACATGGGCGTCAGTCTCCCCGTTTACGTACTTTTCAACCGGTCAGATCGCATCCCATATTTCGAGGAGTTTGCAGGTACTTTCAACAACGAAGAAACTTCGCAAGTCCTTGGCTGCACCCTGCCTCTCGTTGGATCGACGAGCTCAGGCGTTTACGCGGAGCAGGAAACCAAGCGCCTAACTGCCGCATTCCAGGCAATCTTTTTCACTTTAGCGGAATGCCGCCCCGGCCTTTTGGGCCGCGAACGCAACAGCGACCGTCAAGCCGGCGTATACGAATTCCCTCGCGAGTTCGGCAAACTCAGCAAGCCTCTCGTCCAGTTTCTCGTGGACCTTTGCCGCCCCGGCCATCTCCGCACCGGACCCTTCCTTCGTGGCTTTTATTTTGTGGGTCAGCGGATCATCACAGTCGCGTCGAACGCCGGCCAAACCATGCTCGGTCAACGCTCGGCACAGCGCGCACCCGGCGGCTTCAATCCGGACGCAACAAGTTTGATCAATGCGCAGGATTCCTCTGCCAAGACTTCTTGGTCCACTGGTACCTCCCTGGAAGGCGCGAGCGAAGCGCGCAGGTCCGTCCAACGTGTTTTCCTGAGCCACGTCTTCAGCCACGTCCTGCTGCAAGATCGCGCCGCGCTTGGTGCCAGCGGGACAAGCTCCCGAGGGGACCTGGGCCGCCGCATTCTGTTCGCGTCCATCGCCGCCCTGGCCGCGATTTGGATCGTCATCACACTCATTTCCTTCGTTGGAAACGCGCGCATGGTATCCAGCGTTCGAAGTGCCGCTCAGGAACTTGCCACAGTCCAGAGTCTCGGCGCGCAGCAGCCGACACTTGATTCTTTGAAGAAGCTCGACTCTCTCCGGCAGACTCTTGTCCAACTGCGCGACTACAAGCAGAACGGCGCCCCCCTGCATCTTCGTTGGGGCTTATACGCGGGCAACGACATCTTTGAAGACGCGCGCGCGATTTATTTCCACGCCTTCGATCAGGTTCTCTTTCAACACGCAAAACACAATCTCCTCGCCGACTTAAGGACTTACCAGGGCGATCCCCTCCCAACTGCGGATTCCGGCGCGGCTTATGACACCTTGAAGTCGTACCTGCTCATAACCTCCGAATCTCCGCGGAACTCTGGCGAGTTTTTGCAGGACTTCCTGATGAAAGACTGGAAGCGCGATTTGGGCGACATCGATCCGGAACGCACCGACCTGGCCGCGCAACAATTTGCATTTTATAGCAGCGAATTGACCGTGGATAATCCGTACACGAAAACGAATGATGCCAGCTTAGTGGGCCAGGTCCGCACCTATTTGAACAAGTTCTCGGGCCTCCAGCGCCTCTATACCAGCATGCTCACGGACGCGCGACAAAAGTCAAAGAGCTATCGTTTCGCCGCCGCCCATCCCGAAGGTTCGGAAGTATTGCGTGCCAAAACGGACGTCGACGCGGCCTTCACCGCAGACGGCTGGAAAATCATGGATCAATCCATCCAGCACCCCAACGGAATCACGGGGGAAACTTGGGTTCTTGGAACGACGACCAGCACAAATCTCAGTTCAGCAGATCTGAGCGCGCAACTGCGGGCCATGTACGAGAAGGATTTCATTGCGCAGTGGCGCGCGTTTTTGAACGCGACAGCCATCCTGCCCTATGGCAGTGATCCCGACGCTGCCTCAAAACTGTCCAAGCTCTCTGCCAACTCGTCGCCCCTCCTCGCGCTCCTCTGCGACGTTGCGGACAATACAAATGTGCAGTCCACCGCGATTAAGCTGGCCTTTCAGGCGCCTCAGCAGGTCGTCGCGCCGGGTTGCGGAGTCCTGAAGAAATACGATCAGGCCTCCAATGATCCTTACATGAAGGGCCTTCTGAGCCTGCAGCAATGCGTGCAGCAAGTTGCTGACGCCCCTCGGGAACAAAAAGACGCTCAGAAAACAACTTGCGCACCGACCGTTTCGCAAGCTCATCTCGCCTCCGCGCAACTCGCGCAGGGCCTCACCACCGATCCCGACGGTCATGTAGACCAAACCGTAGGCACTCTTCTGGACGAGCCCATAAAGGGTTTGCAGCGAATATGGCTTTCTTCTGGCGGCTCGGGCGAAGGGATATGCACGCCCTATAAAGCATTACAGACCGCTTATCCCTTTAACCTTCATAGCACGCGGGAAATTACTCTGGCCGAGTTCAATGACTTTTTTCAGCCTGCCAAGGGGAAACTATCCCAATTTCTGGTAGCGCAAAAAAACAATTTGAGCCCCCAAGGAACAACCTATGTCCGCGCGCTTGGAACCTCGACTCCAGTCGGAAGCAATTTCCTCCGCACTTTGAACGAACTCTACGCCATTCAGCTGGCCGTCTATCCCAACAACGCCGCGGATCCGCACTTCGAATATTCCGTTACCGCACATCTTCCCGACGCGGGTGGCTTCAAGAATGAAAAGCTGACCTTCGACGGCCAAGAATGGATGGTCAGCGGAAATGGTGGGACGAGAAAATTTATCTGGCCCGGCGCGGCCATGCAGGGGGCTACTCTGACCTTGAATAACGGCGGAGATTTAGAAGTCGCGCGCTATCAAGGTCTTTGGGCCGTCTCTCATTTCTTCTCCGCTTACAAATGGCAAGCCTCGGGGAACGGCTACATTATCCAAGGTCCGCTCATCGGCCCCACTGGCCAGGCCATCCGAAGCAATGACAAACCGGTGGAAGTGCGCTTCGATGTGGACTTCAAAAGCGTTCCCTTCTTCCAGGCGGGCTTCTTGTCCGGCTACAGTTGCTCGGCGATGAGCAAGTAATCAAACGCCATTGGCGCGGCTCTCCAAGAAAACAACTGGCCTATATCGAATTGAATCTGCTCGATTGCGAATCTCTCTGTCACGAAGAGAAGCTCGCACGCCTTATCGGGTTAAGGAGAAATACTCAGCCGTGGAACCGATGATCCACCTGCCATGAACGAGTTGGCATTAACGTAGGACATTAGCGCTGAAAAGTAATCGTGAGCGGGAAGCGGACGCTTACTGGTTTTCCGGCCGCTTTGGGTGCGGTCGTTTTCCAGTGTTTCGAAGCATCTTTTACTTTCTTGAGGAAGTCCTTGTCGGCGTCGCCCTCTTTGTCGATCTTTACGTTTCCGTTCGAATCAACCGTAACGATAACTGTGAGTGAATACGGCAGTTTCCCAGGTTTATTGGCAACGTCGGGGAAGTCCACCATGGGAATCCCCACCCATTGCAGACCTGGATTCGCATCCAATTGCGCGCAAGTGACGGAACCCGCCACGGACGGGACTTCCGCCACGCCTCGACCAGGACCGCAAGAAATAGCCTGCAGCAGCACCTTCCCTGAAGACTGTGTCATTGCCTGAATTTCGTTGGGAATGGTCGTCTTAACGTACATCGACGCATTCTCCTTATAAATCCCTGTGCCGCTCGCTATTTTTTGAAACTCCTGCATCACGCCATGCGCTAAAAAGTCGCTGTCCTTTTTCTGTTTCGCCTGCTCAAAGTGTTGCACCGCGACATCGAAGGCTGCCTTGTCGCCGTTCTTCTCGGCCGCTTTGCTGTAGGCATCCGCCAAGCGCTTGTCCAACTCATGCGCGGTTGCAATCAGAGCAGGATCTTCGGCGCGCCCCTCAAATCCGTGCAGCTCATCTTGCGCGCGTTGGATTGCCGCGGTGTCGCCCTTAGATTCCGCGGCTTGCGCATTGTTCTTAATCTGGTCGAACTGTTGCTGCTGCGCGGCGCGCAGATCCTTTAGAAGTTTTTCGTGAGTCTTCGGCCATGGTTGGGCGGAATCGACTTGGGTTTTAGCCGCGCGGAATGAACTCGCCTTCAGGCTGTCTTCGAAGGTGCTCACAGTTTGCAACGCCTTATCAATTACGGGCAGCTGCTTCTTCGCATCGGCGCTCTGCGCTCCCTTGCGGTTTATCACCTCTTGAAACTGGTCCTTCGCTTCCTTCCAGTCTTCCTCTTTCATATGCTGCATTGCGGTGTCAAAGGTCTTCTGGTCGGTCCCAGACTGCTTTATTTTACCCAGATAATTTTCCGCCTGCGGTCTAAGGGTAGAGCCGGCGATATTTAGCTCCACAACCGCGCGAAATTCTTTGCGAGCCTTCTCGAAATCCTTCGCCTGATAGAGCGTCGCGCCTTGATTGAAGTGATCCAGCTCTTGCTTCTGGATGTCAGTCGCGCTCACGCCCGACTTCGCAGCTTCCAAATCTCGCGTGGCATCATCGACATGCCACAAATTCATCTGAATCACATCCTGAAAGGCTGCCTGCGCACCCGCATAGTCTTTTTTATCCTTGAGCAAACTCTCGCCCTCATCAAATCGCTTTTGCTCATCCGTGCGCTTCTGTTCGATTTGATTGACCTGCTGCGCGGCCTCGTTTTGCAGCGGTCCCTTGACCTTCGCAAGCCCTTGCCACGCTTGCTCAGATTGATCGAATTGGCGGCTCTGCCAAAACTCTTCGGCTTGCTGCTTCAGCTTCAAATCGCTGACCGGCGCTCCCCCTCCACTTGACTTGCGCGGCCAAAGCGTCACGGCAAGAAGCAGCGCGACTACAACACCTATACCGACAAGCACCGGTGGGCGCCGCAAAATCGGCAAAATCTGCGCCATCACATCGCCGCCAGGTTTGGGCTTGGCCGGAGTAATTGGCGGGGCAACGGCGGCCGCAACGGCTCCGCTCGGCCGGGGCTCTGTTGGCGCTCCAGTGGATGCGACGGACTGCCGCACAGCCGGGCCAGCGATTACGGTCGCATCAGCTGCAGCTGCGGGAGCATCTGTTATTCGCCCGCCATTTTCTTTGCCACCGGAAGGCACGCGCGCGGGAACATCTTTTTGTGGTCCCGGCTTCCCTCCCGGGCGAATCACTTGCGTAGCGGAAAATCCCGTCGTAGGAATGTTCTGCGCAGACTCGCTGACCTGAGTCAGGTCGCCGGACGGCGGCGCTGGTTTGGCAGCGCCAGCCTTGTCCTTTTTCGTCGAGCCCGCTGGCTTTTGCACAACTGTCTTCGCCGCCGAATACATCTGCGTAGCCGCGGGCTGTTGCCCGCTGACGAGATTCGTAATTTTCCCTTTAAGCTCCTGCATCCGTGGATCGGACGCCTGAAAAATCTGCGTAGCCATCACCTCGTTGAACAACTGCGTTGCGCCAACGTGATCGCCCTTGTTCACCAGTGATTCCAGATTCGAGACTTTTTTCTCTACATCTTCTTTCTTCTTCTTCTTTTCTTCCGCTCCCTGCAGCAGCTGTGTCACATTGGGATCCGGCCCCATGGACTCCATGGTCTGCTGGGCCAAATCGATGGCGTCCGTAATCTTGTCTTGATTGATCTTGCTGTTGATTTCCCGGACCCGCCGCTGCATCTCGTTGCGGGCCCTCTCGCGGTCGTCCTGCTCTTTCTTCAACGCTTCCGCTTCCGTCGCTAGCTTTCGGAAAGCATCTTGTCTTGGAAATTCTTCGATGGCCAGCCGCGCGGTATCCAAAGCCTCGCTGTAGCGTTCGCACATCAAGAAGCCCTGGATCTGCTTCTCCCGTTCTTCTTCCTTCCGCTTCTGCTCCTGCTGCGCCACTTCGCCGCGCGCGTAGTTCACCAATTCCTTGAGTTCGTATTCCTGCGGAAACTCCTGCAAGAGCGGTTCGCCCTTGGCCACTACTTGCTTGACCTTCCCTGCTCCCAACAAGCCACGCAAGGCGGTTATCTCGGACTCCAGACGCTTTTGCCGCTTCTGTTCCTGCTCTTCCTGCAAGGCTAGGTTCTGCAGATTCTTTACGGCCGTGTCCTGCGGATGCTCTGCGACCAAAACGTCCAGTATTTTTCGCGCATCCGCAAAATTCTGCTGCCCCAGCAACCTGCGGACTTCCGCCATCTGCCGCTGCTTCTGCAGTTCCGCCTGGTCTGTTTTAGCCGATTCCTGCAGTTTTTTCAGTTCCGGATCATTCGGAAATTCCTGGAGCGCCGTCGCTATAACGGAAAGGCACTCGTCGTAATTAAGCTCGGTCCAAAGCGTTCGCGCCCGGTGCAGAATTTCTCCCAACTTCTTGCGCTTTTCCCGTCGACCGCGTTCTTCTTCGATCTGTTTCTTGAGCTCGTGCACCTGCAGGTTGGCGTCGTCCAGCTCCACAGCTTGTCCCAACGCTGCTGCGGCCTCGGTCAGCGCTCCTTCCGCCAATCGCTGCTTCGTCAACTTCAGTTTCTGCTCCAACTGCTGCACTTTCGCCGCGGCTGCCTCAACTTCCGCGAGCAACTTCTGTGCAGGCTCGTGTTTCGAATCGAGACCCAGCGCCGCTTGTGCCTCCGCTTTTGCCTCGCGGAGTTGGCCCGCTTTCAAATACCCTTCGCCGCGGCTCAAATGCTCCTGCAGCCTCGGCTGAATCTCCGACCGGCGAAGTTCCACGGAAACCTTTTCCAACATGCTCTTCGCTTGGGAGTTTCCTACATCGATGTGCAGAGCCTTGCGCAGGAGAGCATGCGCGCGCTGCAAATCCTTCGCCACCACCAGCTCTTGGCAATCCGCGAGCAATCCCGAGACAGTCGCCTGCTGCGCCGCTTTCCAGATCGGCTCAATCGCATGGAGCAAATCATCCATGGACTGATAGCGATCCTCGCTCTTTTTCTCCAACATCTTGCTGACGATGAGCGCCAGTTCTTCGGTGCACTCAGGCGAAAGGCTCTGAAGATCTTCGGGCTTCTCATAAATGATGTGGAACATCAGCTCGGCTTCACTGTCGCCCGTAAATGGCCGTTTATAGCCGAGCAGTTCATAGAGCGACACGCCCACTGCCCAAATATCCGACCGCGCATCAGCTCTCTCGCCTTTATACAACTGCGGCGACATGTAAGCGCGCGAGCCGATCATCATGTTCGGCTGCGTCATCGACATGTCCGTTAGACGCGCGATGCCGAAGTCCACCACCTTCACCACGCCTTCTTTGGTGACCATGATGTTCGCCGGCTTCACGTCGCGATGCACCACATTGTGCTGATGCGCGTACGCAAGCGCGTCGCAAACGCGCACGATGTATCCAAGTTTTACAGACAAGGGAAGTACGGGGCGCTGCTCGATGATCCGATCCAGACTGTCGCCTTCGAGATACTCCATCGCAATGAACGGAGTATTTTTCTCGTGGCCCAATTCGTAAATCGTGACGATGTTGGGATGTTGAAGAGCGCCCGCGGAACGTGCTTCCTGGTAAAAACGGTCCAGAAGATTCGTCTGTGCGCTAGGGCCGCCAGTAATGGTCTTTAGGGCTACAAGGCGGTCAATCAGCGGATCACGGGCTTTATAGACCGCGCCCATGGCTCCGCGGCCGATCTCCGCGATGATCTCGTATTTGCCTAAAAGCTGCACACCCACACCCCTATCGGCATGATGGTAACAAAACTAGGGCCAAACCGCCCATCTCGTAAGAGTACGAATGCCCTATTTTGCAGGTACTTGCGGATAGTCCTAAGCCGCTTCTGTTTCGCGGCTTCCTGAACCCGCAAACCATTGAAAACAAGGCGGAACAATCCTAATTGGGAGGACACGGAGAAGGCCCGAACTTGTCGCTCAAGTTTCAACATCCATGGCCGGACCAGAGTTTCAGAGGTCGCCACAACATCTGAACTCCATGGGCGACGCCCCATTGGTTCCGAAATTGTCACAGCCTTTTCACACTGGGCTTGGGTCAGCATGATCGTCAATCCACGTAATCTTACTAGGGTTTGACAAGAAATTGTCAGGTTGCTGTATTGGCTTTCGCCACAAGCAAGATAGCCAATAAGTAGAAGAGGAACATCAGCGCTAGATAAGTTTTCGCTTGCGGCTTCGCCCCTTGAAATTCCTTCCAGGCCAAAACTCCCCATAACGCGGCGACCATCGGCGCCGATTGGCCGATCGCATACGAAATGGCCACTCCCGTAAAGTTCGCCGCCACAAGATTGAACACTGTTCCCGTTCCCCAGATCGCTCCGCCCAGCAATCCGAGAACATGCCCCGAGGCCGGCCCGCGAAAAAATTCCCCAAACTTCACTGGCTCGCCGACCAACGGCTTCTTCATAAAATAAATATTCCAAATAAAACAAGACAGCAGCGCGCCGAGCGTTAGAAAAACGCTGATGCTATACGGTCCCAAGGTTTTCCCATGGCTCATCGCGTGCGCAACAAATGGCGACCACAGCCCCATCAGCACGCCTGAAACAATGCAAGTAGTAATGCTTTTCTTCGAAGTCGAACTCGCCACCCTGGCAAGACTCCCGTAAGCCTTGCCGTCCATGATCACAGCGATCACAGCGCAAGCCACTCCCACCGCGAGCAGACCCGCATTCCCTTTCGGCTGCTGCAAATAGCTCGCAATCACGCCCACCACCAGCGCAATCCCAATCGAAACAGGAAAGGCAATCGCCAGCCCCGCCATATCAATCGCCGCCACTAACAACAAATTCGCCAAATTAAAAACGGCTCCGCCGATAAGCGTGTAAACAATGTTCGAACCATCCGCAGCCCGCACGTTATTCAGAAAGCTAGACGCATCATTCGAAGTGCTGCCCATCGTAAACGCCAACACCACCGAAATCAGAAAAATGCCGAGCGCGTAATCCCAATAAAAAAGTTCGAACCTGTAATTCTTCACTCCCTTAAAAGTATTCGCCCATGACCCCCAACAAATAGCCGTAGTGATCATCATCAAAAGCGCAATTTCCAAACTATGCGGCGTGTACATGCTCTAGCAGCTCCAAGCCTAAATATTTTGCCCTGCGTCTTGTGTGTTGGAACAAGTTCGTATTGTCTTTGACTCGCACGTGCTTATATGCGCCGCCATCCACCCTGTCAAGCCGCAATTCCTTTCATCTCTTCTCTGTGCCCTCTGCGACCTCTGTGTTAAAACCCACCTTCCACTTCAAGCAAACACTCCCCACTAAGCACAGGACACAGCTATAATCCGCCACTATGCCCAAACAATCCTTCATCGCCGTCGTCGGCAGCGCCAACGTTGACCTCACCACTTTCAACGACGTCTTCCCCCGCCCCGGCGAAACCATCTTCGGCAAAAAATTCGACCTCGGCTTCGGCGGCAAAGGCGCCAACCAAGCTGTCGCCGCTCGCTTGTGCGGAGCCTCCGTCGCCATGATCGCCAAAGTCGGCAGCGACCTCTTCGGCCCCGCCACCATCAAAAATTTCCAATCTCAAGGCATCGACGCCAGCCACGTCCGCATCGCCGAAGGCGTCTCCAGCGGCGTCGCTCCAATTTTCGTCGAGCCCGGCGGCCAAAATCGCATCATCGTAGTGAAAGGCGCGAACGACACTCTCTCACCCGAAGACGTCGACAACGCCGGTCCCCTGCTCCGCAAAGCCGACACCATCGTCATGCAATTCGAAATTCCTCTCCGCACCGTTTATCACACCGTCCGCCTCGCCGAAGCCGAAGGCATCCGCTGCATCGTAAATCCCGCCCCCGCGCAAGCCGTCGACTTCAAGCAACTCAGCGGTGCCGATTATTTCATCCCCAACGAAACCGAAGCCGAACTCATCACCGGCATGCCCGTCCACTCTCTCGAAGACGCCACCAAGTGCGCCAACTTCCTTCTCCGCCAAGGCATGAAACGTGTCGTCCTAACACTCGGCGAACGCGGCGCCCTTCTCGCAGGCCCCGAAGGCACAGAATTAATTCCCGCTTTCAAAGTCGATGCCCTCGACACCACCGGCGCCGGCGACGCCTTCATCGGCAGCTTCGCCGTCTTCCTAGGCGAAGGCATGCAAGAAAAAGAAGCCCTAACCCGCGCAAATCTGTACGCCGCGCTCTCCACAACCGCGGTAGGAACACAAAAGTCTTTTCTAAATCGGACTGATTTCGAACGAGAATGGCAGTTCCACAGCACCCGCCAGTAAACACCCCAATCCCCCGTCGCCCAGGCCGAAATGTCGGTAACGATGCACCCGCGACTCCGCCGCGAAGGTAGGGGGCGCGCTTTAGCGCGTCCCACGGTGTAAGCCACTCCACGATCCCAACATTCGTCGCACTTGCCCCCACGCCAATCGTCCCACGCACCGTCATTTCGAGCGCAGCAAGCCCACGCTCTGTCTTTCACGTTCGTTTCCTGCGAAAGTACCGGCTTGTTTTACCCTGAGCTTCGAAGGGCGAGAGAGAACTCTGCGCTATCGCTCACGACTATTGTCAGCGATGAAATCTCTCTTCCTCTTGCACCTCCACCCGCTCGACCACCCAACAAAAGTGATAAGATTTACCTTGGAGCTAACGCCCCCGTCCTCCAACTCCAAAGAGATTCGAACATGTCCACAATCAATAGCGGACCCCATACCGCCCACCAAATCAACAATCGCAATCTAGAAGCAACGCTTTCTCACGATGACACCACCCTAGCTCACCTCCGCGGCCGCCCGCTCGAAGCCAATCGCGGCGTTCCTCTCAATCTCGACTGGGTCGAAGACGTCCGCGTCAACACCAGCGCCGTGGAACGCCGCGCCCAATCCCTAGTCACCCGGCGCACCGTAAAAAAAGACTACCAAGCCGCCTGGCTTCTCCGCGCCATCTCCTGCATGGATTTAACCACGCTCTCCGGTGACGACACTGACGAACGCGTCCGCCGCCTCTGCGCCAAAGGCCGCCACCCGCTTCAAGAGGAACTCGTCGCTAAACTCGGTATCGAATCCCTCCAAGTAAAAGTCGCCGCCATCTGCGTCTACCACGTCTTCGTAGAAACCGCCCGCCGCGCCCTCGATGGCAGTGGCATCCGAGTAGCCGCCGTTTCCACCGGCTTCCCCGCCGGCCTCTCGCCCCTCGCCGAACGGGTCCAGGAAATCCGCCGCTCCGTCGAAGCCGGCGCCGACGAAATCGACGTCGTCATCACCCGCGCCCACGTCTTCGCCGCCAAATGGCAAGCCCTCTACGACGAAATCGCTGCCTTCAAACAAGCCTGCGGCCCCGCCCACCTAAAAGTAATCCTCGGCACCGGCGACCTCCTCACTCTGCGCAACGTAGCCCGTGCCAGCCAGGTAGCCATGATGGCCGGCGCCGACTTCATCAAAACCTCGACGGGTAAAGAACCGGTTAACGCTACTCTTCCAGTGGGCTTAGTAATGACCCGCGCCATCCGCGAATACGCCAACCAAACCGGCTACGCCGTAGGCTTCAAACCCGCCGGCGGCATTCGCACAGCGAAGCAATCTCTCGAGTGGTTGTCCCTGATGAAAGACGAACTAGGTCCCAGTTGGCTAAAATCCGACCTCTTCCGTTTCGGTGCCAGCGGCATGCTAGCCGACATCGAACGCCAACTAGAACACCACGCGACCGGCCGCTACTCCGCCGACCACCGCCACCCCATCGCCTAGCTTGGAGTGCGGCAGCTCTGCTGCCGCTTTTCCGTTCTCTTCTTTTTTCTCTCTTCTATGTTTTCCGCTCTTCCAAACTCCTTCCGGCAATCCCCCAATTTCCATTACAATCAACCCACGATGAGCCTCACAGAAAAATTCGTCACCATGGACTACGGCCCCGCCCCCGAAGATCCTCGCGAAGCGATCGCCTGGCTCGACAAATACCACCGCCGCTTCGGCCACTTCATCAATGGCGCGTTTCAAGCCCCACTCGACGCAAAATATTTCGACACCACCGATCCCTCCACCACAGAAAAACTAGCCGACATCGCCCAAGGCTCCGCGCGAGACATCGAGGCCGCCGTAAAATCCGCCCGCGCCGCCCTACCAGCCTGGCAATCCCTGACTCCCCACGCCCGCGCCCGTTACCTCTACGCCCTAGCCCGCCAAATCCAGAAACACTCCCGCCGCCTGGCCGTCCTAGAAACTCTCGACAACGGCAAACCCATCCGCGAGAGCCGCGACATCGACATCCCCTTAGTAGCCCGCCACTTCTACCACCACGCCGGCTGGGCCCAACTCCTCCCCACCGAATTTCCCAACCACGAAGCCTGCGGCGTAGTAGGTCAAATCATCCCCTGGAATTTCCCGCTCCTAATGCTCGCCTGGAAAATCGCCCCCGCTCTGGCCACCGGCAACACGGTAGTCCTGAAGCCCGCCGAATTCACGCCGCTCACCGCCCTAGCCTTCGCCGAAATCTGCCAAGAAATCGATCTCCCACCCGGCGTAGTCAACATCGTCACCGGCGATGGCACAACCGGCGAAGCCCTGGTCGCCCATCCCGACGTCGACAAAATCGCCTTCACCGGTTCCACCGAAGTAGGCCGCGCCATCCGCAAAGCGACAGCCTCCTCCCACAAAAAGCTCTCCCTAGAACTAGGCGGCAAATCCCCCTTCATCATTTTCGAAGACGCCGACCTCGACTCCGCCGTCGAAGGCCTCGTCGACGGCATCTGGTTCAATCAAGGCCAAGTCTGCTGCGCCGGCTCCCGCCTCCTGATGCAAGAAAGCATCGCCGAGCCGCTCATCGCCAAAATCTGCGACCGCATGAACACACTCCGCGTCGGCCCGCCCCTCGACAAATCCATCGACATCGGCGCCATCATCGCCCGCGTCCAACTCGACCGCATCCAGCGCTTGGTCGACCAAGGTGTAGCCGAAGGCGCCACCTGCTGGCAGCCCAGCATCCCCATGCCCTCCCGCGGCCTCTATTTCCCGCCAACTCTCCTGAGCAACGTCCATCCCACCAGCATCGTCGCCCAACAAGAAATCTTCGGCCCCGTCCTAGCCGCCATGACGTTCCGCACGCCCAGCGAAGCCGTCGAGCTAGCCAACAACACGGTTTACGGTCTAGCCGCCTGCGTTTGGTCCGAAAGCATCAACGTCAGCCTCCACGTCGCCTCCCAAATCAAAGCCGGCGTAGTCTGGGTCAACTGCACCAACCTCTTCGACGCCAGCTGCGGCTTCGGCGGCTATCGCGAAAGCGGCTACGGTCGCGAAGGCGGCCGCGAAGGCCTCCAGGAATATCTAGAGCCCACTTGGTTCAAGCACGCCCCGCCTTCTTCCGGCGACTCCTCTCCTGGGGGTCGGAGCTTTAGCTCCGACATTCAGCCCTCTACTCTCAATGGGGGTTTAGCCCCTGAGGCCAAGAACGCCTCGCGCTCCACTCCCGAAATCGACCGCACCGTAAAACTCTTCATCGCCGGCAAACAAGCCCGCCCCGACTCCGGCTACAGCATCCCCGTCCACGCCCTCGACGGCCGCCTCCTAGGCGAAGCCCCCGCAGGCAATCGCAAAGACATTCGCAACGCCGTCGAAGCCGCCCGCAAAGCCACCGCCTGGCCCAAGTCCACCGCCCACGCCCGCGCCCAAGTCCTCTACTACCTAGCCGAAAATCTCAGCCAGCGTCGCGACGAAATCGCGCAACGTCTTTCAGATGTAGTCGGCAAAACGCAAGCTCACGACGAAGTAAGCCTCAGCATCGAACGCATCTTCACCTACGCAGCCTGGGCCGACAAATACGAAGGCGCCATCCACAGCCCCCCGTCCCGCAACGTCACTCTAGCCATGCAAGAACCCATCGGAACCATCGGCATCCTCTGCCCCCAAGAAGCCCCCCTACTAGGTTTCGTCAGCACAGTGATGCCCGCCATAGCAGTAGGCAACACAGTAGTAGCAATCCCGAGCGAGCTCTATCCGCTAATCACCGCCGACCTCTACCAACTCTTCGAATCCAGCGACCTCGCTGCAGGCACCGTAAACATAGTCACCGGCCGCCCAAATGAACTCTTGAAAACTCTTGCGGAACACGACGACGTAGACGCCCTCTGGTGCTTCGCCGACGCCCCCACCTGCTCCACAGCAAAAGCTCTTTCCATCGGCAACCTCAAACAAACCTTCACCAACGAAGCCCGCCAAATCGACTGGTTCAACCCGCAACAATCCGAAGGCCGCTTCTTCCTCCAACATACCACCCAAATCAAAAACATCTGGGTCCCCTACGGCGAATAGCGTGTCCCAGTACAAATGGACCTGCCCGATTGGCTTGATTCTTCTAGCTGCCCTAGTTTGGTCGGGAACCTTCTCTGACGGATACAGCGACCTCTTTGTTCTTCTCTTCTTACTTTGTTTTTTCGTGAGCGTCATGGCCAGCATCGCTCTGCTAACCAAGGACAGATCGAAGCCCGCGTTCTACTGGGTTCTCATCAATGCCATGATCGTGCTGCTACTGATTCCGGCCGTCAGGTTCGGCGGCTACTTACAAGATCGGCTTTCCTGATGCACTTATCCAAGTTCCAGCAAATCACGGATACCCTCGTCCGAGATGAACTGGTCAAGCCCCATCCGGACACTTTCGTTACCATCGCGACCCTTCCTAAAGGGAATTCCAATCTTCACGTCCGCGACACCGTCAAAATCGATGTCACAAAAGAGAGCATCACGGTCCGCTACGTCGTTCGCGACTCCAGGGCCCTCAGCCATCGCGGCTACATGTACCGCTCCGACGACAACCCAACGGCCCTCGAAAAGGAGTAACTCGAAGCCGCCGCTAAAGAACTCAACATCAGCCGCCAAGCCGTAATCAAAACCGTGCTCCGCCAAGCCCTAGACCAACGCCGCTCCACCCGCCGCCGCTAGTGCCTCGTTTACATTCCATTTCGCCCAAAACAACAAACGCTACTCGAAAATCACCGTCTTATTCCCGTAAAGCAAGATGCGGTTCTCGATATGCCAGCGGACCGCTGTAGAAAGCACCACCTTCTCCAAGTCCCGCCCCTTTTGGACCAGATCTTCGATCCTGTCGCGATGCGAAATCCTCGCCACGCCTTGCTCGATGATGGGCCCATCATCCAACACTTCCGTGACGTAGTGCGCCGTAGCCCCAATAATTTTCACTCCTCGATCAAAGGCCTGCTGGTGTGGTTTTGCTCCAACGAACGCCGGCAAAAACGAATGATGGATATTAATGATTTGCTGCGGAAACTGCGCAATGAAGTCCTTGGAGAGCACTTGCATATACCGGGCCAGCACAACCAGTTCGATATTATTTTCGCGAAGCAACTCGATCTGCCGCTTCTCAGCTTCCGCTTTGTTCTCTTTCGTCACAGAAATGATGTGATATGGAATTTCGTGAAACTCCGCGTGCCGCTTCGCGTCCGGATGATTGCTGATCATCAAGGGAATTTCGCATGCAAGTTCGCCGATCCGTTGCCGGTAAAGCAGATCAACGAGACAGTGATCATACTTCGAAACGAGAATGGCAACGCGAGGGCGGTAATTCGACCTCGTGATGCGCCACCGGATGGAAAACTCCTCGGCAATTGGCGCAAACCATTTCGGAAAATCTTTCAGATCAAACTCGAACCCTTCGAGATCCCATTCGACTCGAGCCAAGTAGTAACGTTCTTCCCCCGCTTGGTGCTGCTCGAAATGAAGGATGTCGCCGCTATGCCAATAAATAAAATCAGCAATCGCCGCGTCCAGCCCTTTGCGATCCGGGCACTGCAATAAAAGGATGGCGCTGTTCTTCAAGGAAATTTCCCTCTGAAATCAGGAAATGGCGGAGAGGGTGGGATTCGAACCCACGGTAGGGATTAACCTACACACGCTTTCCAAGCGTGCGCCTTAAACCGCTCGGCCACCTCTCCCGCGACGGATGCAACCTAACCAATTTAGCAGAAACTCTCGCACCGCGCACATTTCAGTGGCTTCGCACATTCTTTTTCCTCTGCTAAACTGTTTCCCACGGTTCCGGGATCGTCTAATCGGTAGGACATCAGCCTTTGAAGCTGAGTATCGTGGTTCGAGTCCACGTCCCGGAACCAATCTCTTCCCCGCATCCTTCGCGGCCAAAGAATATTCTGCAAACACGAAAGATCGATACTTAGCTAACACGCCTGGATTGAGTTGATCGATCTGGGCGATCAGTTGCCTGCAGCGACAGTTCCGATAATCGCGCGGATGAAGTTAGCTTCCTCTTGGCTATACGGTTGGCCGTTAGTACGGAAAATTTCATGGAACCACACCGTCGGTTCGCGATCCGTATAGGGGTGTTTCCAGGAGTCCCACGGCAAGTACGTCTGCGTCTTGCCGGCGACCAGTCCCCAATTAATCGCGGCAACATGATATTTCTTGGCGATAGGCAGCGTGCCCTGAAACGTGCTGCCATTTCCCCGCGCCATATATTCCGTGCAGAGAATCGGCCGATGATATTGCTGCAGCGACAGCACGCGCTTTTCAAACACATCGGGCGCATCGTAATTGTGGAAAGAAGTCACATCCGAAAGCTCAAGCTGAATTTTCTCCATCGATCCAAGCATTTCGGGAGACGACCAGTCTCCTTTCCAGACTCCGCTCGTAAGCGGCTGAGTAGCGCCTGCAGAACGAGTCCATTCATATACTCTCGGCAAAAGTGCAAGCACGAGCTCGACTTTATTGGACGGCTCCCCGCTCGCGTAGCTTCCATCGTTCGTGTTGTCTGGCTCGTTCCAAACGTCCCAGCCAAGAATTCGCTTGTCGTTCGCGAAGGCTCCCACGATTCCTTTGACGTAAGCCTCAAGCCGCGGATATTGCGCTGGATCCTTGAGTGCGGCAGCTCCGGGACTTTGCACCCAGCCGGAATTGTGCACGCCAGGTGTCGGAGCATGCTGTTTGCCCAGCTTCGGATTCGGATCCCAGCAGGAATCGAAGAGCACAAGCAGCGGCTTGATCTTATGTTTCTGCGCGATGTTCAGAAAAATATCGATACGCTTCTTGAGTCCTTCAGGGTCCTGCTTCCAGAGCAAATCATGCAGAAAAACGCGCATGGTGTTTAAACCCAGCGATTCGGCCCATCCTAGTTCTGTATCGATCCGCTTGGGATCGAAAGTATCCGCCTGCCACATCTCGAGTTCGTTGATTGCATAAGACGGGATGTAGTTGCTGCCGACAAGCCACGGTTGTTGTGCGTACCAGTCATCCGCGCCCTTTTCTTTCCAGCGAGTCGTCTGCGCTTGAGAACAAAGCACAAAGCCGAGCATAAGCGCGATACCGCAGAGGAGTCGTTTCATCGTACTGGATTGGCTCTTTTTCATATTGCGATTCACAGCGCCCCTGCTTTTTGTAATTCATCCTTCATACCGGCCCAGCTTTGCCGCGTGGATTCCTCAGCGGTTCCAGCGCCGCGCCAGTGCGTTTCGAGACTGACGGCGAAATGGTAGCCGTCGCGCTTCAGCGCGGCAAACTGGCCCGTCCAATCAATGGTTCCGCGCCCCATCGCCGCCCAATCGTAATCTTTGCCGTTTGGCTTCTTCGCGACATCTTTGCAATGGCAGTGGCCAATGCGCTCCTTCGGCAGCAGTGCATATCCATCCGGATATGCAATCTCGCCGCGCGAGGCCGCGTTTCCAGGATCCCAGTTCAGCATGAGCGAAGGAGATTTCACCTCCGCGAGAACTCTCGCGGCTTCCGCCGCCGTGCCGGTATTGCAAGCGGCTTCGTTTTCGAGAATCAGCGTCACGCCCTTCTTCCCTGCTACGCCCGCGGCAGCAAGGAGCTTTTCGTTTATGGCCACTCGATACGGTGCCTGATCCTCGAGCCGCCAAAAATCGAAGCACCGCACTCGATCTGTTTGAAAAGCTTTCGCCAGTTCAATGCTGCGTTCCAGGACTTCGTCCTGCTGCTCGTAAGTAAAGTCGGCGCTAAATTGCGCGCCCTTGGGGCTGTACTGGGATTTCGGCGCGCCCGGCCAGTCCACTTTGAAGAGTGGACTGGCGATGTCCGTCACCCGCAATTTGTATTTCTCGAGAATGCGGCGCGCTTCGTCAACTTCCTTGGCATCGAGGTTGAGAATATTTTTGTTCCACATTGCGCGCAGCTCGATCCACTCCAGGCCAAATTCGCGCGAAATAACTTCGCACGACCTGCCGAAGTCTTGGCTCACCTCATCATTGATCACGGCGACTCGGAATGGAGAACTCATACCGTCAGCCCCAGCTTCTCTTCGACATATTTCTTGTTGATGATCGCCGATTCCTTTGGCGTCCGCGCCTTGTCCGGCACGGCGTCCAGTTCAACAATCCCCCAGCCACGAAAATTGATCTTGCGAAGCGCCTCGATCACTGCCGGAAGATTTACCGAACCCCGCCCAAGCTCCACGAAACGATACGTCTGCTTCGCATCAGCTCCGCCGGGGAGCCGCTCGACATCCTTCAGGTGTAGAAAAAGCAGCCGGTCGCTGTATTTCTCAATGGCCTTTGCCGGGTCTCCGCCGCCCTGATAATAATGCGCCACATCCAGCTCCAGCTTTGCATAGCGCGGATCAACGGCCGCCACGATTTGCTCCACGCCCTCGGGAGTCTCTCCCATGCTTCCCATGTGGTTGTGATAGCCAAGTTGGACGCCGAGATCGGCGATTCGTTTCCCCAGTTCCGTCAGCAAAGCACCGAAGCGTTTGTAGTCGGCCGCCACGATCGCGCGATCCTTGGGCTTCTCATCAATGATTTGAAGATAGAGCCCTCCCGCGTCGCGAAGAAACTTCGCATTGGCCACATGTTTGTCGATTTCCGAGGATTCGATGGCAGGATCGATGCTTAAGTTCCCGCTCGATAAGGCAATCATCTTGATATGGTGTTTGTCGAGCACTTCACGCAACGCCGCGCCGCTGCCAAATTCCTGAACGCTATTGGAACGAATCTGAATTCCAGGGAAGCCTACAGAGGAAATATCCTCAATGGCCTGACGATCGTTCCCTCCCCAAGTGATGGCTGCATACCCGATGTGCAGCTCAAACCCCGCCGGAGAAATCGGCACGTCAAAGTAAGACAAATCCACTGGCGGATACAGCCTCTCTCGAGCGACAAGCCAGTCGCCAGGAAGAGCCGACGCCGCAGTCAAAATGCCTATGCGCGCAAGAAACTCGCGCCGCGATTTGCAATTGTCCATTTGTCCCCCTCCAGAGTTTTATATGCAGACAAGATACAGCAATCCGCCCATTGTGAACATTTTTCTCAATGCGGCCGGTGAAGCTGCAGAGCGAATGCGTAAAGTGGAGCTTGGACACGCACTCCGCTACGAATGTTTGCCAGCAATCCGACCAAAACGTATGATTTCATCGAGGCAGGTCTAAGCGTTCGCTAAGGAGTAGTTCGAGGTCTGGATGCCCCAGGAAACTCCGCAAACTCATCCTCATATAAACCCCTGGATCATCGCCATCTCCGTGATGCTCAGCACTTTCATGGAAGTGCTGGACACCACCGTCGTAAACGTCTCGCTCCCCCACATTGCAGGCAGCCTTTCTGTAACGGTCGACGAAGCCACCTGGACGCTAACTTCCTATCTCGTCGCTAACGCCATTATTCTGCCGCTAACCGGCTGGCTCTCCAATTTTTTCGGCCGCAAGCGCATGCTGATGCTTTCCGTGACCGGCTTCACGATCGCGTCTTTCTTGTGCGGCCTTGCTCCCACTCTTCCCTTTCTTGTCGTCTGCCGCATCATTCAAGGCGCGTGTGGTGGAGGTTTGCAGCCTATCTCGCAAGCCATCCTGCTGGAATCGTTCCCGCCGGAAGACCGCGGCAAGGCCATGGGCTTTTGGGGACTTGGCATCGTCGTCGCGCCCATGCTCGGCCCCGTCCTCGGCGGCTGGCTCACCGACAGCCACTCGTGGCGCTGGGTCTTTTACATCAACGTCCCCATTGGCATCGCTTCCATCGTGATGACGTCGCTCTTCATCTTCGACCCTCACTATATCCGCCGCGCATCACAAAAAATCGACTACTGGGGTATCGGCCTGCTCGCGGTAGGAATCGCCACGCTGCAAATCGTTCTCGACAAAGGCCAGGAAAAAGATTGGTTCGGCACCGCCTGGATCACCGCTGTTGCCATCGTCGCCGTCGTTACGCTCGTTGCATTTCTCATCTACGAGCTTCACATTAAAGATCCCGTCGTCAATCTGCGCGTCTTCAAAGACCGCACTTACTCCACCGGCGTTTTTCTCATGTCTCTGCTCGGCGTCGGCCTCTATGGCACTACTGTTCTCATTCCGCTCATTCTCCAAACGCTCCTCGGTTATCCCGCCATCCGCGCCGGCATCGCCATGGCGCCCCGCGGACTTGGTTCCTTCATTGCTATGCCGATTGCGGGATTCATCATGGCCAAGTTGGACCCGCGCAAAATGCTGACGGTCGGATTAATCGTCTGCGGCTGGACGCTCTTCCAATTCTCGCGCCTCAGCCTGAGCGCCGGCTATTGGGATTTCTTCTGGCCGCAACTCATCATGGGGCTATCACTTGGGCTCATCTTCGTCCCGCTCACCACCATCAGCATGGCGCCCATCAAAAAAGAAAACATGGGTAACGCCACCAGCCTCTTCAATCTCGTCCGCAACTTGGGGGGTAGTATCGGCATTGCTGCCGTCAGCACCATGCAGATTCGTTTTCAACAGAGGAACATCAACCAGCTTGGCGCGCATGTCACTCCGTACGACGCAAGCGCGCGCAATATGATGAATTCACTTCGAGGAATGTTCATGTCCGGCGGGTCGGACATCGCGACCGCCGCCCATCAAGCTCGCGCCGCAATGTTTGGAATGGTCGAGCGGCAAGCTAGCATGCTGGCCTACAACAGCATCTTTCTGATCCTGGCGGGATTGTTCGCTCTGATGCTGCCCTTTATTCTTCTGATGCGCCGCCCCCAAGCAAAAGGCGGCCCCATGTCCGTGCATTGAGGCCTTCGTGCACACCAATCCACGTGCGTTCACGCGAACGCTTCTCCGCGCGAACACAGCGAAGTTTTGTCCAATTCAATTTGTTTTGAAACTTAGCGTGTATGAAGACCGGACTTCGGGATTCTCCGGCTACTGCTCGTCATCGTAAGGAATGGGCCCGGTCAGCGGTACGAGAATTTCTTCGGTCGAAACTCCCGATTCTTTCTCCGCGGTCTTATCCAGCTTTCGCTGAACGCGCTTTTCTTCCTTCATTTTGCGCTTTTCCATTCTCTTCATTTCTTTTTGGCGTTTCTGAAATGTCGTTGTCATGCGTCTCCTCGCAAACGCTTTACGGCGCCCTGCACCGTCCCTCTTAATCTACATCGTGTTTCGTTACCAGCGCGGTTCGCGCGGCTGCCGCGCAGACTCGCGGTAGTCCTCATTCGAAAATCGCTCGCGTCCACCACCGCCGCCCTTGCCGCGGCCTCCGCCACCACCGCTGCCCCTGTCCGGTCCGCCAAAATTTCTTGGCCCGCGCGGCGGTCCACCTTCACCCTTAGGACGCGCTTCATTTACCTTCAAATTGCGCCCACCCAATTCTTTGCCATCGAGTCCGGCCATCGCCTTCGCCGCTTCCTCGTCGTTCGGCATTTCCACAAACGCAAACCCCCGTGCCCGCCCGGTTTCCCGGTCCATGGCCATGTGCACGCGCGTCACTTGTCCAAACGGAGTGAACAAGTCGCGCAGTTCGCCTTCCGTGGTCTGAAAACTCATATTCCCGACAAACAAACTCTTCATCTTGATTCTCCCTGAACTCTTCGAAGCACCATGAGTGCAGGATCGCGGCAAGCTCGCGCTTTCCGGACGCTACGATACACTGGCCTAAAATTGGCTGAACTCACTGGGTGGAGGCCAAAAGCGAGCCCTTCAAAGAGTTCAGGCAACCCTACTTCGGGAGTCTACAACAAGGACAATATCACATCTGGCCGCCAAATCCTGCAAGCTCATTTTCAGAGAGAACTGCCCGTCTAGCTTTTCAAAATTTCGCTCACGGCTCGCCACGCTTGATCGATAGCTACGTCCGAATACGCGCTCGCCCCCGCATCAGAATTCGCTATCGCAATTTTACCAAATGGTTTTCGCCCGATGACCCAAGGCTTTTCTTCTTCCTTCCAATCGGGATCGAAAAGCGAATTCGGTGTGTACGCGTATCCGTGCGCCCAGCGATTGACAGTAATGCCCTCTATGTCCCGCGCCGGATCGAAACCAGCTCCGCCGAGCATTCTCCCGAGTTGATCCCGAACGTTGCTTTCAAATTTCGGAAATGGCGTGCCCATTAATTCAATTCGCCCCGCGCGAAATTGATCACGCATCGGCAGTCCTGGACTGCAAGGCGTTCGCAACATGAACAGCACCATCGGCTCTTCCGGTTTTCTGGGAAACGCATATTCGCCAATGCTGACGGGAAAATCCAGCGCCGTGTACGTGTGATAGCCGCCCGGCGCCACAATCTGATGAACGCCCAACTTCGCAAACGAATTCCAGTTGCGCAGTGCAACGTGCGTATAAACTAGAGGCGTTTTCACAAGATAAGACAGCGCTTCTTTTTGTTTCTGCGGCAGCGTGGGGCAAATGTACGGAATCATCCCGTTGTAGCAAGCCAGCACGCAATTCTTCGCTTGCACCGACTGCAACTTGTTCCCACGCATGTAGGCAATGCTCACTATTTTTGGCGCCTCGCTTTGCTGCACGTGCATCACGGTGCTGTTCAGCCTGATACGCACCTGCGCGCCGTCGACATCCAACTTGCTGTAATCCGCTCGCGCCGTCACCACGTCGTCCATCGAGTGGCCGGGCATCGCTCCCGGAATTAGCACGCGCACCAACAGCCGTGCAATGGACGCATTGCCATCGGGAAAATGAAAAATGTAAGGCTCTTCTTTTTCATGGTCGCCGATTCCCAAACCGTCGAACCCCGGGTACATAAACGAGCCGTAGTCATCTCCAGATTCGAAGCAACCAAGCGCGGGAACAGCGTCGATCCCGACTCCGTACAAATCATGCGGAAACGTCTGAAAAAATGGCAGCGCCTCCGGATGCACCTTGCAGAATTTTGTCAGATAATCCGCGTAACTGATCTTCGCCAGCTTCGCGCGCTTCTCTTCCTTGGAAAGCCCCGCGAGGTAGTCCACTTTTTCCGCATAAACTCGCGCGATGTCTTGCTTAGCCACCTCAGAAAGCGGCGCCTTCGCCAAAAACTCCGGCCAAGGCGTCGCATTCATTCCCGCAATCAACCGGTCTTCGCCAAACGTCTCCTTATCAAAAAACGTCGCCGTCCCTAACTTCGCGTAAAGCTTCTGATCGTAGTCCTTATAAAACCGCTCCGTCTCAATCCCAATCTCCTTGATCAGCGCTTTGGCGACCGCGCTGTAATTCCCCGGGCTCTCGATCGACTGCGTTCCCCCATAACTCAACACCATCCGGTTCCCCGCGCGAAATTCATTTCGCTTCGCATGCCCGCCAAAATCATCGTGATTGTCCAAAATCAAAATCCGCGCGCTTGGTCCCGCGCTTTTCCTGTAGAAATACGCCGCCGCAAGCCCACTAATCCCGCCGCCCACCACGACTAAATCGTAAGTCTCTCCCGTCGAGACCGCGGCGCCATCGGAATCCCAACTACCCCCATCCCGCAACCGATGCGCAAACGTAAACGTCCCGTCATGATTCCCGCGCATGCCCATAAGCGCCGGCGGATAGTAGCCCACCGCTTTTTCCGGCGCGAAATCATCCAAAGCAGCCGCGGCCAAAAGCGTCTCCGCCCCAAGCGCCTCGCTCGCCAGCGTCCCGCCCACACCAATCGCCACGCCATTCAAAAAATCGCGCCGCGTAATCGCGCGCCCCATACCCAATTCGCGATCCTTTTTTTCGTCATTCATACGCAGGATTGTAACGCAGACACACGTCTCCGTGCCCTCTGTGAACTCTGAGTCCTCTGTGTAAATGTTTTGTCTTTGGGTTTTAAATTCTGAAGCTTACAATTCCCGCAAAGCCGTAGCCACAGGCAACCGCGCCGCGCGAATCGCTGGAAAAATCCCGCCAATCACACCCATCGCGAGCGCAAATACCACACCCATCACCATCAAGTCCGGCGTAATCTTGAACGCAAACGCCAAATTGGAAAATGTCTGAAAATTGATCGTACTGGTCGTCAATCCATTCAAACGTATCACTGCCAGGCAGCCCAACGCCCCGCCCACAAACGAAATCAAAAGCGCCTCAATCAAAAACGAAAACACCACGGAAGGCCCGCCAAAACCCAGCGCTCGCATCGTAGCAATTTCCCGCCCGCGATCCGCCACAGCCGAATACATAGTATTCAGCGCGCCAAACACCGCCCCAATCGCCATAATCATCGCTACAAACCCGCCCAGCCGCGTGATCAGCGTCGTCATGTTCGTCGACTGCTTCGCGTAGTAATCGATTTCGCGAATCACATCCACGTTCAACCGCGGATCCGTCGTCACCGAATCCTTCAATTGACTCAACGCCTCCGGCGAATTGAGGTGCACGGTTACTGACTGAAACGACGTGTCCGGCCGGTTGTACGCCCCGTCCAAAAGATGCGCGTCCCCCCAAACCTCCGAATCGAACGCACTCCCGCCCGCGTCAAATATCCCCACAACCTTCCACCGCACGCTACCCAACGCAATCGTGTCCCCCAACTTCAAGCCCGAGTACGTATTCGTCGCGTTTTTTCCCACCACAATTTCCGCCAGCCCCGCCTTGAACATCCTTCCTTCCACAATTTTCACTTGCTTGCGGATCTCCAGCACGTTCGGCGAAACGCCTCGCAACTCCACATTCGCGTCCGTCCCGGTCGACACCAGCGGAATCGGCGCCATCATCACCGCTTCCGGCGTCACCAGCGGCCCGCCCGTCCCTCGCGCAATTCCCGGCGCATCTTGAATGATCTTCACCGAGTCCAGCGGCACTCCACTGGTCATTTCGGAAGTAGCTCCTGCTCTCACAATCAGGGCATTGTCTTCCGAGCCCGACGCTACGAGCGTCGCTCGAAACCCCCGCGCCAGCGACAGCATCGCCACGAACACACCCACCGTCCCGGCAATCCCGAGCACCGCCACGATCGTCGAGGTCCACCGCGCTCTCACGCTGCGGATGTTGTACACAATCGGAATTGCCATCTCAGACCCTCCGCAGCGCGTTCACTACGCGCATGCGCATCGCGCCAATTCCGGGTATCAGCCCGCTCACTGCGCCCACGAATACCGCAAACACAAGTCCTACGGTCAACATAGTCTTCGACAGCAGCAGTGGCGGCAGCAAACCCGTAAGCGCGACGCTAATCACCGGTATCGCCGCCCACGCCAACAAAAGTCCCAGCATTCCGCCAAACAACGCAATCACCATCGATTCTCCCAACACCAGGAACAGCACAGTGCCGTCGGTCACGCCAATGGCTTTCAGCACTGCAAGCTCGCTCGTTCTTTCCCTCACCGAAATCGCCATCGTGTTTCCCGTCACCAGCAGCAGTGTAAAGAACACCACGCTTCCGATCGCCAGAATCAGAAACTCGATATTTCCAAATTGCTTCGCAAATCCCGCCGCAAACGCCGATTCTGTTTCCGTCTTTGTTTCATAAGAGGAATTTGCGAACTTCGCATCAATCGTCTTTGCCACCCGCGCAGAGTCGTCCGCGCTATCCAGCTTCAGGATGTACCATCCCGCCGTGCTCTTCGCATACGCCGGCACATTTTCATCGAAGAGCTTCCACTGAAACCAGAACTGGCTCTCGTCACCAGTTGCTTTCTCGGTGTGGTAAATCCCATCGAGATTGAACTCCCACGTTTTCGTCGGCCCATAAAGCGTGTTTTTGATCGGTATGCGGTCGCCCACCTTCCATCCAAACCGCTTGGCGGTTCGCGCCCCTACAATCGCTCCCTGCTGATCCTTCACGAACGTATTCCATTGATCGTCCGGAACGATGAATTCCGGATAAACCTTGCGGTGGTTGTCCACATCAATCGCGAACTGTGGAAAGAAGTTCTTCTCATCCTGGTACACGCCGCCAAACCAGTGGTTTTGCGTTACGTATTTCACTCCCGGTATCGCTCGCACTTGGTCGCCATACGAAATCGGCATCGTCTGGATCAGCCCGATGCGATTCACAATCACCAAGCGATCCGCTCCAGCAACATCAACCCCCCGGCTGAACGCACTGTTCACCACCGCCAAAAACGTAAACAGCACCAGCGAGATCGCGAACGATCCCACCGTGAGAATCAGCCGAATTTTCTTCCGAAAAAGATTGGCGAAGATCAATGCCCGGAATTTCATGCCACACCTCCGGCAACGACCCCCTGCTCCAGTTTTGACGCTTCCACCAGCACTCCCTTATCAAGATGCAGCGTAGTGTGCGCTCGCGCCGCCACCATCGCGTCGTGCGTCACCATCAACACGGTCTTGCCATGCTTCGCCACCAACTCCTCAATCAACAGCATAATCTCGTCGGCGCTTTTCCGGTCCAGGTCGCCGGTTGGCTCGTCGCAGAGCAAAAACGTGGGGTCAGAAACAATCGCCCGCGCAATCGTCACACGCTGCTCCTGTCCGCCGGATAGTTGCCGTGGGTAATGATCCATACGGTTCGACAAGCCGACCACGCTCAGCGCCGTTTCCACGTGCTTGCGCCTCTCGGACTTCGAGAGCTTGGTCAGCAGCAATGGCAGTTCCACGTTTTGAAACGCGGTCAGCACCGGAATCAGGTTGTACATCTGAAAAATGAATCCCACGTGCCGCGCGCGCCATTGCGTCAGCTTGCTCCCCGACATGTGCGTGATTTCGTCGCCGTCCACGGTGATGCTGCCTTGCGACGGCACATCAAGTCCGCCCAGCAAGTTCAGCAGCGTCGTCTTTCCGGACCCGCTCGGTCCCATGAACCCGACGAAATCGCCCTTGTCCAAATCCAGGTTCAGCCGCTGCAAGACCTGAATCTCTTCTCCTCCGCGCCGGTACGTCTTCGATAGCCCGCGCACCTGAATCAAGCTCTTCCCACTTCCCTGGCCGTCCACTCGAATCATCGTCGCCGCTCCTATTTTGGAGTGCGGCAGCGCTGCTGCCGCCTTTCCCAATCCCGTGCCGAACCCCGTATTTAGCGAGGTTCGCTATTTCTTAATCTGCACAGCCAACCCGTCCTGCATATTCGCAGGTCCTTTTACGACCACCGCATCTCCCGCCGCAATCCCCGACAAAATTTCCGTCTGTGTTCCCTGTGCGTTTCCCACAGCCACAGCACGCCGCTCCAGCTTCTCGTTCTTCACCAAAAACACAACCTTTTTCCCGCCATCTTCGTGCAACGCCTCATTCGGCAACAAAGCCGCCACAACTGGCGCTGAAGCATCCACTTTCTTCGCCGGCTCGTCGCTCAAAAACGTCACCTTGATTCCCATGTCCGGCAAAATCCGCGGATCGAGTTTGTCAAACGAAATGCGCACCTTCACGGTCGCCTTCTGCCGATCTGCCGTCGGAATTACCGTTCGCACATGGCTCGGAATTTCCCAATCCGGATATGCATCCAGTATCGCCGTAACCTTCTGCCGATCTTTTACCCGAGCGATGAAGGACTCATTCACGTCCACTTCAATCTCGTTCGAATTCATGTCCACAATGGTCGCAATACCCGTCCGCGTAAATCCGCCGCCAGCCGAAACAGGAGACACCATCTCTCCCACTTGCGCATCCTTCGAAACCACGATCCCGTCATACGGTGCGTTGATCACACAATTGTCCACCGCCTGCTGCGCCTCGCGAATCCGCATTTCGGATCCTTGCACTTGCTGCTTCGCCAGATTAATTTTGGCCTTCAGGCTGTCCACGTTCGTGCTCGCGGTATCCAGTTGCTCTTGCGTTTGCACACCGGCCTGCTGCAATTGCTCAGCGCGCCGCAATTCGATTTGTGAGAATTTGAGCTGCACTTGAAAATCCGCAATAGCCGCCTGCGAGGAATCCCGGTCCGCCTTCGCCGAATCCAGCGCCTTCTTCACATCGGAATCGTCTAGCGTAGCCAGCAATTGACCCGCTTTCACATGCGTCCCTTCGTCGAAGAACACGCCCGTAACTCGTCCCGTAATTTTCGCGGCAATGGTGGCTCGTCGCCGCGGCGTGACGTAGCCGCTCGCGTTCAAAATCGCCGACCGCCCTCCGATTTCCGGTTTCTGCGCCGTCACCACTTCCACCACCGGCGTCTGGTTCCGAAATGCGTACGCGATCCCCGCGATGATAATGACCAGCCCGATGACCGCCGAGACGTAGCTCAGGACCTTGCCTGTCTTGCCGCCCGTACGGTGACTGTCATGAATCCGAAGCGATCCTAAATCCGCTTTTGGATGGATTTCTGTTGTTGCCATCAATGCCCTGCTCTCCCTGCCAGACGCGCCTCAACTGCATCTACGCAATGTGGTTTCGAAAAATTACAGGCCAAACCTGGTTTTCTGCTCTTCATTCTACTCTGCTTTGCCGCGTCGCGTCCGCTTTCAGCGAACTACCGTTAAAATTTGCCGTACGTTTATGCTCCCGCTGCCCGTTTCTGTTCTCGTAGGGGCACGATACATCGTGCCCTCTTCTCCGGCAGTTTGTGCCGCGCTCGCGCTCGGATATATTTTTCCCGTCGCAAATTATCTTAGTTCGTGAGATACTTAGGTGTCAAGATAAAATGAACAGATACACCGCACCTCGCACCAAACGTCAAGCATTGATACTCCGCGTCGGCATGGAACTCGGTCGCGAACTCAGCACCGTTTCCATCTTCTTCCACCAATCCATCGCCACGAAACTGGGCATCAACGTTACTGATACCAGATGCTTCGAATTAATGTCCCGTTATGCGCAGGGCCCCCTCACCGCTGGGGACCTTGCCCGCCACACCGGTCTGACTACCGGCGCCGTAACCGGCATCCTCGACCGCCTCGAAAAAGCCGGCCTCGTCGAGCGCTTCCGCGACTCGAGCGACCGCCGCAAAGTCTTTGTCCGCCCCTGCCTCGAAGCCCTCCAGCGCGTTGGTCGCCTTTACCAAGGGCTCGCCGCCGCCTCCCTCAAACACGCCTCCAACTACTCCACCAAGGAGCTCGAACTCGTGAAGTCCTACCTAGAAGGCAGCCTCCAAGTCCTCCGCGACCAAGCCGCAAGACTCGGCTAGCCTCCGCAAACCGCCGCGCGCACGTGCCACGATTGCAACACGTCGCGACGCAGGAACCGCCCGGTTTTTCCGGGATCTCCTGATGAGCTAAGTCCTTTATCAGCAACGTTTACAAAAAACGGGGGGAGGGGCAGAGTGGCATAGCCAGTCTTGTCTGTGCTCCAGAGCCAACTGCGTATCCTAAGGGCGCACCAAGCAACCAGCAGCGCACTAGTCTAGCGCTTGGAGACGTGACTAGAATCCCTGAGCTGGCGGAGTGAAAGGCCATTTGAGCCGCCGGACAATCAAGTCCGCTTAAGTCCTTTATCAGCAATGCTTACAAAAAATGGGGGAGGGGCTAGCGAGTTGAAATCACAGACGCCCACAGGTGACCAAGTGTTCGCAAATGAGACGGGCAATCCCACAATCGGACGTTCTATCTTAAGATTCTCATGAAGGACACGCACTAAACGCTACCGTTTGAATAATTTACAGCGTATCCTCACAGGCAACCCGGATGCCCATTCTTACGCTTCCTCAAACTTAGAGACTGGAGCCCCGCCGATGCTCAACTTCTGGAAAGACATTCAGTACGCCTTCCGCACACTGGCCAAGAACCCCGGTTTCGCCATCATCGGCATTGTCACGTTGGCCTTGGGCATGGCCGCGAACACGACCATCTTCAGCGTGGTCAATGGACTTATCCTTCGCCCTCTATCGGTCCCCCGCCCCGAGCAGATTACCGTCCTCGCCCTGCAGCAAGCCGGAACGGCTGGGCTTCAAGGCTTTTCCTACCCAGACTTCCTGGACCTTCGCAGTCAATCCGCTTCGATGAGTGATCTGATCACTTACCGCGTCTCCCTTGCGGGACTCGCCGTGGAAGGCAAGGGCGACCACTGCGTCATCAGCCGCGTCTCGAATAACTACTTTTCCGTCTTGGGAATCACTCCGGCCGCCGGTCGTCTTATTCTCCCGACGGAAGGAATCAGCCCCGGTTCGGATCCCATCGTGGTCCTTGGTTATTCCTACTGGCAGAAGCGCTTTGCGGGTGATCCGGACGTTGTCGGCAAACACGTTGAAATGAACGGACATCCGGCGACCATCGTTGGTGTGACGCCGAAAGGTTTCTACGGCACCTACGCGATGCTCAACATGGACGCGTACGTTCCCCTCAGCGCCACGTTCACGGAGGAATTCGGAACTCCGGTAGCCGACACGTGGACGAAACGCGAAATGCGCGGCCTGACCATACTCGGAAGGCTCAAACCAGGCGTGGACACCAAACAAGCGCAGGCGTCTCTCAACGTCGTCGCCAAGCGCCTTTCCGACGAGCACCCCGACATTGATAAGGGCATTTCCGTCCTGGTCTTTCCGGAAAAGCTCGCGCGCCCCGAACCTGACAGCGACAATAGCCTGCCCACAGTCGCTTTTATTTTCATTGCCCTCTCTTCGCTGGTGCTTCTGGTTGCGTGCTTCAACGTTGCTAACGTTCTCTTGGTTCGGGCTACTGTGCGGCAGCGCGAAATGGCGATCCGCGCGGCCATGGGTGCGGGTCGCAGCCGCCTTGTCCGCCAGTATCTCACCGAGAGTTTGCTTCTCGCTCTTCTCGGCGGCGGCGCCGGGCTGCTGCTGGCATCCTGGGCGTCGGGATTGCTCAGCTCGCTCTCTCTTGGCACAAGTCTTCCGATCCACTTTGACTTCCATCCCGATGGCCGCGTGTATCTGTTTGCATTTGCAGCCATATTCCTCACGGGCCTGATCGTCGGGATTGTGCCCGCGTTGCGTGTTGCGCGCACCGATGTCAGCTCTATCCTCCATGAAGGTGGTCGCGGCTCCTCCGATGGGCCTCGTCGTCAATTCGCGCGTAACACTCTGGTCGCAGCCCAGGTTGCCGGTTCGCTGGTGTTGCTGATTGTCGCTGGACTCTTTATGCGCAGCCTTGGTAAAGCGCAGAACATAAATCTCGGCTTTGATCCCGATCAGGTCTTGAATCTCACCACCGATGTAAATGGACTCGGCTATTCCGAAGCGCGCGGCCGGGAATTCTACCGCGATCTCGAAACACGTATCCGCGCTCTGCCCGGCGTGGTTTCGGAGGCGCAGGCGTTCACTGTGCCTCTGGGTTACATCAGCGAGGACGTCTCTGTGACCATCCCCGGACGTCCCGTCGAGGCTGGAAAGCAGCCCCCCGCTATCGAAGACAACTCCGTTACGCCCGGCTATTTCAATACTCTGCGGATGCCGCTGCTCCGCGGGCGAGACTTCACGGAAGCCGACGGCCCAAAGGCGCCGCCGGTGGCCGTCATTTCCGCAGCGATGGCCAAAAAATTCTGGCCCGCTGAAAACCCTCTAGGCAAACAATTCTTCATCAAGGACAATCCGGCGAAGCCGATTGAAGTTATCGGCGTCATCCAGGACGCCAAGTATCGGGATATCACCGAGGAACCGCGTCCCATTTTTTACCAGCCGTTCGCCCAGAGCTATATGTCGATGCGCACCATCCACGTTCGCACTTCCGTTCCTCCGGAATCCCTTGCAGTCCAGATCCAAGAGCAAATCAGCGAACTGGCTCCAGGTCTTGCAGTCAGTGAGGTGCAAGACATGAAGCACGCGCTCCAAGGCGCAAACGGATTTTTCTTCTACAGCTTTGGTGCGCAGGTGACCGCAGTATTGGGTCTTCTTGGATTGATTCTCGCCGTGGTCGGAATTTATAGCGTGGTTTCCTACGCTGCCGCTCGCCGCACTCAGGAGATCGGCATTCGCATCGCCATGGGCGCTTCTCCCGGCGACATTTTGAAGATGGTTTTGCGGCAAGGAATAAGCGTTGTCGGGATTGGCCTGGTTCTAGGTTTGCTGATTTCGCTCGCCGGCACGCGCCTGCTCAGCGGTCTCGTCGTGGGTGTCAAACCTTCCGATCCGGTCACGTTTATTGTCGTAGTTCTCCTACTTACGGGAATTGCTCTCTTTGCTTGTTGGATTCCCGCGCGCCGAGCTACGCGCATCGATCCCCTCATCGCATTGCGCCACGAGTAATTACTGCCACGGGGCCTGGCCACAGCTTCGCGGAGAAAACGCTCGCCTCCCGTTGCACCGATGGAACCCTGGCTCCACTTTCTGTGCCGGACTGGCACACTTCCGGTTAACCTTGTTTTAAGCACTGTTTCCCTCGATGAGTGCATATCGTGTCCTACGAACACCTGCGCCGCAGCAGTCGCATTCCGAAAGAGGTCACTATCCTTTTGACCGGAAGCGACATGGACGGCAAGGGCTTCTCGGAAATGACGAAGACTGTTCTTCTGAGCCGCCATGGCGCCGGAATCATTTCCACTTATAAGCTTTCCGCCGAGCAAGAGATCATCATTCGCTATTTCGATACCAACAAAGAAGCTCTCGTCCGCGTGGTGGGACGCATTGGTTCCGAAGACGAGATTTACACCTACGGCGTGGCTTTTGTGGATTCATCCAATATCGACTTCTGGGGCATCGACTTTTCCCCTGTTTCCGAAAGGGAAAAGGAAGCGCGCCGCATGCTGCTTGAATGCGGCAACTGCAAAGAACGCGAGACCGTGGAACATAGCGACGTGGAATCCGACGTCTTTTTGATCAATGAAGGCATCGTTCGCTATTGCAAGCAGTGCGGAGATTCGACGCTCTGGAAGCGGGCTGCAGAAGCCCCCGAAGAGCAACCCGTTCTCGTAGGGGCTGGGCCGGTGGTCGGTGCGTCCTCGTCCACGGAAGCGACAAGCATCGCAACGACGCAGGCTGCTCGAATTCCGCCGATGTCCCCAATGTGCCAGCTCCGTCAATTCTCCAGCCGTCTCCCGGTTCGCAGGTACCCTCGGCGTACGCGTCACCCGGCGAACGGAAACCGGCCGTGCCCCTAGACAACCGCCGCAAACATCCTCGGACCAAGGTCAGTTACAAAGCCTCTATACGGCGTTCGGGTTTTAGCGACGACATTGTCACGTGCGAAGACATGTCCAAGGGCGGCCTCAGTTTCAGAAGCCGTAAGCAGTATTTTCAGGGGACCGACATAGAGGTTGCTGTGCCCTATTCGCCCGGGGCCAATGCGATTTACGTGCCCGCGCAAATCGCGTGGGTTGTCGAGATCACCAAAGACAAGCTGTATAAATGCGGGGTCTCCTACCGCCGCACCTCACGAGCTTAGTAAACTCACCCCAAAACCCTGAGAATCGGAGCTAGGCTGAAAAAACATAAAAAAAGACTTGACAGCTTATACTGTGTACCATACAGTGTGTGGCGTACACTGTATGTCGCCCGGTAACAGCCAACCACGATCTCTTTGAAAACCTGCGGCTCGAGCTACGCCGCGGGTCGCTCATCCTCGCCGTAATGGCATCCCTGCAGACCGAGCAGTACGGCTACACGCTCCGCAAAGCGCTCACCGACCACGGCATGCCCATTGACGAAGGCACCTTATACCCGTTGTTGCGGCGGTTGGAGACGCAGGGGCTCCTCGTCAGCGAGTGGCGTGAAGAGGAGAAGCGCAACAAGCGGTTTTACCGGCTTTCCGAAGATGGAAAAACCATCTTCAAACAGTTGCTAGCGGAGTGGAAGAGCATGAATTCCTCTTTGAATGGAATACTTTAGGAGCGCGTGATGGACATTCTCGAAAGCTATCTGCGGGCAGTGAAGCGCTGCCTACCACGAGCGCAAAGCGACGACATCATCAAAGAACTCTCGGACGACCTTCGCTCACAAATCGACGAGCAACAAGCGGCGCTTGGCCGCCCACTCAGCGATAAAGAGATGATGGCTTTTTTCAAGCAGCATGGCGACCCCATGACGGTGGCGCGCCGATACCGGCAGGATCATCACAGTTTGTCTCTCGGGTGGGAGCTGATCGGGCCGGAACTCTTTCCGACGTATTTGATGTTCCTTGCTTTCAATTTGACGTTGACGATTGCGTCGGTCGTCGTTGTCTCGCTGCTGATTCATGTGCCCATTACGACTCAGGCTTTCGTCATTCCGGTGCTGGCGCAGATTATTTGCCTGACGGTGGTTTTCACGATTCTGAATCTTATTCGGCGCAAGTTTCCGCAGCCTTGGTATTACCCGCCCGCGGAACTTGCTCCCATGTTGCCCATCAGTCGGTGGTATTCGCTGGCAGGCCTGATCATGTGGGGCATGGTGGCGATTTGGTGGATCGCGTTGCCGCATTTTCCGCGGTTGATTTTGGGGCCGGGGGCGGCGGTTCTAAAGCTTGCTTCTACCTGGCACAGATTTTACGTGCCAATGCTTCTTCTTGTGCTGGCCTCCATCTCTCAGAGAATTCTGAACCTCATCCATCCGACATGGACTTGGGTGGTGCCCGTCATGAGGATGTTTATCAACGCTGCGGCTGTGCCGGTCCTGTGGGTGCTTATGTTCAAGAGCCCGACCTTGGTTGTCCTTGCGGACGGAATCCAAAGTACTCCGCATTACGAGCAACTCGTTGAAAACTTCAATGGGATGATCCGCTGGGGAATTCTAGGGCCGTGGTTGTGGATGTACGCGGGCATCAGCGCCATTGTCTACGCGTGGTATAGCGTTCCGCACTTGCGCCGGCTGATTCGGCGCACGCGCGGGGAGTCGCCATCCGCCGCGTTCTAGTGGGAATACACTTTCGAAAGGATCGAATGTTATGAAAGCTCTTTTCTTACTTCTGGAATTGCTGACGGACAGCGATGCCATCCGAAACGTCCTGAATTATTGCTTCACTGCCGCCGTCTTTAGCGTTGCTGTTCTCTCTTTGCTGGCTACTTATCAGGTGTTTCGTCGATCGTGTGGGCGCCGCAACTCGCTTGCGGATTCACGCGCCTAGAAATTCCAAGAAAGTTGGGAGGAAAGAATCATGAACAACGAATTCTGGGCCGAGCTTTCGGGAGTGAAAAAACGATTCGGAAAGACCGTGGCTCTCGACGGCCTCGATCTGCAAGTACGTCCAGGCGAACTCTTCTCCGTGCTCGGACCGAATGGCGCCGGCAAATCTACCGCCATCTCGCTGCTGCTCGGTCTACTCAAGCCCGACGCAGGAGCTGCGCGCCTCTTTGGTCTGTCCCCATTCCGAGTCGAGCCGCGGCGCCAGATCGGAGTCATGATGCAGGAAGTCACGCTCGCACCGGAGCTGCGCGTTCGCGAACATATCGCTCTTGTGGCCAGCTACTATCCCCGCCCGTTTACTCCCGCCGAGGCGATGGAGCTGACGAATATTTCTCCATTGGCAGCTCGGCCCTACGGAAAACTTTCCGCCGGGCAAAAGCGGCAGGTGCAGTTCGCCATGGCGGTTTGCGGGCGGCCGAAACTCCTTTTCCTCGATGAGCCAAGCGTGGGGCTTGATATTCGCGCGCGCGAAATGATGTGGGCCACGCTGCGACAGCTTGTTCGCAACGGATCTTCCATCGTTCTGACCACTCATTATCTTGAAGAAGCAGAATCGCTTTCCAACCGCGTAGCCGTGCTGAACAAGGGCCGGCTCATCGCATCGGGCACCGTAAACGAAATTCGCGCGCTGGTGGTCCGCAAGCACATCACGTGTTCGACCGTACTGCCCCCTGATCAAATCGCCGCGTGGCCGGATGTGGAAAGCGTCACGCGCGATCAGCAGCGTTTGCAAATCAGTACGAGCAACTCCGAAGCGGTGGTGCGCCGTCTGCTGGCCGCCGATTCGAATCTGCAAGAACTGGAAGTCCGGCGCGCCGGGCTCGCAGAAGCCTTTACGGAACTCACACAGGAGGCCGCATGATGAATGCCACTTCGATCGAAAACCCGAAACCGTTCGAACCAAGTTTCCTTTGACGGCTCGTCTCTTGCCACGGTTATGCCGACTGGCCGGCTGCTGCGCGCCTACCTCGCGGAAGCTCGCTTCGAATGCTTGCGCATGTTTCGTGTGCTTGGTTTCTCGATACCCTTCTTGGTTCTTCCCGCGGCCTTGTATCTGCTCTTCGGAGTTGTGCTTTTTGGCGATGCCGTTCGAAACGACCCAACCACGGGGAAATTTCTCTTCGCGGCATTCGCGGTCTTCGGCGTAATGGGACCGGGCATGTTCGGCTTTGGCGCTACCATCGCTACCGAACGCGAGCAAGGTCTTCTCACGTTGAAGCGCGCACTGCCTGCTCCACCTGGGTCCTACCTGCTGGCCAAATTGCTCATGACCATGCTTTTCGCGTTCATCGTGATGGCCATGTTGATCCCTGCAGCTCTGCTGCTGGGCCATTTGCCGCTGACCATCGCGCAATGCATAAAGGTCACGGCAATCAATATTCTCGGTTCGCTTCCCTTCTGCGCTATCGGTTTGTTTATTGGGACGCGCGTCCCCGGCAAGGCGGCCATCGCGCTCGTAAATCTTATCTACGTGCCGATGATGCACGTCTCCGGGCTGTTCTACCCGCTGCCGAAATTTCTTAGGGCCATCTCGCCGGTCTGGCCGAGCTACCATTTGCAACAATTGGTCTTCAGCGCCCTAGGCATGCCGTTTTACGGCAGAGCCTTTACGCATGCCGTAGTCTTGGCTGGCGTTACGGCGCTCTCTCACCGCGTTTTCGATCCGCAGACTCGCCCGTGTAGGCTGATCTCGAAGCGGCAGACGGCGATTGCGGTGAGATGAGGTTTCGAGACACTTACGATTTTCTAACTCGCGCAGGGGAGCTGCCGTTATGGCCCTGCGGGAGGTATGCCCGCAGGGCCAATCTTCGTTTCCAACTAGGACAAGTCGATCTTTGTTCCGATATGAAACATAGTAAGGTCAGAAGAGAGTCGCGCGACTAGACTCGTCCTCCGAGGAGCGCCGGAATGGTGCAGATCAAGGGATCGGCAATCAAAGAGACTATCGAGCAGATCAAGTCGCGCGCGGGCGAGGCTGCGTTTCAGAAAATCCTCGGCTTCCTCGACGACGAGACGCGAAAGGTCTGCGAAAGCGATATATTCTCTTCCACGCTGGTATCCGCTCGATCTGTTCACTCGCTTTCTCGAAATTGAAATTAAGGTTCTCGCTGATGGAAACGAAGAGATGGTCACACGCGGTTCGGAAGCTGTCATCGAAAGGCAGCTCCGCGGAATCTACAAAGCCTTTGTGAAATTAGGTTCGCCCGAATTCGTTATCAAGCGCATCGCCGCCGTTCACGCGACGTATTTTCAGGGCGTGCCCATCGAGGTGCAGATGCAGGGAAAAGGCAGGGCGCTGGTGAAATACACTGGCTTCGAGAAGCAGCACCGCATCATGGGATTCGCCATTGTCGGGTTCTTCAAAAAAGCCCTGGAGATTTCCGGCGCCAAGGACGTGGCCATCTATTTCTCGGTGCCAATCGAGGACGGCAAAGGCTATTCCGAACTCTCCATCGCCTGGAGTTAAGCGACGGCTAGTCTCGCGTACAATAGAGCCATGGCAATGTCCAAATCTGGCGGAACTTGGGCCGCGCGTGCGCGCTGCTCATCGCGCTTGCGTTTAGTCTTCCGAATCCCGGCTCGAGCGCAAGAGCAGCCGCAGGGCATCATTCGCGTTGGCGTGAACCTGGTATTGGTCGACGCAACCGTCAAGAACAAGTCCGGCCAAATCATGGCCGACTTGAAGAAGGAGGATTTCGAGCTTCGAGAAGATGGCGTGGCCCAAAAACTGGATGTATTCAGCAAGGACGAATTGCCTCTCGAGGTCGCGCTAGTTTTGGATTTAAGCGATTCGATTGGGCCATTTCTCGGACCCTTGCGAGACGCCGCGAACACCGCTCTCGCCGCGCTCAAGCCCGATGACGAGGTCGCGCTCTTTACCTTTTCCACGCAAGCTCAAATGCGTGTTCCCTTCACGAAGGACAAAAGCAAAATCGCCGAGGAGATCAATACGTTTAAGGCCGGTGGCGCCACCAATATCAATGATGGAATCTTTCTCGCCTCCGAGAATCTGCTTAAATTGCCGCCCAAGGGCCGCCGAGTGATTATTCTGATCAGCGATGACGTCGGCACCGATGCCGGCGGGCAAGGCACGCACGACATCGTCACCGAAGCCATCGCCGCAGATGTTGTCCTCTATAACCTCAAAATCCCCGGCTACAATCCGCCGCAAACTCTGCTTTACGCCGCCATGGTTCCCGGGCTGGTGAACATTCACAAAGTGATGGACGAGACGGGCGGCGAACTATTTAACGTCCAAGACATCGCCCATCTGGATCCGGTTTTTCGGGCGCTGATTCAGCGAATTAAAACGCGCTACACGCTGGGCTACTACACGAACGCCAGCGCAGCTCTCGGCAAACCGCACAAACTCGATGTTCGTCTGGCTTCCTCGTTCGGGAAAAAAGGCAAAGACTACGTCATCCTCTCCAAAAACGGCTTTTACGTTCACTGAAAATAGGCGAAGGAAAATATTTGGCGTTTCGGAACAGATCGTTGGCGCAAATCTCAGTCGTGAAGGCCGAATCGAATCCGCATCTCGCGTCGCCCAGCGGGGGTGACGGTTAACGCGCGACTGTCGAGCTCCTGAAGCACCCATTTTCGTTTCATTGCGACGTTCAACAGCGCCGCTCCGACCGCGCCACCGATATGAGGCCGCCGCTCGCTCCAATCCACGCACGCGAACGCGAAACGACGGCGCAACGCGCGAATCGCCGCGACATCAATACCAAGATCTTCGAAGGCTTTCGTTCCGCCTCGCGTCAATTCGTAAGCGTTATCCGCGCCCGACTCGCCTGACAGCCAGCCCATGGCCTTGATGCGGTCATGCAAAGCGACGCCTAGCGTGCCCGCAATGTGATCGTAGCAAGTACGCGCGGCGCGCAGCTGGTTTGGCGTGTTTGGCACGAATGCGTCCCGCGGTCCGCCGGCCAGGACGCTCAGAGCTTCCAGTGCAGCCGCGACATTGTTGCCTGCCAGGTTGTAGTAGCGATGTTTCCCCTGCGCCAACACTTTCACCAGCCGCTGCGTCATCAGCCGCTGAAGATGCACGCTCGCGGTCGATGGGGCCACGTCAGCAACGATGGCAAGCTCCGTGCTGGTTCGTGCGCGCCCATCGAGCAGGCAGCACAGCATGCGCGCACGTGCGGGCTCGCCGATGGCGGCGGCAATCTTCGAGACGGCGGCGTCCGCGTGGCACTCAACATTCATAGTTTGATGTTAGACGAAGTGTTCTTGCACGGCAACCACCATACTGGCCGAAATGCGGCCACCGATGCCTCCCCCCGACCACATTAACCGCCGCGAAGCCATTGGCGGCATGGTCGCTATGGTGGCCGCTCTCACCTTTGGTGAAAATGCGTCCGCGATAGAGCAGGCGAAAGGATTGCCAGTGACAATCATGTGCGTCATCCGCTACCAGATCGATCCCTTCCAACGGGATGCCTTCAAAAAGTATGCCGAGAATTGGGGCCGGATTATTCCCCGTTGCGGAGGCCACCTGGTCGGCTATTTTCTGCCTCATGAAGGAACGAACGATATAGCTTGGGGCCTAATTGCATTCGATAGCTTGGCTTCCTATGAAGCGTACCGTCGCGTCTGAAAGTGGATCCAGAAGGCCGAGAAAATTTCGCAACAGCACAAACAAAGCGATTCATCCTTCGCGAAGAACGAAACTTCGTGGAGCTGGTCGACGGGACCTTCGGCATACCACCTACATTACCCATAGCGCCCTGATGCTGGGCGTGCTGAGGTGCGCAGAAAAAGGCGCTACCACAACATCAGCGGGTGAGAGTGGCGCGGACTACGGCACATCGTGCGAGGCGATGAAGTTGTGTTAGCCCTCAGGGGAAACCGCAGTTACTGGTATTGCGTTACGACTTCTCCGTTCTCAATTTTCAGATTCGAGATGTCTGACGGTAGTTTCAGTTTTTCGCGGTTTTCTGGGGACTCCATCATTTTGCGCACGGCCGCTTCTAGCACGGCTTGCGGGATAGGCAACGAACCGATTTGGCCACTCACCGGCTCAAACTTGAGAAAACCATTGTCAGCGCCCAGCTTGCCAACGAGTTGCAGACGTCATGTCCTTGCCATGGACATCGAACACCACGTAGGCCCGCACGTGGTCATCCACTAACTGCACCTTTACATCTTTGACGTTGGAGCGCATTTGCTCGATATCGTCCATGGTCGGCTGTTCGGCGTTCAGAGCCCCATCCGCGCCACCGCTTGTGGGAGCCGCATTCAGTGTGGCGCTCGGCACATTGGCGTTGGCCGCCGGGAGGACCAGATGGGACGCCAAATACGAGTTCAACTCGGTTTCGCTCATGTGCAGAGTGGCCGGCTGGCCTTGCGCGACAGCCTGCTGGACATCCTGGAACTTCTGCTCGGCTCGGGCGGCGGCCTCCGGAGTAGTGGAGACGGCCGGCGGCGCAGACTTATGGAGCAATAGAATCAATACGATGAGGGCGCAGGCATAGACCGTCCAGCGAACGATTCGGAAGATCAGTACTAGTGTGCTGACTTTTGCGGAGTGGGGGTCGCTCACCGGGTTGCTCCCGGGAGGGTTGGCGATACTTGCATGACTTGCTCCTTGTTCTTCTGCCCCAAAGGTTCGATGTACGCCCCGGCCGCTAAGTTTCGTATTTTCAGCGGCCCAGCAATCAGGCGCGAACTATGCACCGCTGCCCAAGGGGTGCAGTCATCCCGTCTTCCCCTAACCCTAGACTCCGCTTATGGTTGCGGCAAGAGAACCGAAGTACCCCCGAGCAAACTCGCCACCTGACCACTTGTCCTTGTCCGGCAACCGCCTCAGTTTCCACCTGGATGCAGCCCCGGCCAGAAAAAACGGAAACAGAGGAAGCCCCAGAGGCGTCTATCTACTATATCGTCTCTCGATATAGTATGCCGACTACCGATAGAGATGGAGGATTCGGCTGTTTCCGCTTAGAACGAAGTAAGAGCGGACGAAAGAAAGTGTCTGGGGAGGATTAAAATGAGAAGAGTGTTCCTTCTTGTGCTGGCGAGCTCATTTCGCGTAGCGATGGCGAATGTGCGCAAAGTATCTGCAACCCGCTGATGCTTCGAGTTCCGGCACCATCTTCTGGTTCTGGCGCGCAATTCACGCCGGACGGAAGACTTGTCCGCCCGGAAGGCTATCGCCGGTGGGCATATGTCTCCTCCGGTTTCGGCATGAGCTATAACCCGGAAGCGGGGGAAACGGCGCGCCGGCCTTTACAAACGTGTTTGTCGCTCCCGAGGCCTACGATTTTTCCAGGCCAATGGAACGTGGCCGGACAAGACTGCATTTGTGCTGGAGATCTACAGCTCGTCCTCGCACGGCTCGATCAATCAGAAGGGGAGCTACCAGGAGTCGCTGGTGGGCCTGGATGTCGAAGTGAAAGATGAGTCTCGCTTCCCGGACAAGTGGGCGTACTTCGGTTTCAACAATTCCGCAAAAACATCCAGCGCGATGACGCCGGGGAAAAATGCCTGTTGGAACTGCCACGATCAGAACGCTGCCGTCGAGCATTCCTTTGTGCAGTTCTATCCCGAATTGCTCAAGGTGGCGTATGCGAAAGGCACGATCAAGCCCGCCGTGCACCTGGCCATGGGCATGGCGCGCCTCGAAGACTTGATTCAGCAACAGGGTTGGGAAAAAACGCAGCCCGCATACGATGAAGCAAAAAGGACTGACGCAGACGCGGAGATTCTAAAGGAGCAGCCAATGAATCTCTTGGGTTACCGTCTGCTCAGCGCGGGCAAAACGCAAGAGGCCATCGGCGTATTTCAGCGGGTTGTGAAGGATTACCCTCTGTCGCCGAATGCCTGCGACAGCCTCGCGGACGCTTATTTTGCCACGGGGAATAAAGAGCAGGCCGCAGAATTTTCGCGCAAGGCGCTCGAACTGCTTGGCCAGGACACTACCGACAACGCGCAGCGCCGCGCAAACATCGAAAAGGCAGCCAAAGACCGGCTCCGCGAGTTACAAGCGTCCAACTGACTGAATGTTTGTGTAAATGGTCTGTCACGAGATGTTCCTTCGCATACGACAAATCCTGCTTGTTTGAATCTGCGCGCTCATACAAAATCGCAATCGTTCCCAATGTTCTTTCTCCTGGAAGCGATCCCGAGGAGGCGACCATGTCGCGCTCTCTTTCTTATCTTCTGTTGTTGCTGATTCCCTGCTTGGCCGCCGCGCAAGAAGCGCCGCCGCGGGCTGTCGTGCCGGTGGCGGGTGCACCGGAACGGCCAAAGGCTCGGCTGCGGATGGGCGTGGCCTTGGAAGGAGGTGGCGCGCTGGGATTGGCACACATTGGTGTGCTCGAGTGGTTTGAGGAGCACCACATTCCGATAGACGAAGTGGCAGGTACAAGCATGGGCGGCCTTGTAGGAGGATTTTATGCGACGGGAATGACTCCTGCGGAACTGAAGAAATTGATCGAGGGAGTCGATTGGAATGGAATGCTGGGTGGCGCAACACCTTACGAAGATCTTTCCTTATCGGACGCAAGGAGGATCAGCGGGCTTTTCCGAACGCATTTATCCTGGGACTGCGTAATGGCCTTTCGCTTCCACCCGGTTTGAATTCCGGACATCAGATTGGATTGTTGATCGACCGGATCACGTTCCCTTACTACAAATTGGGATCGTTTGCGACGCTGCCGACGCCGTTTCGTTGTGTGGCGACGGATCTGGTTAGCGGTAAGAAGTCGTGTTCGAGGGGGGGTCGCTTGCGGTAGCCTTGCGCTCGACCATGTCGATTCCTGGAGCGTTTGCGCCCGTGCGTGACAATGATCGCGTGTTAGTGGACGGTGGGCTATGTGAACAATCTGCCGACTGACGTCGTGAAACAAATGGGCGCGGATATCGTGATTGCAGTGCATTTAGACACGCAGCCGATGGCGGCAAAGAAATCAGAGTCGCTGCTTACCGTGCTCGATCAATCTATGCGGGTGGTGATTGCCGAGAGTGAAATGCGCGGTATTGCGCAAGCGGACGCCGTGATCAGCGTCCCGTTGGGCGCATTCAGCTTCGACAGATTACAGAAAGCATGACCCGATCATGCGAGAGGGGTTACGAGGCGGCCGGCGCGAAAGCGCGCAGTTGCTCGAAAAATTCGCAGCTGAGTACCGAGGAATGGCAAGGACTATGCGCGGGATCGCGATGCGCGAAAGAAAACGCTGGAGCCTGTACCGCAATTTATCAAGGTGGAGGGAGCGGACAGTGCGCAGCAGAAAGAGAACATCGAGCGTTATCTGGCGCCGCTGGCTGGCAAGCCGTTGGATGCGGACAAGCTTGATCGCGCGCTGACGCGTCTGACGGGTGTCGGCCGGTATGACACGGTGGGCTACCGGATCGCGGAGCGCGATGGTCAACCAGGATTGCTCATTCTAGTGAGCGAGAAAAATTTATGCTCCGCCGACGATCCAGCCGGGATTTGAAGTGGACGGGTCGGCCAGCGAAGAAGTCGGCTTCACGGCGGCTTCGCGGCTGACGTTTTTGGATGTGGCGGGATTCCGCTCTGAATGGCGCACCGATTTTTGTTTGGAAACACATACGGGCTGGGGAGCGAACTCTACCGGCCGTTCACGCCGGTGAGCAAATGGTTTTTCGCGCCGCACGGCGTGGCCACCACGCGGGTATTTCAAAATTTATGAAAAGGGCGATCCGCTGGCGGACTACAAGTTGGGCCAAGCTACCATTGGGATGGACCTGGGCTACGGATTCAACCGCTTTAGTGAATTGCGCTTCGGCTATGAGGTGGGTTATCTCGATGCACAGCTGACGGTTGGGTACCCCCGTGTTTAATTCCGTCGATCGGGCGCGTGGGCGACGCAAAACTGCATTATTTGTTCGACCATACGGATAATCCCGTGATTCCGCGGAGTGGAGTGCGCTCCGAGACGACTTTTCGCTGGTTTGACACCAGCCCGGGCACGGCGGGCGCGTTTCCATCACTGCAAACGAAAATTGAATATTTTCAACCAGTCTCAGAGTTGGGTTCCGTGTTCGTCGAATGGCCGAGGGAGGATCGACGTTTGGATTTAGCAACACGGGAATTCCGCAATTCTTTCTGGGCGGGCCGCTGACGCTCAGCGCCTACGGGTTGAACGAGCTGCAAGGCAATCAATACTACTTGTTCCGCGTAGGCTATTTGCACGACCTGTGGACGCTGCCGCCGCTCGTGGGAAAACGAGTCTTTGTGATCGGCTCCTACGAATTCGCAAAAATGTATGGCGCGACGAACGAAAGCACATTTCCCAACGATTTTGCCGCCGGTGTCCTGGCGGAGACGGTCATCGGCCCGCTCTTCGTGGGCGGCAGCGTCGGCGACACCGGTCATCACAAATGGTTCTTCCAGCTTGGACGCGTGTTCTGAGATGTAGGGATTGGAAAGGGGTGCACAGGATGCCGAGATATCTACCGAGCATCGAGTGCGAGCGTTAGGCCGAACTCGAGGCTATTAGCGGGAATCGACCAAATAGCTCGCAACTGTGCAATATGGGGCGGTATAAATCCCATCCCGGTATCAGAATCAGCCCATGCGGCCTAAGAGATCAAAGAAAGAACTTCTCGACGCAACACGCGCCAGCGTAAAAAGAGAAATGGCGAAGCCGCGGATGGCCAAATCGGCGAGAATTATGGAACGGAATCTGGCTTCAGTCCGAATCCCAAAACAGGCAAATGCCAGCTTTGGAAGAACGGTCGCCAAGATCATCCCGTCTCGAAGCCGCAAGCAGCCGGAAAAGACATAGACTAGATAATCACGACAAAGCGACCTCGGCTGAAGAGGTGTGAAAATGCCCGACCAAGAATGGGTGAAGACGCTTGCGGATAACAGAAAAGTTAAATTCATCTACCAGGAGCTGCCGGAAGATGGCGCATTTATTACCGCGCAGATTGCAGGCAATGAAGTGGTCTATTCGATCGTATTGACCAAAGCAAGAAATCCGCTTAGTCGTGAAGACGTTGAAAATCGTTTCCATGCGGAGCTTTCTAAAAAATAGCGGCACTTCCTTAACTACACTCTTGGCGAAAAACCGGCTCAAGCAGCTACGGTGGCAATTAAGTACCAACAACTTGACTGGAATTGAATGATTGGGCTATATGTAAGCTGGTGGTGTCTTTATGCGGGCATCCACATCCTCACGTAAGAACAAAACCAAAACAAAACCAAGGGCGAAGCATGCTTTCGATGCCCAAGCTTTTCTCGATTACGCCGGTGTGGCGAGAAAAGTTAAGGAATTTAAGCAAGCGGAGCTCATCTACGCCCAGGGTAACGCCGCCGAGAGCGTGATCTATTTGCAGAGCGGCGGGGTGAAACTAACGGTCGTCAATGAAGCCGGCAAAGAGGCGGTCATCGCAATTCTGGGACCGGGTGATTTTTTTGGTGAAGGCTGCCTGGCAGGTCAGCCCGTTCGCATTGGAACGGCTACCGCGATTACGCCCACCACGGTGCTCGTCATTGAGAAGAGCGAAATGTTCAAGGTGCTTCACGAGGAGCACGACCTTTCTGACCGATTCATCCGGTTCATGCTGGCGCGGAACATTCGAATCGAGGAAGACCTGGTCGATCAACTGTTCAACTCGAGCGAGAAGCGGCTTGCCCGCACTCTTCTATTGCTCGCGCGCTACGGCAAAGAAGACCAGCCCCACGGATTGCTCCCCAAAGTGTCGCAGGAGGTGCTCGCGGAGATGATTGGCACGACGCGGTCGCGGGTGAATTTCTTCATGAACAAGTTCCGAAGGCTGGGCTTCATCAAGTACAACGGCGGTCTGCAGATCAACACTTCTCTCCTAAGCGTCGTGCTGCACGAGTAAGCCAACTTCCCCGAGTGGGTTGGTTTGCGATTACACAACTTATTCATTCCAAAATATCGAGAATGGAGTTGACGGATTGGCGTCTGACAGTTGCTTACATGCCGAGCCGGCAAGATACTGACTAAGTTCAAACAGCGCAGACGCGGCGGCGGGATAGCCGGCGCCTTGTTCTTGTCGCAAGTCGGTGCAAGCAAGCCCGGCATCGCTTGATTCTTCTCAGAGCACAATATCCTGTTGAGCATCGCCGCCTTTGGGCGGGCTATTCTCTTGAATTTCAGCAGGCTAGGCTAGGAACGTCACAAATATGGAGGCAGGCATCTTGAGAAAAGCGCTACGCAAGCTGACGTTTCTGTCCGCCATATTCGGGCTAGTGCTTTGCGGACAACTTACGCAGGCGCAAGAAGCGAACAAACTGAAAATAGGCTTTTCCATTGAGGCGATGAAGGGGGAGCGTTGGCAGACGGACCTGAATGCCTTTGAGTCGCGGGCCAAGGAGTTAGGGGCAGACGTGATCTCCAGCGACGCAGGCGGAGACGATGATCTCCAGTTCAAGCAAGTGCAGGACATGATCAAGGCGGGAATCAAGGTGCTGGTCTTGCTGCCGCACGACAACGCGAAGGCCAGCCGGATGGTGAACGCCGCAAAGTCCGCCAATGTGAAGGTCATCAGTTACGATCGCCTGATCCTGAACAGCGATGTCGATCTCTACGTGAGTTTTGACCGTCATGAGATTGGCAGGATGCAAGCCGAATATCTCGTAAAGCATGCGCCCAAAGGAAATTACGTGCTGATCGCGGGTTCTCCAAATGACGAAGGCGCCAAAACTCTGCATGACGCGCAAATGAAAGTTCTGCAGCCCTATATTGATCGCGGCGACATCAAGGTGATCGCTGATGGATATACCAAAGACTGGCTGCCTTCCGACGCGTATCTTTTTATGCTGAAGGCTATCGATTCCTCCCAGGGCAACATCGCTGCCGTTCTCGCTTCCAACGACGGATTGGCTGGAGGCGCGATTCAGGCGCTCCGCGAACATAATTTGGATGGCAAAGTCTTGGTTTCCGGACAAGATGCGGATTTGGCGGCGATTATCTGTATCGCCCAGGGCGTGCAAAGCATGACGGTTTACAAGCCGATCGCAAATGAAGCGGCGACACTGCAGAGGAAGCGGTTCGCCTGGCGAAGGGCGAAAAAACGCGCGCGAACAAGACAGTCAACAATGGCAAGAGCGAAGTGCCAGCCATCCTGCTCAAACCCATTATCGTGACAAAGGACAATATTAAAACCACGGTCGTCCAAGACGGATTCCAGACATTGAAGAGCATCAACCAGGCGTTGGCTCCAGACCAGCAGATCAAATAAGGCAGTTTCCCCGGATAAACGCGGCCACCGAAATTCATTCCAGTAGCCAACTCCCCGTTTTCTTGTGGGGAGCCGGGGAATTCTCCTACAATCAATGTGCGTGGGCTGCCGGTACGGATGCGCGCCATGCCATCACGCCGGAGAAAGTTATGCTGAAATATATGACTGCTTTTATTGCTTTTGGCGCCATGGCGCTAGGCGCCATTTACACGCTGGCTACGGCCGCTGACGAGAAATTTGGGCCGTCGAACCCGTTTTATGCGCCGAGTACGCTGCCCTTCCACGCGCCTCCTTTCGACAAAATCAAGGATGAAGATTATCAGCCGGCCATTGAAGCGGGCATGGCTGAGGAACTCGCCGAGATTCAGGCGATTGCAGATAATCCGGCGGCGCCGACTTACGAAAATACGCTCGTGGCCATGGAGAAGACCGGGCAACTCTTGCAGCGAGCGCTGGCTGCGTTCGGCGCTGTCACCGCTGCGAATACCAATCCCGCGCTGCAAAAAGTGCAAGCCGATGAGGCGCCGAAGCTGGCGGCTCACCAGGACGCCATCAGCCTGAACGCAAAGCTTTTTGCGCGGGTGGCTGCCGTCTACAAGCAGCGCGAATCGCTCAAGCTCGATGCGGAGTCGCTGCGGCAGCTTCAAGTCGCCTACGACGATTTCGTCCGCGCTGGCGCAAATCTTTCGGACGCCGACAAAACCGAGCTAAAGAAACTCAACGAGCAGATCGCCACGCTTGCGAACGACTTCTCGACAAAGCTCCTGGAAGCCACGAAAAACGGAGCTTTCGCGACGACGGACAAGAGCGCGCTTGCCGGCTTGAGCGACTCGCAACTTGCCGCTGCCGCGCAGGCCGCCCAAGGCCGCAAGCAAGAAGGCTATGTGCTTCCGCTCCAGAACACGACGCAGCAGCCGGTGCTTGGTTCGCTCAGCGTCCGAGCGACACGCGAAGCCATCTTCGAGAAATCCTGGAACCGCGCCGAGCGCGGCGATGCCAACGATACGCGCGACCTCATTTCGCATCTGGCGCAACTGCGAGCGCGGCGCGCGCAACTGCTCGGCTATCCCAACCACGCGGCGTGGAAGCTGGGCGACCAAATGGCCAAAACTCCGGAAACCGCCTTGAAGTTCATGGATGCGCTGGTGCCCGGCGCGACCGCTCGGGCAGCGCGCGAGGGCAAGGATATTCAGGACGTGATCGACGCGCAGAAGGGCGGCTTCAAACTCCAGCCCTGGGACTGGGACTTCTACGCCGAACAAGTGCGCAAGGCGAAATACGATTTGAACGACGCGGAGGTCAAACCCTATTTCGAGCTGAACAATGTGCTCGAAAACGGCGTCTTCTACGCCGCGCATGAGCTCTACGGAATCACGTTCAAGGAACGCAAGGACATCCCGGTCTATCAGGCGGATGTTCGCGTCTTCGAAGTCTCGGATGCGGACGGCAAGCCGCTGGCGCTTTTCTATTGCGACTATTTCAAACGCGACAACAAGAACGGCGGCGCCTGGATGGATGTCTTCGTGAACCAATCCAAGTTGCTGGGCACGCTGCCGGTGGTCTATAACGTCGCGAATCTGCCGAAGCCCGCGCCGGGTGAGCCCGCGCTCATCAGCTTTACCGACGTGACCACCATGTTCCACGAGTTTGGCCATGCGCTGCACGGCATGTTCGCGAATACGGAGTATCCGAGCCTGTCAGGTGCGGCTACCGCGCGCGACTTCGTCGAGTTCCCTTCCCAATTCAACGAGCACTGGGCGCTCTACCCCGCGGTCTTTAACCATTACGCAAAACACTACAAAACGAATGAGCCCATGCCCGCCGCGTTGGTCGCCAAGATTCGAAAAGCGGCGACCTTCAATCAGGGATATATGTTGACGGAACTGGTCGCCGCCGCCGAGCTCGACATGCAATGGCACATGCTTCCCGCGAGCGCACCGATGCAGCAGCCGGACGTGTTCGAGAAGCAAGCTCTTGAGAAAACGCATCTACTGATCGCGGCGGTGCCGCCGCGCTACCGCTCCAGCTATTTCAGCCACATCTGGGCGTTGGATTACTCCGCTGGCTACTACGCCTATCTGTGGGCAGAGATGCTGGATGACGATGCGTACCAATGGTTTGAAGACAATGGCGGCCTCACGCGCGCCAACGGCGACCGCTTCCGGCAAATGGTGCTCTCGCGCGGCAACACGGAAGACTTGGCAAAAATGTATGCCGCCTGGCGCGGCAAAGACCCGAGCGTCGAGCCGATGCTGAAGTACCGTGGCTTGCAGGAATCCACGCACTAAATTGCGGTAGTGGTCTGTTTCCCGACTACTGCATCAAACTGAAGTTGGCGCCCACAGCCAAAATCGGTGCGCGTGACAGTCTTTCTTCGTTATTGATGACAACGTACCTCGCAGGAGGTATCGTACTCTTCGTGGCTCGCATCTCAACCGCGATTGCGTTCGCGATCATGGTAATTGCCGCTTCGGCGCAGGACCCGCCACAGGCTCCGCCAATTCATGTCTCGACTCACCTGGTTCAGATTGGCGTTATCGTGCGCGACCACAACGGAGCCGTAGGAGATCTAACGAAACAGGATTTTGCCGTTTTTGACCGCGGAAAACCTCAGACCATCAGCGTCTTCACCACGGAATCCGCCGCGTCTACGGCGCAACCTCTTCCGCCTCAGCCTCTGCCTCCCAACACCTTCTCCGATCTCCCCCAGGTTAACGGCTCTCACTGTCCGCAGCGTGACCATAGTTCTGCTCGACAACCTCAACACACTTTCTGGCAACGGACATGAGGGATACGAAACCAGTCCCTGGTGGATGGAAGATCTCGCGCTGGCCAATGCGAAAGTCCATCTTATCGAATTCATCAAGACTCTCGACCCGAAAGATCGCGTCGCCATTTATGGCCTAAGCGATACTTTGCACGTACTGTCCGACTTCACCAGCGACCGCGACCATCTTCTCGCCATCCTGAAACACTACGACACCACTTCTAGGACCAACCGCGATGAAGTCGAGCCAGGCAGATGGCACACCCCGGTGCCCGGGGACTTTAACCCACACATGGACGCACAAGCGCTTCAATTGGCCGCAATTACAAATGAGCGTCGCGCCGCCTCAACTATGGCTGCACTCCAGTCCATTGCCTCTCACGTCGCCAATATTCCCGGCCGCAAAAATCTCGTTTGGCTCACCGCCAATCTTCCTTTTTCGGGCGGGGCCCTCGCTCGCATTCTAGGCCCTGCACAAATAGCCACATATCCAGTGGACGGGCGCGCCTTGCTCACGCGGAAAACTCCTGGAACAGAATGGGAAATTGACGATCAGCTCGGTGGCGTCTTGGGGATTGGCATGCCTGCACAGTCGTCCGAGCCCATCGGCATTGACACCATGCAAAAGCTCGCCGACGAAACGGGTGGGCGCGCCTTCGTCAACACCAACGACCTCACCGGCGCCATTCGCGACGCCGTCGAGGACTCAGCCGTTACTTACACACTCGGCTTTTACATTGATTCCGACTCCCTGGACGGAAAATTCCATGAACTAAAAGTCCAGGCCCATCGCTCCGGATTGAACCTCCGTTACCCCAAAGGCTACTTTGCCCTCAAGGACACCTCGGCTACCCAAGACGAGCGTCACAATAATTTTCTGATCGCCATCAAGAGTCCGGTGGACTCGTCAGCGATTCCTCTCCAGATTCAGGTGTCTCGCGTCAATCAGCCAACGCCAAACTCATTAGCCCTTTCTGGCTCCATCGGCATTCATGATCTTCAGCTGGTGCAAAGCGGCGAAATCCACACAGGCTCTCTCGACATAACCGTGATCGAACAAGACCAGACCGGAAAGGTACTGCGTGAGTCAGCCAATCGAATCAATATACGTTTTACCGAGAAACAATATCCGGCTGTTCTGAAAAGTGGCATTACATTTCGCAAATCTGTAGAGCTTCAACCCGGCGCGACCACGCTCCGCATCCTCGTTCAGGACCCGGCCACTGCGGAGATCGGCAGCCTGATCATTCCGCTGTCACAAGTAAAGTAGCTAACTAAATTGCTCCACAATATCGCGAACCGGCGGGATGGGTGTAAACTGGTGCTACTTTGGGGGCAAGAGGGAAGTTGGGCATGAAGCGAATCGCTATCTTGGCGTTGCTGATCTGTCTGAATGTTGCTTGGTCAATACCGGCCAGAGCGCAGAGTCCCGGTGTCGCGGAATATGCACGTAATTCCCGAGAATTCGACAAGAAATCCGCCAAGGCGCAAAACAAAAAACTGAAGAAGGCCTCCAAGCAACAGCGAAAAGCAATGAAGAAGTCCTCGAAGTCCCAGCGGAAGGCAGCCAAGAAAGCGAATCACCACGCCACGTAGCCGATCGCGTTTGGACTAGCCTCGGACTTTGGTTTGGTGGAGTTAACGAGTCGTAGCCTCTCTCAAATCCAGCATTGACAACCATGGACATAGACACTTCTTCGGCCGCTGGCTTACCAGGATTCCGCGGCGATGGTCGGTGCGCGGGGATATGAATAGCCCTTCAAACGATGAGTACCACGCTAGTCCGAGTGTCAATGTTCTGCAGCGAAACGTTCATTCAAGCGTAACAAATCTTCCATATAAAGCTGCCTGACACGCCAGCACGCATACCCGCAGGCTGGCTCTCGAGTCGGGAATCTATAGGAGAGTTATGTCCGCAACTGCAACTGCACCCCCGCCTCAAGCTCCTCATGCACTGGCAGAAAAGCTCAATAGAAAGCCCGGCATGATCGGAATGCTGGCGTTCGGCGTGGTGCTGATCATCGGCGTGATCTTCATAGGCTATAGCCTTTCGCGGGACCTAGCAGGGTTGGCGCTGGGTTCGGCGCTGCCCTACATTCTTTTGGGAACCGCGCTGTTCGTGGCACTGGGATTTGAGTTCGTAAACGGATTTCACGACACGGCAAACGCCGTGGCGACTGTGATTTACACGCATTCGATGGAGCCGCACATTGCCGTGGTATGGAGCGGATTCTGGAATTTCGCGGGTGTGGTGACGTCCTCTGGCGTGGTGGCTTTTACCATCATTTCCTTGTTGCCGGTAGAACTGATTCTGCAAGTGGGGAGCGGCGCGGGATTCGCGATGGTCTTTGCTCTACTTGTGGCGGCGATTCTCTGGAATTTAGGAACTTGGGCGCTGGGGTTGCCGGCTTCGAGTTCGCATACGCTGATTGGGTCCGTTATAGGCGTGGGCATTGCGAACCAGCTGATGCAAGGCAGGTCTGGAACGAGCGGCGTGGATTGGGCACAAGCGATAGGGATTGGAAAATCGCTGCTTCTCTCGCCGGTGTTCGGGTTCATACTCGCATCCCTGCTGTTTCTGTTCATGAAGGCGATCATCAAAGATAAGCGTTTGTATGAAGCGCCTAAGGGAGCGGAGCCGCCTCCATTTTGGATTCGCGCCATGCTCGTCTTTACGTGCACGGGCGTCAGCTTTTTCCACGGTTCGAATGACGGGCAAAAAGGCATGGGCTTGATCATGCTCATCCTCATCGGCACGGTGCCCACGACCTATGCGTTGAACCATGCCGTCACGCCACAGCAGTCACAGGACTTCATTGCCGTGTCGACACAAACCGCGGACACGCTGAACAAATACGTGCAGAGCAGCGCAGCGATTGGCGACCCACGCGAAGACGTAACGGATTACATTCGAACAAAAGAGTTCAAGCCGAACACGATGCTGGCATTGCGCGAGCTCGTGAATGGCGTCGGGACGGAAATGGCAATCTTCAAGGAGCTCTCGAAAGTACCGCAAGGGCAGGTGCGCAACTTCCGGAATGATATGTACCTGGTGAGCGAGGCGATCCGGCTAATGCTAAAGTCCGGGAAACCGGAAATCGCCGCGGGGGATGCCGCGGTGCTGAAGAATTACAAGACTCACATCGATAGGGCCACGCGATTTATTCCGCTGTGGGTCAAGGTAGCCGTGGCACTGGCGTTGGGCCTCGGCACGATGGTTGGATGGAAGCGCATCGTAGTCACGGTCGGCGAGAAGATTGGGAAGAACCATCTGACGTACGCGCAGGGAGCGGCTGCGGAAATCACTGCGATGGCTACAATCGGCGCGGCGGACGGCTTAGGCTTGCCGGTCAGTACAACCCACGTTCTATCGTCAGGCGTGGCGGGAACAATGATGGCGAATCATTCGGGGCTGCAATGGTCGACGGTGCGGAACTTGCTACTAGCCTGGGTTCTGACCCTCCCCGCTGCGATGACGCTGTCGGGATTCCTGTTCTTTGCGTTCCGCAAAATATTTTAGTTCGAGCAAAAACCCTCTTTAAGACGGAATCTATGTTCGCGGCAACAGGGGCAGACAGGAGTGCACGGTAGCACAGGCACTCCTGCCTGTGCGGGTTTGCCGTGTATCGGCCATCACCAAATCGATAAACAAAAAACGCACAGCCAAGAGTTGATGTGCTACCTCAAAGAGAATTTTCCCTCGCGGAGCGAACGGGTGCGATTCGCGGGCATATAATCTCACTGGCCGATGTTTGCCCCTCGCGGAGGATTTATGAACGCAACTACTGCTCTCGCCAACCACGATCTGTGGCCCGAACTTCCTCTAGCAGCTTGGCAGGACACCTACAGCACGCTTCACATGTGGACGCAAATCGTGGGCAAAGTGCGCCTGGCGCTGAGCCCGAATATCAATCACTGGTGGGGAGTGCCGCTCTACGTGAATGCCATGGGGCTGACCACCTCGGCCATCCCCTACGGTGGCGGAAACTTCGAGGTTCAGTTCGATTTCATCCATCACCAAGCTCGTCATTCGAACCAGCAACGACGCGATCCTTGCGCTGGCTCTTGCGCCGCGCTCCGTCGCCGATTTTTATCGCGAATTCATGGCGCGCTTTGGCCTCCCTTGGAATCGCTGTGAAAATCTGGAAGATGCCAGTCGAAATTCCCGACCCGATTCCATTTGATCAGGACACCAAGCACGCCTCCTACGATCCCGAATACGTGAACCGCTTCTGGCGCATTCTTGTGAGCTGCGAGAACGTGTTTAAAGAATTTCGTGCTGGGTTCATTGGAAAAGCCAGTCCGGTCCATTTTTTCTGGGGCAGCTTCGATCTGGCGGCCACGCGCTTCTCTGGGCGGCGGGCTCCGGAGCGGCCGGGGGCGGACCCCGTCACGCGGGAAGCGTATTCGCACGAAGTGATCAGCGCGGGATTTTGGCCGGGTGGCGGCGACATTAAAGGCGCCGCGTTTTACGCGTATGCCGCGCCGGAACCGGCCGGATTTGCGCAGCAGTCCCGTTCGCCCGGCAGAGGCTTTCTATCATCCGCAGCTGAAGGAATTTATTTTGATGTACGACGACGTGCGGCGCGCCGCTTCGCCGAGAGAATCCTTGCTCGCCTTTTTGCAAAGCACCTATGACGCCGGAGCTGACCTTGCCAAATGGAATCGCAAGGAACTGGAAAAAAAGACCATCTAGAAACAAGGCATTATAGCGAAATGCAGCACAGGCAAGTGCCTGTGCTGCGAAAACGGTACGGCGACATAGCGTCAAGAAATGAAATTGGAATCGATAAAAAGATTGTTGAGCGCTTCGGAAAGATTGGGGTGCGCGAAAATCGCATTGTGAAGAACGGTGTAGGGCAGCTTGCCCATCATCGCTAACTCAATCATCGACATCACTTCGCCGCCTTCAAGACCAAGGACAACCGCGCCCAGAATTTGCCCACTGTCGGCATCCACGACTGCTTTCATAAATCCCCGCGATTCGTCCACTTCCTCAGCCCGGGCCACGCGATTCATCGGCATCTTGGCGACACGAATTTTGCGATTTTGCGCGCGCGCTTCCGCTTCGGTCAGCCCCACCCGGCCTAGTTGGGGATCGATGAACACGGTATACGGAACGAGACGGCCATCGGTGCTGGCGCTTCCTTTCTCAATGAGATTTGTTCGGATGATGCGGAAGTCGTCGTAAGAAATATGCGTGAACGCAGGCCCGCCCTTGATGTCTCCCAACGCGTAAATTCCAGCCACATTTGTTTCGAGTTTTGCGTTGACCTGAATAAAGCCGCGCTTATCCGCGGCAATGCCTGCCGCAGCGATGTTGAGCGTATCTGAGTTTGGCACGCGGCCAGTGGCGACAAGAAGATGAGAGCCAGCGAGCGTTTGGATTTCGCCGCCATGGTCTTCGCCGCAAACGACGGCGAGTTTGATTTGCGAGCCTTCTTTGCTGGCCCGCTGCACTTTTGCGTTGAAGAAAACGTTCGATGCCATCCTGCTGCATGATGGAGAGAACTTCAGCGGCAACGTCGGCGTCTTCGCGGCCAAGCAACTGCGCTGCTCGCTGAATGATGGTGACGCGGCTGCCAAAGCGGCGAAAGAGCTGGCCAAATTCGAGGCCGATGTACCCGCCGCCGATGACCAGAAGATGCTCGGGCACGGTGTCCAGTTCCATGATGGAAGTGCTGTCGAGATAAGGAACGTTTTGCAGGCCTTCGAGAGAAGGCACGGAGGGGCGGCAGCCAGCGTTGATGAAAATTTTATCGGCAGTAAGCGTGCGTTGCGAACCGTCCTTCATTCGAACCTGAATCGAGCGCGGGCCCGTGAAGCTGGCTTCTCCGAACAGAAAATCGAGATTGGCAGTTTTTTCGATGTTGGCCTGGTTGCCGTTGCGGAAAGTTGTTGACGATGTCGCGCTTGCGCTGGCGAACGCGCTGCATGTCAATGCGTGATGCTGCCCGTGTGCACGCCGTAGTCCGCGCCTCGGCGCGCAAGATAGGCGACGCGCCCGCTCGCGACCATCGTTTTGGTGGGAGTGCAGCCCTCGTTGACGCATGTGCCGCCGACGTGTGCGCGTTCGACAAGAGCGGTGCGCAAGCCTGCCTTGGCGAGTGCCTGGCAAAGCGGTGTGCCCCCCTGCCCGGAACCGATGACGATGGCCTGGTAGTGGTCGGATGCGCTCATCTAAGCTCCTCGCATGCAAATTCTCTGTGTTTGTATTCCAACAATTGGATCCACAAAGGGTAGCGATAATTCCAGCTAATCCGAATCGAAAAGGCTCCCTCAGAAGAAACCCACAGGCGGGAATTGCCGCTTATGCGATCTGCGGGCTCGCAGGTTCGGTCGCCTCTGTGCGAGTCTCCGGGAAAAAGCCGCCGTGCGCGAAGCGAACCGACGAGCAGGGCGAGATTGGTGATCAGAATGACCGCAAACGCCAGCGATGGAAGGAACTCAAACTCCACCCCGCGAGCTTCCACAATTTCTATACCGAGCACAGCGGTGATGAGGCCGCGAGGCAGAAACCAGACCATCAGTTCACGCTCGTGAGACGTAAAAGCACGCCAGGCGAAACGGCCGGTCTGCACGGAGAGCCAGCGCGCGATCAAGAGCGCTCCAAAGCAACCGAGCGCGAGCACAGCATGCTTGCGCAACCCGTCGAATTCGACCAGCGCGCCGAGTAGCACAAAGAAAAACGTTCGAATCAGGAATGCCAGCTCGCCGTGAAACGTAAGCATCTGGCCGTGATGTTTCGCCAGCGAGCCGCGATGCTCTTGCTTGACGGGCGTCTCGGAAAACCAATCGCCGGTCTCGGAGGCATCGCCGAGTTGGAAGCGCTTTTGCGCTGCCGGATAGTTGGAAAGCGTGAGGCCAAAGACCAGCACGGCGACGAGTTCATTGCCGTGCACGGCGTGAACACCGGAGTAGATCAGCAAAACGACGCCAAAGGTCAGCACATGCCAGAAACGCTCCTCGGAAAGAAGCGGCAGAAGATAGGACCACAGTGCGCCGAGAAGCACGCCCGATGCCACGGCAAGGATAACGCTCGCAAAAAGAGTCCAGGCGATGAATTTCGCCGAAGCGCTGCCGCCGGCCGCGATGTCGAGAAGAGTGGTGACCGCCAGGACGGCGAGAGCGTCGCCGAACGTGGCTTCGACCAGCAGAGTGACTTTCACTTCGCGCCGCAGATTTACTTGCTGCAGAACCGGAAGAATGATCGAGCTGCTGATGCAACCGAGCGCCGCTCCCACCAGGAGCGAAGGTATCCATGCGAAATGAAGCGCGTGGCGGCAGACGAGCGCGGCTCCCACCGCGCTGAGCACGTAGCTGAATACAGCGAGAAACAGGCCCCCGCCGAAATGGCTGACAATTTCGCGGAGCTTGAGATCGAGGCCGCCTTCGAAAAGGATGAGAATCAACGCGAGAGAACCAAAGCCCTGCGTGGCGCCGCGAAAAACATCGGGATTCACCCAATGCAATACGGGGCCGATGACCACACCCGTGGCCATCAGAATGATCACGTCCGGCACGCCCGTGAAGCGCACCAGGCGATTGGCGACGAACGCCAGAACGAGCAATCCGCCGAGCAGCGCGAAGAAGAGATTCAAGTTCATAGGAATATCCGGCGTGCCCGGAGTGGAGAAATAGTCGCGGAAATACGGAATCGAAGCAAATGAATAATTGGATTGGGCGAAATGTCGGCGCCACTCGATGAACGCGATTTTGCGAGAGGCCTTAAGTCGCACCGGAATTAGTACCGGGATTAGTACCGGGAAACGATAAAGAGGCCAGCGCCGATCGCGATGGCGTCCTCAATCAGCGCGATGACAATATCGGGAACCTTGAGCGCTCTCACAAGGCCGGTACGCCATTGATAGCCCGCAAAAGCTCCTGCAAGTCCACCTGCCGCGCCAAGGATGGCACCAGGCGCAGGAGATTGTCCAGCAGATACACCCACGCAAGCCCCTGAAAGAGCTCCGCAGATAAAGCGGGCGATTAATCCCACGGGCGCGGTGCGGCTGGGCGTCGAGGGCAGCTTGTCTGTGATTAGCTCGGCGATGGCAAGCACTGTGAAAATGGCGACGGCAGCGGTCGATCCCATGAACGCGAGCCGCGTTCCGGCAAGATTCAGCCAGCCACGATGTGCCGCCAAAGCCGTAACTGCCGGCGCAGTCAACGACCGCATCCCCGACACAATGCCAATAGCAAATGCGAGAACGAAGACGAAAGTAGCGCTCATGCAAAGAGATGTATCTCGCACGCCAGTAAGTGTCAAGAAGTAAGAGAGAAATGCGGCAACAACCGGAACTGTTTTTTTCCAGAATAGAAAACAGCCATTTTTATTTATTAAACGGAAAAAATAAGAAGCTATTGACTTTCGCTTTTTGTTCGCCTATAGTGCGGGGCGGTAGAGGAAACGGGAAATGGGTGGCGTTCAGATCCATTGCCATTTTTGGCTCTCACGAACTGGGCGCCGCCCGTTGAAAATTCCGAGCCCTAAGCGGGGTGAGGGGTCACTTCTAAAGAGCGATCCCTCGACTCCCGAAGAGATTCTACTCGGTCTGTTTCCTTTGTGTTCACCGCTGTGCGGTGACAGTTAAGTCGACCGTTGTGCGGTCACGGTTACATTGGCCGTTTCGCGGCCACCATTCATAGGAGCCGTTATGGACGTCTGTATCGAAAACGTATTCCCCGCCGTGGCGATGCCGTTCAATCCTTTCCAAGAAGACGCACGCGAAGAAAAAGGCCACGGAGCTGATGCTTCGCGTCCGAAAGCAATTCCAAATATCGTCCACGTGGATGTGGACGCCTTTTTTGCGTCGGTCGAGCAAGTGCTCGATCCGAAGCTGCGTGGCAAACCCGTGCTGGTGGGCCGCGGCGTGGTGGCCTCGGCGAGCTACGAAGCAAAAATATGCGGCGTAAAAACCGCTATGCCGTTTCGCGACGCGCTGCGCATTTGCCCGAAGGCGGTGGTCGTACCGGGGCAGTACGAGCACTACGCCGATTTTGCGGAGCGCGTGCGGCGCATCCTCGAGACGTACACGCCCGCGGTAGAGACGGCAGCGCTCGACGATTTTTATCTGGATTTTGCGGGGACGGAGCGGCTGTATCCAAACTATGAGACCGCGCTGCGGCGCGTGCAGTCGGACGTGCTGGAACAAACAGGACTGAGCGTAAGCGTAGGCGCGGCGCGGACAAAAGTAGTGGCGTCGATTGCCTCGCGCCTCGAACGTCCACGTGGCTTCCGGATGATTGCACCGGGCACGGAAGAAAATTTTTTGACGCCGCTGCCGGTCGAAAAGCTTCACGGGATTGGGCATGTCCATGCAGGCATGTTGGCGGAGCGCGGAATTGCGACCATCGGAGAGCTGCGCCATGTGCCGCGAGCAGCTCTGGAGGCAGCGTTTGGCGAAGTGATTGGCGGACAAATTTGGGAGCGCGCACGCGGACTCGACGGGCGCGAAGTGATGCTGCCGTCCACACCAAAGTCGGTCTCGCGAGAAACAACCATCGAGGGCGGCACAATTGACACGGAGTTTCTCGGCGGCCTCATCGAATATCTGAGCGAGAGAATCGGCTCGACGCTGCGCGAATACGGTCGCCAGGCGCGAACCATCGGCTTGCGCATCCGCTATGTAGATCACTTTTCCGCGCACCAAACCGTGCGATTGACTCGCCCCTCCAATGACGAGCGCGAGCTGCTGGCGGAAGCCAAAGATCTCTTTGCAAAACTATTCACGCGCCGCGTAGCCGTGCGCCTTATCGGCGTAAACGTGACGAATCTCGAGCAGGACCGCCGTCAGCATGAACTTTTCGACACCGACGCCAACCGCCGCTGGTACCTGAATCGCGGTCTCGATTCCGTCCGCGGCCGCTACGGCTGGAACGCCGTCTTCTACGGCAACGGCCTAGAGCTGCGCGAGCATTACGCGACCAAGCCAGGCGGGCTGGTCCTCTCCACCCCCTGCTTATCACGGTGAAGTTTTGGACGTTGTACCTGTAGGGGCGCAGCATGCTGCGCCCCTACAAAGCATCACTGATCAAACATTGCTGAATTTCCCTTCCCGTTCCCTACCCTGATTTGACGATACAAAAGGTCCGCCTTGCGGTGAGCATCAGCTTCTTCTCTCTCGGATCGGGGTTCTCGTGTTCGTACATTTACATTGTCATAGCCATTATTCGTTTTTGCGGGGCGTAGCGTCCCCCGAGCAAATTATCGCGGCGGCGGTGGAGCAGAAAATGTCCGCCGTGGCGCTGACGGATACGAATGGGCTGTACGCGGCAGTGCCGTTTTATCAGACAGCGAAAGCCGCGGGAATCAAGCCGATTGTGGGAGTCGCGATTGACGTCGAGTTCTGCGCTGAGCCTTCCTCGCCTCGAAACTCGAAAAACGAAAATCGAAATTCGCAGAGCGTGGCGATGGTGCTGCTCGCGGCGGATATGGAAGGCTACAGCAACTTGTGCCAGTTGGTGACACTGCGCCACCTGGGAACAACGGAATTGGTAAACAATGATTTGGACAAATGCGACGGACGACCCGTAACGCTGGAAGAATTGGCGAAGCATTCCCGAGGCGTGATTGCGCTGTGTCCATTGCCACCACGAATGCACGACGCAGATGACCGTAGGGGCATGGCGTGCCGTGCCCCTACGGCGCAACTCAAGGACATTTTTGGCGACCGTCTGTGGATCGAGGTGCAGCATTTGTCTCCCGGCGACGGTCGCATGTTGCGTGAAGCGGAGCGAATCGGACGCGAACTCAGCGTGCCGCTGGTCGCGACGAATAATGTTTATTTTCTGCGGCCGGAAGAGCATTTGCATCACCGCGCGGTGAATGCGGTGCGCACCGGCGGTTTGCTGACGACCGTGGCAGCGCCGGACATCACCACCGGCGAAGCATGGTTCAAGCCGGCGGCGGAAATGCAAAAACTCTTCCCGGACCATCCGGAATTGCTGCGCGCCACTCTCGACATTGCGGATTGCTGCAATCTGGAGCTCACGCTGAACAAAACGATCTTCCCGGAATTTCCCGTGCCGTAAGGACGAATCCGCGTTTTCGTATTTGTGGAAGCTGTGTTTTGCCGGTGCACAGAAGCGCTACCGACCGCTGCGGCCCGAGGTGCTTTCGCGGCTGACGCACGAATTGGGCGTTATCGAAAAGCTGCACCTCGCGCCGTATTTTTTGCTGGTGTGGGAAATCGTCGAAGAGGCCAAGAGGCGCGGGATTCCGGCGGTGGCTCGCGGCTCAGCTGCCAGTTCGATGGTGACGTATTGCCTGGGAATTTCCTGCGTGTGCCCGCTGCGCTGGGGTTTGTACTTTGAAAGATTTTTGAACGAGCAGCGCGGCGATTGCCCGGATATCGACATTGATATTTGCGGAGCGCGGCGCGATGAGTTGCTCGACTACGTGTACGAGCGCTGGGGCGAAGAGCATGTGGCGATGATCGGAAGTTTTGTGACCATGCACGCGCGGCTGGCCATCCGCGAAATCGCCAAAGTGTTTGGCGTGCCGCCGGGCGAAGTGAACCATTTTACGAAGCGGCTCCCGCACCGGCCAGTGCGTGAGATTTTGCAGGCGATTCGCGATTTGCCGGAATGCCGCGATCTTCCTGTTAACGACGAGCCGTGGAAAACGATTTTGCAGGTGGCCTTGCGGCTCGATGACGCGCCGCGGCACATGGGGATTCATCCGTGCGGCACGGTGATTTCTGCGCGGCCGCTGGCTTGGCTCACACCATTGGAACGCGCGACGAAAGGAATTGTTGTGACGCAGTACGACATGAATGCGATCGAAGCGCTCGGACTAATCAAGATGGATTTGCTGGGGCAGCGCGGGTTCACGACGATGTCGCTGGCGCTGGACAACATTGAGAAAGAAGCAGAGGAGGCAGAGGAAATAAAGAAGGTAGCGGAAAAGAAAGACACGAGCACAGCCCCTTCGGGGCTCTGGGCAAGCATGAGTGGTAGTGCTACCACGGCGAGCGTTGCGCCGGATGGAGTGACGCCAAGGCCGAAAGCACGAGAAATTGATTTTGACGCGATACCGGAAAACGATCCGGCGACGTGCGACGTGATTGCCGCGGGAAGAACGATGGGCGTGTTTCAGATCGAATCGCCGGCCATGCGCGGACTGCTGCGAATGATGAAAGCTCGGACACTGGAGGAGATGGCACAGGCATTGGCGTTGATCAGGCCAGGAGCGGCGGAGTATGGATCAAAAGAGTTGTTCATAAAACGGTTGCGCAAAGAAGAACCCGTTGAATATCCGCATCCCGCGCTCCAACCAATTCTGGAAGACACGCTTGGTGTGTGCATTTTCCAGGAGCAGGTGATGCAGATCGCGCAGGTGGCCGGAGAGATGTCGCTGGCCGAGGCCGATATCATGCGCCGGTCGGCGGCGAAATTCTCGGGCCGGCGTGATCTTAATCGACTACGCGCAAAGTTCGAACTGGCCTCGGGAATGATGGGGCTGACTGACAAACAGCGCGAAGAGACCTGGATGATGGTGGAAAAATTCGCGGGGTTCGGTTTTTGCAAGGCGCACGCGGCGACATATGCGGATATTTCGTACCGCATGGCGTATTTGAAGACGCATCATCCGGCGGAGTTTTTGGCGGCAATGTGCAGCGCGGGCGCTGGTTTTTATCATGTGTCGGCGTACGTGGAAGAAGCGAAACGCTGGGGAATCGAAGTGCGGCTGCCGTCGGTTAATCATTCGCGGATGGAGTACACGGCGGAGGCGAAGGACACAGCGGCGAAGATTCCACAGACGGGAAAGACCCGACAGACAGGAATGTCTGTCCCACTTTTGTCCGCGAATAGGAAGCGCGCACTGCGCATCGGATTGATGCAGGTGAAAGGGCTGCGCGTGGAGACAATGACCGCGATTGCGCAGGCACGCGAAGAAGGCGGGGTGTTTAGGTCGCTGGAGGATTTTTTGCGGCGCGTGTTGGTGGAGCGGGATGAGATCGAGGCGCTGATTAAATGCGGGGCGTTTGATGAGGTGCGTGATGAGGCTGGTGATCTAGTGAATGGTGAAGCGCGCGGAATTTCGCGGCCCGCGATGTTGTGGCGGTGGAAATTTTTGCAAGCGGGCGGCAAAAGCACACAGCTGCCTCAAAGCAAAGATGCACAGCCCCTTCGAGGCTCTGGACAAGCAAGATTGGCTGCGTCACCAAAAGCGCCAGAGACGTTGTTTGGGGATGCGAAAGCCGAGGATGCGATTGGGGCAGCGCTGGCGGGGATGCCTGCAGTCGCGTATACGCAGGAGCAGAGACTGCGCTACGAGCGAGAGATTTTGGAAGTGTGCGTTTGCGGGCATCCTTTGGATTTTTTGCCGCGGAATGGCGAAGTGTGGAGCGACGAGTTGGATGGGTTGCCGGGGAAGCGCGTGACGTTGTGCGGGTGGGTGGTGACTTACCGGCATGTGGGGACGAAGAATTACCGGAACATGATGTTTGTGACATTGGAGGATCAACGCGGATTGTATGAGGTGGTGCTTTTTCCGGATGCCTATGACCGCTATGGCGGATTGGTGTTTGAGACGCGGGCGATGCGCGTGACAGGACGCGTAGAGTTGGGCGGGCAAATCAATGGAGAAAAAATGGAGGCGTTGAAAAAGTGACTGGAGTCAGGTGACTCGTGACTGGCAATACATGCTTCATGATTGTGATCCGTGGTCCGTGAAAAAACATTTACACAGAGGACACGGAGAACGCAGAGGCACAGAGAAAAACGATGGCAAGAACGCCTAAGCACGGAGCCACGGAGAATGCTATTTCTTACAAGAAAACCAAATATGACGGCAGCTACCACGGCCGAGGGTAACTCGACGGAGCCGGAAGCGGGGCGGCCGGCGGGGACGGGAGAGGAGTGGCTGGGGCGTAACCGGAGCGCGAAGCGGCGGCTTTGGGAACGGTTGAATCCGCGGCATCGAAAAGAACTGCGGGTGATCGCGGAGGCCTTGGCGATGCAGCAGACGCACGCGAACTTGCCGGAGCCGCTGCGAGCGCGGTTGAGCGAGTCCATCGAACAAGTGGAGCGCCTGGCGCGGCGGATTGGGGCGCTGCTGGCAGAGGTAACACGGCGGACACCACCGCGCTCGTGAAGGTTGCGAGGGCGTGGTGGGCGACCGCATACTGAAAATATGGCTGTCCCCAAAATGCGCGGCTCCCTCTACGTTGCAGCCCTGGCTCTCTCCCGAAAGCGCAGCTCCGTATGTGTTTCGGCGTTGGCCATCTCCAAAAAGCGTGTATCCCTTGGTGTGGCGGCATTGATTGTGGCTCTATGCTTCGCGGTCACATCGGCGCTGGCGGACGAGATCCGGCTGAAAGATGGCAAGAAGCTTTACGGCGTGATCGTGTCGTACGAAGACAACATGTTCAAAGTCAAAACGGACTTTGGGTATGTGCTCGTGGAGAAAGACAAGATCGCGTCGATTGTTCCGTCGACGCCAGCCGGCGAGACCCCGAAAAACGACAAGACGCCCGCGGCGAATAAAGATTCAGCCACAGATGGGATGCCGAAGGCAGAACCGGCAGTAGCGTTATCGGCTGAGGGAACAGCACAGCCGACGAATGCCAGCGTGAAGTCTGCGGACCCGATGGCGGGCAAACGTGAAAAAGCGGCTCCAAAAATTACGAATGCCGCAGTAAAACCGGAGGTTCCGGCGACTACGAAGTCGAATGCGGTGGCCCCTGCCATCACAGGAGCAACAGCAGCGCCGAATGGAAGCCTGGCGGCGTCCACAGCACAGCCCGCAGCCCCAAAAGAGCCGGAACCGCCAGCGATCCGCGAAGACGTTCTGGGCAATCTCTACACGAACTACACGCACGGCTTCAGAATGTACAAGGCGCCGAGCTGGACATTGATGGAAGATGCGCGGAAGGCGCTGCCGAATGCGGTCGTGGCATTGGGTACGCTCAATCAGTCAACTTTGCTGGTCGTCGGAGACGAAGAGAGCAAAGCTGCACTCGATCCGGCAGCGGCGACCGTCGAAAAACGGCTGAGCGAAATTTACGAGAACTACAAAAGAATTTCACAACGGAAGACAGTGGTCGGCGGGTTGCCGGCCATCGAGTATCACTATCGCGGGATGGCGGACGGGCACGATTGGTCCGGGACCTTAGTGGTGATCTCGCGAGGGGCCGATGTGTTCACGGTGCTTGGGATGACCTACGCCGATAACGACCTGATTCAGATTCAGGAAAATGTGATTTCGAGATCGATTGCGAGTTTGGATTTCAACGTTCACTGAGTGAAGTGAGTAGTGGGTAGTGAATAGTGAGTAGCACCATCCGCTTGGCACCGTCTTAGGTCGCAGCCTCCCTAAATTTCGTAATTTTTATGAGTTGGAGGAGCTTACATTTGAGCCCGCTGGCAAGAGCGGGCACGGCGTGCCGTGCCCCTACGAATTTAGATGCGGCGGGCGGGGCGAGCCCCACCCCTATAATGAGGCTTCGGATTAGTCGGAAGCGGCGGCGGTGGTGTCGGGGAATTTTTTGTGTTCGCGGATTACGGCGATTAGGGCTTGGGCGGAGCGCGGTAGGCTGCGGTCGCGGCGGTAAACCAGACCTAGTTCGCGCCAGAGATCGACTCCCTCGACGGTCAGGAGTTTGACTTCGCCGGCTTTGACCTGGTCGCGGGCGAAGCTTTCGCTGATGAAGGAGACGCCAGCGTCGGCGGCAACGAAACGCTTGATCATGCCGATGCTGGGCAGCTCCATCGCAACGCGGAGGCGGGCGCGATAGGGGCGGAATAACTTGTCCAACACCTGGCGGGTGAAGCCGGTCCGGGGGAAAATCAGCGGCTGGGCGGCGACTTCTTCAAGCGTGATCTTGGAACGGTGGGCCAGCGGATTGCGCGTGCTAACCATGAAACGGAGGCGGTCGCGCGAGATGTGGTGAACTTTGAGCGTGGGCGATTTGATAGGCAGCGTCACGATGCCCACATCTACAGAGCCATCTTCGACACGCTGCAAAATTTTGTGGCTGAAATTGCGGTAGATGCTGATGTGGACCTGCGGATAGCGGCGTTGAAAATCCGCGAACATGTCAGGAAGCAGATAGAGACAGGTGGCTTCGTTGGCGCCAAAAACGAGCGGACCTTGCACGACGTCACCGCGGTCCGCAACCACCTGGATGGATTCGTCGCGAAGGCGAAGAAGTCGCTCAGCGAACTCGAAAAGCACTTCGCCGGCGGGAGTCAGCTCGACGGATTTCGCGGAGCGATCCAGCAGGCGGGCACGATAGGCTTGTTCGAGCTGGCGAATCTGCGCGCTGACCGCGGACTGCGAGCGAAAAACTTTTTGCCCGGCGCGCGAAAAGCTCTTTAGCTTAGCAACGTAAACGAAAGTGGCGAGTTGGTCGAAGTCCATGGGCAGGTGGCTCGGTAATGATTATAGCGGAATGTCTCCGCTAAGTAACCGTAGAAACAGCTCCTTTCAAGCTGGCAGAGAAGCTCGCGTAAACGCGGCGCTCTGCGGCGAACTGAAAATCACTTCTCGGCGCTTCAAACGAGCGAGCAGCGGCTCCCATGTAGCTTCGAGAGTGCCCTGGAAATGGAGCGGCTGTACCCGCAAGAACGGAAGCACGCCGCGGCGAGAAAGCAGACGAGACGCGCGCGGACTAGACGTGAGACGCAAATGTTCTTCCAGAACGCTGCGGAGCCAGACTTCTTCCTGTGCATCGATTTCCGAGAGGGCGACGAAATCGCGGTGAATCACTTCATCGGCTTCGCCTCGAAGAACGTAAGAGAGACCGCCGGTCATGCCAGAGCCGAAATTGAGGCCCAGAGGGCCGAGAACGAGGACGACGCCGCCGGTCATATATTCGCAGCCGTGCTGGCCGACGCCTTCAACAACCGCGAGAGCGCCGCTATTGCGAACGGCAAAGCGCTCGCCAGCGCGGCCTGCGACGAAAAGCTGGCCTGAAGTCGCCCCGTAGAGAACCGTGTTGCCCGCAAGAACGTCACCGCGGCGAGAAGCTGCGGAGCTGGCGGAAATCGCGATGGTGCCACCGGAGAGGCCTTTTCCGACGTAATCATTGGCTTCGCCCGAAAGCGCCAAAGTGATTCCATCGGCCAAGAACGCACCGAAGCTTTGTCCTGCGCAACCGTGGAACTCTTTGATCATTTCTTCCGTGAGTGGAAGGTTTTGGCTCTGGTTGCCGGGGCGCCGCCGGCGCATCAATTCCCCACTCATCCCGGCGCCGACGCTGCGGTCGGAATTTTGAATGGGCTGAGATTCCGTCTGAAGCTCGAAGGCAGCGCCGAGCTGCAAAGCGTCCTCGCGCGCGGCTGCGTGCAGAGCCGGGGACTGATGGGGAGCAACGCGGTTCGATTCAGACATCGGGACGATCAGCAGCGGATCCATGCCCGAGCGCGCGCTGAGCCGGTCGTACCAGCCAGTGAGATCGCTGAGAGAATGAGCGCCAAGCTGGGCCAGGCGATTGCGCACTTCTTCCGCGAGGGAGCGGAAATAAGCAACGACCATTTCCGGCTTGCCGTTGAATTTGGTGCGGAGTTTTTCGTCTTGCGTGGCGATGCCGACCGGACAGGTGTTGAGATGGCATTGTCGCGCCATAACGCAGCCGATGGCGAGGAGAGAAGCGGTGCCGAAACCGAATTCGTCGGCGCCAAAAAGCGCGCCTACGATGATGTCGCGGGAGAATTTCAGGCCGCCGTCGACGCGAAGAGAGACACGAGAACGAAGGCCTGCGCGGACGAGGGTGTCGTGTGTCTCACGAAGGCCGATTTCCCAGGGCAGACCTGTGTTTTTGATGGAGGTGAGAGGCGAAGAGCCGGTGCCACCGTTGTGGCCGCTGATGGTGATTACGTCCGCGCCAGCTTTGGCCACACCTGCGGCAATGATGCCGACACCCGCGCCGCTGACGAGCTTGACGCCGATACGCGCACTCGGATTGACTGCGCGCAAATCGTGGATGAGCTGAGCGAGATCTTCGATGCTGTAGATGTCGTGATGCGGCGGCGGCGAAATCAGCGGAGTGCCGGGCGTGGCGTGACGGATGCGCGCAATATATTCGGTTACTTTTCGCGCGGGAAGTTGGCCGCCTTCGCCGGGCTTTGAGCCTTGCGCCATTTTGATTTCTAGCTCTTCGGCATGGACGAGGTAGTCCGCGGTAACGCCGAAGCGGCCAGAAGCGACTTGCTTGATTTTGTTCGCGGCAGCGGGCTCGAAGCGATACGTGTTGGGATCCTCGCCGCCTTCTCCGGTGTTGCTGCGTCCGCCGATCATGTTCATCGCCAGGGCGAGGGTGCGATGAGCTTCGGGACTCAGCGAGCCTAACGACATGGCTTGGGTGCTGAAGCGGCGAAGAATCGTGTTGGTCGATTCGACATCTTCGACGGGCACGGGTGTGCCGGGAACGGTTTCCAGCAAATCGCGGAGAAAAACCGTGCCCTGGTGCTCCGACAATTCCTCGAAGGCCGCAAATTTTCCAGCTTCTGGAGCACGCACGTGGGCGTGCATTCGGCGAACGACTTCGGGCGATGTGGCGTGAAGTTCGGCGCCCTTGCGGAAGCGATATAAACCAGCGTCGGCAAGCTCCGTTGCCGCGGGCGAAAAGGCCGTCGTGTGCATGCGGACATAATCCGCGAAAAGATCGTCGAGCGTTTTTGAGCCGGGGTAATCGGCAGCGTCTTCGAAGAAATCGGCGCAAAGATCTTCGGAGAGCCCGACGATTTCAAAGAGATGACTGTTGCGGTAGCTCGCTAGCGTCGAAACGCCCATGCGCGCGAGAACTTTTCTTAAGCCGGCAGTGATCGAGATGCGCATGCGGTCTGCACCGCCCGATTCGAGGGCTTCGCCAAACTCGTCGGCAAGATAAGGGACGACGGCGCTGGCACCGGCTGCGACGAGAAGCGCGACGTGATGCGTGTCAAAGACTTGCGCGGATTCGACGACGAGCGGCACATCCCAGAGGCCCTCGCGAACCATCGCTTTCCAAACGGCGGCGGCAGCCAGTAGCGCGGGAAGTGCGGCGGTTTCCGCGCTGAGGCCGCGATCGGAAAGGAGGAGGAGGCCCGGGCGTCCGCCGCTACTCAGAGGGGTAGAAGATAGCTGAGTAAGTCTGCAGCGCGCGCCCGGGACTCCCAGGGCAGAAGAGAAAGTCATTTCGATACGATGAACGGGGCCGAAAAATTCGGAGAGTTCGTCGAGTTGTCCTGCGTTGAGCAAAGGGCCGGGCAAAGTGACGCCGTCTTTGAGATGTACGTCCAGAGACATGACGTGAGTTTCACGAAGCGGATCGATCGGCGGATTCGTGACCTGAGCGAAGCGCTGCTTGCAGTAATCCCAGAGGGTGCGCGGAAGAGTCGAGAGAAAAGCGGGAGGGGCGTCATCGCCCATGCTCCAGTCAGCTTCCTTACCTTGGATTAGCGCGGAGAAAAGAGTCTTAAATTGGTCTTCTGTCCAACCGGCGGCGGCGGCGATGCGCTTAGGTTGGTCCGTTGTTGCGGAATGGGTCGCAGCAGAAAACGCGAGGTGCCGCGGTGGCGGCATGGCGTTGCGCGCTTGATGCATGGCCAGGCGTTTCAAGATTTCACGCCAACGCAGAAAAAGGCCCGTCGTCGGGTTGGCGAGAATCATCTCGCCGGGGCCAAGACGCTGGCGTTCTGCGATCCGGGATTCTTCGAGATCGATCAGGCCGGTTTCGGAACCGGCGATCAGGAGGCCGTCATGCGTGAGCGTGTAGCGCAGAGGACGGAGGCCGTTGCGGTCGAGCTTGGCGCCTACGAACTGGCCATCGGAGAAAATCAGAGCGGCGGGGCCGTCCCACGGTTCGCTTTGCTGCGAAAGCGAAGTGAGAGCGGCGCGGATGTCCCGAGAGAGTAAAGGATCGTTCTCAAACGCGGGAGGAACCAGAGTGAGCATGGCTTCATCGGGCGCAAAGCCTTCGAGGAGCTTGAGTTCGAATGCATTGTCGAAGCTAGCGGAGTCGCTGACTTTTTCCTCGAGCGGCGTGAACCAGGAGCCGACAGTCAGACGCGCGCGGAGTTCACGCTGCTTGGCGCGGAGCCAGCGCCGGTTTGAGACGATGGTATTGATTTCACCATTGTGGGCGACGTAACGGAACGGCTGCGCGAGATCCCAGGAGGGTTGCGTGTTCGTCGAGTAGCGCTGGTGGAAGATGGCGAACGTCGAAGCAAACGTCGCGTCGCGGAGATCTTCGTAAAATTGCGGGAATTGCCAGGGCGTGAGCAGGCCTTTGTAGACGACGGTTTGCGAAGAGAGCGAACAGAGATAGCAACGCGCGGGTAGAAGCGATTCGGCTCGTTTGCGGAGGAGTGCGAGCTTCCACTCAAAACGGGAGACGCCGCGCGAGGCGTGGAAGGGCGCGACGAAGAACTGCCAGATTTCGGGCATCGTCTCAAGAGCCTTGCTGCCGAGAGAGTTCGTGTTTGTGGGAACGCGGCGCCAGCCGAGGATGCGGAGGCGCTCGGTGTCGGCGGCGACCTCGACGGCAGCTTTGGCGTCGGTCATTGCTGTGGCTGGGAAAAACGCGAAGCCTAAGCCAAATACTTCAGGAAGGTCTATGCCCTGCTCTTGCGCGCGGGCGCGAAAGAATTCGTGAGGGAGGGAGGTCAGCAGCCCGGCACCATCGCCGCTGGCGCCGTCGGCATCGACTCCGCCGCGGTGGGTCAGGCGCTCCAGAGCCGTAAGGGCAATGTTTACAATTTCGTGGCTAGCGGGACCGCCTAGACGCGCGACGAATCCCGTGCCACAGGCATCGTGGTCAGGGTGGCCCCAATTCGGGTGCCGATCGCTGCGGGAGGGCACGCACCAATGCTGCATATCTGTTTATTGAGCGGGAGGGGGTTGGATGTACAACGCAGAATTTGCATTTATCAAATCGGTTTTGTAGGGGAGGAGATTCTAAGCTGTGGATTATTAAAACTTTGTAACTTCCGAAAAGTGAAAATCGCGAACCTTCATCGCGGGGACTACCATTTCGAAGGCTTCTTCGCCGGTGGCCCGGACAGCGGGCCCTAGCTGCTCGACGTTGCGAAGCATGGCCAGGATGGATTGGTTGAATCGGAAATTGCGGACGGCGGAGGTGACTTTTCCCTTTTCTACCAGGAAAAGACCGTCGCGGGTCATGCCGGTCATGACCTTTTCGTAGGGGTCGACTTCGCGGATGTACCAGAGGCGGGTGACGAGCAGGCCGCGATCTGTGGAGGCGACCATTTTTTCCAGGGAGGAATCGCTGCCAGCGAAGACCAAGTTCATCGGGGCTTCGCCATATTCGTTGGGAAGTGCGAAACCGTGGCCGGTGGGCTTTTTACCGGCAGATTTCGCGGTCTTGCGAGCGTAGACGAGATTTTTGGGGATGCCACGATCAACGAGTTGGACTTGCTGGCGCGGAATGCCTTCGCCATCAAAGGGTGCGCCGAGTTGGAGCGGATGGTAGGCGTCGTCGGTGATGGAGATATTTTTGCCGAAGAGCGGTTTGCCCATGCGGTTGTTGAGGCAGGAACGTTTGTCCTGGAGGGCAGTGGCGGCGAAATCGTAGAAGAGGAAGCCGACGAGGTCGAGGACGGCGGCTGGTTCGAGAATGACGGTGTAGCGGCCTGGCGGGAGTTCGCGGGCGTCAACTGCCAGATGCGCTTTTTCGCTGGCGCGCTGGGCGAGTTTTTGCGGATCGAAGGCGCGGACGCTGGCGGCGTTGGCTTTGGCCCAGCTTGCGGCGGGGGTTTCCTGCATGGTGATAGAGAATTCCGCGTGAGTCTCGCGGTAGCTGGAGAATAGTCCGCGGGAATTGCCGAGTGCGGATTGCTGAAGCCCGCTGGCGAAAATGCCGGCGGCGACCTGGCCGTTTTGGATGGCCACGTCGCAAGCGCGGCGGACGGCGCGCGCGCGTTCTTCGGGAGTAAGGGCGGCGCTGTCTTTAGCGAAGCGATTTACTTTGCGATAGCGCTGTTTACCAGGCATTGGAAGCACATGAGGATCTTTCGGTTGGCTGTGCGCTAGGGACAAGGAGGCTTCGATGGCGGCGCGGAGGGAATCTTCGTCGATGCGATTGGTGGTGGCGCGGGCGGTTCGGCTGTCAACAACGGTTCGAATAGACACGTTGAGGCCGTGCTCAGCGACGTTTTGATGGATGGCGTTGTTGGCAAAGCGCGTGAGGGAGTCGTCGGTTTCGTCGACGTGAACCTCTGTTTCCTCGGCGCCGGCGGATTTGGCCAGGCGGAGAACCGTGTCGATGATGCGGCGGAGTTCTCGTTCGGGGAAAAGTTGGGCGCTCGAGTTGGCGCTCTTTCCTGCTGACGACTTCGAGGATTTGGATTTGGTCTGTGTGCTCATTGGCTGGAGAAGGCCGAGCCGATTTTGACGTTGCGGAATCGCGACGGTGATGCGCCGTGTCCGGTGCCCATGGTTTGCATGGGCTGGCCTTTGCCGCAGTTTGGCGTGCCCCAGAGCGTCCAATGATCGCGAGAGCAGATGGCGTCGCAAGAGTTCCAGAATTCGGTGGTGATACCGCTGTAGCTGGGGTTTTTCAGCATACGCGTTTTTTTGCCGCCTTTGATCTCCCAGCCGAGCTCTGTGGAAAACTGAAACTGGTAGCGGCGATCGTCGATGGACCACGAACGGTTTGTTTCCATAAGAATTCCGTCGTCCGTGTCGGCGATCAAATTGTCGAAGTCCCACGTGCCGGGGTTGAGGCTGATGTTTGTCATCCGAATGATCGGGAGACGGTTCCAGCTCTCTGTTCGCATGGTGCCCGAGGAGCGCTTGAGGCCGATAAGGTGCGCAGTTTCGCGATTCGAAAGGTAGCCGCGGAATTGGCCGTCTTTGATGATATCGGTACACTGCGCGGGAACACCTTCGTCATCGTAGGCGAAGGAGCCGAGGCCGGGACCATGCTCGAGGCGCGCGTCCGCGACGACATTTACGATGTCCGAGCCGTAACGGAGTTTGTTGAGCTGATCGAGTGTCAGAAAACTTGTGCCAGCGAAATTTGCTTCCTGGCCGAGGACACGATCGAGTTCGATGGGGTGGCCGACGGATTCGTGAATCTGCAAGCCGAGCTGGCTTCCACCAAGAATCAGGGTGCCGGTTTTCTCCGGACACTGCGCCGCGGAATGCAGGGCGGCGGCTTCTTCGCCGACTCGCGCTGCGTGCTTTAGAAGTTCGAGCGATTCTACAAGCTCATAACCTTCAAGAGCATGCTGGCCGCCGAAGCTGTTGGGATAGGAGCGCTTTTGAATTTCGTCGCCTTGGAAAGACGTGGCAGCGATGCCACAACCGGTGATTAGTTTGCGCTGATGAACGCGCGAGCCGATGCTAGACGCGAACCAGGAATCGATTTTGCGAAACTGCATGCCGGTTTCGGTGAGGGTGACTCCTTTGACGCGGCGCATTTCGGCGTCCGCGGCAAGCAGAAGAGCTAGCTGGTTTTCGAGTGGGAGTTCAAAAGGATCTTTGCGGAAAGGGCTTTGCCAGCTATCGATGTAGGCGTCTTCCGGGACCATGACTACGTCTCCGCGTTTGGCTAGTGCGGATGCTTTGGCGATGGAGACGGCTTGCGCAGCGCAGGCGGAAACGCCTTCGCCGGTGAGGCGGTCGGTGGAGGCGAAACCCCATGCGCCATTTGATAACGCGCGGACGCCTATGCCGATCGATTCGGACTGCGCGAGGGTGCCGACCTGGCCGTTTTTGGTGGTCAGATCGCGCTGGCGCAGGTGCATCATGCGGACATCGGCGTATGTGGCGCCGCGGAGGCGAGTCGTATCTAACGCGTTGGTGCAGAGATCCCACATAGGGTTGACCTGGAAGAGACCGAACTAAGTTTACAAGAAAATGGGGCGCGGTTTATTGCGTCCCAAGATGAAAGTGCATTAGAACAAACTGTGATGCCTGCCTCGTCAAACCAAGAAAAAGCAAGAGCACAGACAGGAGTATCTGTGCTACTTACGTCCCCTCTTGCCAGGAAGCGAGATAGTGCTCCTGCTCGGCGGTCAGTTTGTCGAGTTTATGGCCCATGCTGTCGAGTTTGAGGCGCGCGATTTCCTTGTCGAGATTTTGGGGCACGACGTAGACTTGCGGCTTCAACTGCTTGTAATTTTGCAGCAGATATTCAGCGGACAGCGCTTGATTGGCAAAGCTCATGTCCATAACGGCGGCCGGGTGTCCTTCGGCGGTAGCCAAATTCACCAGGCGACCTTCACCGAGCAGATAAACCTTGCGGCCGTCCTTCAGCAGGTATTCGTCGACGAGCGGACGAACTTCGCGCTTGCCGCTCGACATTTTTTCTAGCGCAGGAATGTCGATCTCCACGTTGAAGTGGCCGGAATTGCAAACTACCGCGCCGCTCTTCATGGCTTCAAAGTGTTCAGCGCGGATGACGTCCTTGTTGCCGGTGACTGTAATGAAAATGTCGCCTTGCTTTGCAGCATCGGCCATAGGCATTACGCGGAATCCGTCCATCACGGCTTCAATGCCCTTCGTCGGATCGATTTCAGTGATGATGACGTCGGCCCCATGGCCCTTGGCGCGCATCGCAACGCCACGGCCGCACCAGCCGTAACCGGCAACGACTACTTTGAGCCCCGCGAGCAACAAATTGGTGGCGCGAATGACGCCGTCCAGCGTGGACTGTCCAGTGCCGTAGCGGTTGTCGAAGAAATGCTTGGTCTCCGCGTCATTGACGGCAATGATCGGATACTTCAGCGTGCCGTCTTTGGCCATGGCGCGCAGGCGAATGACGCCGGTCGTGGTTTCTTCTGTTCCCGCGATGACGTTGGCAACGAGGTCAGTACGTTTGGTGAGAAGCATGGTGACGAGATCCGCGCCGTCGTCCATCGTAAATTGTGGTTTATGATCGAGCGCCGCGCGCAAGTGAGAGTAATACGTCTCGTTGTCCTCGCCCTTGATAGCGTAGGTCGGAATGTTGTAGTCGCGATTTAGCGAAGCGGCGACTTCGTCTTGCGTCGAGAGTGGATTGGACGCGCAAAGTACCGCGTCGGCTCCGCCATCGCGCAATGCAATCATCAGGTTTGCAGTTTCGCTCGTAACATGCAGACAAGCGGAAACGCGCAATCCCTTGAGCGGCTGCTCTTTTACAAAGCGCTTACGGATAATCTCGAGGACGGGCATCTGTTGATGCGCCCACTCGATCTTGCGCTTGCCGGCATCCGCCAGCCCGATATCCTTCACATCACCTTTTTTCATTTCGGCTGTAGCCACACTCATTCTCCTTGGTGCAAATATTGCGCCGCGAGGGGACTTCGCGCGGAAAAACCAAGACGCCAGAGAAGTACCCCGGCGTTTGTAGCGACTCCTAACGGTGCGCGCCTGCTTCCACCGGGGCCATCGCTCCAAGACCAGCT
>CAVSSD010000030.1:0-20802 GCA_963730495.1 uncultured Acidobacteriota bacterium | reverse complement strand
TGAGGATATTCTGACGCTTTACCACAAGAGACTTTCCGGGAAGTAAGGGATCATTATTTCAAGTCACAGGGATTTCCCAAGGACGTTATGCCATCCACCGTGACTTTTGAAGAAGAGAGGCGCTTCGCAGAAATCGTGCGGCGGAGTAAGATGGTGAACCTTGAATTAGATGGAATGAACGAACTGGCTGAATCGAAATTGTGTGTTGATAGGACAACCAAGATGACTACTGAAGCTAACGAACGGATGCAGAGGCCGCTTGAGGCGGTGGACCCCGCGATTTCGGAGTTGTTGCAGGAAGAGGCACAGAGGCAGGCTACCGGGTTGGAATTGATTCCATCTGAGAACCTTGTTTCCGAGGCGGTTTTGGAGGCGATGGGATCGATTTTTACGAACAAGTACGCGGAGGGATATCCGGGGAAGCGGTATTACGGCGGGTGCGAGTACGCGGATAAAGTGGAGCAGTTGGCGATTGACCGGGCGAAGGAGTTGTTTGGGGCGGAGCACGCCAATGTGCAGGCACATTCGGGCACTTCGGCGAATGTCGCGGTGTATATGTCCACTCTGCAGAAGGACGATGTGGTGCTGGGGATGAATCTTTCGCATGGCGGGCATTTGACACATGGTCATCCCTTGAATTTTTCGGGGCGGATGTACAAGTTCATTGCGTATGGAGTGAAGAAAGAGGACGAGCGGATTGATTATGACGAAATCGACAGGCTGGCACTGGAACACAAGCCGAAGATGATCGTGGCGGGGGCTAGTGCTTATTCCCGGATTATCGATTTTGAGCGGATTGCGAAGGCCGCGAAATCCGTGGGGGCTTTGTTTTTTGTGGACATGGCGCACATCGCGGGATTGGTGGCGGCGGGGGTGCATCCTAGCCCGGTACCGCATGCCGATATAGTGTCGACGACCACGCACAAGACGTTGCGAGGGCCGCGCGGCGGATTGGTGCTTTGCAAAGCCGCGTTTGCGAAAGAGTTGGACAAGTTGACCTTTCCGGGCACGCAAGGCGGGCCTTTGGTGCACACGATTGCGGCAAAGGCTGTGTGTTTGAAGGAAGCAATGGAGCCGAGCTTTAAGGAATATCAGAAGCAAGTGGTGGCCAATGCACAGGCTTTGGCGGCAGCTATTGCGAAGCGCGGGTTCCGGATTGTGACAGGCGGGACAGACAATCACGTGTTTTTGATCGAAGTTCATTCGCGCGGGATTACTGGGAACGATGCGGAAAAGGCCCTGGATCGTGCGGGGATTACGGTGAACAAGAATTCTATTCCGTTCGATCCTCTGCCCCCAATGAAGGGCGGCGGAATCCGTTTGGGAAGCCCGTCCGTGACTACGCGCGGGATGCGCGAAGCGGAAATGGATCAAATCGGCGGCTGGATCGGCGAAATTCTCTCGAATCTCGGGGACGCGGAAACCGAGCAGCGTGTACGGAAGCAGGTTGCCGAGTTTGCGGCGCGCTTTCCGATTTACGAATCGCGGGTGCGCGGAACATCTCGCGCGGAACACGCGCGTGTGTGAAGTTTAAATGATACCCGGCGTTATTGACGCAACGTTTGGCTTCGAGAAGTGGCTGAGCGCCCAACTTCCAATTATCAAACAGGACCTGCGCCTCAAACATCGATTGATGGCGGAAGCCGCCTTCCCGTATTTCCGCGCGACTTTTTACAGGTGGTTGCAGCTTTGGCCGGAAGTGTGCGGCGAACTGGCGAAAGCGCCCAAAGTTCTCGCAGTGGGCGATTTGCACGTCGAGAATTTTGGAACCTGGCGCGACCTGGAAGGACGACTGATCTGGGGCGTCAATGATCTGGACGAGGTTTATCCGTCGTCCTACGCCATCGATTTGGTGCGGCTCACGACGAGCGCTTATTTGGCGATTCTTGGGGAGCATCTCACCATGCAGAGGCGCGAGGCTGCGGAAGCGGTAGAGCAGGGCTATCGCGACTCGCTGGCGGCCGGAGGAAAGCCGTTCATTCTGGCGGAGGATAATCAGTGGCTGCGCTTGATGGCGCTGAGCAAGCTCCGCGACCCCGTTCATTTTTGGGCGAAGCTGACGCACTTGCCACCTTTTACGGCAAAAGCTCCGGACGAAGTGCGGGAATTGCTCGAAGAGTCCTTGCCGCCCAAGAGCGTGTATCAGCTCAAAAAGCGAATCGCGGGCCTTGGCAGTCTGGGGCATCCTCGGATAGTGGCGCTTTCGTCCTCGGGCGGCGCCTATATTGCGCGCGAAGCCAAAGCCATTCGACCTTCGGCATCCGCATGGCACAGCGGGACATCGTCGGCCGTCGTGTATGGGCCACGGCTCATCGGACGCTGTTTGCGTGTGCTGGACCCCTTCGTACACTTCCACAACAGGTGGGTGGTGCGGCGGCTGGCGCCGGACTGTTCGCGCATCGAGCTAGTTTCCCTAGCGGCAGAACGGGACGAAGCACGGCTCCTCTATTCGATGGGATGGGAAACGGCCAACATGCACTTCGGTTCGCCGCAGGCGATTCCGGAGGTCAAGCGCGATTTGGCGCAGAGAAAAGGCCGCTGGCTGCACAAAGCGTCTAAAGCAATGGGCAAAGCCACGCTTAAAGATTGGGAAGACTGGCGCAAGGGCTGGAAAAAGCTGACGAAGTGAATTTCGGCAGCGCTCTCGCGCATCTACTGGCCCGCTCGTTCGGCCGGACTCTCAACTAACAAAAAAGGCTCCAATAGCAGGGATTTTGCCTACTGTCCTTGCTTGTTTCCTTACTCCGTCAGAGCGGCTGACCCAAGACTGTCCCACGGGTCAGTAGATTCTTGAAGAAAGTGCGCGTAGGTTCAAGAAGGACTGGGATGGGAACCGAAATCGCGACACTGCTCTCCGCTGTACTGAACACCAACTGGGTGAATGCAACATTCTCTTGGGTTACCTCTAAACGGTCATGTTCTTTAGTGACCGAAAAGCGGTCAACTCAGCCAAGCCCGGCGCCCGGGCGGTGAGTGTCCTTTTTTTGCAGCGCGCGGCAAGTTTCCAGCTTCCCGGGGGAGTCCTAATCCTAACCCATCCTGAAAAGGACGGGGGCAACGAGGTGAATCAATGATGGACACGGAAGCATTCCGCGAATTCAAGACCGGGTTGACGTTGCTGCGAGACAACTACGCGGTAAAGGCGCTACCGCACATGAAGAAGGCGGTAGACCTCGATAGAAACAATCCGTACTACATGTCTTATCTGGGAGTCGTGCTGGCGCGCTCCGAGCAGAAGTGGGGCGAAGCCGAGCGGCTTTGCGATACGGCGGTGCGGATGAAACGGAACCAAGCGCAGCTTTATCTGAACTTGGCGGAAGTGTACGCGACAGCGGGCCGGCGCGACGAAGCGGTCGAAGCGCTGCAGTCCGGTCTGAAATTCGCGCGGCGCGATGTGCGGTTGACAATCGCCATGAACCGTCTCGTCGAGCGGCGTCCTCCAGTACTAACATTCCTAACGAGACAGCATCCGATCAACCGGCAGCTGGGAATCATCCGGCACAAGACTTTGCGAATGTTCGGACAAGATTAATTTCGAGTTCTCTCCAACCCCAAAGCAAGAAGGGGCGGGTGGCCACAAGCCATCCGCCCCTTTTTGTTTCTAAAAATAAGTTAAAGGTCTCCGAACGCGCGGGCTACCTGCGCGTGGCCCAGGAGTCATTGAAAGTGGGCTGTTGCGTCCCCATTTCCATGAGGATTTTCAGGCCGACGCCGAACATGCCAGTGGAAAGAGGATCTCTGCGCACGACCTCCGCGAGGTATTCGCGATTCATTGCCATCGGACTTTGGGAATAAGGCAAAGTCACAAAAAGGCGCATGCCAATCTCATAGCCAGGTTCGCTCGTCTGGAAATAAACGCCAGTGCGAGAAACGCTGAGGGTTCCACGCATATCGTCGAAGTGTTCCTTTTCAGGATCAGAAGGGCGAATGCGCATGAGCTGCGTAATTTTGCAACGGCGACTGCCGCGTCGTTCTTGAGTTGTGATTTTTGGAGTGGCCGTGCCTGTGGTGCTGGGTGTTTTGCCCATAATGCTTTGCTGGGTCTCCATGAATACCTTGCCTCTCGCTGATGGGGCGAACTAGAGAGAGTGTAAGGCCAGGATAAAACTAAACCTATAGAGGAGACGTACCGCTCGAGAGTAGGACGCCCCAAAACGATCATAGTACGGAAGTACTGCGAAAGGAAGAGAGCGAGGGCGGGTATTTTTGCTAAAGAGAAGAATAAGAAGGATTTAACGGAGCGGTTCCGAACTGAAGCGGTGGACCGGTCTTAGTACCGATGTGGGACTAGGTAGAACTACGGTCCCAAGGAAGTCCGGCCCTAGGAGATAGGTGCGATGGGAGATAAGCTGGGCGAGGTCACGGAAGTAGAGAACGGAATGCGGCAGTGTAGTTGCAGAACTTGATTGCCGCCCGCAAATAGGTGTTCGCTTAGAAGGACGCATTTGCAGGAGTGCCACAAAGATCGCGGGAGATAAGCCCACCATGAATACAGCGACTCGCCGAGCTCCAATTTCGAAAGGAACTAGTCAGCGCAATGAACTGGTCCGAACAGAGCGACGCGGCGATCCCCTGCCAGTGGAAGATGCGCCACGCGCACGAGCGAACAGCACAACTGAGGTGCGGGCGCGCGTGTATATCGCCGCGGAGAACCGGCTGTTGAGAGAAGCGCTTTCACGAATGTTGACGAGGCAGGGAGACATCGACGTGGTGGGATTCAATTCCACCGGTCCATTCCATGTGGAAGGATGGATTGAGGAGAAAGCCGATATCTTGCTGCTGACTTCGCGTGGAAGCCTGGGCGAAGACGTGTTCGTGATTCGGCAGGTGAGGTTGACGGCGCCGACGGTGCGAATTCTGCTGGTGGGAATGACGGAAGACGAAACTGAATTTTTTCAGTACGTGCGCGCGGGAATCCGAGGGTACCTGCCGCGAGACGCTTCGACGGAAGACGTCCTGGAAGCGATGCATGCAGTGCAGGCAGGCGAGGCGGTGTGCCCCGGGTCGCTGTGTGCATTGCTGTTTCGGTTTTTTGAGCGCGAAGCTACGTCGGTGCATTCGGCAACCATCCATCCAAGGCTGGGCTTGACGCGGCGCGAGCAGCAGATCGTTCCCCTGATTGCGCAAGGATTGACGAACAAAGAAATTGCGAACCAATTCTGCTTGTCGGAGCAGACGGTGAAAAACCACCTTTACCGGATGAAGCATAAAGTTGGGGCAGGCGATCGATTTGGGATAGTGCATCTTTGCCGGACACAGGGATTTTTGGTTTAGCGGATTCGTAAAGTGAACGCGCACAGCCCGGAGTGGCCGTGCTACTGGGCATTTCCTACCTTCAGGTGACTTCTTTCCACGGTTTGTGCGATTCTCTTCCTCGACAAAACTCGAGGAAGTGCCGATGCTCAAAAAATTCAAAGACTTATCTGAAAAAGAGATTCTGGCGCTGGCCATTGCGTCGGAAGAAGAAGACAGCCGCATCTTCGGCGAGTTTGCGGATGCTTTGCGGGAGACTTACCCAGCGACGGCAAAAATGTTTGAGGAGATGCGCGCGGAAGAAGTCGTACACCGAGACCGGCTGCTTGCGATGTTCCGGCAACGTTTTGGCGACCACATTCCTTTAATTCGGCGGGAAAACGTGAAGGGCTTTCTGCAGCGGAGGCCGACGTGGCTGGTACGGCCGCTGGGTGTCAATGTGGCGCGGAAACAGGCGAAGGTCATGGAGATGGAGGCGGCGCGTTTCTATTCGCGTGCCGTCAGCCGCATTACGGATGCGCCGACGCGGGAATTACTGAATAAACTGGCGGATGAAGAACGCAAACACGAGGCTACTGCGGACGGCCTGGAAGAGAAACATTTGACGGAGCCAGCCCGCGCGCAGGAGGACGAATCGCACCGCAAGCTGATCCTCTTGCAGATCGTGCAGCCGGGGCTTGCCGGATTGATGGATGGGTCGGTCTCGACGCTGGCTCCGCTTTTTGCGGCAGCCTTCGCTACGCACCAGAGCTGGGACGCATTTCGCGTGGGACTCGCGGCTTCGATCGGCGCGGGAATATCCATGGCCTTTTCCGAGGGCCTTTCCGATGACGGATCGCTAACTGGACGAGGGTCTCCGTGGCTGCGCGGTACGGTCACTGGGGCCATGACCACGGCCGGAGGCATCGGACACACGCTTCCGTTTTTGATTGGCAATTTTCATCTCGCGACGATTGTGGCAGTGATTGTTGTTTGCATCGAACTCGCGATCATCAGCTACATCCGGCACCGTTACATGGATACGCCGTTCTTGCAGGCCGCGTTTCAAGTAATCGTCGGAGGGGTGCTGGTCTTCCTTACGGGATATCTGATTGGCAGTTCGTAAAATGAGCGAGCGCCGGCGAGGCGCCCTGCCGCCACAGTAAAAATTAAATCAAACGTAAGAGGAAGAGATCGCATAGCAAATTAGTCCGCCTGCGCTCCGGCCGGGATGGGCACGTGCCCGTGTTTGCGCTTGCCCTGGAGCCATGTTTGCAGGCGATCCATGTAAATGTAAACGATTGGCGTGGTGAAGAGAGTAAGCATCTGGCTGACGATGAGGCCGCCAATAATGGTGATACCGAGTGGACGACGAAGTTCGGAGCCGACACCTGTGCCCAGAGCGAGAGGGAGAGCGCCGAAAAGCGCGGCCATAGTGGTCATCAGGATGGGCCGGAAGCGCAACAGGCAAGCCTTGTAAATCGCGTCCAACGGAGAGATATGTTCCTCGCGTTCGACTTGCACTGCAAAATCAATCATGAGAATGGCATTTTTCTTGACGATGCCGATGAGGAGAATGACGCCAATAAGCGCAATCATATTCAGATCGGAGTTAGTAATTCGAATGGCGAGAATGGCGCCGATGCCAGCCGAAGGAATCGTGGAAAGAATGGTAATGGGATGGATGAAACTCTCGTAGAGGATGCCGAGAACGATGTAAACGGCAACGAGAGCAGTGATGATCAGCAAGAGTTGCGAGGAACGGGAATCCTGAAAGGCCTGCGCATTGCCCTGGAAGGCAGCATGGACCGTCCGAGGGACGCCGATTTCGCGAGTGGCCGCTTCGATATCCAGAACGGCGGGGCCAAGAGATGCACCGGGAGCAAGGTTGAAGGACAACGTGATCGCTGGAAAGACGCCCTGGTGGTTGATAGAGAGCGCGGTGCTGGAGGGCTCGTAATGGGAAAAGGCGCTGAGAGGAACTAGTTTGCCGCCCGTGGCGGGCACGTAAATGGACTTCAGAGCCGCGGGATCTTGCTGGGCGCTCGGCATGACTTCCAAGATGACGTAGTACTGATTGAGGCCCTTATAGATGGTGGAGACCTGACGCTGGCCAAAAGCATCGCTCAAGGTGTTGTCAATCGCTTGCATGGAGACGCCGAGGCGGCTGGCGGTGTCACGATCGACGACGAGGGAGCTTTGCAGCCCATGTATCTGCTGGTCGGAGTTGACATCGCGAAGCTCCGGGATCTTGGCTAGCCTCGCCATGACCAGCGGCGCCCAATGATTGAGGTCATTGAGACTATCCGCCTGCAGAGTGTACTGGTATTGGGCGGCGCCGAATCGCCCGCCCACACTGAGATCCTGCACAGCCTGAAGAAAAAGTGCGGCGCCGGGAACGTGGGCGGTGGATTCGCGAATACGAGCGATGACCTCGTCCGCGCTTATCTTCCGTTCGCTGAGAGGCTTTAGCTGAGCAAACATGCGGGCGGTGCTCCCGCCACTGCCGCCGCCAGTGAAGGAAGTGACCGTGTCGATGGCGGGATCCTTCATTACGATGTCCGTGAACTCGCGCATCTTTTGCGACATGGCCGTGAAAGATAAATCCTGGTCGCCCTGGATCATGCCGCTCATGCGACCAGTATCCTGTTGCGGGAAAAATCCGGAATTAACGTTAACGAGCAGGTAAGCAGCAAGCACGGCGGTTAGAAAGGTCATACCCAGAATCAGCAACTGACGGCGGAGAACCCAGCGTAGAGAGACATCGTAGAGATGAAGGAACGAGTTAAAAGCGTTCTCAAAGAAATTGTAGATCCAGTTGTGCTTGCCGCTTTCGTGCTTCAGAAAACGCGCGCACATCATGGGCGTGGTGGTGAGGGAAACAAACAGCGAGACTACGATGGCCACGCTGAGTACGACCGCAAATTCGCGAAAGAGGCGCCCGACAATTCCCGGCATCATCAAAATAGGGATGAAAACGGCGATGAGCGAAGCGCTCATGGAAAGCACGGTGAAACCAATTTCGCTGGCGCCTTTCATGGCGGCTTCAAAAGGCTTCATCCCATTCTCAATGTGGCGAGTGATGTTCTCGATGACGACAATGGCGTCGTCCACGACAAAGCCCGTACAGATCGTGAGCGCCATGAGGGAGAGATTGTCGAGGCTGTAGCCGCATAGGTACATGATCCCGAAGGTGCCGACCAAAGAGAGAGGAACAGCGACGCTGGGAATGATGGTCGCCCAGGTGCTGCGGAGAAAAGCGAAGACCACCAGGATAACGAGAATGATGGAGATGATCAGTGTGATTTCGACGTCGTGAACGGAAGCGCGAATAGTAATGCTGCGATCGATGGAAACAGTTAGATGGAGCGAAGGAGAGATCGAGGCGCGCAGAACCGGCAGGATGGCATTGATGCGATCGACCGTCTCGATCATATTGGCGGCGGGCTGGCGGAAGATGGCCAGGAGCACAGAACGCTTTCCACCGAAAAGACCCAAGTTGCGGCTGTCCGCAACGGAATCGACGACTTCGCCGATATCCCGAAGCCGAACGGGAGCGCCCGTGCGGCCAGCGACGATGAGCGGCATATATTCGTAGGCTTTAAAGAGCTGGTCGGTATCGCCGACATACCATGTTTTGTTCGCGTCGGCGAGAGAGCCTTTGGCCAGATTGGCATTGGCGGATTGCAGGGAGCCACGAATGGTCTCGAGACTGATGCCGTAGCTATTGAGTTGATAGGGATTGGCTTCAATCCGAACAGCGGGGCTCGCGCTACCCCAAACGAAGACCTGGCCGACTCCTTCGACCTGGGCGAGCTTTTGCGCCAGGATGGAATCGGCGGCGTCATAAATTTGCGCGGGCCGAAGATTGTCCGAAGTTAAAGCCAGAATCATGATGGGAGCATCCGCCGGATTCACCTTGCGGTAGGTGGGCTGGCCGGGAAGATCCGCGGGCAGCTGATTGCGCGCGGCGTTGATGGCAGCTTGAACGTCGCGAGCGGCGGCGTTGATATCGCGATTCAGATCAAATTGAAGCGTGATGCCAGTGGATCCGAGGCCGCTGGAGGAGGTCATCTGCGTGACGCCAGCAATGCGGCCGAACTGGCGCTCGAGCGGAGTAGCAACGGACGAAGCCATTGTTTCCGGGCTGGCGCCGGGCAGACTCGCGCCAACAGAAATCGTGGGGAAATCAACTTGAGGCAAAGGAGCTACAGGCAGAAAACGAAAAGCCACTGCACCCGAGAGAAAAATCGCAATGGTGATGAGAGCGGTGGCAACGGGCCGGCGGATAAAAGGCGCGGAGAAATTGGTTGAGGAAGTCATCGCTTAATCGCCGTGAGCCGGCTCCTCGAAAGAATTGCCAATCTGAAAAGCGAAGCGGTGCGCCAGCCAATCGAAGGCAAGATAAACCACCGGCGTGGTGTAAAGCGTGAGCAACTGGCTAAGGATAAGTCCGCCAACGATGGTAATGCCGAGAGGACGTCGCAATTCGGAACCGACACCAGTGCCGAGGGCCAGCGGCAATGCGCCCAGGAGCGCCGCCATTGTAGTCATCATGATGGGACGGAAACGCAGCAGGCAGGCTTCGTAGATGGCTTCGAGCGGCGTCTTCCCTTCCTTGCGCTCGGCCTCGAGAGCGAAATCGATCATCATGATGGCGTTTTTTTGGACAATGCCTATGAGGAGAATGATGCCGATGAGCGAAATGACGCTGAACTCCATGTGAAAAAGGAGAAGAGCAAGGATGGCGCCGACGCCCGCGGAAGGAAGCGTGGAGAGAATGGTGATGGGGTGAATATAGCTTTCGTAGAGGACGCCGAGAACAATGTAAACCGTGATGAGGGCAGCAAGAATGAGGATCGGTTCGTTGGCGAGTGATTTGAGAAAGGCCGCCGCGGTGCCCTGAAACGTCGCCTGGACGCTGACAGGCATGTTCAATTCGGACTTCGCTTTGTTGATGGCGTCGACGGCGTCGCCGAGAGCGGCGCCGGGAGCAAGATTGAAAGAGACGGTGACGACCGGAAATTGCCCTTGATGGTTGATCGCCAATGCGGTGGCGCCCGGCTCGAAACGCGTAAAGGCGCTGAGCGGAACCTGCGGGCTGGGAGCAGAGGTTATGTTTGCAAGTCCATTCGTCGAGATATTGGCCGTCGCCCCGGAAGAGGTCTGAGGACTTCCCGAAGATCGCACGTAGATATTTTTGAGAGAGTCGGGATTCTGGTGGAACGAGGGATCGACTTCCAGGACGACGTGATACTGATTGAGCTGAGTATAAATGGTCGAGACCTGGCGCTGGCCGAAAGCGTCGTAGAGCGTGTTGTCGATATCAGCTGGGAGAACACCGAGGCGCGAAGCGGTGTCGCGGTCGATGACGAGCGTGGCGAGGAGTCCTTTATTGAGCTCGTCGCTGGCGACGTCGCGCACGGAGGGAATGGACTTCAGTTTCTCGATGAAGCGTGGCGTCCAATAGGCGAGCTCTTTAGGGTCAACATCTTCCAGGCTGTACTGGAATTCCGTGCGGCTGACGCGGTCTTCGACAGTGAGATCTTGCACCGGTTGCATGAAGAGCGAGATGCCATCGACGCTTGCAAGCTGAGGCTGGAGGCGGCGAATGACGTCGGAGGCGCTGATATTGCGCTGCTCGAGCGGCTTCAGATTGATCTGAATGCGGCCGGTGTTCAGTGTGGTGTTGGTTCCATCGATGCCGATGAAAGAGGAGAGGCTTTCGACCGCCGGATCTTTCAGAATCACGTCGGCGAGAGCTTGTTGGTGCTGGGACATCGCGGTGAAGGAAATGTTCTGCGCGCCTTCAGAAACGCCGAGAATCAGGCCGGTGTCCTGAACGGGAAAGAAGCCTTTGGGAATGTAAATGTAGAGCAGGATGGTGCCAACAAGTGTGCCGATCGTGACGAGGAGCGTGATCGTGCGGAATTGAAGCACAAATTTCAGAGTGCGTCCGTAGAAAGCGATGATGGAATTAAACGCAAGTTCGGACTTGTGATAGAACCAGGTCTGGTCCTTCCTCTTTCTGTATAGCGAAGGAGTTTCGCGCACATCATCGGAGTGAGGGTGAGCGAGACGAAAGCGGAAATGAGAATAGTGATCGCGAGAGTGATGGCGAACTCGCGGAAGAGGCGGCCGATGATGTCCCCCATGAAAAGAAGAGGAATGAGCACGGCGATAAGAGAAACAGTGAGAGAAATAATGGTAAAGCCGATTTGCTCGGAGCCTTTGAGCGCGGCGTTGAGCGGCGTATCGCCTTGCTCGATGTAGCGGCTGATGTTCTCAATCATGACGATGGCGTCGTCGACGACGAAACCTGTGGAGATGGTGAGCGCCATAAGCGAGAGATTGTTGAGGGTGTAGCCGCAGAGATACATCACGCCAAAAGTGCCGACGATGGAAAGCGGCACGGCCAGCGCGGGAATGACGGTGGCGCGCAGGCTGCGCAGAAAAAGGAAGATGACCATGACGACCAGCGCGATGGTGAGCATCAACGTGAATTGCACGTCTTCGACGGAGGCGCGGATTGTACTTGTGCGGTCGGTGAGAATCTCTATCTTCACGGAGGCGGGAAGCGCAGCCGAAAGTTGCGGGAGGAGTTTTTTGACGCGATCGACCACCGCGATGATGTTGGCGCCGGGCTGCCGCTGAATGTTTAGAATGACCGCCGGATTCTCGCCGGCCCAGGCAGCTTGGTTGACATTTTCCGTGCCGTCGAAAACGGTGGCGACATCGGACAGCCGCACGGGAGCGCCGTTACGATACGCGATGATCAGGGGACGGTAACTGTCACTGGAGATGAGCTGGTCGTTTGCGCCGATGGTGTAAGCCTGATGCGGCCCGTCAAACGTACCTTTCGCCTGATCGACGTTGGCGGCGCCCAGCACAGTACGCAAATCTTCCAAACTAAGACCATAGGAAGCGAGCGCCGTAGGATTCGCCTGGACGCGCACGGCAGGGCGCTGGCCACCGCTGATGCTTACGAGCCCGACACCCGTAAGCTGAGAAATTTTCTGTGCCAGCGTGGTGTCCGTAAGATCTTCGACCTTGGAAAGGGGCATCGAGCTTGAACTAAGCGCCAGGGTGAGGATGGGCGCATCGGCGGGATTGATCTTGTTGTAGATCGGGGGATTCGGAAGCCCTTGCGGGAGAAGATTGGAGGCGCCGTTAATAGCGGCCTGGACTTCTTGTTCGGCGACATCAATGTTGAGATCGAGATTGAATTGCAGCGTGATGATGGAGCTGCCGAAGGAACTCGTGGAAGTCATCTGGCTCAGGCCGGGGATTTGGCCGAACTGGCGCTCCAGCGGGGCGGTGACAGAAGAAACCATGACGTCGGGGCTGGCGCCCGGATAAAAGGTCTGAACCTGAATCGTGGGATAGTCCACCTGAGGAAGCGCCGAGACAGGAAGCTGGCGATAGGCGACAAAGCCAACCAGCAGCACCCCGATCATCAGGAGGGTGGTTGCGACTGGCCGCAAAATAAACGGCCGGGACGGACTCATCGAGTTTTACCTGCAGGCTGACTTGGAGCGGAAGTTCCGGACGGCACTCCACCTTGCGCGGCGGGCTGGGCGGGTGCTCCTCCCGCCGCAGAACCACCTGTCGGAGCGGCGTTCGCAATGACCTTGCTGTCATTCTGAAGCTTGTCTTGGCCATCAATCACGACCACATCCCCCGCGTTGAGACCGGAGCTGACACCGACGTTGTTACCAGTGGTCTGGGCGACCGTGACCATCCGAATCTTCACAGTGTCGCCGCCAGAAACAACGTAGGCATACGTGCCCTGAGGTCCGCGCTGAATCGCGGCGGCGGGAACAATGACGACATTGTGTTTGGTGTCGACGAGCATGTGCACGTTGACGAACTGATTCGGGAAGAGAACGTTGTTGTCATTGGAAAAAATAGCTTTGAGCTTGTAAGTGCCGGTCGTCGGATCGATCTGGTTGTCGATGGTCGCGAGTTTGCCGTCGGCAATCTTGGTGGTGTCGTCGCGATCGTACGCTTGGACGGGAAGCACGCCTCCGCCGCGGATTTTGACTAGCACTTGTTGAAGCTGATCCTGCGGCAGGGTGAAGATGACGGAAATCGGCTGCAATTGGGTGATGACGAGAAGTCCAGCGGTATCAGTGGCATGCACGATGTTTCCGATGTCCACGAGACGCAATCCTACGCGGCCGCTGATAGGAGCCGTGATGCGGGAATACACTAACTGCAGCTTTGCGTTATCGATCGTGGCTTGATCGGCTTTAATCGCGCCTTGATATGTGCCCACCTGAGCTTGCTGGGTATCGACCTGCTGCTTGGGGACCACGCCCTCGTTGTAGAGAGTCGTGTAACGCTCCATATCGACTTGCATGTCGTGGAGTTGCGCCTGATCCTTTGCGAGCTGACCTTCAGCCTGTTCCACCATCACTTGGTAGGGTCGAGGGTCGATTTCGATGAGGGCGTCGCCTTCGTGGACGAACTGCCCCTCCGTAAAGTTCACTTTGACGATTTGGCCATCGACTCGGCTGCGGACGGTCACGGTATTGAAGGCTGTGACGGACCCGAGGCCAATGAGATACACGGGAAGATCGCCTTTTTGCGCCGTTGAGACAACCACCGGCACCGGCCCGAACATGCCAAAGTCGCCGGGACCTCCCTTTCCAAAGGAGCCAGGAGCGCCCTTGGCGCCGGCCTCGCTCGTCGAGTGCGCTCCGCGGTAGTACCAGATGCCAACGGTGATGACGCCGAGAACGACAATCCAGAGCCACCAGCGGCTTTTGGCGGGCTCTGTCGCGGAAGACTCACGCGTGCCCCGTTCGGGAAGCTCTATGGAATCAAGATGGCCCATGCGTTCTCTCCTGTCACTAAAAGCCAATAAAGCCTATGTTTCGAGTGAGTCTGCCGGGCAAGACTTTGGGGGCTATACCTTTGGGGTCCCCGCCGAACTCTTTGAGCCTACCGGAAAAACACACCTGCGCTTATATTGGACGGACTTAGAGAGCAAATGGTTACGAAGCTCCCCTTGGTTAGGACGGTCTCTGGAGCCCGCGCGGCATAGGTCAGGATAAAGGATCGCCCAGGGATACTGCCCTGCTCGCAGATAATTGTAGTGGGCATTCGGGCTGGCGAAAGTTTACACTATCGGCCCGTGAGCTCCGGCGAATGGGGCTGGTGGCGTCGGGGACTCTGAAAAGGGCTGGTGAATGGAACCATGATAAAGGGCATAATCGTCGGCATTCTGCTCGGGATACTGCTGGTCGCCGCTTGCGGATACTTCTACTTTTCCACCGGTCGTGTCTCAGTGGCAGTAACGGACCCCCCCATGCTATTTGAGAAAAAACTTGCGCATATGGCTCTGGATGCGCGCATCGAGAGAGAGAAAATCCCGGCATCCCCGGTAGTCGCCGAGGAGAAGAGCTATTTGAGTGGCGCAGAGGTCTACAAGGAGAACTGCGCGGTATGCCACGGGCTGCCGGATCAGCCGAAGACAAATATTGCACAGGGGATGTTCCCGCCGCCGCCTCAGCTTTTCCACGGAACTGGCGTCTCAGACGATCCAGCGTCGGAAACATATTGGAAGGCGGAGAATGGCATCCGGTTGACGGGAATGCCGGGGTTCAAAGGTCGTTTGACGGAAACGCAAATTTGGGAAGTTAGTGTGTTGCTGGCAAATTCGGACAAGATACCGGCTTCCGTGAAGGCGGCATTGATTGCCCCAGTTGTGCCTGCGGCTTCGGATATTCCTCCCGCCGGCGGTTCTATGCTGATGATGGCACCCAAACCAAAACCTTAGTTCGATTTACCGTGGTGCGGCTGGCTAAAGGTCTCTACCGCTATGCTGTTCGCATGTGAGAATCCCGTCCCGGGCCGATTTAGGATAAATCAGGCTGGGCGATTTGGCAGCGAATGGATCTGTTCGACTTTCCTCAACTCAGGGAAGCACCACGCCCAGATAGCTGTCACCACGAGTGTTCCGATCCCGCCGATCACGACGGCCGGGACTGTTCCAAACCATTGCGCGGTGAGGCCAGACTCGAACTCCCCGAACTCATTGGACGCGCCGATAAACACCATGTCCACGGCATTGACGCGCCCGCGCATCTCATCGGGAGTGGCGACCTGGATGAGCACGCCGCGAACAATCACGCTGACCATGTCCGTCGCGCCGACGAAAACCAACGCGACCAAGGAAAGAATGAGGCTGTGAGAGAGACCGAAAAGAATCGTGAAGAAACCAAAACCGGCCACACACCACAGCATGATGAGGCCGACTTTGCGCCGGATGGGCCGGTGCGCAAGGAAAAGGGCCATCGCAGCTGCTCCAATTCCTGGAGCGGTGCGAAGCAGACCGAGGCCCCACGGGCCAGTCAACAGTATTTCGCGTGCGTAGATGGGCAAGAGAGCGACGGCTCCGCCGAGGAAGACGGCGAACAAATCCAGGGAGATGGAGCCGAGAATCAGCTTCTCGCGCCAGATGTAGCGAAGTCCGGCGGAGACGGTCGTGAAATTGATAGGCTCACGCGCGCGAGGCTTGGCTTGGGAACTGATTTGCAGAGTACAAATTATGGCCGCAATGGCCATGAGCACGGCCAAAACGTAAACGGCGGATGGGCCGCGAAAAAACGCGTAGATCAGTCCGCCGAGTGCCGGGCCCAGAATCGCGGCACCCTGGAAGAGGGTAGAGGCCCAGGCCACGGCGCTCGGGAAATGCTCTTCGGGAACCAATTGCGGGAGCAGCGCGCGGCTCACAGGGCCAGTGAACGAACGGACGACCCCGAGAAGGACGAGAACCGCGAAGATGTAGGCGACCGAGCGAACGTCGCGCACGGCGGTAAGGAGCAGCAAACCGCAGCACAGCGCAAAGCCAACGTAGCAACCGAGAATGAGCTTGCGGCGATCGTAGCGATCGGCAACGTGGCCAGAAACGAGAAAAAGAAGAATGCCGGGCAGGAATTGCGCCAATCCCACAAGACCGAGATCAAGCGGCCGCTTTGTAATCTCGTAGACTTGCCAGCCGACCGCCACCGATTGCATTTCTGTGGCGAGGACGATGCAGAAACGAGCCGTTTGAAAAAGTACGAAACTTGGATACTGGAAGGCGGCGCGGCCGTCGGCGCGGCGGTTTTCGGGTTCGGCCATGAGGCATTACTTTGACACAAAAACAAATTGGGGACGAGTTCAGGAATTCGCGGACGAATTTCTCCGCGACTATTCTTTGCCTGGCTTGAAACCGAGTTCACTTCCGGCTGGATTTGCGTTTGCTTCGAACGCTTTGCGCCGAATGATCCAGTAGGCCAGCGAGATGAGCAGAAGAAAAGGGGCGAACGCCGGGACGGTGTATCGCAATCCCTCCACAAAAAAAGTGCTCACTGCGATTCCCAGAAGTGCGGCGATGCCCAACGCCGTCGAATAAGGAAAAAAGCGCAGGCGCATGGGAAGCTGAGCTACTCGTTCAGGCCCGATGGTTCGCCGAAAGGCGATGTGCGTCAAAAGGATGACGATCCACACGAAAAACATTCCCGCGACGGCTACACCATAAAGCATGAGAAATGCGCGGCTAGGCGCATAGATCGCAAGCAGAATTGCAGCGATCATGCCTGCCGTGGAAACGGCGAGAGCACGACGCGGAACTCCGTTCACGCTGAGATGGCCGAGCCATTGGGGGACGTAGCGGCCACGCGCCAGGGAAAAAAGCATTCGCGTTGTGAGATAGAGATTTGTGTTGGCGCTCGACAGCGCGGCGGTGATCACGACGAGATTCATGATGCCTGCTGCGAAGGGGATGCGCGCAACGGAAAGCGCGCGAACAAAAGGACTGCCGGTCAGATCACTGCCGGTTTGGCTCCAGGGAGTCATCGCCAGCATGATGCCGATGGCCAGAACGTAAAAAATCACGAGGCGGAACACGATCGTACGCATCGCGCGCGGAATGGATTTAGCGGGATCTTGCGCTTCGCCCGCCGTGACGGCGATGACTTCGACGCCCATATAACTCGTGATTGCGAGCGTGAGAGCGAGCCAGACTCCCTTCCAGCCAAACGGAAGAAAGCCGCCGTGCGCTGTGAGATTCGAGAAACCAATCGCGGGCGCAGGTCCCAAGCCGATGATTAAGGCGAGGCCCAAGACGATAAAAACAATAATGGCCACAACTTTAATCAGAGCGAACCAGTATTCGAACTCGCCGAAACGCCCTACCTGGAGCATGTTGACGGCCACCAGGCACATCGAGACGGAGACCACCCATAACCATTGCGGGACGCTGGGAAACCAAAACGCAAAATAGATAGCAACGGCGGTGACTTCCGCACCGATCGCTATGATTTGCACGAGCGCATAAGTAGCGCGCACCGAGAAACCGGCCCACGGACTGAGATACGTTTGCGCGTACACGCCAAAGGAGCCAGCGACGGGCTGAACAACAGCCATTTCCGCCAGCGAGTACGCGACGATCATGGCGATAAGCGCACCGATCAAATAAGTGATAATTACGCCGGGGCCTGCGAGACGAATGGTCACGCTGCTGCCGAGGAACAGACCTACGCCGATGGCGCCGCCGATCGCCAGCATTGTGAGCTGCCGCTGTGTGAGCTTGCGCTTTAGCTCGTCGGGCTCTGCAGGAGTTACTGTTTGCGAGCCTTCGCTGGAGGATTGCGGCTTTCGCGCATGAGAAGAATCGCCGGGTTCAACCATGCTTTGTCAGTTCAAGCAGGGCGCTACCGAAATTATGAACCTCATCGATGGTGTTGTAGTGGACGAGAGAGGCGCGCACCACGCCGCTTTCAACTGATACGCCGAGCCGCTTCATCAGGCGCGGGGCGTACATATGGCCGTCGCGAATGCCGATTCCGGCACTGGCCAGGGTCTCTGTAACTTTCGCGGGAGCGACATTGGGCAAATTGAAGCAAAGCGTTGGAACGCGGCCATGAACTTGATCCTTTCCGGCTAGACCGTAGACCTTCGCGCCACATTCGCGCAGGACTTGCAACATTTCGAGCGAAAGAGTTTCTTCGTAAACGCGGATACTTTGCATTGCGCGAGCAAGATTCGCGCGCTTCGAATCTCTGCTCGAGGCGCCGCCAGGTTGCTCCCGCTTGCCGAGGGATTCGAGATAAGAGATGGCAGCATCCATCCCAGCAACATTTTCATAGATGAAAGTGCCGGCTTCGATTTTCCCGGGCGGCTCGTCGGGAATGAACTCTTCGCGAAAGGTCGGGAGTCTTTGCAGCAACTCGCGGCGTCCCCAGAGGAATCCCATGTGCGGACCGAAAATCTTGTAGCCGGAGCAGACGAGGTAGTCGCAGTCGAACGCTTGCACATCCATTTGTCCGTGAGGGCCGTAGTGAACACAATCGAGAAAGATTTCCGCGCCGGCTTCGTGCGTGATTTTGGCAGCGCCAGCCACGTCTACAATGGAGCCGAGAGAATTTGCAGCGACGGCGCACGCGACCAGACGAGTCTTGGAAGTAACGAGAGGCTTTAGATCGTCGACATGCAGGTTGCCGTCCTCGCCCATCTTCCACCAAAGAATTTTTGCGCCGTCTTTTTCGAGTGCCATCCAGGTAGCGACGTTGGCCTCGTGATCCATGTCGGTGACAATAATTTCGTTGCGCTGACCGAGAGTTTGTCCGATCGCGAGACTAATGAGCCGGATAAAAGAGGTTGCGTTCATCCCAAACGCGATTTCGCTGGGGTGGCGCGCGTTCAGAAAATCAGCGACGCTTTCCCGGGCGTGCGCAACCGTCGCGTCCACTTGCTGGCTTTTCGCATAGCGGCCACCTCGCTGGACGTTGCATTCGAGTAGATGGTGGTTGATGGCATCGAAGACCACTTGCGGAACCTGCGCCCCGGCGGCGTTGTCGAAGAACGTGAAGGCAGGAGGGCGATGTAGCGCCGGAAAGAACGATCGAATGGTCTCGATCGAAAAATTCAAATTAGATTGAGGACGAGATTCTGCCTGGAGAATATCTTGCGATTTGGACTGCAAACGTTTGCTCCTGAATAAAACCAATAAACAGCGGAGGAAGGCTGTGAAACGAACAAGTCGAAAGCTATACCCCGATTGCGGGGCATGTCAAGCAGGCAGCGCGTTTCCTGGCTGTTTTTCGCTTTCACAAGCTAGAATATTCCGCATTCGATTTCGAGAGCACTAAGAATAGCCAGCATGAGCAAAGCCAGTGCAGAGGTTTACTCCACGTTGCGCGGACAATTCCGCGGCGATTTGTTGCGCCCGGGCGATGGCGAATATGAAGGTGCGCGCAGTATTTGGAACGGCATGGTGGCGCGCAAGCCGGGCTTGATAGCGCGTTGCGCCGATGTTGCGGACGTTCAGCTCGTAGTAAGGACTGCCGCGGCTGCGGAAGCGCTAACGGCAATTCGTTGCGGCGGTCACAGCCTTGCAGGCTTCAGCACCTGCGAGGACGGTCTGGTGATCGATCTTTCTCGAATGCGCCAAGTGAGCGTCGATCCACAAACTCGTCGGGCGCGATTCGAAGGCGGCTGTCTTCTGGGTGACATCGATACGGCTACTCAAAGAGTGGGCCTCGCGTTCCCGTCAGGTGTGGTGTCGCACACTGGTGCCGCCGGGCTTGTCTTGGGAGGCGGCACAGGCTGGCTGAATCGTCTACACGGGCTTTCTTGCGACAACGTCACGGGCTTCACGCTAGTCGTCGCGGATGGATCGATCGTTCACGTAAATGCCAAGGAAAATCCCGATTTATTTTGGGCGCTGCGTGGAGGTGGGGGAAACTTCGGCGTCGTGACGGAGTTTGAAGTAAAAATTCATCCGGTCAACTCCGTTTTGTTCGGCGCGGGCATGTGCTTCGGCGATGATATTCCCGGCATCGTGCAACATTGGCGGGACTTCGTGCCTCACGCTCCCGATTATTTGCGATGGGGAATCTCGCTGACAATTGCGCCGCACACGGAAAATATTCCGGCGCACTTGCGCGGCCGCCCGGCGGCAAGCCAGGGTTTGCTCTGGGTTGGCGATCTTGAAGAAGGGCGCCGCTATGTGAATCGCGGGCTTTCTCAATGCAACCCTGTAGCGGTGACAAAAAACGAACTCTCTTTCCTGAGCTTGCAAACAATGGCGGATCACGAATTTCCGCATGGGCGACGGTATTACACGAAGTCCGGCTACTACAAATCTTTGGCGGACGAGGACATTCAGCGCATGGTGCAAGCGCTGGCGACGATTCCCTCCCCTGCGAGCCAGCTCGAACTCTCCTACCTTGGCGGCGCGGCAGGACGCGTCGACGCAGGCGAGACGGCCTTCGGGGACCGCAGTTCGCCGTTCATTGTGAACCTGCTGGGAAATTGGTCAGCGCCCGAACAGGATGCCGCGAACATCGCGTGGGTGCGCGGGTTATTTGCCGAACTGCGGCCATCCATGACGCCAGGCGTGTACGTCAACTTCATGAGCGGCGACGAGCAGGATCGCGTGCCGGAAGCCTATCGCGAACGGTGGGATCGGCTGGTCGATGTCAAAACGCATTACGATCCCAATAATTTTTTTCGCTTGAATCAAAATATTCCGGTACGGAAAAGCTAGCAGGCCTTAAAGGACTCGTACGAAACATC
>CAVSSD010000029.1:0-12322 GCA_963730495.1 uncultured Acidobacteriota bacterium | reverse complement strand
TGGGTCGCTTCAGGAAGTTGCTCTCGATCCACGCCGCTAGCCGCGACGATTGAGAACACGGCGCAAAACCCAAATTCCCATAATGCTTTCTGCTCTTTTTTGCCAACGTTTCTGTTCTTGACAAGCTAAGGTATATCTTGGTAATATATGTACTGGGAATTCCTCTGATCCAAGCGGTCGCACGACCGCTCCTTTCTTTTCCAGGTATTCTTCGTAGACCCCATTCCGCGATTGAGACCCGCTCCCGGCCTGCTCTCTCCGCGAGCAAACAAACTCTTTGTTTTCTTGTTCTTACAAATGTCCCGGACCGCCGGATATGCACGTAAATCCTTTAGAATTAATTACTTGAGTCGCATTTTGTAAGAAGAGGGGGGGGGATTTTTAAAAGGGTCAACTAATTCCTGCGTGTCGCGGCCTTGGCTTGAAGGCTCGTTTCGTCTCGGTTGGCCAGAGCTCTATCTGCCCGGCCTTCCTTTGGAAATGCGTTTGTGCTACACTTGAAATCGGTTTGAATTTTGAAATTCGTGTCGCACTAGGAGCCTCCGACCATGGAATGGACAACCCCTCAGCACGAAGAGATCGACCTCAACTGCGAAATTAGCTCATACGCCAACGCCGAGCTGTAGAACTTTGACCGCGCTTTGCGGTCATCTGTTGGCGTGCCTGAATGCGCGTTAAAGTCCTCGGCTCCGCGGCCGGGGGCGGTTTCCCCCAATGGAATTGCGCATGTGTTCAGTGTATGGGTGTGCGCACAGGTACATTGAAGGGCCTTCCCAGGACACAAGCCCAAGCCGCAATCTCCCTCGATGGCTCGCACTGGTTCCTACTCAACGCATCACCTGATCTTAGGCAACAGATTCTCTCCTCTGCTGATTTTGTGCCTCCGGCGGGATCAAGAAACACGCCGATCAAAGCAGTGGTGCTAACCAGCGCTGACGTGGATGCCGTAATGGGGCTGCTACATTTGAGGGAATTCCAACCTCTTCAGATCTTCTCGACGATGGCTGTGCGGCGCATACTCACCGAGGAAAATGGCCTGTTCCACGTGCTGGCCCGCTCAAATCCTCCAGTCAAATGGGAAACCTTGCCGCTCGATCGCCTCATGCCGCTGATTCCGGCGTCGCCAACGGATAGGAAAAGTGGCCTCTTCTGCAAAGCGGTCTCGCTCAACGGGAGCTTCCCGGATTACGTGAGCGAATCTCTGCGCAACAGCCTTTCTCCGGAAGAAGCGGTCATTGGCCTGACGTTTGTTTCCAAGGAAAAGAAGCTCTTCTACGCTCCGAACCTGCCCGGAATTGGAGATCATTGGCTGCGCTGCGTGGAAGAGAGCGACCTGGCGATTCTCGATGGAACTTTCTGGAAGGACGACGAACTGAGCTCTATCCGCAAAGGGAGCAAATCCGCGCGCCAGATGGGACATTTGCCGTTGTGGGGGGACCGGGGCCTGCTACGCCAACCGTTTCGTGCCAGCAAAACTCGCCGTGTGTTGATTCATCTGAACAACACAAATCCAGTGTTGAATGATGAGAGTCCGGAATCCCGCATCGTCCGCGATGCTGGCTGGGAAATCGCCTATGATGGAATGGAACTCGCAATATGAGCCAAGCCCAATCTATCGACTCGCTCTTGCCGCTGCTCTCGGAAGCCGACTTCATCGCGGGATTTCACGCCATCGGCGAGGATCGTTATCACCACAAGCACCCATTTCACGCGTTGATGCACGAAGGAAAACTCACGCGAGGCCAGCTTCAGGCCTGGGCTTTGAATCGCTACTACTATCAGAGCCGTATTCCTATTAAAGATGCCGCGATCCTTGCGCGCAGCGAGGATCCCGCCTTTCGACTCGCCTGGCGCAAGCGAATTCTGGACCATGATGGCGACGGCGTGAAGCCCGGAGGTATTGAGAAGTGGCTGCGACTGGTCGAAGCCACTGGGCTTTCTCGCGAGCAGGCGCTGCAGGGCGAAGGAATTCTCCCCGCAACGCGCTACGCCGTTCAGGCCTATGTGGATTTCGTTTCCACGCGTTCCCATCTTGAAGCCGTGGCTTCCTCTCTCACCGAAATGTTTTCAAAAAAACTCATTACCCTGCGCATGGATCGTCTGCGTCAACACTATCCCTGGCTGTCGAGCGGTCTGGACTATTTCACCGGTCGCCTCACGCAAGCTCCTGAAGACGCGGACTTCGCTCTTGCCTGGGTCGTGAAGCACGCCACCACGCGCGAACAACAAGACCTTGCTCACGCCGCGCTGCGCGCAAAGTGCGACATTCTGTGGGCCCAACTCGACGCTCTCTATTTCTCGTACGTGAATCCCGGCTGGCCGCCGCCCGGTGCATTTCGCCCGACCGCAGAAGAGGGCTCCGCATGAGCGTGGATCTCACTAGCCATCCACGGCTAGCCCCCGGCTGTCGCATGAACGAGAAGACTCAGCAACCACGCACGCTTCTGATGCCGGAACGCGCCCTGCGTCTTAACGGCCCAAGCCTCGAAATTGTCGAGCGCTGCGACGGCAAACACACCGTTCAACAAATCACCACCGAATTGCAGCAGATCTACTCAGAAGCTGATCCAGCGAAAGTGGAACAAGACATCCTGGGATACCTGGCCCTGCTACAAAAAGAACGTGCCCTCGATTTTGAGCCGTGATCGCGGAGTGCGGGAGATCTGCTCCCGCTTTCGCAATTTACACCGCACGCAACATGACATCTACCATCGCCAACCCGCTAGCCTTGATCGCCGAACTAACTCATCGCTGCCCGCTTCACTGCGTCTACTGCTCGAATCCCCTCGAACTGCAAGCTCGCAGCACAGAACTTTCTACCGAAGAATGGTCTCGCGTCTTTCAAGAAGCAGCCGCGCTCGGCGTCCTGCAAGCCGATTTCACCGGCGGCGAACCGCTCGCTCGCCCCGACATTCTCGAACTTATCCGCGCCGCTCGGACCGCTGGCCTCTACGTGAATCTCATCACCTCGGGTTTGCCTCTCGACGAATCGCGCCTCGAAGCTTTGGTTGCAGCCGGCCTCGATCACTTTCAATTGAGCTTTCAAGGCGCGCGCGAAGAAATCGCTCAAGAAATCTCCGGCACGAAAGCCCACCCACAAAAACTGCGCGTCCTCGAATGGCTCAAACGTCATCGCCTCGCTGTCACTCTCAACTTCGTCATTCACCGCCGCAACATCGATCAGCTTCCCGCAATGCTCGCACTCGCCGAATCTTCCAGCGCCAGCCGCGTCGAGTTCGCAAATGTTCAATACTACGGCTGGGCTTTCGCTAACCGCGATTCCCTTCTGCCCACGCGCGAGCAGCTCATGCAGTCCATCGATTTCTTGAAGAAGTCGCAAGAGCGCCTGGCAGGAAAAATCAGAGTGGAATATGTCGTTCCGGATTACTACGCGAAATATCCGAAGCCCTGCATGGGCGGCTGGGGCCGCAAACTTATGCTCATCACGCCAAACGGCGACGCGCTTCCCTGCCACGCCGCGCGCGTCATCCCTGGCCTGTCTTTCGAAAACGTGAAAAACCGCGGCTTAAGTGAAATCTGGAATTCGTCGGACGCGTTCCAAAAATTCCGCGGCGAAGCCTGGATGCAAGAACCCTGTAAAACCTGCGACCGTCGCGCACTGGATTTCGGAGGCTGCCGCTGCCAAGCTCTCCTTCTCGCTGCCGACGCCACCGCCACCGACCCAGTCTGCTCACTTTCCCCGCAGCGCTCCAAGGTGGACGCGATCCTGAACGAAATCAACTCTGTAGGGGCGGGGCTTGTTTACCCTGAGTCAGATCGAAGGGCCCCGCCCGCTGAGCCGCCACTGGCCAAGCCCGCATGGCTCTATCGCCCAAATCCATCCTAAGCGGTGGCTGGCGCCTCCGGCTGCCGCTGCAACGGCATCACTACGCGAAAAATAAAAACCATGCTCCCCAAAAAACAAAGAGTGCCAAACACCGCCAACGTGTAAGGCGCCCCAATATGTTTCGCCACTCCACCCGCGATGAGAGACCCGATCGGCTGCACGCCCATAAACATCGTCGCGTAGACGGCCATGATCCGCCCACGCAACTGGTCGGGCACGCGATTCTGCAAAGTAGTATTCGTCGCCGCCATCTGCACCGTCGCGCAAAATCCCACCACCAACAGCACAGCCATCGAGAGCCAGAAAAATCTCGATTGCGAAAAAATCACCAGTCCGACCGCGCAAAGTGTCGAAGTCGCCGCAATCCAGCGAGCCAATCCCTTATAACTAGTTCTCGCGGCAAAATGCAGAGCACCGAGCACTGCGCCAACTCCCGCCGCGCTCATCAACAAACCAAATCCCTTTGCGCCCCGATGTAAAACTTCGCTGGCAAAAATCGGCAGAAAAACCGAGTACTGCAATCCCAGCAAACTCAGCATGCTCAAAAGCAGCAGCGTCGACCGGATCGGCAGGTCGCTCATCGCGAAGCGAAATCCTTGCATCAGGCTCTGGAACGGCGAACCGGGTTCTGCCTTTTTTTCCAGCTTCACGATACGCATTGCCAGCAGCGCGCCGATCACCGCCAGAAAGCTCACGCCGTTTAGAAAAAAACACCACGCTGGCCCTTTCCACGCCAGCGCGAATCCAGCGATCGCCGGCCCCACGACTCGCGCTCCATTAAAAATCGAAGAGTTCAGCGCAATCGCGTTCGGCAAATCCTCTTTCACCACCATCTCCACGAGAAACGCCTGGCGAATCGGCACATCGAATGCATTCACCACGCCCACGAGGAACGCGATGAAGATCAGCTCCCACACCTGGATGATGTTCGCGAACGTCAGCCCCGCAAGAACGAACGCCAGAACCATCGAACAGATCTGCGTCCAGATCACGCCGTAGTGTCGGTTATAGCGGTCGCCGATATAACCGCCGAGCGCTGCCAGAAATAAAATGGGAACTTGATTCGCAAAACCGAAAACTCCAAGAAGCGCTGCGGAATTCGTCAGCTTGTAGACCAGCCAGAGCTGCGCTGTCGTCTGCATCCAAGTGCCGATGAGCGAAGTTAGCTGGCCAGCTATGAATAGTTGAAAGTTTCGATGCTGCAGTGCGCGAAAGCGCGGCGACAAAACGGGAATGGCGCCCTCCCCTCATTGGATGCGCGCGAAGTGACCCAGTCACGATGCCGCGAGGGGACAGCATTGTCAACGCACGCACAAAAATGAGCGCAACGTCGCAGAATGCCAGATTGGCTCAAACTGGTCAGACTGGCTAAGACTGGCGTTGATAGGGGCGCAGCATGTTTACCCTGAGCCTCGAAGGGCTGCGCCACTACGAAAGCAACTTCGATTGATTTGTAATTTTTAGGTGCGGAACTCACTTCTATTTCTGGATTCTTACCGTTGACTTTCAGCTGTGAGCAGTCGGCTTACTCACTCGCCTGGCGGATCAGGCGCTCCGCCAACATGCAAATGACTCAAGTCACGCAGCGTCGCCTTATCCTCGTCGCTCATTCCGCGCGTGAACTCAGGGTCATTCAGCCGCTGATTCCGCGCAGACTCCGGCATATTCTGCAACACGCGCAGTCTCTGTCGAATAGCTTGCCGCCGATCCTGGGGCATCTGCTTCCACTTAGGCAGTACATCATACCGAATATGATTCTGCTGCTGAGGACTCAGCCTGCCCCACTGCTCAGCTCGCCGGTTCAGTTCCTCTTTCTGCGCCGGAGGAAGATTCCTGTACTTGTTGTTGTTTTCGAGAATCTTCTGCCGGTCTTGCGGCGGCAGATCGCTAAATTTTCTCTGCGGCTGCGGCGGCACGTACGAAGACGGTGGCCGGTTCGGATTGTTGTTCGGATTCGGGCTAGGACGCGGCACGGAGTTCGGCCGGTTCCCGCCATTACCCTGAGGATTTCCCGCTCCGCCGTTGGGCGGATGACCTCCATTTTGCGGCGGTCTCGCCGCATTCTTCGGCGGCGACGGCGGGTGCTGCGGCGGTCGGTTCTGAGATTTCGGAGGCGTATGCTGCTGCGGGGCAAAATGTGCAGTGTGGCCGTGCTGCGCCATCGAAGGGGCGGCCGCAACTGCGCCAAGCCCCATCGCTAGCAAACATCCCGCGAGTTGGAGTCGAAATCTCATCAATTACATCGTCTGATTATTGCTGTCGTTCTTCGGCTGATTCTGATTTTGATCCGGGTTGCTGTCGCCCGTGTCTTCCGGCTGCACCGGCTGAGGCAAATCCGTCAGTGCTCCGAAATCCGAAAGCACGTCATAGTTTTCGAGCACCGGCAAGTCCTGATTGATCTGTGCTTCGTCTGCCGCCGTTAACGTCCTAGGATCCGTTGGCCGCGAACCAATCCATACCGTCGCCAGCAACAGCAGCGACGCGGCAAACGCGACGCGCGGCGATGGCGTGAACCACGCCCACCAGCCCTGCTTCACCGGTTCTGCCGCCACTCGCGCTCGCACGCGCACATCAAACGCCGGCGACGGCTCGATTTCCGGCAGTTCATCCAAAAATCCCGACACCGCGCGAAACTCATTCACGCGCAACTGGCACGCTCCGCACGCAGAGAGATGCTTCTCCATCTCCAAACGTTCGCTCTCTTTCAAGCGCCCGTCCACGTACGCCAAAATCTTGTTTTCCATTTTCGTACAACTCATAACAACCTTCCTTCTCTACCCAGGTCTATTTCTACTTCCCTTGCAGCCCGGGTTCCACTACTTCCCGTGCCTCGCCACGAGTGGGGCTAGTTCCACTCGAAGCGTTTCGTATGCCCTGAAGAGCAGCGATTTAAGTGCGCTCTCCGAGCATTCAAGAATTTTTGCAATATCTCCATAATCCAGTTCTTGATATTTGTGCAAGAGCACCGCCGCGCGCTGTTTCTCTGGCAGCTTATCGATCGAGTGCCGGATCATCTTCTTCCGCACTTCTTCCACCATGTACTGCTCGATGTTCGGATGCTTCTCGGCAATGTCCAGCGGCTTTTCGTCGCCATCTTCCGAATCGATGGTCACCGGCGCATCCAGTGAGACTTCCATTCGCTGATGACGGTTGTCTCGAACCGAGTTCAACGCCAAATTTGTCGCGATCCGAAAAAGCCATGTCGTGAATTTGGCGCTCGGCACATAATCTTTTCGCGCTCGATACACTCTCAAAAACACTTCTTGCGCCAAGTCTTCCGCCTCTTCCCGCGCGCGAACCATGCGGTAAAGAAAGTTGACAAGGGGTGTCCTGTAGCGCTGGAGGAGAAGCTCGAACGACTGCTCGTCGCCCGCCTTCACGTCCAGCATCAGTTGGACGTCCGACCTGGCCATAGCCGCCACATTCTATCGAACCCTAACAGGCTCTTAAAGTTGCAAATGGAACATTCACGCGAATGCGAAGGCAGGGCGAAATCAAACGTGGAATAAGTGCTGCATTATCAATACCGTGGCTACCCCGACGAAGACCAGCGCGGCCATTCTCCAATTGGGTTCCCGGTTCACTTCCGGCAGCAAATCCGTCGCCGCGACATAAAGCGTCACTCCTCCGGATATCGGGAGCGCGTATTTAAGTTGGCTTTGTAGGACGCCCGTCAGCAAGACTCCCAGCAGCGTCGCTGCCCCTAACAACCCGGACGCGAGGATTGCGTTGCGCCGCCCTTGCCCGCTAGCCAGTACCAAGGACGCCACCGTGAAGCCTTCCGGCAGCTTATGCAGAAACACGGCCACGAAAATCATCGCCCCGAGCCATACGGAAACCAGGAACCCGGCGGCAATAGCCACCCCATCGAAGAACGTGTGGATAGTCAGTCCCAGCAAAATGGTCGTCCGCGCGTGGTGGTGGCTCATCTCTTCGTGATGCGTCTCTTCCCCAAAATGAAAATGGGGCGCAATCGTATGCTCGAAGAGGTGGATAATAAAATATCCAAGCAGCACGAACACCAGCGCCTGCTCGCCCGCCAAATGAATTGACTCAGGAATTACGTCGAGAAACGCCACGGCCAGCATGTACCCGGCCCCCAGCGCCAAAAAATACTGCAAATACTTCCGCGGCCAATCTCGCCGCACCACAAAATACCCGCCAATCAAATTCCCCGCCGCCGCGACCAACCCCAACCCCGCCGCCAGCGCCGTCCGAAATGCCAAATCATGTGCCATTTTAAGTGGCACAGGCTTAAGCCCGTGCCCACCTCAGCCCCATCTTAACGTTGCGCGCGAGCCGTTCAGCTTTCTCGTGACACTCTTCTCTGTGATCTCTGTGAACTCTGTGTTGAAATCCCCATTTGCACAAGGCCGGACTATCCGCTATGCCGGAACAAAATCACATCCCCCTCTTGCACAATATATTCTTTCCCCTCGAGCCGCACCTGCGCCTTCTCCCTCGCTGCCGCAATACTCCCCGCCGCCAAGAGATCGCTCCACTTCACGACTTCCGCCCGAATAAATCCCCGCTCGATATCGCTGTGAATCGCTCCCGCCGCCTTCTGCGCCGTCGACCCCTTGCGAATCGTCCAAGCCCGCACTTCCGGCTCCCCCGCTGTAAAAAACTGGATCAGCCCCATCAAGTCATACGTCGCGCGAATCAAACGGTTCAGCCCGGGCTCCTTCAATCCATACGACGCCAAAAGTTCCGCCGCCTCTTTCTCTTCCATCTCCGCGAGTTCCGCCTCGAGCCGCCCGCAAATCGCGATCACCGCCGAATTCGGCTTCCCTTGCAGCGCGCTTAGCTTGTGCCGCTCCACTGCCGTGTCCAACTTATCCGCTTCGTCGTCGCCCAAATTCAACACATACAAAACCGGCCGCGCCGACAAAAATAAAAATCCCCCAATCGGCTTCCGCTCCTCCGCCGTCAACTCCAACTCTCGCAAAGGCTTCTCCGACTCCAGATGCGCCTTGCACTTATCCAATACAGCCTTTTCCGCGAGCAAAAGAGGATCACTCTTCTTTTTCAAATCCTTTTCGAGCCGTTCCAATCTCCGCAAAATTTGGTCATGATCCGAAAGAATCAATTCCAACTCGAGGTTGGTCGCGTCCCGCAAAGGATCAATGCTTCCCTCTGAATGCGGCACCGATGGATCATCAAACACGCGAATCACGTGCGCAATCGTATCCACCTCGCGCAAAGGGGCCAGCGCATCGCGGTTCTTTTCCTTCTGCATGCCGCCCAAATCGACGTACTGCACCGTCGCATACGTAATTTTCTTCGGGTTATAGAGTTTCGCCAATTCAAGCAGCCGCGGCTCGGGCACTTTCGCCACGCCAACATGCGTAGCCGACCCGCCGCCCTTTCCCTCGACATTCGCCTTCGTCAAAATCCGAAACAACGTCGTCTTTCCAACCTGTGGCAATCCAATAATCCCTGTCTGCAAGCCTCACCCTTTCCCTACCGCCTCATCTGTCTCATCCGAAACCCATAATCCTAGCACACCACACATCGCACAAACTCTCCGCGCAACTCTGTGTCCTCTGCGCCTCTGCGTTATCTTTGCTCCTTCGTTTTTCTCTCCGTCGTTACCTCGTTACTTCTTTAAGTCTCTTCGCCATAATATCCACTCGGGCAAGAATCTAGCCCGCCCCTTCTCAAATGGAAATTACCATCCTCGATCTCACCGCCTACATCGGTCTCACCGCCGTCGGCGCAATCACCATCAACATGCTTCTCGGCGTGATGATGGCCTTCCGCTACAGTCCCGTCCGCAACTGGCCGCACCGCCGCTTCAACTATTTTCGCCTCCACAACTGGACCGGCTACATCGCCCTGGTCGTCACGCTTCTCCATCCGCTCCCGCTGCTCCTCAACAAATCTCCAAAATTCCGCGTCCTCGACATCGTCTATCCCGTCCACTCCCCGCAGCAACCGCTAGAAAACACCATCGGCGCCATCGCCCTCTACATCGTCGCAATCATGGTCATCACTTCCTACTTCCGCATCCAGCTAGGCCGCCGCACCTGGAAAGCCTTCCACTTCACCGTCTACCTTGGCGCCATCGCCCTCTTCTACCACTCCCTCTTCACCGACCCCGACCTAAAAGGAGCCGGAATCGACTGGCTCGACGGCGGAAAGATTTTCGTCGAAGTCTGCGCGGCAATCATTCTCGTAACAATGATTCTCCGCGCCCGCCGCGCCCGCAGAAAATCCCATATCGCTGAATCAACTCACTCATCTCACCAGCCAACAGTCACACGCTAGCGCGGCGAAAAAGTGTATAGTGACGATAGGTGGCTAAACATGGACCAAGCCCAGATCTCGCAACATACCGAGAGTCGTGCGAAGAAAAAGTGTTTTGTTTCCGCTTCCATGGCCGCGGTAGTTATCCTTCTCGCGATTCAGCCGATCACCCAGCGTTGGCACAACTACGACTGGTTGTCCAAGTTCCTCGCGACTTTCTTCCTTCTTACTCTCGCTACAAAACCAATCTTGGATTTGCGGGTACAGGTGAAGGGTCACGCAAATGGGCCGTTCGCTATCGCCTGGGATGGACACATCCTCACCTTCATGGCAATCACGCTTTTCGCGTGGCACTGATCTATCCTCTTTTCCCCCGTATGTCTCACATTCGCTCCGGTCATGTCTCTTTTCTCTGCGCTTCCTCTGTGTACGCTGCATCTCTGCGTTATCCTTTCTCTTTTTCCGCTCTCAGCCTAGGCTATCTCCTGCCATGACGCTCCCCATCAGCTCGATCTCCTTCGATCTCGCGGAAGCCGTGAAGTCCCTCGCCGAACGCGACGAAAAACTCAAGTTTCTCATCGCTGAAACCGAAGCCTTTCGGATGGACCAGGACCATCTTCAAAGCCCCTACGAAGCTCTTCTCGAAGCCATCGCCTACCAGTCCATCTCCGGCAAAGCCGCCGCCACCATCTTCGGCCGCATCAAAGCCCTCAGCTCCACCGGCCGCGCTCCCAGCCCGCAAGAAATGCTCAAGCTCCGCAAACAAGCCCTCCGCAAAGCCGGCCTCTCTGGCGCCAAAGTCCTCGCGATGAAGGACCTCGCCAAAAAAACAATCGAAGGCGTCGTCCCCACCCTCGAAGCCGCACAAAAACTCTCCGACGAAGAACTCGTCAAGCGCCTAACCTCCGTTCGCGGCATCGGCGCCTGGACGGTCGAAATGTTTTTGATTTTCCGCCTCGGCCGCCCCGACGTTCTCCCCATCCACGACCTAGGCGTACAAAAAGGCTGGTCCATCACCTACGGCAAAAAACACAAGCCCAAACCTAAAGAACTCCTAGCCTTCGGCGAACGCTGGCGCCCCTACCGCACCGTCGCCAGCTGGTACATGTGGCGCGCCTGCCACCGCGCCGGCAACGCCGCCATGCGCAAAATCCGCCCCGCCAAAGTCCGCAAACGAAAACCATCCCGCCCAGTGTCCCGCAAAAAGAAATCCAAGTAAGTTAGAACTTCCCAGCTACGTGGTGGCCGCCACGACACAGTGTGGATCCTAGGACCCTCTCTATCTCCATTCCCTACACGTCCGCGAACATGTAAAGCCTGGCGCCCGTAGCACTTCTTGCTCCTCGCCGCCCTCGACTCCACCGATCCTCAAGACGCGTGGAAGCTTTTTGACGTTCTCGCCAGATTTCCAGGCTCAACAAAGCCGGAGCCACTGATACGTATCGCTCGCAGGTCGGACGAAATCCCAAGCACGATTAAGCCGCAGGTGACCCTGATTGGAGATCCTGCGCGAGCACCTCTTCTCCATGCCATCGCGGAAGCCTGCGCCACTTGGAAACCGGTTACGGACACCCCTGACCCTGCCTATCAAAGCGAAGACGTAGAAATAAATAAGCAAGATCTGCACACAAATAATTTCATAAATTGGGCTGCAGGTACCCTCGCTGGCACGGGCCCAGCCGGTCTGGAGGCTCTACTGCAAATGCTCAACAGTCACGAAGCCTGCCAGCAAAGCGCTGCTCAAGCTGGATTGACCGATTATGTTCTGGGAGCCGTGTCGCCTCTGAGTCCACATGTGGTCCAAGGTCTCGCGAATGCGCTAAACGCGAGTGACATCGCGGTCCAGAAGTCAGCGGTGATTGTTGTCGAAACCATGATCGGCTATCAACGCGACTTTCTAAAGCCCGAAATGATCAAATCGCTTTTTGCCATTTTGAGAACTCATCCTGACGTGGAAGCGCGCCGCGCGGCTTTTGATCTTCTTCGCCAAGCTAGCGGCGACGTTGCCAAAAAAGCTGCGGAAATCGCTTCTCATGACACCGACTACAACATTCAAAATAGCGCGGCTGAATTCATCGAAAACTTGCCAAATCCCAACTAGTCGCTTGTCTCGGTAAAGATTCTCTGCCCTTTTGGAAAAGAAATACTGCGCGCGACATTCCTCTACACAGCCTGTTGCGCATTGCGCAACGGTTCCAAACCCCACATCTCTCTCGCCGCTAGAAG
>CAVSSD010000028.1:0-80901 GCA_963730495.1 uncultured Acidobacteriota bacterium | reverse complement strand
CGACCGCGGCGAGCACGCTCAGCACGTCGTTTCCGATGCCAATCCCCTCTGGAATTCCATGCTGCGCGATACTATCGCCCCCACCATGCTGAGCGCTGGTGTGCGTGCCAACGTCATTCCTTCCGAAGCCCGGGCTATGCTCAACGTCCGCCTCTTGCCGAGCGACACCATCGACGTTTTGCTCGCTGAACTAACGAAAGTCGTCAACGATCCCAATATCCGTTTCGAAGTCCAGCCCGATGCAGGCCTCGCCGCTCCGCCTTCTTCGCTCGAGTCCGACTTCTACGCCACTATCACAAAAGCTGCCGCGCAGGAGTTTTCCGGCGCTCCGGTGCTCCCATTTTTATCCGCTGGCGCAACGGACTCCGCTCAGCTCCGGCTACACAACGTACAAGCTTACGGTCTTTCCCCTTTCCCGATGGCTGACGAGGATTCCCGTCGCATGCACGCCGATGATGAGCGTATTCCGCTTGCTTCGTTTGACAAAGGCGTCGATTTCCTCGCGCGCATCGTCGCGGAATTCGCGGCCACAAGATAATCGAACCTTTGGTCAGTGCATCTTCTGCCTGTTAAGGCGTGGAAGGTGTAGACTTTTTTTCACCAGAGAATATGGCTTTTCGTCATTCAAAAATCGTCTGCACCATCGGGCCGGCCAGCAGCTCGCCCCGCATGATCCGCCGTTTGTTGGAAGCTGGCATGGATGTCGCTCGGCTGAATTTTTCTCATGGCACCCACGCTGAGCATGCGCAGAATATCGCCGTCCTGCGCGCCGCCGCCGTCGATCAAGAAAAGCCGATCGCCATTCTTGCTGACCTGCAGGGCCCAAAAATTCGTACTGGGCCGCTCGCCGGAAGCAGGCCGGTCATGCTCCGCACTGGGCAGCGCTTCGTCATAACCACTGCCAAGGTCCTGGGCGATTCCACTCGAGTCAGCACGGTTTTCCGGCCACTCCCGAAGGAAGTCCACCGCGGAGATCGCATCTTGCTTTCGGATGGCTTAATCGAACTGCGTGTCCTGCAGGTGCGAGGACCCGAAGTGATTTGCGAGGTTGTAAACGGTGGAGCACTCGGCGAACACAAAGGCATCAATCTGCCCGGAATTAAGCTGCGCGTTCCCGCTCTCACGCCAAAGGACCGCGAGGATCTCGCGTTTGCTTTGAAACACGGTGCGAACTACATCGCCGTAAGTTTTGTCAGGCGTCCCGAGGATGTTCTTCTCGCCAAATCGCTTGTGCGTCGCGCGGGAAAGAACACGCCAATCATCGCCAAGCTCGAAAAACCCGAAGCCATCGAAAATCTAGACGCCATCCTTCGCGCTTCCGATGGTGTGATGGTTGCTCGCGGCGATCTGGGCGTAGAGATGAACCCCGAGCGCGTTCCCGTCGTTCAAAAAACAATTATCGCCCGCGCACGCCATTTCCGCCGGCCCGTCATCACCGCCACGCAAATGCTCGAGTCCATGACCGAGAATCCGCGGCCCACTCGCGCCGAAGCCTCCGACGTAGCCAATGCCATTTTTGACGGCTCCGATGCTGTTATGCTTTCCGCGGAAACCGCGTCAGGGAAATATCCCGTCGAAGCCGTCAGCATGATGGCGAAAATTATCGCGGAAGCTGAAGCCAGCGATTGGAAGACGCCGCCGCGCGTCCCGCTCGAAAAATTGAAAATCGCCGAAACTGTCGCTGAACTCGTCTGCCACGCTTCACACGAACTGCACATGAAGCTGATCGCCGTCTTCACCCACAGCGGCTTCACCGCGCGGCTAGTCTCGTGCTACCGCCCCGCGGTTCCCATCATCGCGTTCTCGCCTGAAGCGGAAACGCGCCGCCGCATGGCCCTGATTTGGGGTGTCATGCCGCGCCACATTCCCAATGTCCAAAAAATTGATGGCCTCGCCGCCATCGCCGAAAAACGCCTCCTCGAAGAACGCCTCGTCCGCAAAGGCGACGTCATCGGCATAGTCGCAGGCACACCTATGGGCATTCGCGGCACCACCAACTTCATGAAGTTTCACGTAATCGGCGGCCCCGCCTAGCACGGCCAGCGTTTTCGCCGCCGCGGCGATTCCATTCAAATGGCAAGAATTTCCGAGAGTTTAATTGACCCAGCGGTCGGGGCGGGAAGGAGGTTCGTCCTTGTGCTTGTTAATGTACACGTCGAATCTCTTGCGGTTGCGCTTGTGCTGCCAATCCGAAACGCTGTTGCGCACGCTGTACAGAAATGAGCCGCGCCGCAAATAAATGTAGCCGACCAACATCCCGCCTAGATGGCAGACGTGGGCAACGGCGTCACCGCCGGATCCGAGCGTACCGAAAAATTCAATCGCGCCCATCACCGCAACGTACGGCCGCATGGGAATTGTAACGGGCAGCGGGAAAAGCCAAATGCGCCTGTCCGGAAACAGAATGGCGTTGGCCATCAGGATTCCGAAAATCGCGCCCGATGCTCCGATCGTCGGGATGTCGGATGGCATGTGGCCCCACGACATCGGAATCACCTTGACCAGAATTTCGATCAGGCCCGCGCCGACGCCGCATAGAAAAAAGAAATTCAGAAAACGCTTTTTCCCCCAAACGAGTTCCAGCTCGCGTCCAAACATCCAGAGAAAAAGCATGTTCATCAGCAAATGCAGCAAGCCGCCGTGGAGGAAAATATACGTGAACGGCTGCCACAGCCGGAGGCCGGGCACGGGACCGAGGGCGACCAGCCCAAAGAAATGATTAATCCACGACGAAGCTTTTACGCCCAGAAAGATGTCGACGAGCGTCTGGACCAGGAACACGCCAGTGCAAATGAGCACCAGGAGCTTGACGCCGGGCGTGATGAAGCCGCGCCAATCGAAGTTGTAACGGCGGGCGCGGAACGAAGTTCCCATACATAAAGTCTACGGTGTTGGCCTGCGCGCGTCAAAGTAGCGTTTTGGCGGGTATTCGTGAATTTTCTTTGAAAATTTGATTTGTTCGATGGGCTCCTTAGCTCAGTTTTTTGCGCGCGAAATGGAACAGCGAAAAGGCGAGGAGACCGAACATGACAACGCCGAAGATCGACTGGAGATGAGTCGGAAGCGGTGTCTGATCGTTCGGGCTAAGCATGGGCCAAAATCTTGGGCCGAGAGAGAAGAGGTCCGGACGCCAAGGCAGATTTAGCAGGCGGCCGAACCAGCCGGGGACGTGCGTGGCGATTTCTGGGTCCTGGAAAAGATTGATGATGATTCCCAGCAAGCCGAAAACACCTCCGGCGGCGATTAATCCGCTGGAATAGAGCGCGCCAGGGCTGGCTTCTCCTTCGTCTTTTTTCTCCTTGGAACTGGCTTCGACCATCCAGCGGACCAGGCCGCCTGCGAACATCGTTGCTGTGGTGGCGATGGAGAGATACGAGCCGACAGCAAACGCGAGCGAGCGCACGCCGAGAATTTCGACGGCGATGACCAGCGCGACGCCCATCAGCACAAGGCGCCACGGAAGCTTCTGGTTGAGGATGCCGTTGATGACCGTGGCCATGAGGCGAGCTTGCGGAGCGGGAGCTTTGTCGCTGCCGATGCCTTGCGCCCACTGGATTTCGATTTGTTTTGTGTCGCTGTCGTAAAGATATTCGCCGTCGGGGATGACGCCGGAGCTGAGCGCATTGATCAGCGTGTAGCTTTTGCCGCGATAGACGAAGCCTTCGCGTTCGATTTTTGCGCCGGATGGGAGTGCGGCGATGTTCACAGGAATTTGCGTCGGGATGTATTTTTCGAGGCCGACGTTCATCAGATTGAGCGTCGCGCCGATGGCGACGGTCGAAACGGTGACGCCGATCAGGAGGCCAAGCTGCTGGCGGTAGGGAGTAGCGCCGACGAGGTAACCGGTCTTCAAATCCTGCGAAGTGGCGCCGGCGATGGCGGCGGCAATGCAAACCACGCCTCCGATCATGAGCGCGAGAACGGCGTAGTTGGGAGCGGTCCATCCGGCGAGGAAGAAAATCGCGCAGGTGGCCATGAGCGTGGCGATGCTCATTCCGCTGATGGGATTTGAAGAGTTGCCGAGAAGGCCGCTGATTCGCGCCGCGACGGTGACGAACAGAAATCCGAAAACGACGACGAAGATGGCCGCAAAAAGATTCTGCCACCAAAGAGTGCTCGCCCCTTTCATGGGATGAAACGTGAGCAAAACCCAGAGCATTACGATGATGACGATCGAGCCGATGATCACGGTGCGCATGGGCAGGTCTTCGTCGATGCGGCTCGCGGCGGAGGACTGGCCGCCGCCTTGCGCGCGGACATCTTTGAGGCCGGAACGCAGAGCCGAAATAATCGTGGGCAGAGTGCGAATCAGAGTGATGACGCCTGCGGCAGCGACGGCGCCAGCGCCCATCGGGCGAATGTAGGTTCTCCAGAGCTGGTCGGGAGTCATGTCTGGAATGGGAATCGTGCCGGGATAGATGGCTGTGTGGCCGGAGAGCTGGCCGAAAAATTTTATGGCGGGCATGATCAAGAGCCAGGAAACGATGCCGCCGCGAAAAGAATTCCGGCGACGCGCGGGCCGATGATGTAGCCGACGCCGAGATATTCCGAAGTGATGTTGGCGCGGAAGGAAGCGCCGGGAAACCATGACGGGCGGCTTTCCGGCTGCGAGGTCCAGGCCTGAAAGGTGTTCATGCAAAAGGTGTAGACGCCGCCGAGACCGAGTCCCCAGAAGACGCGGCCGGCGAAGGAGCCGCCGCGTTCGCCCGCCACGAGAACGTCGGCGCATGCCGTACCTTCGGGGAAAGAAAGATTGCCATGCTCGCTGACGATGAGCTGGCGGCGCAGCGGAACCATGAGCAGCACGCCAAGCCATCCGCCGAGCAGCGCGAGGGGGAAGATGCGCCAGAAGGTAAATTCCGAGCCGAAGCCGAGAAAAATCAGCGCGGGAATCGTGAACATGACGCCAGCAGCGAGCGATTCGCCGGCGGAGCCGGTGGTCTGGACGATGTTGTTTTCGAGAATCGTGGAGCGGCCAAAGGCGCGCAGGATGCTGATCGACAGCACGGCGATGGGAATCGATGCGGAGACGGTGAGCCCGGCGCGTAAGCCGACGTAGACACTGACCGCGCCAAAGAGCAATCCGAACAGCGAGCCAAGAATGACCGCGCGGATCGTAAATTCCTTGACGGTCTCCTCGGCGGAGATGTAGGTGCGGAATTCTCCTGGAGGAGCTGTGGAACTCCATGGACGATCAGTCACTGAATCCTCCCCGTTTGCGGATTGGGTTGCGCCCAGTCGTTAAGCTGGACCTTGATACGCCCCTGTGCGGCGGGATTATGCCGTAGTTTGGGGGCGGGAGGGTAGAAGTTATGGGGAGGACGTGAGTAGTGAATAGTGGGTAGTGAGGAGTGGAAAAGCGGCGTTGAAATGTTTGAAGGTTGAAAGATCTGAAGGTTGAGCCAAAGAGCGGCCATGGTTATTCGAACGGCTGGGGCGGGTTCGAATTGGGGTGGCGGAAGTGGAGAGGATTGAGGGAGTTGGGCGCTTCGAGACTCAGGGTAAACGGGGAGTGAGGGGCTGTTACGGCTGTGGAAATGTGTGGAAAAGTAGGCAGGGGAGTGAGTAGAAGTGCGAAGGCGACGCTTGGCGCTCACGCGGCTCGCCAGGTCGGTTGAAGGGAACGAGGAAGAGGGACCCACCCTTGCAAAGCCAGCAAGGATGGGCCACCCAAAGCTGCTTTCGGATTTAAGAGTCAGGCATCCGTTCGCCACGGGCGCGAGAGGCGGCTAGGGCGAAATCGATGTTGCTCTACTATACGCCAATAGCGTATGGTATTGAGTATACGCCAATGGCGTAGGTGAGCGGGAATGGAATTCTTTGAGGCTCCGGCCTTCACGCGCTATCTGCCCGATTATTTGGATGACGAGGGGTACCGCAGGCTTCAGCAGGAACTGGCGCGCAAGCCGGAAGCAGGGGACCTGATTCCCGGTACGGGAGGATTCCGGAAAGTCCGCTGGGCCGACAGTCGGCGTGGCAAGGGGCGGCGAGGAGGCTTGCGAGTGATCTACTACTACTTTGCCGCAGAACATCAAATCTGGCTGATGACGTTGTATGGAAAAATGAGGCGGCGGATCTCACGCCGAGGGAAAAGAAGACACTGAAGACAGCGATTGAACGAGAGTGTGAAGCGCGAGAGGTGGCCAGGAGGAAACGGAAATGACAAAGAGGAAGATTATTGCGGAATTGGTCGAGGGTGTTGAAGCGATGAAGAAGCAGCGCGAAGGGAAGCTGACGCTGCGGAGCTACCGTGTGGAAGCGGCGCCACTTCCGGCAGTGAATTCCAAGTTCATCCGGGAGACTCGGAAGAGAATGCGGTGTTCGCGGGCGGTGTTTGCGCGGAAGCTGCGGATCAATGTCCGAACGCTGGAGAAGTGGGAACAGGGCCGGGCCAAGCCGAATCCGCAGGCGGCGGCCCTAGTGTTGCTGGTGCGAATGTATCCCGATACGCTGGAGCGGCTGGAGAAAGTGGCGATTGGGTGACGCTGTGTGGAGGAAACAAAGAACCACTCAAAAACCCCCTTTCGGATTCTAGGATCGGCCACCCGCCCGTCCGTTTGGGGAATGAATAATTTCAAAGGCAATAATATACTGGGCGCTTCGATACAGTTTCCTCCATGATTGATAGGCTCACAGCCGCACGACGTAGAGTTGAACGGGCGAATAGGCACATCGCGCATTTGGAAAAGATTGTCGCATCTTTGCCAGACCTCGACATTGCCACAGTTGAACGCGACGTGAGCAGTGGCTACCAAATCGTCAAACACTCTATTCCGGGTGCTGAGAAAATTGCGATTGAAATGGCTTTGGTGCTTGGCGACGCCATCCACAATCTCCGAGTTGGAATGGAATACGCCTACTTGGGTGCCATTGAGAGGCACGCGCCCTCGATCCTTGACGGAAATACCAAATTTCCTGCTCGCTACGAAACGAGACAAGATCTTGAAAGTGCGCTGAGAGGCAGAAAAGTAGACATCCTCGCTCCTAGACTTTTTGACGTCCTTATCAACCAAATAAAGCCTTACAAAGTCGGAGGAAATGAATTTTTTTTCCGACTTCACGAGTTGGAAATTTCGGACAAGCACTGGTTACTTGTTCCAGTAACAAACTACGCCGCCGTCGCGGGGATTATTGTGGAGGATAAAAAAGGCCACGCTTTGAGCGGGATAGTTGGGGAATCTCCGGATTTGGTCCCTACGAGTTTGCATTCGCTGGACACGTCAACATCGAGCACAAGGGAAAGTTGGCCATTGAGGTAGTCTTTGACGATGAGACGATTCTGAATGGCATGGCCGTAACTAGCATGTTGCGGAGCTTCTCTAATCTGGTTCTCTATACGATTCAAGCTTTCGAAGGCATCTAGCCCGCTATGCAATTGACTTTTTGCACGGTGGCGGATGACGATTCCTGGTTGCATTCTCGCCATTGGGAATGTGGCAGCAACCTTAAAGACGGCGTCGTCGACTGCCTCGCCGTGTGTCCACAGGGCGAGCATTCCCAGCATTTGCAACACGCGGAGCAGCGAGACCCGTGTGAAAAGGGAACGGACATCGGCTCCCGCACCGCATGCACGCTTATAGGATTCGGCGCCAATACTTATCTGTTTCCCGGGCATTCTTGCTTGCATACCATTTTGCATCGCCCATACGCTCTTAAGGTCCGCAACATCAACGTTTGGGACTGGGCCGGTTTCTCCTTCCGCGCCGTCGCCGAACAGATCGAAATTCCCAAAATTCGTCGCCATAGGACCTCCTACAGTCTGACAAGATAACACGTGGGTGGCCGCACCATGAGTGGAGAGGACCCCGAGCCCTTTCCCACGTTGACTCTGACCTCTTTCGGCATTCCGCTATGAAACCAAACATGAAGAGAGATTTCTCTCTGCGCAGGCCCTCACGTTCGCAGGAACGAACGTGAGGGGAAGAGCGTCGGCCTGCTCGGTTCGAAATGACCGAGGCTTGAGGGGTACTTCGGGATGGTAATATATATGCTACTATAAGGATAATGGTGGAGATTCGCGAGTATCGCGAGCTTGACGGCTCTAGCCCGTTCGGCGAATAGCGCGGCAGATTGGACGCTGGGCCACGGCAAAGGGTGACTACGGCAATATTGCGCGTGGGATTGGGAAATTGTTTCGAACGTGAAAGGAGTCGGAGCAGGGGTGTTTGTGCAAGATCAATTTTGGTCCCGGCTACCGAGTATATTTTGGTAAAGACGGCGAGGAGATTGTGATTCTTCTCGGCGGCGGAACGAAACAGCGGCAGCAGAACGATATTCAAGTAGCGCTTGACCGATGGGAAGACTACAAGCAGAGGAAGAAGCAGCAGAAAGAAGAGGAATGAAAATGGCTTTGACGACGGACTTTAGAGAAACGGTGCAGGCGGATATTAGACGGGATCCTGTGTTTCGAAGAGGGATGTTGAGCGAGGCGCTGGAGAGCTTGCTGTCGGGCGAGGTCGAGCTGGCGAAGGAGATTCTGCGTGACTATATCAATGCGACGGTGGGGTTTCCCAAGCTGGCCGCGGCAACCAAAATTCATGTGAAGACGATTCACCAGATGTTTGGGCCGAAGGGGAATCCGACCGCGAGCAGGCTGTTTGAGATTATTGCGTATTTGCAGGAGGCGGAAGGGGTGCGCTTCGAGGTGCGGCCCGTACGCGCGGCTCTGCGCGCGAAGAAACGAAGACTACCACACAAAAGAAAGCGTAATCCTTCCGCCGCGATGAGGCGTTGACCGGAGTAACGGTTCTGAAGACCTGACCCGACGCCCGCGATGATCGAGACAGACCTACCGGAAATGCCGGCGTTATTTTTCCAGGAGGGTTACGGCCGGGTTGATGCTGGAATCCATCCATAGGAATTTGCTGGTGGAAATGACGATGAGCGCGGTGTTTGTGCCGACGTTGCCTGTTCCATCGGCATTGACGGAATAGACGGAGACTGGCAACGGCTGATTTGCTTGCAGCAGACCGCCGAAGCGCCCGGAGTCCAGGGTGCCCGTTAATCCGCCAGAGCCGTTTGCCGTCGCGACGCCAGACTCTTCGGGGACGCATTCGCAGCCCGGAGTTTCGGTGCCCAGGACATAAGAGCCGGAAACCGAGGCGTTGGAAAATGGCCCGGTCGATTGCGGCTCAACGATACCGGAAGGCGCGGATACGCCGCCGCCTACGATGAAACCCTGATTCGTTGCGTTGAGATAAATGACTGGCGCATTGGGGAAGATACCGGTGACGGTGGCTCTGCCGTTCGCGGCCACGGAATAGGTGGCGGCGCCACTCATGTTGTTGATGGGATTGTCAGCCGATTTTTCAAAGAGATTCAATGTCGAGAAATTTCCGCCGCCATCGCCGGTTCCCACACCGATGGTAACGTCGGCGCTGCCGCCTGCGGTTCTGCCAGTCATGTGAATGGCGAGAGTGCCGGTTAGTGAGCTATTTGAAAACGAGGCGCTGGCGCCAAGGGCTTCGCCTACAGTCATGGGATGGCCTGTGCTGTTCGCATCGACGGAGAAGAGCAGAGCATCGGAATTGCTGAGCATATAGATCGCGTAATTGTTGGTGACGCCGCCGGAGGTAAGGCTGAGCGTGCCTCGTCCATTGGAGGAAATGGCATAGGTGCCTGAGGTGATCGCTGCGTTGGTGTTGAGAGTTCCACCGTCATTGGTGTCAAAGTTGCCGGCGGTGATGACGCCCGCGCTGTTGGTTGAGAGCGTTCCCGCAAGGCCGAAGCGTTTGCCAGCGGTGTCGGTGCCATCCAAACCGAAGGCATAATTGCCGGCGAACGCGGAATTGGTGAAAGCTGCCGCGTTCTGGAGTCGCAGCTCGCCGGTTACCAGCGTGTCTGGCGTAGTGGTGCCAGCGAATCCAGAAATGCGGCCTTTGGAAGCGACTCCGCCATTCAAGGTGCCTAATGCGAAGCGGAATTCTGTTGTTGTGCCCAGGGAATTCACTAGGGTGAGGCAGCCACGATTGTCCGCGCCAACGGAATAGGAGCTGCCGATCGCGTTGATAGTGAGATTGGTCTGGGGACCGGCGGAGCTGTTGATGTCCTCGGCGCCGGCGAGGGTGGCGACGTGACCTGCTCCATCGGCGTTAAAGGTGCCTGCCAGTATGACTTGAGCGCCGGCGGTGTCGAAGCCTTGGAGTGTGAAGGCGTATTGACCGTTCAAGATGGATTCGTGACCGACGCCGCAGGAGGTGCTGGCGCTGACGATAGTGAAGCTGTCGGTGTCTGATTTCGTGGGGTCTTTCACCGAGGTGGCGGTGATCGTGGGCGCATTGTTAGGGCTTGCGGGAGCGGACGCGGGCGGGACGTAGGTGGCGCTGGAAGTCGTTACATTCGATAGAGTTCCGCAGGTGGAAGCTGTGCAAGCGACGGAGTTGGCGGTGAGGGTCCAGGAGACGCCGCTGTTCGATGAGTCGTTATTGACGGTGGCGACCAGGACGGTGACGCTTCCGCCGGCGATCACGTTGCCGGTGATTTTGTTTTGGATGGTGACGACAATTGCCGCGGGGGCCGGCGGTGCGGGTGGTGTGGGCGACTGCGTGCTGCCTCCACCGCATCCGGTCACAAAGCCAGCAACAAGAATTGCACCTGCAAGAATTCTCCGGACCATCGCATCCCCTTTTTTCTCGTGGCTGCGCTGGACGTGGCGCTGGGTGCCAACGAAGAATTTAGGAGATTTAAAGGTATGCCTGTAGTTTTCGGTATAGGTGATTTCCCTTAGAGATTGACCCTAGACAGTGTAGAGAAGTTTGGGGTGAGCGGGTGCGGCGAGAGTGCTCTCTGCGTAGGCCGACCGCGTTGCAGCACCGAGGCGGAAGATGCAAGATGCGGGGCTGAAGCCCCGCGCTACGAGACCGCGGCGTGGTGTCCGGATTAGTATAGCTAGGGTTCAGGAAATCGACGAGTTGCCAGCGACCTTCGTGCGTTGGCTTTGTACCGTATTCGTGGCTGGGTGTAGGCTCTATCGTCGTTGCTGAGGGAGCAGTTTGCGGGGGTGGCGTGGCTGAAGGCGTTCGAGTGGAACAGTTTCGGGTGGAGAAGACGGAGGCGCTGCTGCGCTTTCTGCGCGTGGCGTATGCGGGGGAGGCGCGGAAGGGCGATCCTACCTATTGGAAGTGGCACTATCTGGATAACCCAAACACGCGGATGGACGATATCCCCTTGTGGGTGGTGAGTTGCGGGGAGGAGATTGTTGGGCAACTGGCTACGATTCCGGTGCAGGTGAAGGCCGGTGGAGAAACGCGGGCTGCGATCTGGATTTTGGACTTTATTGTGCGAGAAGATTTTCGGGGGAAGGGATTGGGGAAGCAGTTGGTAACCGCGGCGCGGGAGATGTATCCGACGATGATTACTTTGGGAATTAATGAGCAGTCGGCGGGATTGTTTCGGAGCATGGGCTGGGCGGAGATGGGATGGATTCACCGCTATCAGAAATTGCTGTATGCGGGCAACGGGCTTGCGGGGGCGGCGGGGATTGCGCCGGCACGAGGACTTTTGAATTTGCTGACGGCGCCGATGCGCATTGGGGTAGGAAATGCTGAGGGCGCTGCGCGGTACACGACAAGAACCATCCGCGAATTTGGCACGGAGTTCGATGAGCTGTGGGAGCGCGCTTCGGGGCAATGGGGGTGTGCCGCTCGGAGAGATGCGCGAATTTTGAAGTGGCAATTTGCAGAACAGCCGGGCAAGCGATTTGAAATTGTCGGATGCTATGAGAAGGGACGTTTGGCGGGATATGTGGTTTTATTTTTTCGGAAGCCGTTAGCCAGTGCTGGATCGTCTGTCGGTCCGGCGAAGGCGGCGATCAGCGATTTTTTGTATGAACGCGAGAATGGGACAGAAATTATGGACGCGTTGATTGGCGCTGCGCTGCGAAGAGCCGTCGAGCTTCGAGCCAGCAGCCTGGTAACGGACGTGTTGGATGGATTGGTGGAAGAGCGATTGAAGAGGCGTGGGTTTTGGAGAATAAAGAAGTCGCCGCAATTCATGGCATGGGTCGCGACAAGCGACGTAGAAGCGAAGAACGTGATTTGCAATCCGCAAAACTGGTTTTTGACGCGTGGCGATTCGGATGTGAGCATCATCGAAGAACCCAACCTGGAATAGAGATGGAAACCGCTCAGGCCGCAATGGTGCCGGTGATTCAGTACCACATGATTGATAAGCCGAACCGCAGCTCGCGCGTGCGGGGAGGGTTTACGCCGCCGGCGCGGTTTGCACGGCAGATGCGGTATTTGAAGGCGCAGGGGTTCGTTTTTTACACAGCCGCCGAGTTGATTGACTTCTATCTGACCGAAGGCGAATTTCCGGCGAATGGGATTACGGTTACGTTTGACGATGGATGCCAGGACAGCTATACGAATGCGTTCCCGGTTTTGCGGGAAGTGGGGATCAAGGCCACGATTTTTCTGGTGCCGTCGGTGATCGGGCAGATTTCGGCGAAACCTCTGGCCAGGGGGGAGGAAGCACGGCCGCATCTCTCGCGCGAAGAAATTGTGGAGATGGCAACGCACGGAATTGAGTTTGGGTCGCACACAACGAATCATAGGCTGCTACATGAACTGAAGCCGGAAGAAGTGGAATACGAAGTCAGCGACGCAAAAAAGCAGATCGAAGAGCTTTTGCAGAAACCGTGCAAAACACTGGCGTATCCAGCGGGATTTTTTAACGCCTCCGTGGAAAAGATCGTGGCTGAGGCGGGATACACCTGCGCATTTAGCACAGTGTATGGGCCGAAAGAGCCGATCGATTTATACGCGTTGAACAGGATCGAGATTTTGCGGCGGGATAGGTTTTTGTGGCAGTTTGCCCGGAAGACTAGGCAGCTCAAATGATCTCTTCCACGAGCGTGAGCGCGCCGGGGAGCACAGAAGAGACGCCATACTACGTTATTGCACGTCGTGGCCTTTAGCTCTATTGACAAGGAAGTAGCAGGCCTGTATTGTCCGCCGCAGCAAGTAGCACAGGTCAACAACACAGCTTATGCGCTCATACCCTTCCCAGCGCGGCGGTGCAGATTCGAGGTCTATCCCTGTGCGTCCTCGATTCGTATGTCTGCCTGAAATTCAACTCCGGAGGTGCGCTGTGAATCTGCGCCGGCTAGCCCTGATTACGGCGGTGATTTTGCTTGGAGCTGTGATGTATCGCGTGGCGCCGAGCAGGGCAGCCGATGAATGGCTGCCGATTTCGCCGGAGGAGCTGAGAATGACAAGCGATCCGGCGGCTCCCGGCGCGCCTGCAATCATTCTGTACCGGCAAGTGGATCGGGACGATAGCAACGCAAGGGTGCCGCACGAGTATAACTACGTGAGAGAGAAAATACTCACGGAAGAAGGGCGAAAGAACGCGGACGTGGAGATACTGTTCGTCCCAGGCGACTACAACATCATAAATATCAGGGCACGGACGGTACAACCGAACGGGTCGAGCACGGTCTACGACGGGAAAGTGTATGAGAAAGAGATAGTCAAAGCGCGGGGATTCAAGTATCTCGCGAAGACGTTTACGTTGTCGGACGTTCAGCCCGGCAGCATTATCGAATACCATTACATGATCGATTTCGCAGAGAACAAAGTTTTCGATTCAAATTGGATGCTCAGCTCGGATCTTTTCACCAAGTCGGCGAAGTTCACGCTCACACCTTACGGCGAATTTCCGTTGAAGTGGAGCTGGCCGAACGGGTTGCCCGAGGGAACCAAACCGCCCGTCAAGGAATCAAGGGCCAACCGCAACTTTATCCACATGGAGGCAGCGAATATTCCGGCATTTGTGGTGGAAGATGATATGCCGCCAGAAGCGGCGATGAAGTTCCGCGTGGACTTCACGTATGTTGACGGGACATTGGAGACGGACGCCGAAAAATTCTGGAAAAAGCAGGGCAAGAAGTGGAACGACTATGTTGAAGGTTTCGTGAATAAGAAGAAGGCCATGGAACAGGCGGTGGCGGAGACGGTGTCGGCAAGCGATTCCCCTGAAGTGAAATTGCAGAAGATCTATGCGCGGGCGCAGAAGATACGCAATAGCAGCTACGCGGTGGAAAAGACGGAACAAGAGCAGAAGCGCGCGCAAGAAAAAGTAGCCGGCAACGTCGAAGATGTGTGGAAGCGCGGGTACGCCTACGGAGATGACATCACGCTGCTGTTTTTGGGAATGGCGCGCGCCGCGGGAGCGGACGCTTCGGCCGTGCGAATCTCTACCCGCGACGACCACTTCTTCTTAAAGGGCCTGATGAACGCCAGGGACCTTCGAACATACGTCGTGCTGGTGAAATTGAACGGAAAGGATATGTATTTCGATCCAGGAACGGCATTTACGCCGTATGGGCTGCTGCCATGGTCGGAAACCAGCACGCAGGGATTGAAACTCGATAAAGACGGAGGCTCGTGGGTCACAACGAGCTTGCCCGTGAGCAATGATTCGCAGATCAAGCGGAAGGCGGAGCTAAAACTGACGCAAGAGGGAAGTTTGGAAGGCAAACTAACTGTAACGTACTCAGGGTTGGAATCGCTCTACTTCCGAATGGAAGAACGTAACCAGGACGAGGCGCAGCGGAAAAAGTTGCTGGAAGACGAAGTTCGGTACATGATTCCGGCGTCCATTGAAGTTGAACTAACCAATAAGCCCGATTGGTCGAGCTCGGATCCGAAACTCGTCGCCGAATTTGATCTGAAGGTGCCCGGATGGGTGTCGGGGGCCGGCAAGCGCGCCCTCATGCCCGTCGGCCTTTTTGGCGCGACCGAAAAGCATACCTACGAGCACGCCACTCGCGTGCACCCGCTGTATTTTCATTACGCTTCGGAAAAAGTGGACGACATAACGATCGAGCTACCGCTTGGCTGGCAGGTGAGCAGCTTGCCAAAACCTGAAAATAACGATGCCAAGGTTATGCAGTACACGATGAAAGTCGAAAATAACAATGGGACGCTGCACGTAGAACGGCTGATGAAGAGCGAACTGATCAGTCTGGAGCAGAAATTCTACCCGGCACTTCGCAAGTTCTATGAAGTTGTGAGGACATCCGATGAAGAGCAAATCGTCTTGCAGCCTGCAGCGACAGCCGCAAGCAACTAAAGCTTTGCGCTGCGGGGCCTGGGCCGCTGTTCTGTTCACACTCTGGACATTGGGAGCGGCGAGGCCCGCGAGCGCCGGCGACGCGCCGCAGTGGATGCATGCACTGGTAAGTGTGCCGCTGCCGGCGCACGACGAAAAAACGGATGCCGTGATGTTGTACTCGGAAGAAATACTCAGCGTACAAGGAAATGGAAAGATCAAGCGCACAGAGCGCCGGGTGTACAAGATTCTGCGTCCGGACGGCCGAAAATACGGAAAGATATTCGCCGACTTCGATTCGGAGACCAAGATCAACAGCATTCACGGCTGGTGCATTCCCGCGCAGGGCAAAGACTACGAAGTGAAAGACAAGGATGCCCTGGAGACAGCGCTATTTGGAGTGCAAAACGGCGAGTTAATGACGGACCTCAAGACGAAAGTACTGACCATTCCCGCGGCGGATCCCGGCAACATCATTGGCTACGAGATCGAACAGGAAGTTCGGCCATATGTCCTGCAAGATGTGTGGGCATTCCAGAGAGAAGGAACACCGGTTCGCGAGGCGCACTACACCCTGCAACTTCCGGCTGGCTGGGAATATAAGGCGGTGTGGCTGAATTATGCGAAAGCGGAGCCATCGTCCACAGCAAGCAACCAGTCGCAATGGGTGGTGAAGGATGTGGAAGGCATCCGACCCGAATACGACATGCCTCCGCGCGAAGGTGTTGCAGGCCAGATGATCGTGTCCCTATTTCCGCCAGGAGGCAGCCAGAACAAAGGATTTGGAGACTGGACGGATATGGGAAAGTGGGAAGGCGGTCTGACGCAGGGGCGGCGGGACTCCTCACAGGATATCAAGCAGAAGGTGGCGGAATTGACTGCGGGGAAGACGGCGCAACTGGAGAAAATGCAATCCCTCGCGCAATTCGTCCAAAGAGACATCCGGTACGTGGCGATTCAACTGGGAATCGGAGGATGGCAACCCCATCCCGCAGCGGAGATTTTTACCCACAAATATGGCGACTGCAAAGACAAAGCGACGATCATGAGCACGATGTTGAAAGAGATCGGCGTGACGTCTTACTACGTTTCGGTGAACACGGAGCGAGGAACCGTGACGCCCGCCACGCCTGCGACGCGATGGTTCAATCACGAAATCCTGGCCATCCGGCTGCCGGACGGATTGGAGGATGCTTCGTTAATCGCGGTTTTTCCCCATGCGAAACTCGGGCGGCTTTTGATCTTTGATCCCACCGACGATATGACGCCTTTCGGGCAATTGCGGGGAGCTTTGCAGGCGAATTTTGCGCTACTGGTAACGCCGGAGGGTGGCGAACTGATTGAACTGCCGAAACTTCCGGCGCAATTGAACGGCGTGCAGCGCACCGCAAAACTGACCCTGAACCCATCGGGGACGCTCAGTGGAGAGGTTAGAGAAGTTCGAGTGGGAGACCGCGCAGCGGCGCAGAGAGAGGCATTGCGGTCAGCGACGAAGGATGCAGACAGAATCAAGCCCGTCGAATCACTGCTCGCAAACTCGCTTACTACCTATTCTTTGACAAAAGCATCGGTCACCAATCTTAACCAGATGGACCAGCCCTTCATATTCAACTATTCCCTGGTTTCGCAGAACTACGCTAAGACAGCTGGGAATTTGCTGCTGGTGAGGCCGCGGGTCATTGGAAACAAGTCCAGTGGCTTGCTGGAAACGAAAGAACCACGAAAATATCCTGTGGAGTTCGAAGGACCTTCGCGAGACACGGACTCCTTTGAGATAACGCTGCCACAGGGGTATGAAGTGGATGATCTGCCGCCGCCGATCCATGCGGAATACAGCTTTGCGATTTATGAGAGCAAGACGGAAGCGAGCGGAAATGTGCTGCGGTACACAAGAACGTTCGAAGTGAAGGAAACGAGCGTGCCGTTGAGCAAGGTCGATGACTTGAAAAAGCTGTACCGAATTATCGCGAGCGATGAACGTAGTACCGCGGTTTTGAAGCCGGCAGGAAGTAAGTAAAGGGAAGCGGACGCGACGCCCTGCGAAATTTAGTTTTGCCACTACGCCGTAAACACGCCACGACAAAATCTAGGAGAGGCGGGCGCGGACGCGGTCGCTGAGCGCTTTGCCATCAACAACCTTGCCTTCGAGGTGGGCTTTGGCGGCTTTGACGACGGCACCCATTTGTTTCATGGAGTTGGCGCCCGTTTCGGCTAGGGCTTTAGCGATGGCGGCGTCCATCTCGGCGTCGTCCGCACTGGCGGGAAGGTAAGATTCGAGGATCGCGAGTTCCTTGGTTTCCTTGTCGACGAGGTCCTGCCGGTTGCCTTTTCCGAATTGGTCGATGGATTCTTTGCGCTGCTTGACGAGCGTTTGCAGGATTTGAATGGTTTCGGCTTCATCGAGCGTGTGAATTTTTTCGGTTTCCTTGTACTTGATGGCGGACTTGACGCCGCGCAGGACGTTGAGGCGCAGTTCGTCCTTGGCGCGCATGGCGTCGACCAGGTCTTTTTGGATTTTTTCAGCGATTGTCATTGATTCAATATAGCAGAAGAAAAGAAGGAAAAAGAATTAACGCAGAGGGCAACAGAGACACAGAGTTCGCAGAGAAAAATAAGAACTAGGATTTGACACGGTCGAAGTGGCTCGCTACCGTTAATAGCTTGCTTTACGCGGGTTTTGCCCGCTTGTGTGCAGAGCAAATAAACCGAACCTGGATGAGGCCCGATGAAAGTCATTGTTGCAGACAAGATTAGCGAACGCGGTGTCGAGCTATTGCGGAAAGCGGGATGGAACATCGTTCTGACCACCAAGGACAACTTGAACACGGAGATAGCCGACGCGGACGCCCTGATTGTCAGGAGTGCGACGAAAGTTACGGCGGAATTGCTGGATAAAGCGCCGCGATTGCGGGCAGTAGGTCGCGCGGGCGTCGGCGTGGACAACATCGACCTGGATGCGGCCACCACCCGCGGAGTGCTGGTGATGAGCACGCCGGGTGGAAACGCCATCAGCGTGGCGGAGCACACGTTTGCGCTGCTGCTGGCGCTGGCGCGTCAGGTGCCCAGGCTGGATAAGGCAATGCACGAAGGGAAGTGGGAAAAATCATCCGCGGCGGGAACGGAAGTGCGCGGGAAAACGCTTGGATTGATTGGACTTGGGCGCATAGGGAGCGAAGTGGCGATTCGCGCGGATGCTTTCGACATGCGCGTGCTTGGTTACGACCCCTATATCAGCGAAGCAGCGGCGCGAGAGGTGCAAGTCGAGCTGGTGCCCCTGGACAAGCTGTTGGCGGAGAGCGATTTTATCTCGCTGCACACTGCACTCAGCCCAGCGACACAGAACCTGATCAACGCGGAGACGCTTGCGAAGATGAAGAAGGGCGCGCGGATCATCAACGCTGCGCGAGGCGAACTGATCGATGAGGCAGCACTTGCGGATGCGCTCAAGAGCGGGCAGCTGGCCGGTGCAGCGCTGGACGTATTTGTGCAGGAGCCACCTAAGGATTCGCCGCTACTCGGTATGGTAAATGTCATAGGGACCCCGCACGTGGCTGGTTCTACGACGGAAGCGCAGGAGGAAGTGGGGACACAAGTCGCCGTGCAGGTGAAAGACTACTTAGCGGAAGGGTTGATTCGCAACGCCGTGAACTTGCCAGCGCTATCGGCGGACCAGTATCGGCGCGTTCGGCCGTATCTGGCGCTGGCGGAAAGGCTTGGGTCGCTCGTGTCGCAAGCAGTTGCAGTGCGGCCGGCGCGGATACGGATTCGCTACGCCGGCGAAGTCGCGGAAGTGGGGACGCACCTGCTCCGCAGCGCAGTGCTCGCGGGAATGCTGAACGCGGTGCTCGACGAGAAGGTCAACGTTGTGAACGCGCCAGCGGTGGCTGCGGCACGAGGGCTCTCTGTTGAAGAAGAGACGCGCCGGCGGGAGCGAGGATTCCCTAACACATTGGAAGTAGCCGCTTTACCGGAGAAGACAGGCCCGGGTAAGGGCTTTTCCGCCGAGGGCACAGTTTTGTTCGATGGGTCGCCGCGCGTGCTGCAGATCGACGATATTCCTCTGGAAACAGAGCTGGCTGGCACGATTCTTTATCTCAGAAACCGCGATGAGCCCGGCGTAATCGGTCAAGTGGGTTCGACACTTGGAAACTTGGGCGTGAACATTGCGACGTTTGCCCTGGGGCGCCGGGAAGCACATAAGGGCGCGGAAGCGGTGTCGCTGGTGCGGCTGGATGGTGACGTTTCCGACTCGATTCTCAACGCCATCCGCGGGATTCCAGCCATCACAGTCGCCAGGCTGCTTCAGCTTGGGTAAACGCCCCTGATCTCTGAGGTTGCGAGTGCAAAGGTGACGATCCGACACACGACAATGCGAGCTTGACTTAGTGTCCTTTCTAACTTAAAAAAGATAGATAGGTATTGTATGTAATCGAGCGGTGGGCACGGTTGCCCAGGCTTGAAGCCTTCTGCAGCTGCGATTCTCGCGGCTGAATACCGTGTACGTCGAGTACACGGCCTCCCTCGTGGTGCACAGTAAATCCAGACTAGTGGTGTGCATACTCGAAAGGAGCTCTATGTTATTCCCGTTAGTGAAACGTGGTTGGATAGCTTTCTTTATTGTGGGGCTTTTTGTGTTCGGCGCCGGGAGCTTTTTGTACGCGCAGGATCCCACCGGCAGAATCATCGGTACGGCGAGCGATGCGCAGGGCGCCGGAATCCCGGGTGTAGTGGTTACCGCTACAAACGTGACCACACATGTCAACAAGCAAGCGGAAACAAATAAAGAAGGCTTTTACCAGATCCTCGATTTACCGATTGGCTCCTACAAAGTAACGATGGATCATCAGGATTTTCGTCAGATCGTCTTTGAAAATCAGGTTTTGCAGATCAATCAATCGCTGCACATTGACGGCAAAATGGAGTTGGGGGCACGGTCGGAAACCGTAGAGGTAAAGGATCAAGTCAGCGTTGTGGAAACCGTGGACCCCACGATTGGCGATTCGGTGACGGGCCGCACAATTACGGACATGCCCTTGAACGGCCGCAATACTTTGAGTCTGGCGCTCCTTCAGCCCGGCGTGACCAATACAAATGATGGGGATACAGGTTCCGGCCAGGGATACAATATCGCCGGTGGCCGCTCGGACTCGGTAACGTTTCTCTTGGATGGAGGCTTGAACAACGAAAATCTTGGCAACGGAGTGGTGTATAACCCCAATCCGGACACTATCGCTGAATTTCGTATTCTCGAGAACAATTACACGGCGGAATACGGACGCAACGGCGGCGGCATCATCACGGAAGTCGTGAAATCAGGGACCAACGAATGGCATGGCAGCGCATTCGACTACATCCGCAACGGCGATTTTAATGCCAACACTTTCTTCAACAAAAACGATCCCAACAACCTGCTTCCACGCGATACGCTGAGACGCAACCAGTACGGGGGTACCTTTGGCGGACCGATTACGATTCCGAAGGTCGTGAATGGGAAGGACCGCTTTTTCTTTTTCGTGGGCTATCAAGGGCAGCAGCAGTCGGACAGCCAATCCTCCACTGGGAATTCCGTATTCACTCCCGCCGAACTACAAGGCAATTTCTCGCAAGCAGGGAACCAGGGTGTGCCGGGACCGGCGGCGTGTCCTGACAGAGATCCCGGAGTTGCTTCGTTTCTTGCGGCGAACCCGTTCTTCGTGGGGGCCACGGGAAGCGCGGCCTGCGCGATAATGGATCCCACGACCATCAATGGCGTATCTCAGAAGTACATCGCCGCGGGGCTGATTCCTAGTTCTCCCTCGGGGATTCTCAATGTCCAGGCACCCGCCACGAACAACGATAACCAGCTGACCATGAAATTCGACTTCAACGTGACGCAGAAGGACAAGATTTCCGTCACGCTAGGCGGAGATCGCAATCCTACACTAGCGCCATTTGCTGGCTCAGGCTTACTGGGTTACGCAGATACGACTTCCTTTAAGAACTACTTCTCGAACTTCACTTATACGCGCATCTTTACTCCTAACGTCCTAAACGAGTTCCGAGCGACCATTCAGCGGCAGAACATTTTGCAAGACGTGCCTGCCCAAACCCTCCCGACACACGCCGACGTAGGTCAAATCGGCATCACCCCGGATTTGGAGACAGGGGCAGCCAGTCTCTCCTTTGCCGATCAGGGAACGTTCCTCGGCACCAGCTTCGTAGGACCCAGCACGCTGATCAACAACACGTTTGCCTATAGCGATGTTCTCTCGTGGACCCACGGACGCCACACTTTGAAATTCGGCGGAAGTTTCACCGCATATCAGTTCAATACCGCCTTTGATTTCATTGGCTCGGGAATATTTACATTCGCCGGAGCTGGCGGCATTGGTTCCGGGAACGACTTTGCCGATTTCCTATTCGGACTGCCGGAGAATTTCCAGCAGGGGCCGAACGCTCACACCAATGCCCGCAGCAAGACGACCTCTGGGTTCGCGCAGGACGAATGGCGAGTGAACAGAAAGCTCGTGCTGACGCTCGGCGTGCGGTACGAGTATTCCACTCCGAAGCTGGATACTCACGGTGACACATTTAACGTCATTCCCGGACACGCACAGTCCACGGTTTTCCCCAATGCGCCGTCTGGACTGGTCTTCCCGGGTGATGCCAATGCTCCGCGAGGCGTGAATTTTCCGGACAAAAACAACTGGGCGCCGCGTATTGGTTTTGCCTGGGATCCGACCGGCGATTCCAAGACGAGCATTCGCGGCGGCTTCGGGATTTTCTACGACATCCTGAAGGCCGAGGACAACTTCCAGGATAACGGCCAGCCGCCATTCTTTGCCGCTGGTTTTGTTAACTTTTCACCCTTAGCGGCCAATCCGACTGGAGATCTTCCTTTTTTTGCGGATCCCTACACCAGTACCGGCGCCGTCAACCCCTTCCCCTCGAAGCCGCCTGATCACAACATCAATTTCTTCGATGCAGGCTTGACGCCGTTCGGAAGCACATCCATTTTCCTGGACGACCCGCATCTGAAGACTCCCTACATCTACCAATACAGCCTCAGCGTCCAACGGCAGGTCGCGCTGAACACGACTATCGAAGTCAGCTACCTGGGCAGCAGTTCTCACGGCCTAACGTCGCTGGTGGACATCAATCCCTTTATTCCGGGCACCACAAACCGCATCCTCAATCTGCTTCCTGGAAATAGCACCTGTCCGGTAAGCGATGGAAACGATTCCTTCAATTGCACGTACAGCCAGTTGGCGGAGTTTCAGAACGTTGCGAACGCTTCCTATAACGCCTTTACCGCCAGCTTGACGAGGCAAGTGACCGATTCTCGATTCATCGGAAGAACTTACTTCATACTGGGCTATACCTTTGCTCACTCCATTGATGACGCATCCGGCTTCCGGAACAACAACTCCGCTGTTCCTACGTTTGATACGCAGTTGTACCGTGGGTCCTCGGACTTCGACGTGAAACACAGGATCACTTTCAGTGGGGGCTGGGACCTGCCCTTCGCAAACATGTGGGCATCCGGGCCGAAACGTCTGACCAACGGTTGGAGTCTCTATCCAATCTTTTCGTGGCGGACAGGTTTCCCGCTGAGCGTATTTAGCGCTGTCGACAGTTCGGGCGGCTTCACTAACCCGGGCGTCACGGGAGCAGGTGATTTGGTCTTGGCGCGCGCCAACCTGACGGGGCTGCCGCTTACGACGTTCAACCCGCGTAGCGTCCAGAGCTTGACCGGCGACCTCTCGGGAACAAATTCGGGTAACTTTTACTTCAATCCGGCGGCATTCACCACAGCGCAGGTCGGGTCTTTGACCGATCCCTGTGCCGTGCCTTCGCCAACGTGCTTTCCTTCCACCGCAGCAGGTCATTGCGAACCCGGCACTGCTGACCTATGGAACGGCGTCGCGCGCATTGCTGCGCGGGCCGGGAAGAACGAATCTCGACCTGTCACTGGTCAAGGCCACGGCTATCACGGAAAGGCTCCACCTGGAGATCCGTGTGGATGCCTTTAACCTCTTAAACCACGCGGAGTTTGCCGATCCGATTACGAATATCGCTTCCCCTCAGTTTGGCCAAATCATAGCCACGGGAAGTCCCAGCACGAATCAGCCTTTGGCGCGCATATTGCAGCTCGCGGCCAAGTTCACCTTCTAGCGTGACTGTGCCGCAAGAAAAATGGGCGGGAGCGAAAGCTCCCTAACACGGTGTAAGCAAGCGTCGTTACCGAAAAGAGCAGGCCGTGCCAAGGTTTTTCCACCGAGGCACGGTTTTGCTTTTGGGGACGGTTCGCTGCCGAAGCAAGTGTCGTTCGTGGAGTTGGATGGAAAGATCTACGACTCAATTTTGAATGCCATCCGCGAAATTTTTACAATTGCCGCCGCGCCAGGTTGCAGCAACTTGGGTGAACCTCCTTGCTAACAGCCCGATTTGCTGCGGACTGGTGAGGATTCTGTTCGTCCGGGTACTGGAGCGTTTAGTCCCTCATTGCTTTCCTAAGAATCTAAAATTTAGATTGATCAGAGTGGAAAGATTTTCCTTAGAACTTTCCTTGACACCGAACCGCGATTTAGCCTAAAAGCTAAGTCAAAGTTTAGCTAGCGGAGTGGTGGGGTAAGGTTGCCCAAGGTCGAAGTTTTCCTCCAGGTTGAGACCCGGCAAATCGCCGCACAGTTTTTGTGCCGGCTCGGTACTGCCCACCTGCGTACAAAACAATTTGAGGTTGGGGTGCGCGAAAGGAGCAATCCATGAGGTGGGAATTTATGAAGCGCAATATTCTGGTTTCTCTTGCCGCATTTCTTCTTGCGGCTACCTCTGCGTTGGCGCAAACGGGAACGACTTCCGTGCGCGGAACGGTCATCGACAAATCTGGGGCAGCCATTGTGGGCGCCACGGTGACGCTGGATCACAACGGTCAGGCGCTGCATCATCAAACAAAAACGAGCGCCACCGGTGAGTATGAATTCCTGGGTCTGCCTCCAGGAACCTATACAATCAGCGTGGAGATGGCGGGCTTTCGAAAGTGGGAGCAGAAGGCGCTGCAGTTGCTTGTGAATTCGCCGACTACGCAGAACGTAACCCTTGAGGTTGGCACCACGACGGAAACAGTTGAGGTCTCCGCGCAGGCCGTAACGCTGAACACCACCGACGCCTCACTGGGCATCGCGTTCAACGAGAATCAGGTGAAACAACTCCCATTGGAAAGCCGCAACGTGCCTGACCTGCTTAGCCTGCAGGCTGGCGTGGTTTACACCGGCAACCGGTCGGACATTGATACCAATACGGATACACGGAGCGGGTCCGTCAACGGTGCGCGCAGCGACCAAAGCAATATCACGCTGGACGGCGTCGGAGTAAACCCGAAGGGCGGGTACGCTTTTCAGTCGGTACTGCCGGTCACGCTGGATTCTGTCGAAGAGTTTCGTGTCACGACCACGAACTACAACGCGGACCAAGGGACTTCTTCTGGCGCGCAGGTGGCCTTGGTCACCAAGAGCGGGACAAACGAATTTCATGGCTCGATATACGAATACAATCGAACTAACGCGACGAGCGCGAACGACTATTTCATCAAGCAATCGCAGCTCAATACTGGCGCGGCGAACGAACCATTAAAGCTTACGCGAAACATTTTCGGTGCGTCCGTCGGCGGGCCGATAAAAAAGAATCGTCTGTTTTTCTTTGCAAACTATGAAGGATACCGAGATGCGGAGGCTCAAAGCGCGCTGCGAACCATTCCGACGGCGACACTTCGCGATGGGATCATCCAGTACGCCTGCGCAGACCCGACAGTTTGTACAGGAGGCAGTGTTCAAGGCGTGAGCGGGAAGATTTACCCAGTTGCGGCAGGAAACAACGCACTTTCGCCGGGCCAAATTACGGGTATGGATCCGGAGGGTATAGGGCCTGACGCCCCCGTGCTCGCTTATATGAACGGCACTTACCCTCTGCCGAACGATACGACGGTGGGAGACGGCATAAATACTTCCGGGTATCGCTTCGCCGCGCCGACTTACACCACGCACAACTGGTACATCGCCAAGATGGATTACAACCTGACTGCGGACGCGAGGCACCGGATTTCTGTGAGCGGCGCGCTCGCAAACGCCACCTCGAACGGGGCGCCCTTTTTGCCTGGCACGGTCCCTGAATTGACAAGCGTGAATTATAACAAGGGCATAATCGCGAACTATTCGGCGGCGCTGACGCCCACGCTGATCAACAACTTTCGCTATGGATACATCCGCGAGAGCAATGGATACATCGGCAATTCGACACAGACCTGGGATTATTTCCGAAGCATCGACCAGGGCATTACGAGGTCGTCAAACTTCCAGCGTCCGATCAACAATATTTATGACGATGTTACAAAGATTCATGGACGTCACACGTTCCAGTTCGGCGTCGTTGGCACCTTTCTGCGGAATCCCGAGACCAATTCGAATAACTCGTTCAGCGATGGAGTAACGAACGCGTCTTGGTTGGACACTGCGGGGATCGCGAACACGGGTGCGGCGTTTGATCCGGCAGTGTACGGCTATCCGGCCGTAGACTCGTCGTTTAATAACTCCTATGATTTCCCGTTGATGGCGATGACCGGGATGATTTCGGAGGTGGATGCCTACTACAATTTTGACCGGCAGAGCAATGTGCTACCGCAAGGAACGCCGATTTCGAGGCGGTTTGCCGAAAACGGCCTCGAATTGTATGCGCAGGACGTTTGGAAGGTAAAGCCCAGTCTCACGCTTACGCTCGGATTGCGCTATTCGTTGTTCTCGCCTCCTTGGGAAACGAACGGACTTGAAGCGACAACCACCGAGCCATTGAGTAACTGGTTCAACACGCGCGGCCAGAACATGACGCAAGGCATAGGCTCCTATGCGGATGCGCCTCTCACTTTTGATTGGTCTGGTCCTTCCAACGGCGGCAAACCGGGGTATTACAACTACGATTACCACGATTTCGGGCCGCGAGTCGCCTTGGCGTGGTCACCGAGCGCGGATAGCGGCTTCTTTAAGAGCCTTTTTGGAGGTGCTGGTCGGAGCAGCATCCGGGCAGGCTTCGGTATTGTGTACGACCGGTTGGGCGAGAGCATCGTGGACACTTTCGACCAGAGTGGCGGGTCGTTTGGCTTGCTGGACGTATTGACGAATTCGGCGGGTATAGTGGACCCTGCGACCTCGCCGCGGATCACCAATATGAATGTCATTCCGACTCAGGACACGCTGGGAAACCCGCTGTTTGCACCGGTCCCGCCGGCACTGCCATCGCCATTCCCGAACATTTTTGCCGGCAACAATCTAAGCCCCTATGGCTTTGCGATCGCATGGGGCAATGACAACCATTTGAAGTCGCCATACTCCGAAACGATCGATCTTTCCTTTTCCCGTGAGTTGTCCAGCGGTTTTTCAATCGAGGCTGCTTATGTTGGGCGACTCTCGCACCACCTGCTGGCACAAGAAGACATGGCCATGCCGCTGAACATTACCGACCCGAAGACCAAGGTCACTTATTTCCAGGCTGTGGATGCGCTCGCTGCACTCTACCGTAAGGGCGTGCCGACTTCTTCCATTACATCGCAGATGGTAGGTCCCACGGCACAGTACTGGTCGGACATTCTGCCCCCCGTCGTAAATGGCGGGGCTTACTCCCTCTTTTGCAGTGGTGGAGGGACAACCAGTGCATTGCAGGCCGCCTACGATCTGTTCGGTTGTTTTTCCCAGAACGAGACGACCTCCCTGTTCATCTGGGATCTGTTCGGGCTGTCTGATAACAATGTTCCGAACACGTCGTACTATCCGACGGGGAACCCCGGGACCTTTTGGAATGGGCAGTACTCCTCGCTTTACGCTTGGCGGACTATCGGCAATGCCGCTTATAACGCGATGGAGCTGACTGTCCGTCACAAGATGACCCATGGGTTGCAGTTTGATTTCAACTACACGTTCTCGAAATCCATGGATATCAACTCGGACGCAGAACGTATCGGCCAGTGGGGAGGCTTGGGAGGGCAGATCATTAACTCCTGGAATCCCAACGAGGAACGGGCCGTTTCGGACTTCGATGCAACTCATCAGTTCAACGCCAACTGGATTTACGAATTGCCATTTGGCAAGGGGCGCGCATTCGCCTCCGGCGCACATGGATTCGGGGATGCAGTAATTGGAGGCTGGCAACTTTCCGGCCTCTTCCGGCTGACCAGTGGTTTCCCGGTGAATATCAGCAATGGGTACCAGTGGCCGACGAACTGGCAGTTGGGCGGCAACGCGGATCTCGTTTCGCCCGTCAAGACCGGCGCTTTTCCGGTGAACTCCGGACAAGACGCGGGCAATATCAGCATCTTCAGCAATGGTCCGGATGCCATCAATAGCTTCATCAGCCCATTTCCCGGACAGGGAGGCGCACGCAACCAGATTCGAGGACAGGGCTTCTTCAACATCGACCTCGGTCTAGCCAAGCGCTGGGCCATGCCATGGAGCGAAAAGCAAAGCCTCCAGTTCCGCTGGGAGGTTTTTAATATCACGAACTCGGTGCGCTTCAACGTGCAGTCCACCGGTTCTGAAATCGATGTCTCCAACACGTTTGGCAATTACACTGGCTTGCTAACCAACCCGCGCGTGATGCAGTTTGCATTGCGTTACGAGTTCTAAGGCTGCTTAACACCTTTCGAAAAACCGCCGGGAAGCGTTTATGCTTCCTGGCGGTTTTGTTTTTGTTTTCGCAGCAGCGGTTGCAGATGCCCTCAATCCCGCGTAAACTATCAGGAAGTATGCAATGAGATTCGGGGCGTAGCGCAGCCTGGCTAGCGCGCCTGGTTCGGGACCAGGAGGTCGAAGGTTCAAATCCTTTCGCCCCGACCACTTCAATCCCGTTGAATCAACAAGTTAGCTACGCACTAGTCTGCGAAGCGCTGGCAATTTGAGTCCGTTTGGGTCCAAATAGAAGCGCTTCGACGTTCGCTACCGCCCGGCGCTGATCTTCCGGTATAGCGTGTAGGTACACTTCTCGAGTGAGTTCCGATGTTGAGTGACCAAGAAGAGACTGGACAGTTCCCAGAGGAGCCCCCGCTGCATCCAGCAGGGTCGCGTGGGCGTGACGGAGCGAGTGCCAGGTTATTCCTATGAGTCCCAGTTTCTCGCATGTCGGTCGCAACTGTCGCCTCAACAGGTTATGCCGATCTAGTGGCTGGCCAGTATCCATACTGAAGACAAGGTCGTCAGGTCGAGTACTGGATGATCGTAATTTCCCCAAAGTGCTGCACGCCTCCTCGGCAAGTGGAACGATTCGGGCACTCCTTTGCGACTTAGGCGTATCGAAGTGACCGTCATACACGGTTTCCGCAACTCGAAGTGTATGACGGCATAGGTCGACATACTTCCATCGCAGAGCGAGAATCTCTCCAATTCTGAGGCCCGTGAGAACCAACACCGTCGCAATCGAGCGAGCAGGCTCTTTTAGTCGGTCCCGCACTTGTAGAAATTGGTCGGGTGTTAGGATCGCTCTGGAACACTACTTTATCGGACGGCGCGGAAGTTTGGTTTTTAGAGCAGGATTGTGGGTGATGTAGCCCCATTCTTCGGCAGATGACAAAGTCCGTCCCAAAACACCGCGAATGTGTTTGACAGTTTTCCATGCTAGGCCCGCACTGAACTTCGTTGCAAGGAAAGATTGAATCCATTCGCGCTTGATGTCGCAAAGACTAGTCTTGCCGAATACAGGTACGAGGTGAACATCGAGAATATAGCGATAGTGTTTCTGCGTCGCGTACTTCAGAGTGGGCAGCACCACCGGTATCCAATCCTGTGCGATGAAATCAGCGTAGCATCGCCTGAATTGTGGCCGATAAGAGCCGCTGTTAATTGGGTTCAGTCGTTTAGATAGAGCATCCATCGCGCGGGAGCGAGAGCCCAGTTCGGCTACAGTTCCCAATACCTCTGCGCACCTCTTCCGTCCGATGGAGCCATCCGGATTGATAACTTCCTCCCACCAGCGAGCAACCCAGACTTTATGTCTGCTGCCCCGCTTGAATAGTGAGCCGTGCTGAAAGCGTCTACGAGCCATTCTGGTTCCTCCAAGAATGGCCCGCTCGGCTTGTTCTGCGTCAGGTCTCAGTGTAGGTAGGGTATTGGTGGCGGCGCTAGTTCTGTCCCATTCGCGCTTTCTGACTTCCTGATGGATTCGATCGGCAGCGAGCGGACTGCAAGACGCAAGCCATGCACTCTGGACGAGTCTGGGTTCTTGCGCTCCCCGAATTGGACATTGCGGACTTTCATGCTTTTTTGGCGATCTCTGTGAGAGAGCCTCCTTCGATTTGGTCAAGGTTGTGGTTGTTGGGTAAGCGTTCGCTTCAGGCCGTCTTGTGCCGAAGGGATGCAACTGCTAGGGGCGCGGCTATTTTGACTGCGGGTTTATCTCGTCTGTGAAAATGTCGTCGGTGTGAGCTCTGGCGATGGCGAGATCCAGACGGGACAGTAACTGTGCCAGGGACTCACCTTTCTGGCGTTTCAGCATGGCTAGCGTGTGGCGCCCCTCGTGAGCCACAGCGACACATTCGCTCAGCGGAGGAATGATTCCGATAGTGATTCCGCCGTTTTCGATGGTCTCTTCGATGTAGGGGAGCTCTGGGAGACTGTTGGTGGGGGCGTTCGTGGCGGCGTCTTCGTTTATGCCGCCTCTTGTTTGGGAAGTTGTAGACTTGCGGCGACGTTCCACGGGAGCAACTCCTCGATGCGCTTGATCGGATGATCCGCGATGCGGGACAACACGTTCCGTAGATAACTTTCGGGATCGATTCCGTTTAGCTTGGCCGTACCGAGCAGACTGTAAATCGTCGCGGCACTTTCTCCACCACCATCGGAACCCGCAAAAAGAAAATTCTTTCGGCCCAGAGCCACGACCCGCAACGCTCGTTCTGCAGCATTATTATCGATTTCGATGCGCCCGTCATCACAGAAGCCCATCAGCGCTTCCCACCGTCCGAGGGCGTAACGAACGGCCATGGCCGTATCGGATTTTCGAGAGAGTTTTCCTAGGGTCTCCTCGAACCATTGTTTTAGCGAGTCCAGCAACGGCCTGCTGCGCGTGTTGCGAACCTCACGCCGCTCGTCAGGCCGGCGCCCTCGTATTTCTTTTTCGATCGCATACAACGCCGCGATGCGTTCCAGAGCCTCAGCCGCAACCGGAGATTTGTGCGCAACCTCGAGATCGTAAAACTTTCTTCGCACGTGCGCCCAGCAGGCCGCTTCCTGAATGCGCCCCGCTCCGTAAATCTGATCAAAGCCCGCGTAACCATCCGCTTGCAGTGTGCCCGTAAAGTTGCTCAGGTGGGATCGCGGATGTTCGCCCTTACGATCCGGTGAATACGCGAACCACACCGCAGCTGGTGTGCCGTCTCCTGCGGGACGATCGTCTCGCACGTACGTCCACAGTCGCCCAGTTTTAGTTTTACCCAGCCCTGGTGCCAACACCGGAACTGGCGTGTCATCCGCATGTAGTTTCCCGGCCGCCATTACGTGACGTCGCAAGGCTTCGACCAGCGGCGCAAGCAGTCGGCTGGATGCACCGACCCACTCCGCCAGAGTAGAGCGATCCAACTCCACGCCTGAACGAGCATAGATCTGCGACTGCCGATAGAGAGGAAGATGATCACAGTATTTCGATGTCAGGATATGTGCCAGAAGCCCAGGACCAGCAATGCTTCGCTCGATCGGTCGGCTGGGCGCTACAGCCTGCACGATGCGATCGCAACACGCGCAAGCCAGCTTGGGACGTATGTACTGAATGACTTTGAGACTGGCCGGCACGTACTCCAGGATTTCCGAGACATCTTCGCCAAGATGTTTCAGCTGGCCTCCACAGTCCGGACAAGCTTCTTGCTTCGGAAGGAACTTCCGCACTTCTCGTGGCAAGTGCTCGGGCAACGGTCGCCGTACAGGTCGTGCTGACGCGGTGCTCGCCGGAGCTGCTTCTTTTACCGCTGCCGTTTCTCTGGTTCGCTTTGCTTCCAGTTCTTCCAGCCGCAGCTCCAGTTGTTCGATCTGGTGTTCCCGCTTTTCCGATGAGCGGCCGAACTGCTGGCGACGCAGTTTCGCGATCAGCAGCTTCAAGTGTTCGATTTCCAAATCGCGCGAAGCGAGCTGCTCGCGCTGCGAAAGGATGAGTGACTTCAGTGCTTGGGGATCGAGTTGATCGAGATCAGGAAGTGTGGCGGCATCCATTGCACGCAAACATACCGCACTTTTTTTACAGCATGATTAAAAATGCATCAGAAAATAGCAAAATTAAAAATAAAATCTTTTCTTTCACACCGCCATTTGCGGATCATAGCTGCGTACCGGACGTCTCCAGTCGATCCCTTCAAGCAACATCGATAACTGTGCCGGTGTTAGTGCCACCGTTCCACTCGTCGCTTGTGGCCACGTGAATTTCCCGCGCTCGATTCTTTTTGCAAAAAGACAAAGACCATCGCCGTCCCACCACAACATCTTGATCAGGTCACCACGCCGACCACGGAAGACAAAGACATGTCCCGAAAATGGGTTTTCCTTAAGCGCCGTCTGCACCATGCCACTGAGCCCGGTGAATCCACGCCGCAAATCGGTTACTCCTGCGGCGATCCAGATGCGCGTTCCTGCCGGCACTCCGATCATCCCGCCAGGCACTCGAGCACCAAACGTAATGTCGACACATCGATGCTCCCAAAAACTCGCAGCGACCCTTTGGCCAGCTTTATCTCTATGGTTCCGGAGGATGGAGCGGAAGCCTCTTCTGTCACTGCCGCGGACCAATCCTTGCTGACCTCTACTGCCAGGAGCTGCTTAGAGCCGCCCAGCCGCCCTTCACGATAAAGTTTTCGCCAGTAAAAGACTTGGTTGGCATTCACATCGTGCCGTCTGGCAACACGAGACACCGAGGCCCCGGCTATAAATGTCTCTTCCACGATCTCTCGTCGCTCTTTGATGCTTCGACGCCGTAGCTTCTTCCTCGGCGCCTTCACCGCTAGTCCTTGTTCCTGTGTGTCCACGGTCCGCTCCGTGGACACACTTGCATGTATCCACGGAACTCATCTTCCTCCACTAGTCTGGTTTCTCAAATACGGTGAGGTCCGAACGCTTACGTTGTTGGTGTGTTGGCCTAGCCAGGACTTGAATTCCTCGTCTTTCTTGAAAAGGAGTTTCAAGGCTTCGGTGACAACATAAGCCGGAGAGGAATCGATGAACTCAGCGTACTGTTCGAGTCTGAGCTTCACATCCTCCTCGACGCGGATTTGGACGGTTGCTGACTTGGGTTGTTTGGGTGGTGCTTTCAGAAGTGGCAAGTGCCGTTCTCCTTTCTACATACAAATTGTCAGACTTCGTGTCTGACAAACTCACGGGTCCGTCGCATGCACGCGGCCAAAACATAAGCTGCGTTTTCAGCAGCACGAGGCGGGAGTGACCCCCGAAGCCCGGAGGGACCGGGGCCGCGATTTTGCGGCACGGTGGGGTCGCTCCCGCCTCTCCTCGGTTTTGGCCGCGTGTCCGTTCAACCGCTCTTGCTTGTCCATCTGGTAGTTTCCTCTGCTGCTTACGTTTCGGCCTGGGTGACGCTGGGGGTGAAATCTCCAGAGAAAGCTCGTTTGCTCACACCTTTCCAGGGAGTTTTCACCAAACTGTTCGGGTGCTGCTCGAACAGAGCTACCTGGCCATTCACGGGAGTGAAGATAAACGTCACAGTCTGGGGCCTTCGCAGGGCCTCGTATTCCTTCCTGACTTGATCGAAATTCACCTGCCCGGCGCGCCATCGCTGGTAAGATCGGCAATGGCGGCACGGTTGAACTTGGCTTTGCCTTCTCCCAGGACCACAAGATCTGCTCCAGATAGTTCTCGGAGTTCGCCGGTATCAGCCTTCTTTTGCATGCAGAAATAATCCACCAGTCCCCCCGGACTGTCAGGGTTCCAATGGCGATCGAAGAGCCCCAGGAACGCTAGCTTCGCACGTTGTTGATAGGTTTCCCGGGTCGCGACGTAGTGGAACCTCAGGTTCGACAATTGGCAGAAGAGAGGGAAATAGGCCTGGAGGTGCGTGTGCAAACTGTCGAGACTGCCAAGACCGGGATCGACAAAGGAGAAGGAGACCACAGGGGAGGAAGAGCTTGGGATAAGAAACATCGGGAATTTATCGACGAAATAGCGGTCGGTGAACTGCTCCCGGATGGCTCCGGCGTAGCGCTTGGCAGGGAGGTATTTCTTGTCGATTGCAAGCTGCTCGGTAAAGTGGTGAACCTTCTCTTGTTCGGTTTCGAAGAACTTGTAGTCGAGTTTTCCTAGAATGAAATCAAGCGCGACGAGCCGGGTGCGGATGTATTCGGTCGAGTGTTTGCGACGAAATCGAACATTATCCTTGCCGATGGCTTCGTACAGATTCCTGGCGAAAAGATGATAGACCTTGCCGTTGCGCAAACAGGGGCGGGCGGACGCGTGGCCTTTTTCGAGCAGCTTTCGGACAAGTGACTGGCTGCGCTTTCCAGGTTTGCCTTGGATAAATCGAACAAACTGCTGGCAGGTGAAGTAGCCGGAATGCGTAGCCACAAGGTAGAGGAAACGGGCCTCGTCCTGGGTGTACCCGAAGGAGCCAAGAGCGATGGTGTACATGCGGGGTATGTTCATAGGGCGAAAATCCTTGCTGTGATTTCCTGGCTATCGAGAACGCGGCGTAGCTTGGGATGGTCTTGCTGCCGCGCGAACAAGTGGAATCCAGCTTTGGCCTTCTCGCCTAGCCCCTGGGGCCTGTAGTCGCGCGTGGCGATTTCGAGGTCAAGGCGACGGAGTTCTCTGCACTCGTCCTCGTACTCGATGCGAAGGTCGGGCACAGGGATCTTGTCGTTCACAACTTTGAGGTCGAATTCGTTTGCGACTCTGATTCTCTCGTACGCCAATTTCTTATTCGGATCGACCCGAGAGAGCTTCCTGTAGAGTTCCTGTTTCAGTTCGTAGTCAAGGATGACGCGGCGAGCCTTTCCACCCACATCATCAATCTCCCTGGCAACTTTGTGATAGAGGCGGTAGAGATCGGCGTCATGGCGGGCCTCTTTGGGCTTGACGAAACCGTGATAGATCGTTTGTCCATTGGGAATAAAATTGTGACGCAAAAGTAGCTTGTGTCCCTCTTTCGTTAGAGCAAGAACTTGCTTCGAGGAGGAGTCGTGTCCTTCGATGTTGCGCTGCTCGATGAGCCCTTGGTGACGGAGATGCTGAACATCGTTCTCCATCCGCGAGCGGTCGCCTCTGTAACCTAACCGGGCGAGGTCATCGGCTGGGACGACACGAAACTTGCCTAACTCGATGAGAGTTTGAACTTCCGATTCGCGGAGGGAGTACTCGCGATTGCGGTCGCGGTAAGTGGTGCGGAAGCGGTCGGAACTGTCTCTGTTTGGAAGCTCTCGCGTCTCGACTTTGGCGATCGCTAGGTGAACCTGCGCGCGAGCCGCGATCCATCTGAGCGCGGTCTGCATGCTCGGTTTGTCGAGACGGAGAGGTATCGGAATGCTTTCGAAGAAAAGCCTCAAAGTCGGCAGGCCGATAAGTTCGGGACACGCGTGTAACGCTCCTGTACCAAAGTAGGGGCGGTAACGCTACGGGGCATTACCGCCCAACAATGGAGGGAGTCTGCGCGGGTACCGGCTCTCAATTTTGGTTACTCGGGTGCCGAACGCCTCAGCTCAGTGAAGGCGTGAGCCCGTATCGATCCGGTTGCTCACGATTATTTTTGTTCCTTACCTGGGTCCTAGTTGGCTCGGTGGAGCTGAGAGGCGGAGTTTTTAGGTGCGCATGGCTATAAAACTCACCTCATCTGGTTGCTAGACGCAAGAAGGGTGCCAAAGGTTTCCTGATGGATGAAAATAATTTAGAGGAATCTCGGACAAGTTTTGCAGGATATCGGCTGGCAGGTGATGCTGTAGCGCCGTTCCTTACCGTCTTGCACGGTATTCGGCAAAGATTTCTAGTTTCAGCTCGGATAGCTGACCCAATTGTCCCGGTATTACAGAATATGAGCTCAGATTTTTCACCCGATCACTTTGGTAGTTCCGTGCCCCGGTTGAGGATTTCAAGGTAGCGATGATATGTGAAGAGACGATGGCGCTGTTTGCCGGTTGTCTCACGAACCATGCCGAGCTTAACCATATGCTGCAAAGCCTTCGCCACAGTGGGAGGAGAGAGAGAGAGTTGCCCGGCTGTCGCGGGGATCGTGATGATCGGCTTGCGCTGTAGGTGCTGGTGAACGCGCAGAACCGATGCAGCGGGGCGCCCAAGCTCCTCGATCTTCCGACGGTCTTTTTCGATGAGAGTAAGTATCTCCCGCGAAGTATCTGCCGCCTGCTGGGCGGTTTCTTTGACGCCTGTTAGGAAAAATTCGAGCCAGTTCTCCCAATCTCCGTGCGTACGGACGCGGTCGAGCAATTCATAGTATTTCTGACGGTTCGACTTGAAATAAAGGCTGAGGTAAAGAATAGGCTCACGGATCGCGCCGGCCACGCACAGCAGAAATGTAATCAGCAAGCGGCCCAGTCGTCCGTTTCCGTCCAGGAAGGGGTGAATAGTTTCAAACTGCACATGTGCGAGTGCGGCCTTGACCAGAATCGGCAGGTCTTCGTGCTCGCGATGCAGGAACTTTTCGAGCGCGCCCATACATTCCATCATTTTCTCAGGTGGTGGCGGGACAAATGCTGCGTTACCGGGCCGCGTGCCTCCGATCCAGTTTTGGGTTTCGCGGAATTCACCCGGACGCTTCTGACTGCCGCGCCCCTTGGACAAGAGAATCTTGTGAATTTCTCTTATCAAACGCAAAGAGAGGGGAAAATCCTCGCGGAGCCGGCGAAGCCCGTGATTCATCGCGGCCACATAATTTGAGACTTCCTGAACGTCTTCTAGCGGGACGCTGGGGGCTTCGGCGCTTTCGAATAACATGAGGTCAGAAAACGACGACTGTGTACCCTCGATCTGCGAAGAGAGCACCGCTTCCTTTCGAACGTACAAGTAGATGAATAGCGAGGGGTCGGGCAGAATGGACGCGAGTCCGTCCAGACGTCCGAGTGCTTGGTTAGCCTGTTCAAGCAGTGGCAAGAGCGGTTGGAGGGCCAGCGGCGGGTCTGGCGGTAACGGCGGCGGCACGTAGGCCCTAAAGGACTCGTCCTTGAAAGTCTTGACGACATAAGTCCCGAGGCGGTTGTTCGGTTTGGTTGGTGACGCCATCACAAAACCATCGTTTCGTTAGAAATTAGCTAACGAAAGTATATAGCCTTTTCCTTTCGTTAGCTAGAGAAGGTCAAATCCGGGTTGGGCAGGCTACATTACAGGCAATGTTGCGCACCAGATGTGGATATGGTGCGCCGCTTTTCCAGCGCGCTACTTGACGGTCGCAGGCCAGTTAAGGACCACAGAATAAGTTTCGAGAAAACCCTTGCGAGGTTCTAGCACCAGAAACTTAGGTCCATCCTCGGTGACCGCATACTGATTGACGGTAGGGTCTGGCACAAGACCCGTGTCGAATAGCTTTCTTGGGATTCCTATTTGGGAGTTGCGCCGCGCTCCACGGTGGCCGACATCATTTTTCCTTGGGGATTGATGAAGAAGAGTTGTGGAACTGCGGACCTTAATCGCGGCGCGTCACACCCCTATTGAAGCGCGATGTATATTCTTCATGAGGGTGTATGATCAGGCCAGCGCAAAAAACCGTCGTCGCCAAGCAGCACGAATGTCAGGTCTGTTTCACATGTCTCCCGAACTGATAATCAAGGAAACTACGTTTAAAGATTCAAAAAATCTTAACGGTGATGTGAGGACCGCTCAGAGTGCATTGGCGCGAGACTCCCTTTCTTGTTCTTGGGCTCTAGAATGTCAGTCATGACAAGCGAGCAAGGTCGTCAATGAAACCTGCGCTAGCGCTCATTACGATCAGCTTGCTCAGCTTTCTTCTGGGGTCTACTCCCGTCCTGGCGCTCGACCCGTCGCTCGATCTCAGCCAGTACGGGCATACGGCGTGGACAGCCCGAGACGGGGTCTCCGGGGGCGCGATCTTCGCGATGGCCCAAACGCCCGATGGCTATCTGTGGCTCGGCAGCGAATTCGGTTTGTTCCGCTTCGATGGACTTCATGTTGCCCCCTGGCAACCACCAGGGGGCAGGAACTTCCCAACGCGCCTTACGCTCTGCTCGTGACGCGCGACGGCACGCTTTGGATTGGCACTTTTGCAGGACTTGTGAGCTGGAATGGCAATAAGCTGACCGAGTATCCGGAGGTTGGCCGGGTCTTTGTAACATCGCTGCTTGAAGACCGCGAGGGAACAGTATGGGCCGGCATTCTGGCCGGCTCATCGGAAAGTCCGGCAGGTCGGCTGTGCGCAATCCGAAGGGGCCGCGCGGAATGTTACCTGCAGGGCGGCGCGTTCGGCACATTCGTTTGGAGTTTGTTTGAGGACGACTCCGGCGAACTGTGGGCGGCTGCGGAGACCGGGCTATGGCGATGGAAGCCCGGTCCTCCAACGCGATATGCCATGCCCGGAGTACGAATCGATGACCTCAGCAAAACGGACGAAGGACGGGTGTTAATCGCCATTCGCGAACGCGGGCTTAAGCAGCTCCTAGGCGACAAACTGGTGACCTACCCTATTCGCAGTGCAAGCAATCCAAACGCGCTGCTTTCGGATCGGGATGTCAATTCCAATAAACTGCTGCGTGACCGCGATGGAGGTATCTGGATCGGAACCCACGACCGGGGGATCATCCATCTGCATCACGGCCGGACGGATCTGTTTACAACGTCGGATGGCCTCTCAGGCAACATTATTTGTAGTCTTTTCGAGGATCGTGAAGGCAATGTCTGGGTGGGGACCACTCGAGGGATCGACCGCTTTCGAGAGCTTCCGGTCAGTGCGACTTCTATCAAACGCGGTCTATCAGATACTAACTCGTTAATAGCCGCCGCAGATGGGAGCATTTGGATAGCTACCCACGATGGGTTGATCAGGTGGAAGAATGAGCAGATGACCACGTTCCGAAAGGCGGACGGGCTGCCAGACGACATGGTGCAATCATTGTTTTGCGATCATCGCGGGCGCATTTGGGCTTTCACGGCGCACGGACTTGCATATTTCGGAGACGGCAGGTTTGTGGCCGTAAATGGCGTACCTAGCACAGAAGTTTTTTCCATTGCAGGAGACGAGGCCGACAACCTCTGGCTTTCCGGAAATCGGGGTCTCACGCACTTGCTCAAGGGCCGGTTGGTTGAACACCTTCCCTGGTCAGCTCTGGGGCGTAGCCAACAAGCGACGGTGATTCTCTGTGATCATGGTGGAATTTGGCTTTCATTCTGGACAGACGGGGGCGTGATGTATTTCAAGGATGGTCAAGTCCGCGCGTCGTACACCGTCGCTGAGGGCTTGGGTAAGGGCCATGTCCGTGGTCTGCGAATCGATAGCAAGGGAGCTGTGTGGGCTGGAACTGAGGGGGGCTTTAGCCGCATTAAAGACGGCCACATCACTACCCTCACAAAAAACGATGGCTTGCCCTGCGACACTATTCATTGGTTGATAGAAGACGACGACGGTGCGTTGTGGTTGTACACGGTCTGTGGTCTGGTTCGCATCATGCGTACTGATCTAGACGGGTGGATCAACGACCCGAAGCGCAAGGTCCAAACGACGGTTTGGGACGCAGCGGACGGTGTGGTGCTCCGCGCGGTTCCTCCTAGCGGCTTCGGTCCTACTGTCGCGAAGGCCAGCGACGGTAAGCTGTGGTTCCATACGGGAGAAGGGATTCAACTCGTCGATCCTCATCATGTGGCTTTCAACAAGGTTCCGCCGCCGGTACACATCGAGCAAATTGTCGCGGACTACAAGCTTCAATGGCAGAACTTGCCTGGCGGGGCACCTTCGAATTTGCGTTTGGCGCCGCGGACTCACGATGTGGAGATCGATTACACTGCTCTCAGCCTGGACGCGCCGGAGAAGATGCAGTTCCGAGTCAAACTGGAGGGGCAGGACAAAGACTGGAGAGTGCCGGTCAACCCGCGCCACTCGCACTACACGAACCTTCCTCCTGGCCCTTACCGGTTTCGCGTGATCGCGAGCAACAACAGCGGAGTCTGGAACGAGCAAGGCGATACGCTGGAGTTCTCGGTCGCCCCGGCGTACTACCAGACCAACTGGTTTCGCGCTCTGTGCGTAGCTGCCGTTCTGGCACTCTTGTGGACCGCCTATCAGTTTCGCGTCCGGCGGTTGCATCATGAGTTCGCTATGAACCTGGAGGCGCGCGTCGGCGAACGCACACGTATCGCAAGGGACCTGCACGACACACTCCTGCAAAGTTTCCATGGGCTGGTGTTCCGCTTCCAGGCGGCTCGCAACATGCTTCCGAATCGCCCCGAGGAAGCAACTGAGGCTCTGGATGGCGCATTAATTCGGGCCGAGCAGGCACTGGACGAAAGCCGGCACTCGATTCAGGGGTTACGTCCCAGTCTGTCCGCTGAAAACGACCTCGATCAAATGTTGATAACAACTGGTCAGGAACTAGCTTCCTCCAACCGCGCCGAGGATGGCTCACCCCGCTTCGAGGTGATCGTTGAAGGTGCGCGCCGTGGACTGTTTCCGATGATCAAGGATGAAATCGGTCGAATCGCGCAAGAACTGCTCCGAAATGCGTTCCGGCACGCACGCGCACATGAGATTGAGGTGGAGATCCGTTATGAAAGCGACGTTTTCCGCTTGATTGTGCGGGATGATGGAAAGGGTATGGACCCGCAGATAGTAAAAGATGGTGGGCGTGCCGGGCACTGGGGGCTACCAGGTGTTCAGGAACGGGCACGTGGAATTGGATCTCGATTGGAATTTTGGAGCGAAGCCGGAGCTGGTACAGAAATTCGATTGACGCTCCCCGCGGCTATGGCTTACGAAAAGCCGCGGAATCGCGATCGATTTAATCTGTTCGGCAAACGGAGGATTCATGTGCACAAGTCCTAGTTTGATTCGAGTCCTCACCGTTGACGATCATGCCCTCCTGCGCGAAGGGATCGCGGCCCTGGTCAATGCTGAGTCAGACATGCAGCTGGTAGCAGAGGCCTCCGACGGAGAGGAAGCCATCAAACAATTTCGACGACACCGTCCGGACGTGACTCTGATGGATATTCAAATGCCGAATTTGAATGGAACCGAAGCATCGACCGCATCAGGAACGAATTCCCAACGCCAGATCATAGTCTTATCGACTTATTCCGGGGATGTTCAGGTCCTGCGGCCATCAGAGCGGGGGCTCGGGGATACATCCTGAAGGGACATGTGCGCAGAGAGCTGTTGGACGCGATCCGGAGTGTCCATGCCGGACACAAGCGAATACCGCCCGAAATCGCGGCAGAGCTGGCTGAGCATGCTGCCGACGATGAGCTGAGCTCGCGCGAAATTGATGTACTTCGTTTGATCGCTGCTGGAATGGCAACAAGCAGATCGCCGACAAGCTTTCCATCGAGGAAACGACCGTAAGAGCCACATCAGCAGCATTCTCTCGAAGCTTGGCGCCAACGATCGGACCCATGCTGTGACCATTGGACTACAGCGCGGGATCATCGAACTGGGCATCCCTCAAAAGTATGACTCGTAAGTCCTCCTTTATACCGTTGCGACATCTTCCAGGTATCCACTAGCATGGGACCGGCAACGGAGAATACTTTGCAACGTCTGTTTTCCACATTCGCGGAGGGCTGGCCCGGCTTTGGTCTCTTGTTTCAACGCGTCCTGACGAGCGCGGTTCTGCTTTATTTTGCGGGCGCCAATCTCCTGCAAAGGAGTAGCTTGGTCCCGAGCCTTCCTTTTCTAATGGCGGCTGTCGCGGGAGTGCTTCTGCTCTTTGGGCTGTGGACACCATTAGCAGGAAGCGCGATCGCCGTTGTCGAGATCTGGATATTCTTGGCGCGGTCAGGGAATCCCGTGATCGCCATCATGTTAGTTAGCCTAGGTGCCACCGTCGCGATGATCGGACCCGGGTTTGGTCGATGGATGCCCAACTTTACGGACGGAAGCGCATCGAACCTTCAAGGCAATAAGACCATCCTCCAAAAGTATGAATGCTCCCTCTCCGGAAGTACAAGCCTGCGCCTGTAAGATACGACTAGACCACGATTGTCCGATTTGCCGTTGCAATCGGATCGAGGTCATCGCAAACTCACCGGCGACTTCCATTATGAAAAATATGATCATGATGCAATCCTGAAGATTAGGGAGGAGATTATGGGCGCAGCGGTTGCTTTCACGGACCTCGGAGGCCTCGCAGGAACAAACATTGCTGAAATGAGGCGTGCTGGAAGAGAATGCCTTTATTTCGAGTCGGAAATTGGATCGGAGCACCAATTTGAGGACATCGTAAGCAAGAGCGCCGCTCTCCGCAAGGTACTCGACTATGTTGCGATTGTGGCGCCCCGCCGGACAACGGTGCCTCCTGCACGGTGAAACCGGTACTGGCAAAGAACTCGTCGCACGCGCGATTCACAACCTCAGTCCGCGTCGCGATCGGAGTTTCGTTCGCCTGAATTGCGCGGCCATACCTTCTGGCCTCGTGGAGAGCGAACTATTTTGGACACGAAAGGGGCGCGTTCACAGGCGCCCTCACGCAGAAGGCAGGCCGATTCGAGTTGGCCGATCGCGGAACCCTCTTTCTGGATGAAATTGGAGATATCAGCCTGGACGTGCAGCCAAAGCTGCTGCGCGCGCTTTGCAGGAGCGTGAATTTGAACGTCTGGGTAGTGCGAGGACAATTCGCGTGGACGTTCGATTGATTGCCGCAACCCATCGCGATTTGTCAGGGCTGATCCGCAATAACCAGTTTCGTGAAGACCTTTTCTACCGGTTGAATGTCTTTCCATTCAAATTCCTCCGTTTCGCGAAAGGCGCGAAGATATTCCGCTACTAGTTCGTACTACTTCGTTTTGCGTGCTTCGCGCCAGATGCAGAAGCGTATTCGTCGGTTCCGAAACGAGGCGATGGATTCGCTGGTGAACGCCGATTGGCCGGGGAATATTCGCGAGCTTGCAAATTTCATTGAGCGCTGCGTCATTTTTACTGAAGGTCACGAATTGCGAGTGCCCATTGCAGAGTTGAACGCTCTCATTCGCGCGTTTTTGCGACAGCCTCCGCATTCGAACAGGCAGACGCAACGTGATCGTCGATGCGCTAAGGCTGTGTCTGGCCAGATCTCGGCAGAGGAGGCGCCGCCGAACAGCTGGGCCTGAAGCGGACCACGCTCCAGAACAAGATGCGCAAGCTAAACATCAATCGTGCTGAGTATGTCAGCTGAGCTTTCTAAGGAGGCGTTATGTCAATGATTCTCGTTTTCACTCGCAAGTGGAACGCGTGCTATCGCGTGCTGCGCCACGGCAACAAATTCAGCTTCGTGGAGTCCGTGCGCTATGGCCGGTGGCTGGCACGTGGCTGAATCGAGACCGCGATGAATAACGAGCCAAACGGGACAACGTATCTCCTTGCTTGCCTACTGACAGAACCGTTATCCACAAACGGATTCGATAGACGCCATCGACGAAAGCGACTCATCAATAACTCTTCGTCAGGAGGGCCGCGGCTCCGGCTGCCGCGTTGGACACACTTCTGGGGTAACCCCAGGGCTGAAGCCGGAAAGTCGGGTTTTTCTCGCCTCATCCGTATCGAGCGGTAAAATGCGCAAGCTGGTTTGTGTCACTAGAGCTCTTTCGGAGCCGCTTTAAACTCCGGAGCTCTCTTACCTCTTAGAACCTTGTCGCTTCGCCTGCCCTTCGGTTTCAAGGGATTCTGTGGTGCTTTGAACACGACACCGGGAACGGTGACGTTCTGAAGGAGCTTCATAAAGACCGGGCGTTGATTCGCTCCGAGGTTAGCACCGGCGTAAACCACATGAATAAGTGGAACATTTCTATGCGTCGGGTCCACCATAAACGGAAAAGGACTTGGCGCCCCGATGGCCCAAAAGAAATCGACCTGCGCGCCCCGTAAGTCCTCAGGCAAATTGAACTGCCGCACAGTCTCCAACGTGAGCTGCTCCAGACCTTGCGCCTCGTAAACGAAAAATGTCAGTCCGTTCGTTTCGACCTGCTCCACCGATGGCAGATAAAAATTTCCCCAAGTGGAATGCACTCTCCGTCGGCTTGAGTCGCGAAACGGTATCCTCGGTTGCCTCCCCGAAACGACACCGTCCGAGCCATCCATTGAAGTTGAACTATCACCGGGTGATCGCTTCATTTTATACACCGATGGCCTCGTTGAGGTCTTCAACTACCTCGACGATATGCTTGGCGTCGAAGGTCTGGAAGATTTAGTCCTGCAATCGGCAACGCTGACACTCGCGGATATGCAGAAGACGATCCTCGACGGCGTAGCTGCCTGGAGGCACGGTCCCCTCGCCGCCGACGTATCCCTAGTTATTGTCGAAGTTCGCTTAGTGCGGATTCAAACCTGTATCCTCTCGTCGTCGGTTTCTATAACCGTTTGGATGAATGGTCGACTTTCCGTAGAAGGGATCTCCGTGGATCGGAGACGCAAACTCCCCGAAACCGTCCACTGCTACGACAAATCCCCCGGAACAGCTTCAACACCTTCGCACACACATTCGGTCGCGAACCGAAGCGGTACATACGTCCGCGGCTGAAATTGCGGTCTACTACGAAGCACTCTGTCAATGGCGGTTGCGCGTGACAGGCGTTCTTGCGTTTCCAAATAGTTGAGTCCGATTTGAGCCCGATTGCTGCCGAATACCGGCCCAAATGAGCATGTTCGACGCAGAACAAAGCCAAACGGGCCAATAAGATAGTGTTTCTACTGCTTATTCGGGACCAGGAGGTCGAAGGTTCAAATCCTTTCGCCCCGACCACTTTTCTCCAGTCCGATCCGCACACATGGATGACAGAACGTACCAGCTACATAGTTAACGACCTCAGGCTGAACCAGCGAGTTCCCGTTTTTTAAGATGGCATTTTCGGATTTTCGAAGCGGATTTCATTTCTTCTGTGACCTCTAACTTGCTTCTGCCCCTCGTACAACCGAGCTCATGTTCAGTTACAACGTAAACGCGAAGAAGCTCCGTGCCGAACTGACGGCTTGCCTTTTCTCGCGAATACTCCTTATTCTGCCTGCGCACGCTGCGGCCGCATCAAGAGGCGACGAATGATCCTGAAGAAATTGCGCGAAGAAGTGCTTGGAAGCGAACCTGGAGCTCGTCCGGCGCGGGCTGGTGCTGTACACGTTCGGAAACGCCAGCGGCATTTCGCGCGAAGAAGGGCTGGTCGCGATCAAGCCAAGCGGTGTGCCGTATGAAACGATGAAGCCCGAGGATTTGGTGGTCGTCGATCTGGAAGGAAAAATCGTGGAAGGCTCGTTTCGTCCTTCCTCCGACCTTGCCACGCACCTGATTCTCTACCGCGCTTTTCGTGACATTGGAGGGATCGCGCACACGCATTCCTCGGCCGCAACGGCGTGGGCGCAGGCGCAAAAAGAAATTCCATGTTTTGGAACGACCCATGCCGATTATTTTCGCGGGCCGGTTCCTGTAACAAAGCCGCTGACGCCTGCGGAGATTCGAACGAATTACGAAGCCAACACCGGCCACGCCATCGTGCGGCGGTTCAAGAAGCTCGATCCACTTCATGTGCCGGCGGTGCTCGTCGCCGGCGCACGCGCCATTCTGCTGGGGAAAATCGCCATCGGAAGCGGCGCACATTGCCGTGATACTGGAAGAAATTGCCGCGATGGCCTTTCAGACGATCACGGCGAATTCCAAAGCGCAGGCCGATTTCAAAACATCTTCACGAAAAGCACTTCCTGCGGAAACATGGAAGCGCCGCATATTACGGCCAGGAAAAATAGAGTTGGAAGTTTGGCTGACGTCGCAGTGCGGCTTGTCACTACGTGCGACGTCTCGATCTAAATCTATTTTTCGCCGCTAGAGCGGTGAACCTGCAGGGTCAGCGATTCTGCGACAATCTCATCCAGCTTGCGCCGCACGGCGCCGGCTTCCTGTCCAAGTCGAGCTTCGCTTTCCTTGCGTGCTTGCGATATCGACTGTGAGTTCGTCTCCCGAGGTATTCTGCAAAATATTTTCCGCGTGCAGCAAGCAGGCAAACACGTAGCGCTCAGGCTGTTGCTGTTTTCGCAAGAATTGTGCGTAGTTGAACCAATCTGACGCCGTGCTGCGCGGATCGGAAAGCGCCGCATCAAGCTGCAGCGCGCGCTGGTAGGACTGCGCCGCTCCGCGAATGTCGCCTTGCTTTCTCCTGCAAATCCGCGAGATGCACGAGGGCCAGGCTTTCCAGCGTCTTCTCGCCAGCCTTCTCCGCAAAACCCGCAGCCGCGACGTAGCCTTTGGAAGCGTCGCTGGTGTGATTGATTGCGGCATCCGCGTCGGCAACTTTTATGAGCGCTGCAAGCAGCGGGCCGGTATCGGCGGGATTTTTTGCGTGGCGTGCGGCGACGATTTCGAGGTACATGCGATAGTGCCGCGCCGCGGCCTGCAGTTGCACCTTGTTGATCGAGCACTTGCGCGAGATAAAGCTGTGCGTTGGCCTGTCCAGGGTCGACGTCGACCGCGCGCTGCCAGTTGTCCACCGCCTCTTCGTCATGCCCGAGCCTGTGGGCGAGCATTCCGTAATCGACCAGCGCGTCGGCGTTGCGCGGCCAGCGCGTGATAATTTTTTGGAATTGCGCATACGCGTCGGCATTGCGCCCTGCCTCAATCAAGCTGCGCCCGTAGGATTCTTGAAGCGCAAGACTCGCGGGATTGAGTGTGGCGGCGCGCTGCATGGACGCGAGCGCGGCGTCGCGTTGTCCGGCAAGTTGCTCGGCACGCGCGAGGCGCACTTGAATGGAGCTGTCGTCAGGATTCAACTCCGCGGCGCGCTGAAGCGCGGGCAAAGCGCTCGCTTCGCTGGACCACCAAAAGTGCAGCTGGTCCACGCCTGCCCAGAGGAATAACAGTACGACGGCCGCGATGCGAATGGCGCGAGCAGCTGCCGCTCGTCCCGTGAACCAGTGAGCCGCCGCCGCAAAGTCTGCTTTGCTTTTCGCCGCCGGCGCCCGGCGATTTTTGCTGGCCATCCAGAAGCAAAGACGCGATGCGCGAATCGCGCAACTTCCAGATGGCGCCATCGAGAATAAAGTGATGAATATTGACGAGCGCTGTAAACGTAAGAAAGCTCGCGGCAAAATCGGCGTGAAAGATGCGGCTGACGATCCACGGCCCGGGAATGAAAAGCGCGATCCCGCCGGCAATCAATGTCACTAGATAACGAGAAAACGACCATTGAGAATCGCCGGCCGCGCGAGCCTCTTTTTTCTGGTAATAGCTCGTAATCCACAAATACTGCGTGGAGTGCAGGACGGCGAGCAAGCCGCTGCTGTAGCGCGTCTGCGGAATTTCGTGGCCGCTGACGAGCTCGATCACCGCTGGCAAGAAAAACCAAAGAAATTGCGTGACCGTCAACGTAAGCACGGGAAGAATCGTGCGAAAACTGCTCCTTCGCGCCAACGACGCAAGAGCCCACCCGCTGGATCCAACAAAAAACAACGCCAGAACCGCCCGCGCTGGGCAGAGTGAATTTAGCCGCGAGACCCAGGGACAGAATCAGCGCATCGCCGGACGCGCCGGTGTGAAAGCTCAGCATCAGCAAGATGTAGGACGCGATAAACGAAAGGCGAAGCGCGCGGCGTTCCGCTTCCGTGGGCGAGACGCCCGCGCGCCGCGCAAACATCATCAGCAATCCGAAGTTTTGCCCGGTGTAGTGCCACGGACTCCAGCAAATGTACAGCGTGAAAATCCAGGGAAGCAGCCCGTACCAGACGTGCGTGACGACTCCTGCTACTGCGAGCAGCAGCGCCACGTGCACCGTGTAGATCCTGTATTTCTCGAACTCATCGCGCGTGTGATACGCGCGATAAACCGTAGCCATGAAGTGCGGATAGTTGGAGAGCAGGGCGAGAAAATAAAATGCGACGCTCCAGCCTCGCTGATACGAATTCGCAAAATAAAATCCTGCGAGCAAGAGTGGCGCGGACCAGGCTCCGCAGCCGACCGTCAAATCAATCCAAGGACGATAAATCCACGGACTCTGCGGACGCGAAGGCGGAGCGGGCGTCGCAGCGCGCTCCTCTGGAGGAGCGATGGTGATTGTTCCCATGCCATTGCAGAGTAACGCAGGCATGGATAAGCGAGCGCGCAGAGCCACAATGGGCGCATGCGGAATCGGTTACTTGTACTTGCGAACGGGCTTCAACTAGCGGTGTTTTAGAAAATGGCAAGGAAGCGCAGAAGCAACCCCGCCAATGCTCCACCAAGAATGGGACCGATCACCGGGACAGGCGAGTAGCCCCAATCCGAATTTCCTTTTCCGGCGATGGGCAAAACGGCGTGCGCGATGCGCGGACCTAAATCGCGCGCGGGATTGATGGCGTAACCGGTCGTGCCGCCGAGTGATAATCCGACGCCCCACACCAGGCTGCCCACGAGATACGGGCCCAATCCAGCGGCAGGCCCCGCCGCGGACACCCTCTTCGAAAAAATCGCGCCAATCACGAAGACCAGAACAAACGTAGCGCAAATTTCACTGAACAAATTCGCGGCAAAGCTGCGGATCGCAGGCGCGGTACAAAAACAGCCCAGCTTCGCGGCAGCATCCGGCGTTTCTTTCCAGTGCGGCAAATAGTGGAGCCAGACAAGAACAGCTCCCACGATAGCGCCGAGAAGCTGCGCCGCAAGATAAGGAGCGAGCTTCCCGAAGCTTGCGTCACGCACCGCGAAGCCTATCGTGACCACTGGATTCAAGTGCGCGTCATTGCTGCCACAGGCAATCGACACAAAAACGCCGGCCATGACTGCGAAGGCCCACCCAGCCGTGATGACGATCCATCCGCTGCCTTCTGCCTTCGATTTCTTCAGCAGCACGCCGGCGACAACTCCATTGCCAAGCAGCACGATGATCATCGTGCCCAGAAATTCGCCGAGAAAGGGTGATGTCATTCAGCAATCTCCTTCGAGTGGAGCAGATTCAGAACAATATTCTGCAGCGCGTATCAAGAATCAACCCAATCAAACGAGCGCGTTACTGCTTTCTTCCACTGTTTGTACATCTCCTCGCGCTCTGCTTCCGCGAAATGCGGCGTCCACGTCTGGTCCACGGCCCAATTGGTGCGCAGTTCATCCAGTCCCGAAAAAAATCCAACGGCCAGTCCCGCGGCATACGCTGCACCCAGCGCGGTCGTCTCCTGAATTACGGGGCGCACGACTTCGCGATTCAAAATGTCAGCCTGAAACTGCATCAGCAGTTCGTTCACGACCATCCCGCCGTCTACGCGCAGCGACGACAGCGCGATCTGCGAATCCTTTTCCATCGCTTCCACAACTTCGCGTGTTTGAAACGCTGTCGCTTCCAGAACCGCTCTCGCCAAATGGCCTTTGTTGACATACCGCGTCAATCCCGCGATCACGCCGCGCGCATTTTCTTTCCAGTAAGGCGCATACAGCCCGGAAAACGCCGGAACAAAATAAACGCCGCCGTTGTCTTTCACCGTGCGGGCCAGCGTTTCGATGTCCGCGCTTTTCTCAATCATCCCGAGATTGTCGCGGACCCATTGCACCAGCGCTCCCGAAATCGCAACGCCACCTTCCAGGGCATAGTGGGCGGGCGCACTGCCCATTTTGTACGCGACAGTCGTCAGCAAGCCGAAGTTCGACGGAACAGCGCGTTCGCCCGTATTCATCAACAGAAAACAACCTGTTCCGTACGTATTTTTCACTTCGCCGGGGCGAAAACAAGCCTGCCCAACGAGCGCGGCCTGTTGATCGCCCAGAATTCCCGCGATCTCCACGCCCGCGATAGCTGGCAGCGTCGCGGCACCGTAAACTTCGCTGCTCGAGCGCACTTGCGGCAGCATCGCACGCGGAATCTCGAACGCCGCGAGCAACTCCGCATCCCAATCCAGTGTTTTCAAGATTGAGAAGTTGCGTTCGGCTCGCGTTGGTCACATCGGTGACGTGAACCCCGCCCTGTGGCCCGCCAGTGAGATTCCACACCAGAAACGTATCGATATTTCCGAAGAGCAGTTCCCCAGCAGCCGCTTTTTCTTTTGCTCCCGGAATATTGTTCAGCAGCCAGCGCAGTTTCAAACTGCTGAAATACGTGCTCAGCGGCAAGCCAGTCTTCGCGCGAAAACGATCTTGTCCACCGTTCTTTGCAAAATGTCCGACGTCTTCCGCAACACGCGTGTCCTGCCAAACGATCGCGTTGGCGATCGGCTGGCCCGTGCTGCGTTCCCACACCACGGCAGTCTCGCGCTGATTGGTTATGCCAATCGCGGCCAAGTCCGAAGCACGCAGTCCTCGTTGTTCGAGCGCTTCGCCGATCACTTCTTCCGTGCGGCGCATGATTTCCAGCGCGTCGTGTTCCACCCATCCCGGACGCGGGAAAATCTGCTCGTGCTCCTTTTGCGCGACGGCAACCACGCGCGCCGCTTTATCAAACACCATAAAGCGCGTACTAGTTGTGCCCTGATCGATCGCTCCGATGTAATTCTTCACAAGATTCGCCCTTTCTGGCCGGGATGCATTCTACGACGGATCGTGGCTAGGTCTACAACCACATGTATACGCGATCAGCCTTCGACGCATCTAATACTGTGGGATGAGAAATGGAGAGCAGTTTATGAACACAAGAATATTTCGAAGGGGGTTGTTTCTGCTTGGCGTGCTTAGTGGTGTCCTCATTTGTACCGCTCGCTTTGAAGGCGGCCGAGAACAGCGCACCCGCAGCCTCGGATACCTCTGCAGTTGTTATGACGGTTACGGCTACAGCCAAGAAGGACGCGCAACCGCCCGCGATAACCAAGAATGATCTCGAACTCTATCGAGGCAAGGAACGCGTGCAGGTCGCTGACCTTAAGCGCGGAGAGACTCTTTACCTCGCCGTGCTCATTGATGATTCGCTTCGCAGCAGCCTTGCAAATCAATGGAGCGATCTCCGCGCATTTCTCATGGCTCAACCGCAAACCACCTACATCGCCGTGGCCTACGCGCGAAATGGCGTGGCCATGGTCGCCCAGGATTTCACAACGGACCATGCGCTAGCCGCAAAGGCTCTGCGTATGCCATTGGGCAACGCCGGTGCTGCAACCAGTCCATATCTCGCCGTTCAGGATTGGATCAAGCGTTGGCCCGCTTCCGGAGAACGCAGTTCCATCATCCTGTTCTCTTCGGGCATTGATTATTTCCGCGGAGGTCCCGCGACTCTTGATCCCGATCTCGATACGGCGATCGCCCGCGCGCAGAAGAAAAACGTAAACATCTGGACGATCTACGCGCCGGATTCAGGACGCCGCGGCCGCGGTTCGTTCCGTGCCTTCAACTGGCAATCGAACCTGGACCGTCTGTCGCAAGCGACCGGCGCCGAGTCTTACTCGCTCGGTCTCGGGGCACCTGTCAACCTGAAGCCGTATTTCGATCGCATCCAAAGGAACCTCAACAACCAGTATTTGCTCGCGTTCGTCGGCGATGGCGGCCACAAGGGCAAGTACGAACCCGTCAAGGTCACCTCGGAGCTTCGCAACGTCGGATTTCTGACGCCTTCGGAAGTATTCTTGCCGGCAGTAAGATAATTTAGTTCACTGCAACTCTGTATACGCAGGGCGCGGGCCAAAAGGTCCGCGCCTTTTCTTTTCCGTAACCCTGGAAACTTTGTTGTCTCCAACCTGACAATCTTCGGCATCTAACGCAACCAGATGAGGAAGGGAGTCAACTTTATGAATTACGATCGGAAGTGGCAAGCGGCTCTGTTGTCGGCCGCTATGGCCGTTGCGGTTTCCCTGTCGTTTGCCTGGGAGACCCGGGCAGCAGATTCAGGCGCCGTGACGATGACTGTCACTGCCGTAGGCAAGAAAGAAACTCAGCCGCCTGCGCTCACGAAAGATGATGTTCAGCTCTACCAAGGCAAGGAAAAGGTGCAAGTGGCGGATTGGAAGCGCGGCGATACGCTTTTCCTCGCCGTGCTCATCGACGATTCGCTGCAAAGCGCCGTCGCCAATCAATGGGGCGATTTGAAGGCGTTTTTCATGGCCCAGCCGGAGAACACCTTTATCGCCGTGGCTTACGCCAGGAACGGCACGGCCGCGGTCGCGCAGGATTTTACCAAGGATCACGCTCTTGCCGCCAAGGCGCTGCGCATGCCTTTGGGCAGTGCTGGTGCGTTCACGAGCCCCTATCTGTCCCTCCAGGATTGGATGAAGCGCTGGCCTGACTCCGGCGAGCGCAAATCCATCATGCTGTTTTCTTCGGGCGTCGATTATTTTCGCGGAAGCTTTGATCCGGTCGATCCCGATCTTGATAGCACCATCTCCCGCGCTCAAAAACAGAACATCAACATTTGGACGATCTATGTTCCGGATGCCGGACACGTCGGCAACCGCGCGTTCCGCGTGTTCAACGCGCAATCGAACCTCAGCCGCATTTCCGAAGAGACTGGCGCCGAGTCTTACTACCTCGGCACAGGCATGCCGGTTACGTTGAAGCCGTACTTCGACGAAATCCAGATGCATCTCAGCAACCAATATCTGCTCAGCTTCGTGGGCAACGGCGGAAAAAAAGGCAAGTTCGAGCGCGTACGCGTGGTCACTGAAGCTCCTAACGTGGAGTTTCTCACGCCCTCGGAAGTGTTTTTGCCGGCAGTTAAGTAAGTTTGCGTAAACAAGGCAATCGAAAAAGTGCGAGGCGTGGGCCGCAAGGTTCGCGCCTTTTGCTTTTTTTGGATAGCGCTTGTCTCTTTTCTTCCCCTCAGGCTAAACTAGCGCCCAATGACGCAAGCTCTCGAATGAAGGCTATTCTCGCCATTGAATCGGTTTAAATGACGAAGCTTGCGTGGCGTTGTGGGGGAGCTCATGATGATTTCGCTCAGCAAGAAAGAGAATTTCTTGTGCGATGCCATTGACTCCGGATCGCCAGGGAGAACAGAAACTTCCGTGTTGCCATAGGCTTTATCGCGACGCTCGCTCGCAGCCGCAACGATCGCAGCGCCCCTCTCCCGCGCCGACGGCGACATCACTCTGCGCGAAGGATGGACTGTGCAATCCTCCGCAAAAGTCAGCGCCAGCGGCGAAACTATCTCCACCGTCGGGTTTCGACGCTTCGAGTTGGTACAAGACTTCCGCTCCGAACACGGTTTTCGCCGTCCTTGTCGAAAACGGAGTGTACAAAGATCCGTACTTCGGCATGAACCTGCGTTCCGTTCCCGGCGTCTCCTATGCGATTGGATCCGAATTCGCCAACCAGGAAATGCCGGAGAATAGTCCTTACGCTGTCCCCTGGTGGTACCGCAAAGAGTTTGAAGTCCCCGCGCAATTTAATGGGAAAACAGTCTGGCTCGCTTTTCGCGGAATCAACTATCGCGCGGATATCTGGATCAACGGAAAAAAACTCGCCGGCTCGGATCAAGTCGTTGGCGCGTTTCGCCGCTATGAATTTGACGTAACGCAGTTTGTCAAAGCCGGCGCAAAGAATGTGGTGGCCGTGGAAGTTTCCGCGCCGCATGCCAACGAGCTTGGCATCACCTGGGTCGATTGGAATCCCACGCCGCCCGATAAAGACATGGGGATCTGGCAGGAAGTAGTTCTTTCCGCGAGCGGCCCCGTTGCCGTGCGGCACGCTGCGGTCGAAACGAAGCTCGACCTCCCAGCAACGGACAAAGCGCACTTGACTGTTCGCGCGGAACTTCAGAATGCCTCGAACGCAGCCGTAAAAGGAACATTGCGCGGACAGATTGCCGGCGCAGCCGCTCCGATTGAATTTTCCCAGAGTGTCGAACTGAAAGCAGGCGAGCGCCGCGCGATCGCAATAACGCCGGATTCCGCGGCGTCGCTGAACGTGCAGAATCCTCGCCTCTGGTGGCCCTATCAAATGGGCGAGCCTTATCTGCATAAGCTCACTCTCGAATTTGTTCCCGACAAAGGTCCCGCATCCGACAAGCAAACCATCGCCTTCGGCATCGTGCAAACCGATTCCGAACTGACGCCAGAGGGCTACCGCCTCTTCAAAGTGAACGGCAAACCTGTCCTCGTGCGCGGCGGCGGCTGGGCGCCCGACATGATGCTGCGCGTCAATCAATCGCGCCGCGAAGCCGAATTCCGTTACGTGAAAGAGATGGGCCTCAATACCATCCGCCTCGAAGGCAAGCTCGAAGACGAAGCGTTCATGGAACGTGCCGATCGCGACGGCATTCTCGTTATGGCCGGATGGTGCTGCTGCGACGCTTGGGAAAAGTGGAACAAGTGGGGCGACGAAAATCGCCACGTTTCCGTCGATTCCCTCCGCGATCAAATCCTTCGCCTGCGCGCGCATCCCAGCATCCTTGTCTGGCTGAACGGCAGCGACAATCCGCCGCCGCCCGAACGCGAGCGCGCTTACCTCGAAGTGGAAAAAGAAAATAACTGGCCGAAACCCGTCATCTCCTCCGCCACCGAAAAGAAAACCGAGCCTACTGGTGCCAGCGGCGTGAAAATGTCGGGTCCGTACGAATACGTTTCCTCGAACTACTGGCTGCTGGACACCAAGTACGGCGGCGCCTACGGCTTCAACAGCGAAACCAGCCCCGGCCCCGCCGTTCCGCCTCTCGAAGGATTGAAATCCATGTTTCCGCCGGACAAACTCTGGCCCATCAATGAAGTTTGGGATTTCCACGCCGGTGGCGGCGAATTCAAAAACATCAAAGTCTTCACCAACGCGATTGAAAAGCGCTACGGCCCGTTGAAAGACGTCTCCGACCTTGCTTGGAAATCGCAGGCCATAACCTACGAAGGCGAGCGCGCCATGTTCGAAGCCTATGGCCGCAACAAGTACAAATCCACCGGCATCATCCAATGGATGCTGAACAACGCGTGGAACGGATTGATCTGGCATCTCTACGATTATGATCTGCGCCCCGCCGGCGGCTATTTCGGCTCCAAAAAAGCGCTCGAGCTCGTTCACGTGCAGTTTTCCTACGACGACCGCTCTATCGCTATCGTCAATGGAAAACAAGAAGCCCTCAAAGGCTTAAAAGTCGTCGCCAAGATTTACGATACGTCCATGAAAGAGCGTTTCACTCACGAGGAAGTTTCCGATGTCGCGGCAGACGGCGTGACCAAATCCTTCACGGTTGCCGAGCCCGACGGCATCAGTGCCGCCTACTTCCTGAATCTTCAACTCTTTTCTTCGTCCGGCGAATTGCTCAGTCGCAATTTCTATTGGCTTTCCAAAAAGCCCGACGTCCCCGATTTCGCCAAGTCGGAGTGGTATTACACTCCGCTAACCGAATACGCCGATTTTCTCGCCCTGCAGGATCTTCCCCAAGCCACGGTCAAGGCGTCGATGACCGTCTCCGAAGCAGGCCAGGAAACCGCCGCCCGCATCACCGTCGAAAACACCGGCTCCGGCCTCGCCTTCCTCGTCCGCCTTCGCCTCCTAAAAGGCAAAGACGGCCCCGAAGTCCTCCCCGTCTTCTTCGACGACAACTACATCTCCCTGCTCCCCGGCGAGAAACGCGAAATCATAGTCCATGTCCGAAAGACCGACCTCGGCGCCGCCAAACCCGTCCTAGCCGTCGACGGCTTCAACGTCGCCCCTGTGCAGCTTCCCTAGCGCCGCGTCCCGGCCCTCGGCGCGATTGGTTTGCGAGGGGGCACCACGCGTCAGCGGCTTCGAGGCGTCTGGACAAGCGCTCTTCCGGTTGCTGACGGGACGCCTATGAGGGTTTTCCAGAACGCCTTTCGAGCTGAGAGACCAATTTGTCGAAAAGTGGTCCTAGCTCTACGAGTGGATACCGTTTGCCGTCAGTTTGCCAACGATGACTGGCATCATAAGTCCTGTAGATGCAAAGTTTACAAAAAATAGGGAGGGGGTGGAGCGGCAAAGAACGCTGAGATCAGGTCAATCCGAGCTGCTGAGTGCGCCACGTCGCGCGTCGAGTCTCGAATCACCAGCTCCGGATTCATCTTCTGCCGCACGGTATTCCACTCGCGCTTCTCGAGCCCGGCTTTGATGCTTTCCATCACGATGTTGACGGCATTCGTTCCCATGGCCTCGAGCGGCTGGCGCACGGTTGTCAGTGACGGCGCACTTAGAGCTGACATCGCCACATCGTCAAAACCCGTCACCGAACACTGTTCCGGCACTTTCACTCCCGCTTTGGTCAGCGCGCGAATAGCTCCCAGCGCGGTCAAATCGTCAAACGCCATCAGCGCTGTAAACTTTTTCTTTTTTTGAAGCAACTCCTCGGTCAGCCGGTGGCCGCCCTCGAACCCGGAGTTTGGATCGAACGAATCCGGCAATTGCAGCACCAGCGCCGGATCGATCTCAAGGCCCGCCGAGTGTGCAAACTTCTGCACGCCGCGCCACCGCGGCGCGCTGTCGATGATCATCTTCGGCCCGCGAATAAACGCAATCTTGCGATGACCGAGCTGGTGCAAATGTTCGAGCGCCATGCGCCCGCCCGTCTCGTTGTCCACCATCACGGAGCTCACCGTGTCGCCGGGCAACTCCCATCCGATCGTCGCCGCCGGAATATTTCGTTTGCTCAAGTCAGCCAGCACATGAATGTCCACGACCAGCCAGTTCGCCACAACAATCAACGCTTCGACGTGATGCTCCAGCAGCATTTCCAGGTAGCGCTCGAAACGATTCGCGCTGGTTATGCGCGTCGGCATAAATTGGCACGTAGGACGATTGATACAGCGCGTTTTCAATCCCGCGCATAACCGGCGTACAAAAAGGATCGGTAATGTCGAAAAAAACCAGCCCTACCGTATGGCTGCGCTTGCTGCGAAGAAACCGCGCCATCGCATTCGGCCGGTAACCAAGTTTCTTTGCCACTTCTTCGATCCGTTTTTTTGTAGCGGGAGCGATGTAGCGGGCCAGCGGCGCGTTATTCAAAACAATCGAGACCGTTGCAGGCGAAAAGCCGCTATCTTCCGCGACGTCTCGCATCGTCACCGTCTGATTCTTGCCGCTTGCGCGCTTCAAGGGTAGGCCTCTAGGATTGCCATCATTCTGCCAGAGTTCGTCCATTTTCAGTAAGGGAACGGCGCATGCAGCCAGGGCCTACTCGGCCGGCTATGACTCTCTGAAATCGATCATCACCGGAGCCGAGCGGAACCAGTTTGTCTTGTATCCAACGTAGAGCAGGCCGATCGCGAACCAGATACCACCTACTGTTTTCGCGATGATGTTCAGATTCCACCCAGATGAGGCCGCAGAAAAGAAAGCCAACCAACGGCACCAATGCGTCGCGCACAAAGTTCATCGGAGCGCCCTGCTGCCGCCTCATGGAAAATTGCCAGAAGCACGCGAAATTTACTCCCATGAACGCGAGGAAGGCGCCAAAGTTCATCAATTCTCCCGCGTGCTCATAGGCGCTGCCAATGTAGTTCAGCATCACAGACCCAACAAACGAGAGCCCGCCGATAAGCAGGATGTTATTCGTTGGCGTACTCGTCCCGGGCGTTAGTTTTCCGAAGAACTTCTTTGGCAAGACGTTATCGCGGCCCATTCCGAAGAGCAACCGCGCCGCGCCGAGCGTGCCCGTCAAGTCCGCTGCCGAATGCAGCCACGATCAGGACGAGAGCCATGGACCAGGAAAGGATGAGTCCGCCGGCTCGTGCGCAAATATCCATAAATGCGGTTTCAAGATTTGGGAACGATCGCCAGTCCGGCCACACCCGCGCGCCAAGGTACGCCTCGAGTCCACTGAAGACGCCGGCAATGACGCAGGTCAGCACCACGGCCAGCAAAACGTTGCGCTTGGGGTTCTCGACGTCTTCGGCTAGCGTTGTCACCCCGTCAAAGCCGACGTAAGTGAGAGCGGCAAACGAAGTCGCGGTGAGAATCTTGTGAGCATTAAACGTCTTCGGATCGTAGATTGGCTGAATCGAGAAGAGGCCCTCCCATCCTTGCCCGGCATACAGAAAGCGAATCGCCACCACGATAAAGTACACCACGACCACCGACATGACTGCTAACAGAACCTTGTTGGCGGTCGCGGAGGCCTTGACTCCAGCCAGATTCAAAGCCGTCATAATTCCGGCGATGATCAGGGCCCAGATGACAAAAGGAATCTGCGGAATGTGGAAGTACGCGGAGCGTTCGTGCAGCGCCGTCGAGATCCATACGGTATTGATCAGAGGCTGTAGCAGATAATCGAGGATCATCGCCCAGCCGGCCAGGAATCCAAGATGCGGGTTCAGCCCCTTGCCAACGTAAGTGTAAGCCGACCCGGCCGTCGGATAGAGCGCGGCCATGCGTCCGTAGCTGACGGCAGTAATCAGCATGGCAAACCCCGCGATCAGAATGATCAGGACAAAGTGGCCGTCCGAAAGTTTCTGCGCCACGCCGTAGAGCGGAATGGGCGCGATCGGCTGGATGAGAACGATTCCGTAGAAAATCAGGTCCGACAGCTTGAGCGTGCGCCGCAGTTGCGGCACGCCTCCGCCAGCTTCGTTGCTCAAGCACCTCTCCTTTTCGCGGCCGCTCCATTTTTCGAGCCAAGCACCACCGCGCGCGTCAAATTCTTCGGCACATCGGGATTCAACCCCTTGCGCAAACCCACCGCCAGCCCCAGCAATTGTGCCGGAATCGCCGTCAGCGCCAGTCGCGCATACTCCGGCTCATCCAGGCCAAGTTCGATCAGAAGATCGGCTGTCGCGCCGCAACGCCAGGTGTCGCGCGGTTAGCGACCACAAAAGTCGCTGCTCCCAATTTCTTCAATTCGCCAACGAGCAAGCTCTCTTCTTCCACCGCCGCATCGGAAAGGAGAAACGTAATCAACGTATCTTTACTGGCGATCGATTTCGGCCCGTGACGGAATTCCAGCGTGTGATACGCCTGCGCATACGATGAAGACATTTCCGTAATTTTCAGCGCAGCCTCCTGCGCCAGCCAGTAATGCGCGCCTTGCCCCAAAAAAACAAAATCCGCGAACCGCCGCTTCGTTCCGAGCGCCCGAATCTTATCAGCATTCGCCGCAAGCCACGCCACTGTCTTTTCTGGCAAAGTATCCGAGCGCGGACACCAGTCCGGCGTCGCCCGCGAATTTCGCGCCCAATCTCTCGAAGAGCAACAGGATCGACGTAAACGATCGCGTCATCACCATGCTCTTTTCGTCGGCCCACGGCAGCTTCAAGACATGTGTGCACAAATCTTCAAGAACGCTCTCGTTGCTGCAAGTCACGCCCAACGTTCGGACCGCCGTGTTTGCCTTCAACCATTCCGCTGCGCGCAATACCTCCGTCGTTTTCCCGGAACGCGACACGAGCACCACCTGCCGCGCACCAGTCCGCCGAATCACCTCGTCCGGAGCGAAAAGCAACTCCGATGCCGGCACTGCCGTGCATGCTACGCGCAGAAGTTTTGCCCACTGCGCCGCAATCGTCCGCGAAAGGTAGTAGCTCGACCCGCAGGCCACAAACAGCCACGGCTCATCATGGAGAAAAGTTTATGCAAAGCTTCTATCCAGTGCTGCGTTCTGCTCGAACTGCCGCGCCGTCTCCACCCATGTCGCCGGCTGTGAGAGAATTTCCTGCGAGTGTCTGTTGCCCTGCGCCTCGCGATGCGGACTTTCCGCCGCGCGGAGCACGGGCAGTTTTTTTCAAAACTCCTCGCCTATCTTTTTTCACGCGCATGCCCAGGTTCCTTTTGCCATCTTGAAGTCTGTCTAAAGTCGGCCGAGCAGCTTTCAGAGGAAGAGCGCGGGCCACGGTCCTGCTCTTGTCCCAAGCATTGAATCGTTTCAATAAAGGCATTTTCTAAGAACCCTATTCTTCGCGCAAGCACAAACTGCGCCGCGTTCCTCACTCGCACGGGCAATTCGCCACCGCTCCCATCCGAATTCGTGCCTCGCACCTGTCCTTTCGTACAGTAGGAACAATTTCCACAGTCAGTATCTCTTCGTTAAAGTCCTCTCACTTTATCCGCAACGCTCGCCTTGCCCACGTAGTCTAATTGAGTAGCACCTCTCCCCAGACGAGGGCCATCAGTATGGACGGGGAAACAGGTATGGCCGGTCGCAGTCCCACAAAGGTTGTCTTGTGGCATGTCCTGGGTGTCCTGCTCACGTTCTTCGTGGCATATTGGCTGCGCACGATCTCCCTCGAACCTGATCCCGTTCTTCAAGGCTATCTCCAAGTTATTTCGGCGTTGCTGGCTTTCGTTTTTGCCGCGCTAACTCTCGTTCGTTTTCAGGGCACGCAGGACCGCATCTCCCTAATTCTCGGCGGCGGATATCTACTCTCAGGCGCGGTCTTGTCGGCCTCCGGCGTTCTCTTCTTTCAATACCTGCAAGATTCTCCCGCTGCGAGCGAATTGGGCGCCTGTGGCTTGGTGGCTCAGCCGCATGCTTTTGGCCCTTGTGCTTCTTGTCGCGCTGCTCGTCGAGCATTTCATTCCCCGTTCGCGCCATACGAAAGCGGAAATAACCGGCGCTCTGCTGGCGGTCGTCGGTTTCACGTATGTGGTCACCGCCGCGCTTCGCCGCCTTCCACCGGAAGCTTCCAGGCATCCGGCCTCGTTCGTACCCAGTCCGCAGCAACTCTTGCCCGGCATAATTTTTTTCGCGGCGGTAATTTGGTATCGGCGTCGCCTTGATTCCGAGGACACTGCGTTCGATCGCACCATCTACGCTGCGGCTTGGATGAACTTCGCCGCTCAGATCGCCGCATCCCAGTCCGAGCGGCTTCTCGACGCGCCTTTTGTGCTCGCGCAGGTCCTCACTGTGAGCAGCTATGCCCTTGCTCTTGGCGGCGCGCTCCTGGATAACGCGCGCCTGTTCGAACAAGTCCGCCATCTCGCCGTCAGCGATCCGCTCACCGGCCTCGCCAACTATCGCCGGCTCCTCGACGTCCTCGAGAACGAAACCGAGCGCACCAACCGCACCAGCAGGCCCTTCGCCGTCCTGCTTCTCGATCTGGATGGTTTGAAAAAAATCAACGACCGCTTCGGTCATCTCGTTGGCAGCCGCTCTCTCTGCCGCCTTGCCGCCATCTTGCGCATTCATTGCCGCGCCATTGATACCGCCGCACGCTACGGCGGCGATGAGTTTGCTCTCGTGCTGCCAGAATCGGAAGACGCCGAAGCGCAGGGCGTCGCCAATCGCATTCGCATGGTGATGTCGGAGGACGAGGAAGTGCCTAAGCTCTCCGCGAGCATCGGCATTTCGGTTTACCGAGGGGATGGAGAAAGAATTGAGAAGCTTCTCTCCGCGGCGGATCAGGATCTCTACGCGGAAAAAGCCCGTCGCGTGAAGCGCGGCATCGCCGCATTCCATGCTCGCCGCCGCACTCCAAAAACTTAATTCGCGCCCTTACTGAGTTCCGCATCATTCTGCGAACTATCACCTTGGAGTGCGGCAGCTCTGCTGCCGCTTTTCTCAGTGACGCGCACGACTCTATATTTGGCGAGGCTCAATAATTTCCGCGTACTCGTGCCTAATACACAGCCCGGTGCTGCACAGTTTCCTTCGTCGGCAATGAATATCGCGGCTCAGGCTCTGCCTTATCCAGAATCTGGCGCGAAACATATTCGCCCACTGCCGGCCCATGCTTGAAGCCGTGCCCCGAGCCGCCGCCCACGAACCACACATTTTCCATTTGCGGATGCCGGTCGATCAAAAAATCGCCGTTCGACGTATTTTCGTACTGGCACACGCGCGTCTCGACCACCGGTGCATTACGCATTGCCGGAAAACGGCTGGCCACATATTTCTGCACCACTTCCGCCTCCGCAGCCGTCGGCAAACGCGATTGCGTATCCGGATCGACGCGCTCTCCGTGATGGTCGAGTGCAATCTTTAGCCCGCGGCCCTCGATGTCTGGCATTCCGTAATATTCATCTTCCTGAAAGAGCCACGTCGGCAAAGCCGGCGGCGCGAATCGTGCGTCACCCGGCGGCACGCCAAAAAAGAAGACTTCCTGCCGGCTTGGGAAAATTCTCTGTCCAAGAATCTCGGGAAACACTTTGCCGAGCCACGACCCGCAAGCAAAAACAAATTGCCCCGCCGAAATCGTTTCGCCGTTGTTACATGTCACGCTGCTCAAGCGTCCCGTGCCCTTCGGCGTTTCAATCAACGTAATCCGAAACTCGACTCCCAGCTTGACGGCATCCTCGACAACCGCCGCCACCGCTCGCCGCGCCATCAGTACGCCGCTCTTCGGCTCCAAAAATCCGCGCGTCACGCGTTCGAAGGAAACCTGAGGATAACGCCGCTCGAGCACCGCCTTACCCATCTCTTCAAAAGGTACCTCGCAGCGCTTAAGCGTCGCCATCGTCCGCCGGACGCGCGAATCGTCTTCACCTGCCAGCCAAAGCACTCCCGTCTCATGAAACAGTGGTTTTCCCGTCGCGGCAAAAAAACTTTTCCATTGTTCCAGCGACCGTTGCGATGACCGTGTATAAATCTCATCCGTTCCATAACCCATTCGAATGATGCGCGTCTCGCCGCCGGAACTAGCCCGCGCGTTCGAGGGTCCATATGCGTCCAGCAGCACAACACGCTGCCCGCGCCGGGCCAAGTGCCAGGCGCTCCACGCCCCAAACACGCCCGCCCCAATAATCGCCGTATCGTAAGTTTTTCCAGTGCTCATCGCGATGCATCCTACCGTATTTCGCAGCAGTAGCACAGGCACTCCTGCCTGTGCGGTTTTTTCTTTTCCAATCGATCCATCTCTACGAGAGTGGAGTTAGTTTGCGGTTACGCGTTCATCACGCATAGGCTAGAGGAAAAAAGCTGAGTGAATTCATGAAATCAAAGGGAAATTGGACAGGAAGGAAAAAAGAAGAGGCGCCCGGTAACTCACAAGCGCCTCTCTTTACTGCGTCAACGTAAACCGTACCTCACAGGATCACCTCCTTCTCGGCGAGAACGCCGATGTCGACAAGAATGTCGAGTGGTCCGAGTATACAGCGAGACCGTGGAGATGTCAGGACAAGCGTTTCTTAGCCTCCGGTTTTGGCAAGCGAGACCCAGGTGTCCCACTCACGGTCGCGGTTAACGGGGAAGTTGGCCGGAGTGATGCCCCTATTTCAGTTCGATCTCCACGATTTGCCCTTCGGAGTTCCCTGCGTTAGCAAGGCTGTGAGTGACCTTGGTGTTCACCCAATGGAAGTCGCCGGGCTTGACCTCGTGAACGCTGGATTGGCCGTCGGGCGACGTCATTTTGAGCATGAACCCTCTTGCCGAGACGATCAGGTATGGCCGCACGTGGGTGTGCATGGCAGATTCTGCGCCGGGAGCGAGGACCCAGTTGTAAACGCGCGCGCTTGGATTTTCCCCAGCAATCGCTGCTGCCAAAGACGGCGACGGAATCCCAGGCCGTGCGAGAAGTTCAACGTCCAGTACATCAAAAGGCGCCGAACCTATATTGTGGACCCTGTGCGTGAAAGAACTTCCGGCAAGTGTGTAGACAGAAGTATTGCCGGGCTGCGCCACGGAAGGCGCGCCTTCGTTTTCGCCAAGTGTCTGCTGTGTGATCGAAGTACTGGAAAGGTTGACGGCCACGCGATCATGGGAGTGCGTGTGATACAGCGTTCGTTCGCCGGGAGGCAGCGTCAGGTGGAGTACAACAATAGACTCATTTTTTAGCACGACATGATGAAGTGGCTCATTCTCAACGAGCACAGGCGCCGCCGCCTCTTGGCCAGAGAACAAGCAGGACAAGAAAAAGAAAAGTCCAAAAAGAGTTTTGATAGTCATCACTTCAGTGCTCTCCTTGGCTCTGGGAAAGCGGAAGAGTATCGCACAACAGCCGGTTTCGGGTAGAGCGAATGATCAGTTGGCTACTAAACTGATTGACTCCCAAGTTCCGCATAATTTTGCGAACCGGCGACTTGGAGTGCGGCAGTCTTGCTGCCGCTTTACTGAGTAACCCGCACAATTCCGTATTCGGCGAGGCTCGATTATCGCTACTAGCGTCTATAGTTTTCGCCTTCACCGGTGATACCATGCAGCATTCCGTTTCTAATTTCGGAGGTGTGTGTGAAATCGCTGCGCCAGCCCGTCAGATATTTATTCTTTGCCTGCCTCGTCATTTGCACTGCTGCCTTCGTCGTTCAAGCCCAGCAGATCGACCCCAAAACCTACGGCGGCATGAAGTGGCGCCTCATCGGCCCCTTCCGAGGCGGCCGCGCCATCACTGTTGCGGGCGTTCCCAGCGAGCCCTATACCTATTATTTCGGCGCTGTGAGCGGCGGCGTCTGGAAAACAACCGACGGCGGCCTCTCCTGGGATCCACTATTCGATAAGCAGCCCATCTCCTCTATTGGCGCCATCGCCGTTGCTGACTCTGATCCCAACGTGATTTATGCCGGCTCCGGCGAAGCCTGCATCCGCGGTAACATCTCCTTCGGCGATGGTGTTTACAGATCGACTGACGCTGGAAAGACCTGGACCAACGTTGGCCTCAAAGACACGCGTCACATCGGCGCCGTCATCATCCATCCGACGAATCCAGATGTAGTTTTTGTCGCTGCGCTTGGCCACGCTTACGGCCCCAACCCCGACCGCGGCATCTATCGCACGCGCGACGGTGGCAAAACGTGGGAGAAAGTTCTCTACCTCGACGATCGCACCGGCGGTGTCGACATCGTTTTCGATCCGCACAATCCTCATGTTCTTTTTGCCGCGATGTGGGAAGGCTGGCGCACGCCATGGACGCTCAATAGTGGCGGTGCGAAAGACGGCCTATATCGTTCGAACGACGACGGCTCAACCTGGAAGCGCGTCGAGGGAAACGGCATGCCCGAAGGCACTCTAGGCCGCATCAGCGTTGCAGTCTCAGGAGCCGATTCGAATGTCGTCTACGCGCTCATCGAAGCGAAAAAAGGCGGGCTTTACCGCAGCGACGATGGCGGCGTGAACTGGTCGCTCGTCACCGACGACCACCGGTTTACCCAGCGCGCCTGGTATTTCACGCACGTTTGGGCCGACCCCAAAAACGTCAACGGCGTCTACATCGCCAACACTGGCCTTTACGCTTCGAACGATGGCGGCAAGACCTTTGCACGCCTTAACGCGCCTCACGGCGATCATCACGCCCTCTGGATCGATCCCAACAACACAAATCGCATGATCAACGGCAATGACGGCGGCGCTACCATCAGCGTTGACGGCGGCAAGAACTGGTCCACGCAAGACAACCAACCAACCGCGCAGTTTTACCACGTCGCCGCAGACAACGATTTTCAGTATCGCGTCTATGGCTCCCAGCAGGACAACTCTTCCATCGGCATTCGCACTCGCAGCGATCACGGAGCGATTCTGCCGGGCGATTGGGACGCCGTCGGCGGAGGTGAAAGCGGCTACATCGTTCCCGATCCGCGCGATTCGAACATCGTCTATGCGGATGACGAAGGCCCCATACTCACTCGCTACGATCGCCGCATCAATCAAGCGCAAAGCATCGAAGAGTGGCCCGAAGATCCCAACGGCCACGCGGCCTCGCTACAAAAATATCGCTACACCTGGACCATGCCCATCGTCATCTCCACGCACAATCCCGATGTCATTTATCACACCGCGCAGTACGTTTTCCGCTCGACGGATGCGGGCCTCACATGGGCCGCCATCAGCCCCGACCTAACGCGCAATGATAAATCCAAGCAGCAGGACTCCGGCGGCCCGCTCACAAAGGATCAGTACACCGTCGAATACTACGACGTCATTTTCAGCTTAGCGGAATCTCCGAAGCAGGAAGGCGTTCTTTGGGCTGGCACCGATGACGGCCTGGTCCACGTGACGCGCGATGGCGGCAAGAGTTGGGACAAAGTCACACCAAAAGACGTCCCCGAATGGGCGATGATCAGCCTCATCGAACCCTCGCCGTTCGACGCTGCCACCGCTTACATTGGGGTCGATGGCCACAAGCTCGACAATTTCAAGCCTTACATTTTCAAAACCAGCGACTTTGGCAAATCGTGGACAAAAATCGTGACAGGGTTACCCGAAAATATTTACGTCCACGCCGTCCGCGAAGATCCCAAACGCAAAGGCCTGCTCTACGCCGGCTCCGAAACCGGCATCTATGTTTCGTTCAACGACGGCGCAAACTGGCAGCCTCTCCAGCTCAATCTCCCAGTGACGCCGATCCACGACATGGTCATTCACGATGACGCGCTCATCGTTGCGACGCATGGCCGCTCTTTCTGGGCCCTCGACGGCCTTGGACCGCTTCGCCAGGCCAGTGCCTCCATCGCCACCGAAGACGCGCATCTTTTTACGCCCGATACTACCTTTCGCACGCGCGAAGGCCACGTTAGTCCGCGCCGCTATCCCATCGGTGAAAATCCACCCTCTGGCGCAATCCTTTATTACTACCTGAAAGAAGCCCCGAAAGATCCCGCGAAACTCGAGCTCCTCGACGGTGATGGCAAAATCATTCGCTCTTTCTCTAGCGAGGAAAAGAAAACTGACACCGGGCCCGACGAAGGCGAACGCGATCTACCGGTAGAACATATTCCTGTTAAACCGGGCCTGAATCTTTTCGTCTGGGACCTGCGCTATGAACAACCCACAAAAGTTTCTGGATTGATTTATGACGCCGGAGAGCCGGCGGGTCCACTCGTTCTCGCTGGAAAATATCAAGCGCGCTTAACCGTGGCGGGAAAATCGCAGACCGCGCAATTCGAAGTGAAAATGGATCCGCGCGTCCAAACCAGCCCCGAAGATCTCCGCAAACAATTCGATCTAATGCTAAAAATGAGCCAGCGCCAGGATCAAATGAACAAAACGGTCATCGCCATTCGTGATTTGCGCACCCAGCTGCAAGCATTAGAAAAGCGCATCGGCACTGGCGGCGAAGCGAAGCCCCTGGTTACCGCGTCCACCGATCTCCGCAAAAAACTTAGCGCGATTGAAGAGGAATTGGTGCAGGTAAATTCCAAATCCAGCGAAGACCAAGCAAACTACCCGACCATGCTAAACAGCAAGCTAGGCCATCTGCAAAGTTTGGTCGATAGCGCCGACACGGCCCCCACCGCAGCAGAAGCGGCGGTCTTCGCCGACCTGGATCAACGCCTGGAAGCCCAGCTGACAAAATGGAACGAAGTGCTTGCGAAAGACCTGCCTGCGCTCAACGACTCCATGCGCAAAAATAACGTCCCGCTGGTCGCGCCAGCCGCCATCCCGGCCCACTGACATACATCGATCTTGTAGGGGCGCAGCATGCTGCGCCCCTACAGGCACAATCGAAACTTTCAGTCTCCGATTTTTCTGAATGAAGAACGTCCGCTAGAGAATCTCCGTCGAAGAATTTCCACTGAGGAACGAATTACCGCCCAAACGCGCCGCCAATCGCCTTCCCCCAATGCGCCAGCGCTTTCAACGACTTCGTGTCCGTCGGATCGAGATGCAAAGGTGTTACCGACACCGCGCCCTCAAAAATCGCAGCGTAATCCGTACCCGGCTCGATGTCCTTGTCCAGCTTCTGCTCATACAACCAAAAATAAATCCGCCCTCGCGGATCCTTGCCTTCCGTCAACTGATTCCGCGTAATTTTTTTCGATTGCCGCGTGAACTTCACGATACCCTTCCACGGCTCCGGCACATTTACGTTCAGCAAAACTTGATCGGGCAAACCCTCTTTCAAAATTAATTCCGCCGCCGCACGCGCCACACGCGCTGCCGGCTCAAAACTCACCTTCTCTCCCTTCGAGCACAGTGACATCGCCACTGCCGGCATGTGATGCAAAGCCGCTTCCCGCGCCGCTCCCACGGTGCCCGAGTAATACGCGTTCTCTCCCAAATTCGCGCCGTGATTAATTCCCGAAACCACCAAATCCACTCTTTCCGTCAGCAATTTGTGCAGCGCCACAATCACGCAATCCGCCGGAGTCCCGTCCACGGCCCACTCGCGTTCCGCAACAGGATGACAAATAATCGGCTGCCGCAAGGTTAAGGACTGCGCCTTTCCGCTCTGCTCGCTGCTAGGCGCCACAATGCTCACGTCCGCAAATCCCGCAAACGCCGCCGCCAGCACGCGCAACCCTTCCGCGTGAATCCCATCATCATTCGTCAAAAGTATGTGAGGCATTTTGTCTGGTTTCATTGTGACAGAAGGCATTGAAAATAAGTTCGTGACCGGCGAGTCAAAAACAATGATGTTTTAAGGAATTAACACGAAGAGGCAGTGTCAGTTTTGTCCGTCTTTCTTACATTTTTCATTAAATAGAGGGCGAAGGCAATGGCTCCAATGAACTTACGCCCAAACCTGCGTCGAAAGAAAAAAGCATCACCAATAGCACTAACATTCCAGGGTGTGTGGACTTTGTCGTTTTGGTTTTTGCCGACCCTAAGCTGGTGGGAACATCGACTTCTGAATTCATAAGAATTATGCAGTCGTCTGACGCCGTCGCAATTCTATTCGGCCAAGCATTTAAAAGAAAAATGGTCGGGACGACTGGATTTGAACCAGCGACCTCACCCACCCCAAGGGTGCGCGATACCAGGCTTCGCTACGTCCCGACCGACAACAATGCGAAGTGGGCTTTACTGCTTTATCAGGCTATCACTTGCGTTCGAGAAGCGTCAAGAAAGCGCGCAAAGTGTCTCGCAGGTCTAACAGCATCTTGCGGCTTAAAAGTTGCCCTACGCCCTCAGCCGCGGCTGCACCGGTCGAACCGATGCTAGCTCCGGCCGCGCCCGAGCTCTCACCGTCGCCGTTCTGCTCGCGCAAATGCCGTCGCGCGCCCGCAATCGTGAAACCCTCGTCGTACAGAAGTCGCTTGATTCGCAGCACCATCTCCACATCTTCTTGACGATAAAGCCGGTGCCCGCTCGAACTCTTCACTGGCTCGAGCATGGGAAACTCCGTCTCCCAATACCGCAATACAAACGGCTTCAGGGCAGTCAGACGGCTAACCTCGCCAATCCGATAAAAATCCTTTTCAATGGTAGGCTGCGTCGCTGTAGCCGTGCTTGGCATATCGAATTCCTATCAGAGGGGGACGCCGCTATCCTAGCAGTTTCCAATCTTTTCCTGTAGGGGCCCAGCATGTTTACCCTGAGCTTCGAAGGGCTGCGCCCCATTTCGGCAGGCTCGCCAATTCGAGCATTCTCGATTTAATCTTCGTCTTTGTCTTTATTCTTCCGCGGCCGCGGCTCACGTTTCCGCAACCTTTGCACAAAGCGCACCGGCGCTCCAAGAAACTCATACTTCGACCGGAGCTGATTCTCCAAAAATCTCTCATAACTAAAATGCATCGGCTCTTTCTGATTCGAAAAAAGCAAAAACGTCGGCGGTGCCGTCTTCGCCTGGGTAATGTAATAAATCCGCACTGGTCGCGCCTTAGGCGTGGTCCCGCGCTGCAAATCCACGTCTTCCTTCAACCACCGGTTCAACTCTGGCGTAGGAATATGCCTTCGTCGAGCCGCCGCTACCTGATCGATTAAGGGGAAAAGTCTCGCTGCGCGTTCTCCCGTCTTTGCCGAAAGAAACACAATCGGCGCATAACTCAAAAATTTCAATTTCCCGCGAATCATTTTCTCGTAATCGAAAGCCAGCTTCTCCGGATTGAAATCTTCCGACCGGTACCGTTCCCCAGGAGCCCGCCGGGATTTTCCCTTTGCGCTGTCAGCGTCGCGCGAAGCCGCATTCCGCGCCGCTACCACCGCCAAATCCCACTTGTTAATCACAATAATGACCGACCGCCCCGACTCCTCCGCATAGCTCGCAATCTGCGCGTCGCCCTGCGTCACTCCCTGTTCCCCGTCCACGACGAGTAGCGCCACATCGCAGCGCTCCAACCCGCGCCGCGCCATCACCACGCTCAATTTTTCCGCCACCAAAGTCGTCTTAGCCTTGCGCCGGATTCCCGCTGTATCCACAAACCGGTACGTATGCCCCTCGTGCACCACTTCCGTATCCACGTTGTCCATAGTGGTTCCCGGAATTGGCGAAACGATCGAGCGATCCTCCCCCGCCATCCGGTTCAGCAAAGTGGACTTGCCCACGTTCGGCCGCCCGATAATGGCCACCTCAACGGCGTCTTCCTTGGCCACTTCTTCTTCCGACTCAACAGCATCGACTTCTGCCAGTGCCGCGTCCAAAAGATCATCCACGCCCGTCCCATGCTCTGCCGCAATCGGGAACACCGGAGCACCCAAGGAATGAAACACCGCCGCATTCACTTCCTGCGACACCGCATCCACCTTGTTCACAGCCACCACAAAAGGCTTACCTGTAGTCCGCAAAAGCCGCGCGAGCTCCTGATCCAAGGGAGTTACGCCTGCCTGGCTGTCCACTACCAAAACCAGCAGAGCTGCCTTCTTGATCGCCACGTGCGCTTGACGCAAAATCTCCGTCGGAATCAGCGCCTTGTCGTCCGGCACAATCCCGCCGGTATCGACGATTTCCAGCGCTTTCCCGCGCCACTCCGCCTTCCCATATATCCGGTCGCGCGTAATTCCCGGCTCGTTCGTCACAATCGAGCGCCGCGTGCCAGTCAACCGGTTAAAAAGCGTGGATTTGCCCACATTGGGCCGTCCCAGAATCACCAACGATGGAAGTATTTGCGTCATATTGTTAAAGCGGCGGGCGGACAATCGAGAACCGCAACAGCGCTGCGACCTTCCACTGTACCGCATCCCAGCTGATTTCGCTCATCCTGCGGCACGCGACCGAGTGTCACCAATCTATCCGAACGAGCGCAGCCTTCGCCAAAAAAAGAAGCGTCCCGATTTGGTCGGGACGCTTCGGTTAATTGTTTTCGAATCTTTTAGAAGATGATCTTCAGGCCTAATTGCATGTTAAACGCTTCTCCGGGACCGAGTCCTGGTGCGCCGTTGTAGTCGCCGATGGTGTCGGCAGTGATACCCAATCCGCTGCCGTTGGTAGTGCTCGGCGGCGCCAGATTGGTGCGATTGAACAGATTGAACATTTCGATACGGAATTGTGTGCTGATTCGTTCCGTGATCTTCGTGTTTTTCACCACAGAGAAGTCCACAGAGGCGTAGCCCGGCCCATAGTAGCCATTACGCGGGCTCGTGCCGAATGTTCCGGGAGCAGGGTCCGCAAAAGCTGCGGGATTGATCCATGTCACGCCATTCGCATTGAAAGCGTGCGAGACACCGGCAAAAGGATTTCCGATCTGGTTCGCGCGTTGCTCGCCTTCCGCTGTGCCTGTCGTGTCCGCCGAGGAAAATACGGTGAAGGGCTGGCCGGTCGCGAATACCACCAAACCGTTCAAGGTCCATCCGTTCAATAGGAGCTTGTAACGGGATGCGTTCGGCAGTTCGTAATTCAACTGTGCACTGAACCTTTGGCGCGTATCGTAGTCCATGTTGCCGTAGTCCGCTTTCAGGTTGAAGCTGTCCTGAGGAAGGGTGCCGCGATACTGCGTCATGTCGTCAAGGCCATGAGCCCATGTGTAAGTGAATTGGCCCGAGAAGCGGTGCCATTGACGAACTTTTAGGACCGTCTGCAGAGAATTATAATTGGCGTTGCCATTGGTTTCGATCTCGTTGATCACCCCGAAGTCGGGGAATTGCGAGAAGAATGGACGGGCTGCTTGCGAGGCTGCGTCGGAGGCATATACAGCCGGAGGCGGCTGGTTGATATCTTCTGTAGTCATCAGACGGTGCGAAGCACTACCCACATAACCGATCTGCCAGAGAACCGAATTGCCAAAACTCTTCTCAATGTTCAGGTTGTAGTTGTAGCTGTAAGGTGTTCGGAAGTTTTGGCTGACGGAAAATACGTTGAAAACCTGCCCGCAACCGTTGCCAGTCGCGCACGAAGTGCCCGTAGGACTGAAGATCGGCACATCAGCTTGGATCGTGTACTGGTTCTCAGGAAGCGTCTGGACGGGCGTTGGGCCAGCAGGATTTCCTTCGATGCCGTTGGGAGCGCCGTTGGCCGGCCGATTGTCCAGGAAAGGATTCAAATTCGGCGTATCGAAATAGATTCCGAACCCTCCGCGAACAACGAGATCGCCCTTTTGGCCGACTTTGTACGCAAATCCAACGCGCGGCGAGAAATTGTGGAAGTCCTCAGGATAGATGTGAGCGATCCCAGCACCCTGGAACACGATTCCACCTTTGTCGGGGATAAACACGGATAAGTCTTTCTTGTCGTCCCCAAGGGGGCCCTCATAATCCCAGCGCAACCCGTAGTTTAGGGACAGTTTCTGGTTTACTTGCCAGGCGTCCTGTGCGAACAGCGCATAGGTCTTTACGAAAACCATTCGAGTCGGGTCTCCTACAGCGATGCTCGACTGGAATACGTCCCCGGCCATGAAGTCCGCGAGAGCCAGAGTGTTGGAAAGTTCATTGTTGTTGATTAACGCTGCGCACCCGGGAGGGGGATTAGGAGCGGTGCATGAAGTCGCCCACGGACCCTGCGAACCATCAAAGATGAAGGTACCCAGGGCATGGCGATGGTAGAACTCTTCGAGCTGCGCTCTCCGGAATTCCCCTCCGAAACGGAACTGATGCTTACCTACGGTGTATGAAGCCACGTCGGTAAGGTGCCCGGTGATGTCTTGGCGGCCTTCTGGCGGGGTTAGGCCGATCTGATCAAATCCTGTAATCCGAATGTTCGGAGCGCCCGCTAGATCGAAACCGTCGTACAGGTTAAGGCCAGCGCCCGCCAGATCGAAGCTGGTGTTGAAGTCGCTGAAGGTTTGATGGAAATAGCTAACACCGGCCAGCAATTGGTTCGAAAGCCGGGGGCTCCAGGTGGAGTTCCAGGCAGCCGCGTAATTGGAAACGTGGATTGGGCCGACTTCATAATAATCCTTCACTTGCGATCCCACTGGCGCGACTTGGTTTCCCTGCCCAATGAAATAATGGAAGGAAAAATTGTTCTTGTCGTTGATATTCCAATCGATTTTGGCTAAGCCGTTGTAACTATAGCCATATTCGGGATCCGGGCTGGAATAGTTATTGGGTGTCGCGGGCCCGTTCACCGCATAGCCGGGTAAGAGTTGGCCGATGAGTGCGGTGGTCACGGAATTCTGAGTGACGGGAGCGTACGCCCCGTATACGCCTCCTGGATTGTTGAGCACGTCGAGGGCTGCTGCCTGATAGGCAAGCGAAGGCTCGGTCCCCAGTCCCGGTAGTCCAATCGTGAAGTTCTGCTTTTCGAAGGTGGCGAAAAAGAATAAGCGGTCCTTTATGAACGGGCCACCAACGGAGAACCCATATTGTTGATTCCGGTTTTCTTTTTTTGTTTCCGAAAAAGGAGATTTCGCGGCAAACGCCTCGTTGCGGACGAAATAATAAGCCGTTCCATGAAAATCGTTTCCGCCTGCTTTCAGCGCCAGATCCACGGTACCGCCGGGATTCCGCCCCGATTCGGGAGCCGCCTGTGTCTGCACGGAAAACTGGTCAATGGAATCGATTGGAAGCACGATCCCAGCGATTCCCAAAACTCCGCCCTGGTTCACCGCGGGCACGTTGTGCCACAAGTCGTTGTTGTCCGCGCCATCGATCTGCCAGTTGACTTGGTTAGCGCGCGTTCCGTTCATCGAGCCGAACCCGCCGGCCGAATAGCCGCCGAAACCTGGCGCGACGGCAATCAATTGGGTGAAGTCCCTGCCGTTCAACGGCATGGCCTGCAAAGCAGTGCCAGTGACTAGAGTTGTCTGCGCTTCTGACGTGGTGTCCAGCGACAGCGCCGCCGCGGATACTTCGACCGTAGTGGCCTCGTGCGAAAGTGTCAGCTTGACAGGCAGAGTGTAAACAACTCCTTGGGCTACCAAAATGTTATCAATCGTCAATACCGGGAATCCCGTCGCTGTCACGATCATTGAATACACCCCGACTGGAAGATCCTGAAAAGCAAACTGACCGTCATTCGTTGAAATCGTCGCGTGCTCTATCCCCGTGGATATTTCCTTGGCCTTCACCTGGGCATTTGCCACGACCGCGCCCGACGGGTCCGACACCGACCCGTTGATCGCCCCGCGATAGGTCTGTGCGTGGCTTACGCAAGCGAGAAGAGCGATCACGATCGCGCTCACACCTACCCGTAGAATTACCCTCTTAATTCCACTAAATTCCGTTCGGATTCCCCATTGCATGAATACACCCCTCCTGAACTGTCGAAAGGTTGCCCGGTAACATCTGGAGAACGGCCCCTTGATTGCGTGTTCCTACTAGCACCATTTCTGCGCGGCGTGTCAATTTCAAGTTTTGGATTCGAATGGCGCAAAGAATGAATAGCCCGCTTTGCAAGATGTGCAACCCGACGCAAGCAATTCGGTTCACTCAATTCTCTTCGAGTAACTTAACCCGCCAACGACGATATCTTGACCGCGGAACGGCTCTCGGTTTTCTCCGCCTGGGTCAAGCTTGGCCCTCCGCTAACCCGGATTTCTCACCAGTTGTGAATTGAAGCTGTGGGGCGGAAATTGCGGTCTTGCTTTTGGTAGTGGGCAGGTGCATTGGACGGTTTTTGATTTTTTGTGGTGCTAAGGGAAGGCTCCGTTGACGTTGAAGCGGTTTTCGCGCACGCTTCACCGTGCGAGTGGAGTGCGAGACCTATTTGGTACGAGTCGTTTGTCTCAGCAGCGCAGCGCCGTCCAGGCTGCGGCGAAAACGTTCTGCCAGGGATAGGCGCAACTGTAGCGAACCCAGATGCGGCGCGCGGTGACACGCACCTGCGCGGCGATTTTCAGCAGCTTCAGCCGGATGGTGTCGGCTTGTGCTTCCGCCCACTCCGTCCCCGCCAAGCCCAACCGCCGCAAGGCCTCGACAAGCACATAGGCCAGCGAGGAAAAGTACAGCCGCAACTGGTTGGCTCGTAAGGTCTCCGTGCTCATGCGGTCCGCGAACAGGCTCAACTGCTCCTTGATGCGGTTCTCCATTTCGCCGCGCGCGCAGTAGAGCTGTTCATAGAGTTTCTGCGCAGGCCAGGCTTCCTGGCGGAGTGACGTGACGAGGTAGCGGGGATTTTCCTTGCCCTCGATCTGTTCCGCTTTGGCAATCACGCGCCGCGCTCGCGACCAGCTTTTCTTCGTGCGATAAGCGAACTCACAGAACACCCGCGCCGGTTTTCCCGTGCGCCGGTGCTCTTGTTTGGCTTGTTGCATGGCCCGGCCGATGATCTTCCGCAAGCGCTTGTTCCGCGCAAAGCCGAATACGTAGTCCACCTCGTTGTTTTCGCACCAAGCTAGCAACTCCTCGCGGCAGAAGCCCGAGTCTGCCCGCAGGATGATGCTGGTCTTAGGCCACTGCGCGCGGATCTGCTGCACGATGCGCTGCACTTCTTCGAGACTTCCTGCGCTCGCGTCGATGTTCGAGGGCCGCAGCCGCGCACACAGCAGATGATCTCCGCAGAACACATACAGCGGCAGATAGCAGTAGTGCCCGTAGTAGCCGTGGAAAAAACGTGCTTCCTGCCGCCCGTGCAACGGCGTGTCGGTGGCGTCCAGGTCCAGCACGATTTCGCGTGGTGCACGCGGGTGCGCTTCCAAAAAAAGGTCGACCAGCAGTTCGTCTAGTGCTTCGGCGGAATAGCTGATCTTGTTGTAGCGTTCCGCCGCAGGGGAACCGGCCGGTGTCAGTTCCAAGCGATTCAGCGTGCTCTTCCCGGCCAGCGGCGTGTCCAGGTCGCGCCGCCCGGCCAGCATCCCGAGCAGCGGGTCGCTCCGCAGCTCTTCGTGATCATTCAGATCTTCGTAACCCAGCGCCAAGCCGTAGACGCGCTGCGCCAGCATCTCGCTTAGCTCATGCTCGATGCGCTGCGGGTCGCGAGCGTCGCTGAAACAAGTCACCACACGTCGTAATAGCCCTATCTTGCGATCCGCCCCGCGCAACAGCAGCGCCCCGCCCTCGGTGGTCAGCCGCTCGCCAGAAAACTCCGCCACTACCCGCCGCGAAAAATGCGCTTCAAACTCGAACTGCGACTGGTTACACTCTGTCATTAGAAAGGCCGCCCTTCTCTTGGCATTTACTTCGACTAGACAACGCAGTTATGCCTGAGAAAGCGGCCTTTTTCTACTTCAAATCAAACCTCTTTTGCTATGTCCCGGTGAGAAATGCGGGCTAAATAGCGCATGCATTGCCAGAGGCTAAATCCATTGCTTGGTAGGCCCCTGCGAAGTTGCCACCCGATATTGCAACCGACCGAGGGCTTGGCACGGCATTTCTGGTAGAGTGCTGAGCACAGTAGAGATAGCCCCCGGCTGCAATATTGCTATTTGTTAAGACCTTGTAAGTTTTAGGGGCTCCCCTGCGTACTAGTCTATGGAACCGCTGAGACCAGGCTCGATGAGCGTGCCGGGAATGACGGAGACCACGGAGGCAGTTGCCCGGGCTCGGGCAGGGGATGCCGATGCCTGGGGTGAGCTTTACCGGGATTTTGCCCCGGCTATCTTCCGCTTTTGCAGGAGGGCTCTGCCGACCCGGGAAGATGCCGAAGACGCCACTATGGAGATATTCATGAAGTTGCGGGACAAGCTGAGCCAATATGACGAAACACGCTCCTTTTCCGCATGGCTTTACAGGGTCGCCGCGAACCATTGCTGGGATATCCTACGCCGCCGTAAAATCCGCCAGGACAAAGAGACCGAAGACGTGGAAGATGTCCCGCTGGAGCATCCAGACCCCAGCCAATTGGACAAGCTGATTGAGCAGAAGACCAGCGAGGAAGTGCGCCAGGCTCTCCACAAGCTCGGTGCGCGCGCACGCATGGCTCTGGTCTTGCGCTATTACTCGGATATGAGTTATGACGAAATTGCCGATGAGCTCGGCGTGCGGCGCGCCTTTGTGGGCGTCGTGCTGCTGCGCGCGCGGCACGAACTTCGGCAGGCGCTGGAGGGAAAGAGTGCGCTGGCTGCGGGAGGGACCACTTGAGCGAGCCTGTTAACCCGGTATTGCCGGAAGGCCCGGGCGGGACGACGGACCATTTGGATGAGATGACGTGCCTGCTCTACGCTGAGCGCCAACTGGACCGCGCCCGCGCGCAAGCCGTATCCGCTCACACGCAAGACTGCGCGGCTTGCCGCACTTTGCTGCGGGCGCTCGATCGCGAATCGCGGTTGCTTACGCGCGCCATGCTCGAAGAAGACGAACCGCTGCCATCGCGGATAGCGGAATTTCAGGAGCGCGCGCGGAAATCATTTGGATGGATTTGGGGCGTGGTTCTTGGGTTGGCAGCAACTGGTGTCTACGCTCTCTACACGGGGTTTGTCGAGCCCGCGGAGCAGCGGCTGGAGCAAGCGGGATTCGGCGGCACGAGCCTTCTGAGCCTGCTGGTTTTTCAAGGTGCCTTCTGGAAAGGATGGCAATCGGTGATCACACTTCTCGAGGTGCTAGCGATGCTGACCGTGGCGGGATTCGGGTTGGTTGTATTCCGTAAACGCTTACGGCGAGGGTCGGCACTGGCGCTGGTGCTTGCGGGATTGTGCGCGGCGCTGGTTCTGCCTTCTCCAGCCGGCGCTACGGAGTTCCGCAAGGCGCCGACTGTCGAGGTCAGGCAGGACGAGACCATCAAAGGCGACATCTATCTTTCCGGTGAGCGAGTTCGCATCGAGGGCACGGTAGAAGGAGACGTATTCGTAGCGGGCAAGGACGTTGACATCGACGGGCATGTCACTGGCGACGTGATCTCAGGATGCCAATCCATGCGCGTTCGCGGACGCGTGGACGGCAATCTTCGCGCGGCGGGAAACAATGGGATCATATCCGGTAGTGTCGGAAGAAGCGTTACGTGGTTTGGCGATTCCGTCACTGTCGATACGACCGGAAAAGTCGGTGAAACAGTCTCCATGTTCGGCGGCAATCTGGCCGTTGACGGCCAAGTGGGCCGCGACATTCTTTTTTTTGGCCATGAAGTCGGCGTGAACGGCACGATCCTGGGAGGCATCTGGGAAAGAGGTGACTCGCTGATCATTGCCTCTACCGGGCAGGTCGGCGGCCGAATTCAGTTCAAAGGCGATCACGAAGCAAGCGTGTCCGCCGGTGCAAAACTTGCTTCCCCGGTTGAATTTACCCAGAGGGAACGCAAGTCGGAATACTCGACGGGGCATTACTATATCTGGCGGATTATTTGGACGGCGGCTTTCGTGCTGCTTGGGCTCGTATTATATTTGCTGCTCCCGAAATTTGCTTCAGATGCTGTAGCTGCCGGGGAACGGGTCGGAGCGCCAATTGGACTGGGCGTCCTCATATTCTTCGGAGTGCCGATCGCGGCTATTCTTGCATGTGTAACCGTCGTTGGACTCCCGCTTGGACTCCTCACTTTCGGGCTCTGGTTCCTGGCGATCAATTGCGCGGAGCTTGTGGTCGGCACGGTGGTCGGCAATTGGATCTTCGGAAGAACGGCGGACACTTGGGGTCTGATTGGAAGGATGGCAGCGGGTTTCGTGATTGTGCGTATCGTTTATACCCCGATTGCCCCGCTACATGTGATTGGAGCCCTGGTCGCGCTAGGAATCTGGATATGGGGAATTGGCGCGATTTCCCTTGCGCTCTATAAGCGGTTGCAGCCGAAGTCTCCTTCGAGCTCCATGGGGGGCCCATTCCCGCCATGTGCCCTTACCGCAATCCACGACGGTAGGCGGGATCTAGACGACTTAATCTTGCAGCTTGAAAGGCCTTTTGAAGAAAGACGGGCCGGAGCATCCTAGATGCTCCGGCCCGTTGCCTTTTGCGGAGGCGGGTAAAGACTTTGATCTAGCTATTGCTGGCGAACCTTGGCGGCAAAGAAGTTTGGGACAAGAGTGTTTCCCGGGTTTTCAATATAGAGGGCACGAACGCGAGCCGCGGGAGCAGTCGCGGGGGCACTTCCGTTAACGATGCCGGCGAGATTGGTGACACCTTCGGTTCCCTGAGTACCGGTAAAGATCTGCACCCCAAACGTACTGGAGGGAGTAAAACCGAAATACCCGGGAATGGTGGTAACTGTAAATTGGGGCGTAGAAGCAATGCTGACGTTTGAGCTAAAACGCGACCATCGCAGAGTAACGGTGTTGACCGTGGAAGTGGCGAATGCGTTGGTGTTAGCGTTGGCTGCGGTGAACGCGGTCACGTGAACGGCGACCGCCTGGCCTAGCTGCAGGCCGGTTGTATTTGTGGATCCAATGAAAAAGTTGTAACTGCTGGGAAAACTGTTTTGCACAGGCAGACCTTTAGAGTCGACGAAAAACGACGGACCGGGGGAAATATTAACGGTCAGGGGAGAGCCGACTGTCAGGCTGCCAATCAAGGAGTTTGTGGCGGCCGGAATGATGTCGGTAACGACCATCGTAAACTGTGATTGACTGCCTGATTCGATGGAGACGATAGTGCCTTCCACGGTGTCCACTGTGGGGCTGGCCAATAGAGGCTCAATTTCCTGGACCGTGAAGGTTCCATCGGTATTGAGGATGGCATCCATACTCGCGCCTTGGCCAGTGGAGAGGCATGAGGAAAGATTGCCCTGTGTTGGAGTTGTGCAAAGAGTCTGAGTAGGATCCTTATCCAGCACTGTCGAAGAATTCACGGTGGCAGTCATGGCTGGGCGATTGACGATGGGCGCGGGAGTGATTGTGACAGTTGAACCAGGGTTGCTGACTATACCGGTGAAGTCTTCAATCAGATCAAGCTGCCCGGCTTGAAGATTGGAATTCGTGCGGGGAAGCGCGAAAGTGCTGGCGGCATTGGTATTGGCGAAATTCAGGCTCATCGTCGTCCCGGTGAAGGTGATGACTTGGCCTAAATCGATGTTAATGGCGAATCCTCCGTTGCCGCCGACGGTCTGCGCCGAGGTGGCTGTGGCCGTGAAAGGTCCAGCAAATGAGGCAATGCAAACAGCGTTTGGAGAGGTTGCAGGGCACGCTGGGTTGGTGAGGGTAACGCCAGTGCCATTAGAGAAGGCGAGCGTGGCGCTTAGGAAGCTGATGGAGACTGAGGAGTAGCCGCCGGTCGCGACGCCGGGCACCGTACCAAGAAAGGCGGAATCGGATTGCAGGCGAACCAAGTCATACGAGAAGCCGTTGCCGCTATTGATGTTGAACGTGGTTGGGGTGCCAACGGTGGGAGTTAAGGTGATGGCTGTAGGCACCACTTTGAAACTCACAAGTCCCAGCGTTAAGGGAGCGTCGTTGGAGTTCAGGACAAAGCTTACGTTGGCCGTACCGCCCCCTCCTCCGCCGCCATTCCCTTGCGGCAGACCGCTGCAAGAGCCTAAGGAGAGAGAGGCTACTAGAATCAGGAAAAGAAAGGCTTTATAGGATTTCATCGCACACCCCCACGAAGTTCAGACTTAGTTCCCTACGCCAGGAACCCCCGTCCCCATTCCGTGGCAACTTTCAATGTAACGCTGGGTAAAGGACAAGTGGGATGCGAACTGTCCTTCGATGCCCAACTATTAAACCGTCCCGATGGGCATTTGTTAGGTGGCTGATGTGGCAGGCGGACGAGTAGCGTGCAGGGGATATGTTATGGTTACGGATTCGGGAGTTGGGATTGAAGGGATAGGTGGGCTTGGCGAAGCGGACTGCCAAAACGAAGTACGCAGACGAGAACGGCTCGGCTCAGGACGCCGTGGCGTTGCCGGAACGCGAAGACGTGTCCTTTGAGGATGATCCGACGGTAGCTCAGGCGCTTGCTGATAGCGAAACCACGGAGCAGGCGGATGCACCTCCCAAACCCACGATGCGGGATGTGTTTGGGCCGGGGGGATTTCTCGAACGGTGCATGATTGGGGGGTACGAGCACCGGCGCGGACAATTGGAAATGGCGGAGATGGTGCATGACGCGTTTGAGAAACATCACCACGCCATTTTGGAAGCAGGGACGGGAACAGGGAAGACACTGGCGTATTTGGTGCCGGCGATCTGTAGCGGGCGGCGCGTGGTGATTTCTACCGCAACGAAATCGCTGCAGGAGCAGCTTTATCAGAAGGATATTCCGTTTTTGCAGAAGCACTTTGCGCCGAATTTGAAAGTGGCGGTGATGAAGGGGCGGTCGAATTTTTTGTGCGTGGCGAAAGTCAATGCGATGGCGGACCAAGCGCTGCTGAAGGGTATGGATGAGTTGGATGCGTTTCAGCAGATCAAGCAATGGGCGAAATTGACGGAGACTGGAGACCGCGCGGAATTGACATTTTTACCGGATGATTCGGATTTGTGGTCGCGGCTTGATGCGCGGCGAGATACGTGCTCGGGGCAGAAGTGTCCTTCGTTTAATCCGTGTTTTGTGACGGGGATGCACCAGCGGGCGAAGGATGCGGACCTGATCATTGTGAATCATCATTTGTTTTTTGCGGATCTGGCGCTGAAGCAGGACGACTTTGGAAGTATTTTGCCGGAGTACTCGGCGGTTGTGTTTGACGAAGCGCACGAGATGGAAGACGTCGCGAGCGATTATTTTGGGAGGCAAATTTCGAATTTCCGGTTTGATGAGCTGGCGCGCGACGCAGACCAGACTTTGCGGTTGCTACATCTCGGAACGCCTTCGGTTTTGCGGCGCACGCAACGGATTCGCGAGAGGAGCCGCTCGTTCTTTGAGAGGTTTCCGCCGCGCGATGGACGTTATCCATTTTCGCGGAACGAGCGAGAAGCGTTTTTGGAGCAAAATCGCGAGGCTTACGATGATTTGGCCACGGCGCTGAAAGGATTTGAGACGGAATGCGCCGCGATGACACAGAAGCCTGAAGAGATCTTACGGATTGCGCGGCGGAGTTTCGATTTGCGCCAAGAGTTGTCGTTTCTATTCGAATCGAACGAGCGAAATTTTGTGTATTGGTACGAGCGGCGGAACAAAGGCGTTTTCTTGGCGGCGACTCCGATCGATGTCAGCCAGATTTTGCGCGAACGGCTTTTTGAGCAGTTCGATACGGTGGTTTTGACTTCGGCGACTTTGACGGTGG
>CAVSSD010000027.1:0-178245 GCA_963730495.1 uncultured Acidobacteriota bacterium | reverse complement strand
TGGTGGACGAGAGGGGATTCGAACCCCCGGCCTCCTCGTTGCGAACGAGGCGCTCTCCCAGCTGAGCTACTCGCCCACGAGCAGCAACAAAATCTTAGCAGACGCTCCGAACCTTGCCAACTGAACCTGCCTGCATGATTTACAACGAGATGAAAGGAACGGCCGGCGTAGAAAGGTCAAAAACCGAACCACCGCGCTCCAGCCAACCCTTTATTTTGGCAATTTTGCCAAAGGAGGGCACAGCGTGCTGCGCCCGCACAATTACAAATGAGCCGCAGTTCTATGGGTGATCGAGATTGGTGCCTGTACGTTGCGCCACGATCTTACGCGCATTTTGGTAGAGTGCGCGGGCCTGCGGAATGGCTTCCACAGCCTTCTGCACTTGGGGATCCGCTTCCAGTTGAACCTTGAACCCTTCTTGCATGCCGAAATTTGAGACCAGCACTTCCTGCCTGATCTTGCGTTTTACCCAATCCAGGTTCTCCGACATATCCGGCTCGGTGTAATGCACATTGTGCTTGGCCAGATATTCGTGGAAGCTCTTCATCACGTCATCGTTCACTTCAAATTCCTTCGTGACTGTCGGCTTGTTTCCCATGTAATAGCGCGTGAAGCCTCCCACACCGCCTTCGTACGGATAGAAAACATCAGCCCGGAAGAGATTCTCTTGGAAGTGATTTAGCTTGGGCTGAGCGACGACGATATCCGGGTAATCCCACCGCCTCCCGTAACCTGTCGCCCGCTGTCCGTGAGCTTAACCTCAGTCGGATGCTCAGGCACTTTGCGCTCGTAGTGGTATTCGTACAGCGAGATCGATTTGTAATCGCGCTGAATCAACCGCCCGCTGGGCGTGTAGTAACGCGCTGTCGTCAGTGCAAGTCCCGTATTTTCGCTGAGCGGCTGAACCGTCTGCACCAAGCCCTTGCCAAACGTCGTTTCGCCAACAATCAACCCGCGGTCATGATCTTGCACCGCGCCCGAAACAATCTCCGTCGCCGACGCGGAATTACCATTCACCAGAATCACCAGCGGCACCGTAACTCCCTGGTTGCCGCGCAAAGCGAAATACCTCCGCTCCGGCGACGTCCGCCCGTGGTGCGAAACGATCAGTTGATTCTTATCCAGGAACATATCTCCCACGGCGACCGCTTCGTTCAACAAACCGCCGGGGTTGCCGCGCATATCAAGGATCAAACCGTCGAGACTCGAAGCATTCAGCTGCCTCAAGGACTCGGCAATTTCACGGTCCGTCGTCTCATTGAATCCGGAAAGTCGAATGTAACCAACGCCAGGCTTGAGCATGAACGCGATGTCCACCGAGTGCCGTGGAATCTCGTCACGCGTCACGGTAAAAACAAGCTGCTGGTCATAGCCCTCGCGCGCCACCGTAATCTTTACAACTGTCCCTTTGGGACCCTTGAGCATGTCAGCAACGTCGGTCGTTGTCAGCCCCTCTGTCGACTTATCATCCACCTTCATGATCACGTCGCCAGGCCGAATGCCGGCAGTAAACGCGGGCGCTCCAACATAAGGCTGCATCACTACAGTCCGGGTATCTTTGGGTGCAACAACCATGCCTACGCCATAATATTTCCCGCGCTGATCTTCGCGCAGCAGCGCAAATTGCCGCGCATCAAAGAAATTGGAGTGGGGATCCAGCACGCGCAGCATGCCGGGAATGGCGCCTTGGTAGACAGCCTTGTCTACATCAACCGGGTCGGCATAATTCGCCTGGACCACGTCCAGCACATTCGTGAACTGCCGTATCGCCGCGTGCTCATCCTCGGCCGCCGAGGAAGTCGTCGCTCGGACGTTGGGACCGTAAATTCCCCCAAGAATTGCGGATATAACGATGACTGCTACGACTAGGACCAACCCACGGCGTTCAGATTTCATTCTGGCCTCGCGTGACCACGCAACCTAAATTATAGCATACCCCAAAGTGTGGTTTGACACCGTGGGACGCCCTTTCTATGATGCCAATAGCCCTTCTTTTGGCTGCAACCAAACCTATGCTCAGTATGACCCACATGGCCGTTCTGTTTATCGTCGTCCTGGTCATTTTTGGGCCGCATAAGCTGCCTGAACTGGCCCGCGGCCTCGGCAAATTGATGGCTGAGTTCCGCAAAGCGTCCACCGACTTCAAGAGCGCCTTTGAACAAGAAATGCGCGATATCGAGCGCCAGGCCCTGCAAGCCGAGCGTAAGAAAGCCGCCGAAGCCGTCGCCACCGCGTCCGTCGCAGCGGAGCAGCCTGCCACCTTGGCTACGCAGGCCGATACGCAAACCGCCACTGCAAGCTTAGACGCGGATTCTCGCGCGACGGAAGCGTTAGTTGTCACTCCCGTTGCAGAATCTGTGCCGCGCTTCGAAGGCGATGCGGCTCATCAAGAACCAGTTCAACCAGACTCGGGTCAACCAGACTCAGGCGAACAAATGGAAGCGACATCAAGGGTAGAAGAAACACCCGCCGTATCAGCCGCTCAGCCTGCGCATAACCCTCACGACTCCTCTCATGACCAACAGCAGCCAGTCTGATTCCTCGATAATTGCAACAACCGAAGAGCCCGGCGCTCAGATGACGTTTTTCGAGCATCTCGTCGAGCTCCGCAAGCGCATTATCAATTCACTGGCCTCCATCGTGATTGGCGCCGCCATTGGCTGGGTCATCGCCCCGCATTTTGTCAATTTCATGGTCAAGCCCATGGTTGCGGCCTTGAAGCACGCCGGCCTCAACCCGCAGTTGGTCTACTCCCACCCTGCCGGCTACTTAAACGTTCTCATCACCTGCAGCATTTACATCGGCATTGTCATCGCCTCGCCTTGGGTCTTGTTTCAAATTTGGCAGTTCGTTGCTCCCGCGCTCTATAAGCACGAGCGCAGCGCTATCACCGGTTTTCTCTTTTCGACTGTTTTCCTTTTCCTGGCAGGTATTTCTTTTGGCTACTTCGTTTCGCTACCCTACGTTTTGCGCTTCTTGATCAGTTTTCAAGGGCCGGTCGTCCCGCTCATCAATATCGACGAGTATTTCGATTTGATTCTTCTAGTGCTTCTTGGCCTCGGTCTGGTTTTCGAACTCCCAATCCTCATTTTCTTCTTGTCACTCTTCGGCATCGTCACTCCGCAATTTCTCATCAAGAATTTTCGGTACGCCCTGCTGGTGATCACTGTTCTTGCGGCCATCCTGACGCCTTCGCCTGACGCCCTCAGCATGGTGCTCTTCATGTTGGTGCTGGTTGCTCTGTACTTTGTCGGTGTGGGCGTATCCTGGGCGGTGGTGCGAAAAAGAAAAAGCGTGAAGCCGCGGAGGCCCATTAGATGAAACGAGCCCTCAGAAATATCGTTTGCGGCGCGGTTTGTGCATCCGTTTTTTTCCTCGGCATCGCTGGATGCAAAGCCAAAACGGATAATCCTCAAGCCGCTGCAAAGGACGCGCCATTCATGAGCGCCGTCACGACTGCGCCGCCTCCTGCCTCGCCGCAAACTTCACCTCAGCGCGGCGACGAAGCTCCACCACCTGACAAGACCGGTGGCTTTGACGGCAAGCGCGCCTTCGACCACGTCGCCAAACAAGTGTCGTTCGGGCCGCGTCCTTCGGGCTCGCCAGCGATCGCCAAGACCCAGGACTACATTCTCGCCGAACTAAAAAGCTACGGCTGCACCGCCGATGTCGATGCCTTCACCTCGGATACTCCCGCCGGACGCATCGCCATGAAAAATATTCTCGTCAAAATTCCCGGCGATAAACCTGGGGTGATTCTCCTCGGCACGCACTACGACACCAAGCGTCTCGAAAATTTTGTCGGCGCCGACGACGCCGGCTCCTCCACCGGCGTAATGCTCGAGCTAGCCCGCCTGCTTTGTTCCCAACATAACCGCTACAACGTCTGGATCGCGTTCTTCGACGGCGAAGAAGCCGTGCGTCCCGAATGGAAAGATCCCGACAACTGCTACGGCAGCCGCCAAATGGCCGCGAGCTTCGCCAATAGCGGCGACCTCACCAAAATTAAAGCCTTTCTATTGGCCGATCTCGTCGGCACGCGCACCCCGCACTTCAAGCGTGAATCCTATTCCACCAAATCCCTTGTCGACGTCGTCTGGGGCGTCGCCAAAAAACTCGGCTATGGAGCCATCTTTGTCGACGAAGAAACGCCCATAGAAGACGATCACCAGTCATTCTTGAAACGCCACGTCCCCTCGGTCGACGTAATCGACCTCGACAACGGCGCCAACGGCGACGTCTACTACTGGCACACTCCCCAAGACTCACTCGACAAAATCAGCCCCAAAACCCTAGCCATCGTCGGCCACGTCTTCCTCGAAAGCGTCAAACAACTCCAATCTAAGTGATACAAATCGTGCGCGATTACAACAATCTTGTCTTTCTCCTAGCAATCAACGTTCTGTTCATCGGCTCAGCGCTCACGCAGACGCCTCGAACAGGTCCCGAGGAACCGATATTCAGAATCAGCACTCCCCTCGAGTTCAAAGGCCGGCTCGTCTCCGGCTCGCTTCGAAAGTCGGCTATCGCTGCACTCCTCGATTTGCCGGTTCGCAATGGAGACTCAGATCTGACGGAAGGGTTCAGAGTAGAAATGACCCGGCCGAGCGGAGAGAAGTTTAAGGTTTACACATGTCGCGAATGGAAGAAGGCCCAGCGGGAAAAGGCTTATTCCGCCACGACCTACGACATGGCCATGGAAAGCTCCTTAATCCATACCTGCGGCCTTTTGTTTCAGTTGCAAAAGGCAACGGTTCCGCTCAAGAGCTTTATCGCGAATCCGAGAGTGACGCTAGCCGATGTCGATTTGCTTCCTGTAGAGATTCTCAGCATCGACAACTCCGACGAGGATGCGGGGGCGGCGCGTTTAGACGGACTAACTCTCTCGCGAGTCGTTCCCCCAAAAGACATCGAGGAGGCAAACGAAACTATCCTGAGATTGTCGTTTGGCGGTTTCCGGCAGCTTTTCCAAGAAGCCGCGCGAGCGGACTTTGACGGAGATGGTTTTGAAGAAATATTCGTTTTCACGGGTGGCCGGGCAGAGGGCGGCACCCTGGGTTACGCAAACAATATCATTCTGACTCGGACAGGTTCTTCGGGCCCGCTGAAGGTCGCTCAAGAGAAGAATCGAGACAGATAAGGGATCCCCTGTGGTGCGATCAGACGAGATCTGTGCCGCCAAAGCGGTGCGCTCTCCATCGCCACTGTGTGCTAAATTTGATTGTTACGATAATCCCTTCTGACGAATGAAACCCAAACACATTCTAGTCAAATCATCCGCAGGCGAATACACGATCGTCTGTGGCGAAGGCGTCCTCCGCGACGCCGCCAACGAAATCCGCAAACTCGGAGAATTCTCGCGAATCCACATCGTTTCCTCGCCAAGAGTATGGCGAGCCGTAGGGAAGAGCATTCAGCGCGGCCTAGGCTCGAAGAGCATCCACGCCACGCATTTAATGGACGACGCCGAGTCGGCTAAGGATTTGTTCACGCTTGAAAAACTATCGCGTTCGCTCGTACGCGCCGGAATCGATCGCCACGCCCTGATCATCGCCGTTGGTGGCGGCGTAGTTGGCGACGTAGCCGGTTTCGCGGCTTCCACCTGCCAACGCGGAGTCTCGCTAGTACAAATCCCCACCACGCTGATCTCGCAAGTCGATAGCGCCGTCGGTGGAAAAACCGGCGTGAATCTGCCAGAAGGGAAGAACTTGGTAGGTACGTTTTATCCCGCGCGCCTCGTCCTAGTGGACTCGGCCATGCTGAAGCCGCTGCCCGAACGCCAATACCGCGGTGGCCTCGCGGAAGTCATCAAATACGGCGTCATCGCCGACGCCAAACTCTTCGTCTATCTCGAAAAAAACTTCGACGCCGTCCTTCGCCGCGATCCCGGCGCTCTCGCGTACATCATCCCGCGCTCGCTGGAACTGAAAGCGCAGGTTGTAAGCCGCGACGAACGCGAATCCGGCCTCCGCGAAATCCTAAACTTCGGCCACACCTTCGGCCACGCCCTAGAAACCATCACAAACTACCGCACCTACCAGCACGGCGAAGCCGTAGCCTGGGGCATGATGGCTGCCGCTCTCCTCGGTCACGAAATCGGCCTAACTCCCGCCGACGAAGTCTCGCGCATCGTTTCGCTAGTCCGTCGCATGGGCCCGCTCCCCCCGTGGCCCAAAGTTCCACCCAAAAAACTAATCGCCGCCATGCACTCCGACAAAAAAACACGCGCCGGCAAACTACGCTTCGTCCTATGCCCCAAAATCGGCAAAGCGAAGTCCCACGAGAACGTGCCCTTGGAAACCCTAGAACGCGTCCTCCATTTCGCCCCGCATTTCGTCAATCCCACCGGAAAACGCCGTGGCTAAGCGGCGCCTCGCCTCAAAAGTGGCACAGGCTTCAGCCTGTGCGCTTTTGCCGGTTCAACCAAATGCACCGTTTGAACCGAGTCCAGTAGAATTAAACAACTTGTCATTCCGAGCGAAGCGAGGAATCTGCTTTTCTCTTCCGATCGCACCCATTACTGTGAACTGTGAGCTGTCAGCTGTTAGCTCCTCCCCTTCAACCTTCAACTTTCAACTTTCAGCCCCCACCCATGCCCACTAACACCCCCGCCCCCGCAAAAGGCACTCAACCAGAAGGTGCCCAAACCGAAGCCGACGCCTCGCGCAAAGTCCGCGAGATGTTCACGCAAATCGCCCCGCGCTACGACCTGCTGAATCACCTTCTCTCGCTGCAACTCGATCGTCTCTGGCGCAAACGAGTCGCGCGCCAACTCCGCCCCATCCTCGCCCGCCCCGAGGCCGCTGTCCTCGATCTCTGCTGCGGTACGGGCGACCTGTCTTTCGCACTTGCCCGGGAAGGGAAGGCTCACGTCTACGGCGCGGATTTCGCCCATCCCATGCTCGTTCGCGCAAAGCAAAAAAACGCCACGCTGAGCGGCCATCCTTCTCAGCCAAACGCGAAAGCACTGCCGTTCCTCGAAGCCGACGCCCTCCGCCTGCCGTTCGCAGAGAGTTCTTTCGATCTAGTCACCACCGCCTTCGGCTTCCGCAATCTAGCCAATTACGAAGCCGGCCTCCGCGAAATCCACCGCATCCTCAAGCCCGGCGGCACCATTGCCATCCTCGAGTTCACCGAACCGCCCGATGATTTTGTAGGGAATGTTTTCCGCTGGTACTACAGAAATGTCCTGCCCCGCATCGGCGGCCTAATCTCAGGCGATTCCTCCGCCTACACATACCTGCCCAAGTCCGTAGCCCGCTTCTTCCGCCCGCCCGAACTAGCCTCCCTCATGTCCACCGTCGGCTACCAATCCGTAGCCTTCAAAGTCTGGACCTTCGGCACCGCAGCCCTCCACACCGCCCAACGCCCCCGCTAATCTTTTTCTGCTCTGCGCCCTCTGCGAACTCTGTGTTGAGAAAACACCTCTCCCCACAGCCAAACTTCATCTTGACAAGAAGTGGTTCCAAGCGTATAGTAGTGATTAGGTAATCTTGTGGGCTTTTCCCGGCAGCGCCAGCCTCTTGCTGGCGTTTTTGTTTTTTTGGCGGACGCTAATCAACTAAGCCTTTTGTTCATAACACTTACTCGCTCTGCACAATTTTAGTGCAAAATGGGGCATTCAAGTCCCATAGAATGAGCAGTTCCGTAAACCCTTAAAAACAATCGACTTTAAGCCTATTAGAATGCGCAGTTCTGCAAAACCCCGGAAAAGGGGGGTGCTTATTGTTAACCATTGAGAGATCTGCTAGGCCTCATTCTTCCAACCCGGCGCTACGCAATTTCGCGAGCAACGTCTTCGGCGACACGCCCAATTTCTCCGACGCCCGAGTCTTGTTCCACTTGCACTCGCGCAAAGTGCTCTCGAGCAACACGCGCTCTATGTGACCAACCGCCCGGCACGTCACTTCTTCCAAACTGCCTTCCCAATTGAACTGCTCCGGCAACATACCGGTCGGCAGTTGGTCGGTATCCGGTTTGGTCGCCGGAAGCTGCAAGCCCTGAGCGGTTATGCTTAGCCCGTCGGTAAGAATGACCGCGCGTTCCATTGTATTCTGCAGCTCGCGCACATTTCCCGGCCAGCGATAGTGCAACAGTCGCTCTTTTGCTTCCTCGGAGAGCTCCAACCCAGGCTTCTTAAACTCGCGGCTGAATTTCTCCAAGAAGTGACCAGCAAGCATCAGTACGTCGTTACCGCGCTCGCGCAAAGGAGGAATCGTCATCGGCACAGCAGAAATCCGAAAATAGAGGTCTTCACGGAAGAGTTTTTCCTCCGCGAGCTTCTGCAAGTTTCGATTCGTCGCCACCACGATGCGGACATCCACTTCCACGGTCTGCGTTCCGCCGACACGATCAAATCGCTTTTCTTCCAGCACCCGCAAAAGCTTTGCCTGGATCGCCAGCGGCAATTCGCCGATCTCATCGAGAAAAAGCGTCCCCCGATGCGCCAAATCCAGCTTGCCAACTTTGCGCGCACCCGCCCCAGTAAAGGCGCCGCGCTCATGCCCAAAAAGTTCGTTTTCCACCAAGCCTTCGGGAATGGCCGCGCAGTTTAGCGCCACAAACGGCTGTTCGCGCCTCTGCGAAAGATGATGAACAGCCCGCGCAAACAATTCTTTTCCAGTGCCACTCTCTCCCAGTAGCAATACGGTGGAATCCGTCGCCGACACGCGCTGAATTTGCTGGCTGATCTCGCGAATCGCCGTGTGCTCGCCAACGATGCGTGGAAATCCATACCGCGCGGTGTATTCCTCGCGCAGCAGCAGGTTTTCGCGCTGCATTTCCTGCTGGCGCGTCGCGCGCTGTACCAGTAATTTCAAGTGATCGAGGTCCACAGGCTTCTGAAGAAAGTCGAACGCCCCTTCCTTCATCGCCGAGACGGCTTCCTCGACGGACCCAAACGCAGTCAAGAGCAGCACGGGTATGGTCGCGTCCGCTTGTTTTGATTCGCGCAGCACGTCGAGCCCCGACGCCCCCGGCATTTTCAAATCGGTGATCACCATCAGGTATCGCCGCGCGCGCACCTTTTGAATCGCGGTAGTTCCGTCAGGTGCCTCGTCCACGGTGTAACCCGCACGCTCCAATGCCTTCTTGAGCATGGCGCGCAGCTCGTTCTTATCTTCAACGAGGAGCAGTGGTTCCATCTCCATTGTTTCTACCACGAATTAAGGGGCATTCCGGTGGGAACGCTCAGCAGGTGTGTAGAGAAGGGAAGTAACCAAATGAGGAAAAGGCAGAAATACGAAACGCGAAATTGGAAACTCGAAAAACGAAATTCGGAAGACAAAGTTTGATACGTACGCCACTGATGCAGCGAGTTTCTAATTTCGATTTTCGTATTTCGAGTTTCGACTTAACTATCGAGCCCAGCCGGGATCGCCGCCAGATTTCCGCAGATCATCTTCCATATCGGAAAGCTGCTTCTTCAGGTCTGCGATCTGCTGTTTTTTCTGGTCGATTTTGGCGTTCTTGTCGTTGATATCTTTGCGGGTGTATTGCTCGTTCATCGCTTTTGTGGGGTCGTTGTAATACTGGACCTGCGCCTTGTCGTCTTCCCGTTGCAGGATGTCCAGCTCTTTTTCCGCCGCCGCAATTTTGTCGCGCTGGTCTTGGAAACGCTTCCGCCAAGTTTTTTCCGCGTCGTCACCTTTACCCGTGCCATTCGCCGCCGCGTCTGGTCCGTTGCCCGGCGCAGTTCGTGCGCCGCCCGCCGCCGGAGCTGGTCCCGCGTCGCTCGAAGGAGTTGCAGGCTTTACGTCGTCGTCCGTGTAGACCTTTTTCGGCTTCGGCGTAGCTTTCTGTTGCTCACGCGCTTTGCGCGCAGCATCCGCCACCGGATCGCCAGACTGTGGTGCTGGACTCGCCTGTGATCCTTGTTGCTGTTGTGCCAACACAGGTAGCGTTGCCAGGCAAAGCCCTGACAAGAGTATTGCAGCCGCTAGACAGTTACAGTTCTTGATACACATGGAATACCGCCTCTCCCGGGGTGAGCGGGAATCCCCAGCTTTAACTTAGATGCTGTCCTTCTTCAATTCTACCGCTTCTGGGACGCTCCGGCACGCTGGTAGCGTAACTATAAAGGCCGCCCCGCCCTCGGTTCGGTTACGTGCCTCCACACGGCCACCGTGCTGCACAATGATCTTTTGCACCACGGCCAGCCCTAGTCCGGTACCTTTCGCTTTGGTCGTAAAGAATGGGCGAAAAAGCTTGGGCAAATTGGCCGGTGCGATTCCAGCACCGTTATCAAAAATCGTAATGCGCTGCGTATACGTTTCCTCGTGACGCACCACTTCGCCGCGAAGAATGACGCGACCGCCGTTCGCCGCGCCGATCGAAGCTTCCGCCGCGTTCCGCGCAAGATTTAAGAGCGCTTGCCGCAGCAGCCCTTCGTCTCCCGCTACGTTGCCCATCGGTCCTTCAAACCGGATACGCACCTGCGGCATGGCCTCCGCCACTTCGGACACCACTCGGTCCACCACCCCGTCGAGCGCCACCGGCTCGCTGGAAATCTCCAAAGGTCGGGCGTACTTCAAAAATTCCGTCACCACGTGCGTAATATTGCGCGTCTGCTCCAGAATCCTCGCCGCTGAGTCCGCCACTTCACCAACGCCCGCTTCCGCGCTGATCATCTGCGCATAGCCGGAAATCGTCGCCAGCGCATTCTTGAATTCATGCGCAATGCCCGCCGACAACTCTCCCACTGCCGCCAAGCTCTCTTTCAACTGAATCTGCTGCTGCAGCGCTGCCAGCTCCGTCAAATCCGTCAGCAAGCAGATCGCTCCATTAATCTTTTCAGTCCCGCGCCGAATCGGTGAAATCGTCACGCCAAGCAGCCTGGATGCGCCTCCCGGAGCTTCGTGCTGGACTTGTTCGCGCCGGAAGATGCTTCCCTTGGTCAAGCATTCGCCCACCAGACGAGTCAGTTCCGACTTCTCTCCCAACACCTCGCTGTAACGCCGGAACCCCAGCGTTTGAATACCCAACACCTGCTCGGCCGCAGGGTTCGCGCTCGAGATAATTCCGGTAGCATTTACCACCACCAGCCCTGCTGGCATGTTGCGCGTCACTTCTTCGCTCAAGCGTTCCGTATGTTCCGCGCGTTCCCGCTCGATCTTATGCAGCCTTTCGAGTTCTCTCTCCTGATCGCGGAGCTGGCGGATCACACCTTGCATCGATGCCGCCATAAAGGCGGACGGATTCTCCGTTCTCGGCGGCGTCATCATGACGTCCGCCTGATGCGATTCTCGTGTGCTCTGATAAAAACGGCGTAGCAGAAGAAATACAATTCCCACCACGGCCAGGATTCCGACCGCCATGCCAGCGGCGATTTCCCAAACGCGTTGTGGGGTCTCGGCTTGTAGTGCTGCGAACGTCATAGCCTGAATCGGCCTCGCATCGGTATGAATCTCAGCGCAGCCTCGGCGCAAGATCAATCGAGAAGGAAGAAAACGCAAAAACAACAACCAGCGCTGCAATTCCCAAGAACGTTCCGAGTGGAAGTTGATACTGGCTGGCAATCACCCAGCGAATCTGATTTACCGTACCCAGCCCACGCTTGCTGGCCCGCTCCGCGAGCTGACGTCCCACTCCGCGTAGGTACATTGTGCCTATCACGGCGATTCCTAAAATGCTTCCGAGCAATGTGCCCAGCAGAATCACAAGAAAGGCATTCCTGATTCCGAGAAACGCTCCGGCCATGGCCATCATCTTGACGTCGCCCATGCCCATGCCCTCCCGCCGCCGCACCAGCTTGTAGAGAGCAGCCGCTCCCCAAAGCATTAGGCTCCCAAACGCGGCGCCCAAGAGCGCCTCGATCACTCCCAAAGCGCGCTCTGGCGGTAGCCAGTGGAAAAGCCGCAAGCACAGCAGAAAGGCCGCGCCGTCATTCGGCGGCACAAACGCCGAGAACAGCACTCCTGCTGCAAATCCGGGCCAGGTGATCAGGTCGGGAAGCAGGCGCACGCGCAAATCGGTCACGGTCAAAATGATGATCAGGCAAATAAAGAACAGCCACTTGATCGTGGCCTGCGAAATCCCAAATTCCAGATAGCAGCCAACAAACAAGAGTCCCGTTGCGAGCTCGACCAGCGGGTACATCGGCGAAATCGGCAGACCGCAATTTCTGCATTTTCCCCGCAGCCAAAGCCATGCAAATACGGGCACGTTGTCGTATGGCTTGATCGGCTTTTCACATCGCGGGCATCGCGATCCAGGCGAAACAATGGACAGCTCTTCCGGAATGCGCGTGATACACACATTCAAGAAGCTCCCAATTACGATTCCAAATAGAAAAAAGTAGGCGATGACCACAGTTTGGTAGGCCGCTTTTCGGCCACACTTAACACTGTCCCACACCTACCTGAGCGCCTCAACAAACGCCGCCCCGCTGCGTGCTCGATTCCTAACGCCTCTCGACGCTCGTCGGTGGGAAGGCGCGAGGGTAGTTAAGAAAAGCGGCAGCAGAGCTGCCGCACTCCAAACGCCTTTCTAAGCCGCGTGAACTTCGGACTTGGCGCCTGCGCGTCGTGCATTTGCGGTTGCTTGGCTTGTTTCTTTGACTTTCGACTGTAAACTGTTAACTACCGACTTCTGCCATGCACTGGTTTGAACGCAAGATTCGCCGTTACGAGCACCGCCGCTGGACGACCGACGATAACCGTCGGGTGCAGCCTTTTGACTGGGGTCTGAAACACATTGGCGGCGATGCGGCCGATGCTAATCCTGGTGAGTTTGTTCACAAGTACGCGGAGCAGGTCATTCAGAACAGCGTTGAGTGGTTCGCCACGACCCCCGCTGAGGACTATGCTCTCGACCGTGAAAACATACTCACATTCACGAGTTCCATCGAATCGGCGTGGCCGGAAAACAACACGGTCTACGCGCAACTATTTCCCGCCAAATCGTCCGCAAACTCGAACGGGCATCGAAGAGCATCGCCTGCCGTTTTAGTGCTTCCGAACTGGAACGCCAAGTGGCACGGCCAGCGGGGCCTCTGCGAATGGCTTCAACGCATCGGGATCACCGCTCTGAAGATGAGCATGCCTTATCATGACCGGCGCATGGCCAGAGGGCACGAACGTGCCGACCAGGTTTGTGGCCCCAACATTGGACTTACTCTTCAAGCTAACCGCCAGGCTGTCCTCGATGCACGTCGCTGCTTGCGCTGGCTCGAGCAACGGGGTCACAACCGGCTTGGCATACTTGGCACCAGCCTGGGATCGTCCGTTGGTTACATCGCCCTCATGCACGACGAAGCCGTCAAAGCAGGAGGCTTCTTTCACTTTTCCACGTATTACGCCGACGTGATCAGTCAGGGGATAACTACGAACCACGTCTGGGAAGGCCTGCGCAACCACGTTACGGTGGATGAACTACGCGACTATTGGGCTCCCATTAGCCCCATCCCGTACGTTGAACGCGGCATGGGGGCCGACCGAAAATCGTTTCTCGTCTACGGGAAGTACGACCCGACCATGCCCCCGGAGTTAAGCCGCCAAATGCTGGATGCCCTCCGTCGCCATGGAGCCCACCCCCGCAGCTTGCAGCTCCACTGTGGCCACTACTCGCTCGAACTACCCCCGTTCAGCTATATCGCTGGCTATCGCATGCTCACGTTCCTCCGCTCTGCCCTAGCCTGACCTGGCTGCCCGCGGTCCATTTGACAAAGTATGCTCCGGCCCCTAAAATGTGTACGCAACGGTACGCAAGGACTCTTACATGCCAGCCCGTAAAGTAGGCATCCGCGAATTTCGCGAAAAGCTCGCGACATTTCTACTCGATTCGGACGAACCCGTCGCGATCACCCGCCACGGCGACACTGTCGGTTATTATCTTCCGGCTCGTCGCGGTCGGTCCGAAATGGAGCGCGAGGCACTCAAGGAAGCTTCCTCTCGCCTCCAGGCAATGCTCGCTGCGCAGGGCATTTCCGAAGAGGAAATCGTCCGGGACTTTCGCCGCTGGCGCGCCACTAAACGCAAATGAACGTGCGCAAGGGCCTCGTCCTCGATGCCAACATTCTCCTCCGTGCCGTCATTGGCACGCACGTTCGTTCTATCCTGGAATCTTTCGAAGATACCGCCAGTTTTTTCTCTCCCGATGTCTGCTTCGAGGACGCTCTGGAATATATCCCCGATGTAGCTGCGCGGAGGGGTATTGATGCGACTGTTTGTTTCGCGACTCTGGACGCGATGGGTCAGATTGTTGAATCTGTTGATCGGAGTCTTTACGAAACACATGAGCTGTTGGCTCGGGAGCGTCTTTCCCCGCGTGATCCTGATGATTGGCCCGTCGCCGCTGTCGCCCTGTTATTGGAACTTCCCATCTGGACCGAAGATCAAGATTTTTTCGGGATAGGTCTCGCGTCGTGGACAACTGACAAGGTACAACTGTATCTGCGCGCCTCTTGACCTCGGTCCGCATTGTTAGCCTCAAGCTCTAGTATCATCAACGCATGCAGACACTGCTCGCCGAGGCTTTCGGGCCGTTGGTGGTTGCGTTTATGATTTTCGTGGCTGTTGTTGGCGGCCGACGGTTGGTGCATCAGTTTCGCAACCGCCTTAGTCCCGACCAGATTCAGGCCGCTCGCGATTCTTTCCGCAGCCGGCTTATTCACCCGAATCCGTCGCAAGTCGAGCAGGGAATTGCGGCTTCGCTTCCGGAGCGGCTCATCGCTCTTTACGACGATCACGCAACTATCCTCACCGAGAAAATCGAAATTCGTCGCCCGGCCGCAAATCCCGAAAATCCGGCCGAGCTGCAAAACCCGGCTGAATGGATCGAAGCATTTCTTCCTCTCGACCTCGAGAGCCAAAAATATGCTATCGATCTGCCGGCGCAGGGGTGGGGCAAGGGTTTTTCGTTTGCCACGGATGGCGAAGGAAATTTCTATTGGATTCCTGCCGGCGAGCCTCGTCAGACGGACGCGCCCGTTTTCTTCGCTCATACCGATCCGCCGGCCAACGAGCAGGTAGCCGCCTCTCTCGATGAGTTCCTTTCCTGGCCGCGCATCGTCCATTCAACGGAGGTAGAAATAAATCCATGAAGGCCATTCTTTTCGGAGCCAGAGGGATGGTCGGACAGGGAGTGTTGCGCGAGTGTCTCCTCGACCCTAGCGTCGAGCAAGCGCTCTCGATCAACCGCAACCCAAGCGGCCAGCAGAACGCCAAGCTCACGGAGATTGTCCATAAGGATTTTTTCGATTTCGCCGCCGTCGAATCTCAGCTCTACGGCTACGACGCCTGTTTCTACTGCGCTGGGCCTTCTGCGGCCGGTATGACCGAGGACGACTATTTTCATGCGACCTATGACATGACCTTGGCTGCGGCGCAGATCCTTGCTCGCGTAAATCCTGCGATGACGTTCATCTATATCTCCGGCGCAGGAACGGACAGCACCGAAAAGGGCCGCACCATGTGGGCTCGCGTGAAGGGGAAAACGGAGAATGCGCTACTCCGCCTCCCCTTCAAAGCGGCCTATATGTTCCGTCCGGGAATCATCCGGCCGCTGCATGGTATTCAGTCAAGAACGAGCGGCTACCGCATCTTCTACGCCGTGACAAAGCCGCTCCTGCCACTTCTAAGATGGCTGTTCCCGCAATACGTCACCACGACGGAGCTTCTGGGCCGAGCCATGATCCGCGTGGCCGAAAACGGCTACCCAAAACGCACTCTTGAGACGCGAGACATCAATCAGGCAAGCCTTGGGTAGAGGTGAGTCGTGGCGCTCCGGTCGGATCAGTGCGCGCCATGCTGGCGGCCAATCCACTTTTAAGTAATTGCCCGCAATTGTCCACGTTTAGATGACCGCTGACCACTTGAGCATTTAGACCCGAAGTACCATTGGCCACCACTTGCCTCCCTCATAGCCTGAAATGAGAACTCGAGACTATTTAGGGGTGCGATCATGCGAAAGCAGCTCATTCCCTTGGCGGCTGTGGCGTTGTGCTGGGCAAGTTGCTATGGCGCCAAAGCGCAGGATCCTGCTCAAAACCCTCCGGCCGCCGATGCCAAGAGCGCCGCGCAGCCCGCATTCCAGCAGCAAGCCGATGCGGGTTCTTCCGACCAACCCGTATCTCTGGCCGACATGGCACGCCTGGCCCGCGGCAAGAAACAAACTGAGACAAAGCCCACACCCAAACCTCTTAAACTTCTGGACGACGACAATATGCCTCGTGGTGTCTACGACGCCGATTCGCCGCCTGCCAAACTGGCTGCATTGGGCTCTCGGGCTCCCGATACGCCTCCGGCTGGAGGTCCCTTCCCCGAGTTACACGGCAAAGTGGTTCTTCTAGACTTCTGGGCATCGTGGTGCGGTCCTTGCCGAAACGCTTTGCCTAATCTGAAGCGTCTTCAGGCGGTTTATGGAGGCGCCGATTTCGTGGTTGTGAGCATCAGCGAGGACGATGACGAGGCCGATTGGAAAGCCTTCGTGGCCGGCCACAACATGACATGGCCTCAGCGGCTTGACGCCGATAGCAGCTTGCAGCATCAATTCGGAGTGAACGCGCTCCCGACATACGTGCTGCTTGGCCGGGACGGTTCGGTGGTCCAGAAATTCGTCGGCGAAGAGATGGCGGAATCCATCGTCGAGCGAGTTGGCCCTGAGCTAAAGAAAACCCTCGCTGCCAAGCCCTGAAACAATCGCGCTGTCTTCTTAGTAGCTCTGGTTTGATGGGGCTTGAATTAATAGGAGAGTCGATCAGCGCAGAATATCGGCGAGGACACCCTCACCTACGATTACGGAAACTGCTTCGATGTCCGTTGCCAATGGGCGGTCCTGCGTAACCGTAGCCGACTTCGCACGAATCGTTTCGTACGCCTTGGTCGCGAGAGTGCCCGTTTTCAGCGGGGCTAACAGATCGATTCCCTGGCAGGCGCAAAGCAGTTCGATGGCGATAGTGTGCCGCAAATTTTCGAGCATACGTCCAAGCCGACGCGCGCCGCTCATTCCCATCGACACATAGTCCTCCTGATTGCCGGAGGTGGAGATGGAATCGACGGAATGCGGGACCGCCAGAGCTTTGTTCTCGCTGGTGAGCGCGGCTGCGGTGACTTGCGCGATCATGAAGCCGGAATTCAGTCCGGGATCGGGCGTGAGAAATGCGGGCAGCATGCTCGTTAGAGGATTGGTCATTTGTTCGATGCGGCGTTCGGAAATGCCGCCAAGCGTGGCGAGTGCGACGGCGACCTGGTCTGCGGCCATTGCCAGCGGCTGACCATGAAAATTTCCGCCGCTGATGATGTCACCACCGCCGTCTTCTTTTACAAAAACGAGCGGATTATCGGTGGCGCTGTTTAGTTCCACGGCGGCCATTTCGCGCGCTTGCGAGAGCGAATCGCGTACAGCTCCATGGACTTGCGGCGTGCAGCGCACGCTGTAGGCATCCTGCACGCGCGGATCTTTTTCCGGTGAGCGATGCGACTCGCGGATTTGGCTGCCTTCGTTTAAATGAGCGAGGTTTCGTGCCGTGGTGGCGGCGCCGGTGTATGCGCGGGCGTGCATGATGCGCGCATCGAATGCGCCCGGGCTGCCGCGAAGTGCATCGAGAGAAAGTGCGGCGGCAACATCGGCGCTGTCGATGAGAATATCGGCATCGCGAAGGGCAAGGCTTAGAAGCGCAAGCATTCCTTGCGTGCCGTTCAGCAGCGAAAGGCCCTCTTTCGCTTCCAATGAGACGGGGACGATTGCAGCGCGGCGCATGGCTTCGCTGCCATCGAGAATTTCGCCCTTGTAGACGGCGCGGCCTTCGCCAATGACAACGTGAGCCAAGTGCGCGAGAGGTGCGAGATCGCCGGAAGCACCGACGGATCCCTGCGAGGGAATTACTGGATGCACTTTTGCATTCAGCATCGCGCAGAGCGTCTCGACAATCAGAGGACGGACTCCGCTCAGCCCTTTTGCGAGAGCATTGGCGCGGAGGAGCATCATCGCGCGCGTTTCCGCTTCGCCGAGCGGTGCGCCGACGCCGCAACAATGCGAGCGCACGAGATTCACTTGCAAGGTTCGGACTTGTTCCGGTGAAATGCGGACGGAGGCGAGCTTCCCGAATCCTGTGTTGATGCCGTAGGCGGTCGCCCCAGAAGCAACGAGTTGATCGACCACGGCGCGGGAACTTTTCATTCGCTCGATCGCGGCTGGCGCAAGGCTGACGGCGTGGCCTTGCAGCGCCACGCGATAAAGCTGGTCGAAAGTCAGGTCGTTGCCGTTCAGAAGAATATTCGCGGAGGTGCTCATGCTTCGCTCCGATCGGGCTGCGGCGCCACGACGGATTTGAAAACGCTGTGATATTTGGCCGGGAGCAATTTGGGGCGGCCATTGCTTCCGCAAATGATGTGCGTGGTTTCGCCAGTGGCGAGCAATTTGCCGTCGGCGTCGCGGAATCACTTCGTAAGAAAACTTCACGATGCGGTTGCGCGATTCCGCGATGCGCGTGCGGATTCGAAGCACTTCGTCGTACTTGGCGGAATGAAGATACCGGCAATGCGCATCCGCTACGACGATGTGGCAATCGTCTTCGATTTCCATGCGCTTGTACTCGATGCCCAGCGCGCGGATTAGCTCGACGCGGCCAACCTCAAACCACACCAGATAGTTGGCGTGATAGACGACGCCCATCTGGTCGGTTTCGGCGTAGCGCACGCGCACTGTCGCGTCGTGGTATTCGATCATTCTCATGTCCTGTGAATCTTGGCGTTCGCTGGAGTGGATCATTCCACGTCCGTGCTCCAAACGGGTTTGCGTTTTTCGAGAAACGAAGCGAGGCCTTCTTTGAAATCGGCGGTGCAGCGGATGCGCGCGTTTTCCAGGATGGCGCGCTCCAGATCTTCATCCACGCTCGCCGCAGCTGCGGACGTGAGCAGCCGCTTCGCGCGCGTCAGGCTGACAGGGCTTGCGGCAATTAAGACGTCCGCCAGTTCACGCGCGCGCTGCATCAAGTGCTCGCGAGCCACGATTTCGGTGACGAGGCCTAAGCTTAAGCTTCCGGCGCTTCCACCAGGCGGCCGGTGAGGAGCAGGTTGCGGGCGTGCTTGTCGCCGATTTGGCGGGTGAGAAAAACGGAAACGATGGCGGGCAGAAATCCGATCTTCACTTCGGTGTAGCCGAACTTTGCTTCTGGAACCGCGAGCGTGAAATCGCACAGCGTGGCGATGCCGCAGCCGCCGGCAAGCGCCGCACCGTTCACCGCGGCGATCAGCGGTTTCGAGAAACCCCAGATGCGGCGGAACATTTTGCCCATGCGGCGGGAGTCGTCCATGTTTTCTGCGGAAGACTGGTTGGCAATGTCGGAGAGCATTTCCAGGTCCATGCCGGCACAGAACGACTTTGCCTGCGCCGGTGAAAATCGCGACCCTTGTGCGGCCGTTCTCGATTTCGTCGAGTGCGGATTGGATCTCGGACACCATCTTGGAATTGATGGCGTTGCGTTTGTCGGGGCGGTTGAGGGTCAGCGTGGCCAGTTGGCCGGTGAATTCCAGTGTCAGCGTTTCATACATTTTGGCGCTCCATTTACCCAACTACGTGCCTGCCGCGATTTGCGCGCTGTGCGAGGCCGCAACAAAAAAGGCCGTAGGTCGATGTCCGAGTTGTAGGGGCGCAGCATTCCTTCGCTCGCGCTCAGGATAAACCTGCGCCACCACAAGGCACGTTCGCCCGGTGAAAGGATTCTAATTCACAAGTGGGGCATGTGCATACTTCGCGCGAATTTCGTTGGTCATCGCGAGCAGAGTACTGAGGCGCGCGGGATCGATGCCCGGGTCGGCTCCAGCTTTTTTCAGCGCGGCTAAAACGTCTTCGGTGGCGATGTTGCCGACGAGATTGTCTCCCGCAAAGGGGCAGCCGCCGAGGCCGGTTAGAGCGCTATCGAATCGGCGGCAGCCAGCTTCGTACGCTGCGAGAATTTTTGCTTCGGCGTTTTCGGGGCGGCTGTGGAGATGCACGCCGAGTTCGATGCCTGCGACGTGATCTTTCACTTCGCGATAGAGGCCGCCGACGAGTTCTGGCGAAGCCGTGCCGACGGTGTCGGCAAGAGAAACGGTGCGGACGCGAATTCCTTTTAGCCAGTCGAGCGTATCCGTGACGATTTCCGCTCCCCAGGGTTCGTCGTACGGATTGCCGAAAGCCATGGAAATGTAGACGACGAGATCTTTTTTGGCGGCCAGAGTTTCTTTGCGGAGTTTTTCGACGAGCAGACGCGATTCGTTTTGCGTCATGTTGGCGTTGGCGCGCCGAAAATAAGCGGAAATCGAGTAGGGATAGCCGATGGTTGTGACGCCGGGAGTTGCGAGCGCGCGCTCTAACCCTTTTTCGTTTACGACGATGCCGATGATTTCTGGCCGCTCGACGTCATCGGGAAGAGAAGCGTTGAGTTTCGCCATGACGTCTTCGCTGTCCGCCATCTGTTTCACATGTTTCGGCGAAACGAAACTGACCGCATCGATGTGCTTGAATCCTGCAAGCACAAGCTGCTTCAAATACTCGGCCTTGTATTCCGTGGGGATGAGGTCTGGCAATCCCTGCCATGCATCTCGCGGGCACTCGATGAGTTTTACGGTTTCAGCCATTTTTCGGTTTTCGCTTTCTTTGGTTTTCGTCAGACCAACAAGTAGAACGGTGCCTATGACCACCATGAACGCTCCAGCGCGCAGATGAAGAATCAAAGAGAGAATCCGCAGGCAGATTAGAAAGCCGGCGCAGAGGCAGAGGAATCATGTTTGCAGAACTCCGGTCTTGAATTCGCGGATTTCGGGATTTAGGGCGGCGGCTTCAAGCGCGCTGATCAGGGCGTCGCGGGTGTGGGCGGGATCGATGATGGCGTCGACCCAGAGGCGGGCGGCGGCGTAGCGTGGGTCGGTTTGATGTTCGTAGGACGCTTTGACGGAGGCGACGAGTTCAGCGCGAACTTTTTCGTCGACTTTTTTGCCTTCGCGTTCGAGTTGCTTGAGTTTGATTTCGGCTAGCGTGTTGGCGGCGGCGTCGCCGCTCATTACCGCGAACTTCGCGGTGGGCCAAGCAAACATGAAGCGCGGATCGTAGGCTTTGCCGCACATGGCGTAGTTTCCGGCGCCGAAGCTTCCGCCGCAAATGACTGTAATTTTTGGAACGACGCTGTTGGCGACGGCGTTGACCATTTTTGCGCCGGCGCGGATGATGCCGCTCCACTCGGCGTCTTTGCCGACCATGAAGCCGTTTACGTCGTGCAGAAAAATCAGCGGGATGCGGTTCTGGTTGCAGTCGAGAATAAATCGAGCAGCTTTTTCGGCGGACTCGGTGTAAATCACGCCGCCAAATTCCATGCGCTTTTGATCCGAGCCCCGCGCTAGGGTTTGGACATGTTTTTTTTGGTTGGCGACGATGCCAACGGCCCAGCCGCCGATGCGCGCGTAGCCACAGAGAACAGTTTCGCCATATTCGGCGCGATATTCTTCAAATTCGCTAGCGTCCACGATGCGCGCGATGATTTCGCGCATGTCGTATTGCTTAGCGGGATCGCTGGAGAATATTCCGTAGATCTCATCGCCCGGATAAAGCGGTTCGCGTGATGCGACGTGGCTGAAGGGCGAAGGATTTGCTGCGCCCATTTTATCGACCAGCGCGCGGATCCTCGCGATGCAGGCGTCGTCGTCTGGTTCGCGAAAATCGACCGTGCCGCTGATTTGCGAATGCATTTTCGCGCCGCCCAGATCCTCGGCGGAAGTTACTTGTCCGATCGCGGCTTGCACCAGCGCGGGACCGGCCAAGAATAATCCAGAGCCCTCCGTCATCAGGATGTGGTCGCACATCAGCGGCAGATACGCTCCGCCAGCCACGCACATGCCCATGATGGCGGCGAGCTGGGGAATGCCCATTGCGCTCATCACCGCGTTGTTGCGGAAGACGCGGCCGAAATCGTCGGTATCGGGGAAGACGTCTTCCTGCAGCGGCAAAAACACGCCGGCGGAGTCGACCAGATAAATCGTCGGGATATGATTTTCGATGGCGATATTTTGCGCGCGAATGACTTTTTTCGCGGTCATCGGGAAAAATGCGCCGGCTTTCACGGTCGCGTCGTTGGCGATGAGCATAAACGTCCGCCCGCAAACTTTCGCGAGCCCGGTGATGGTTCCAGCTGAGGGCGCGCCGCCCCACTCTGTGTACATTTCGTAAGCGGCGAAAATGCCCAAGTTCGAAGAATTGCGAGCCAGGATCGATCAGCTTCGCGATGCGTTCGCGCGCCGTGAGCCGGCCTTTTTTGTGCTGCGATTCGATGGCTTTTGCGCCGCCACCTTGGCGAATTTGTTCTTCTTCGTTTTTTATTTTTGTGAGGAGGTCAATGATGCGGCGGTGGTTTTTTTCGAAGTCGGGCGACTTCGCCTTGACGCTGGTTTTCAGGACGGACGCAGCCACTCGCAGACCTCATGCTCGGATTCATACCGGCGCGCTGAAGCTCCGTCGCACGCCAAGGGCAACAGTATACGGTTCGGCGCAATTTTCCGCGAGCGTCCGGTAATCTGGTTTTCCGGGAGTGAAATCATCGTGGTTCAGCGTTCTGCGCGGATAGGGGTTTGCTTGGGAGAGTAAATGAGAACGGTGCGGCCGGGAACACCGGCGGATAATTTTCGCAGCGCGTAAATGAAGGGACGCGGTGCGCTGCCTTGCGAGCAGGTTTCGAGCTGGTAATAGCGGTCTTCGTGACGCACCACGCGCGGAGGATTCCAATCGGGCTTCGCGCGGCATGAACGGATTTCCAGAATCTCGTCTGAACCGTCCTGTTTAAAACAGAGTTCATCCGGGACCAAGGGCAATGCGGCCATCAATGCTCTTTCTTTCACGGCGCGGATGCCGGAGACCAGATGGCTTTGCGAGAAATTCTCTTTTCCCGCGGCCAGGGGATTCTCGCCTCGAAGGAATTGAAGATAGGCCTTATCCAGCAGGAAGAGAGGGAGAACGCCGAGCGTGGTGTCCGTGAACGCCGCGCATAAGCGCACGATGCCTTCAAAGCCGAAATATGCAATGAACCAAGTGAGCGGATGAAGGAACATGACGGCAAGACCCGCGAAGCCTATTGCGTTCGGATTGATCTCCGCGCCGTTCTGGATGGCTGAAAACACAGCATCCGCTGCCCAGTGAGTTACGGAATACGAATACCAGTATACGAGTGCTATTAGGGCAACTAGACATTCCAGAGTTCCGCTTAGGAGTACCGCCGGCTTCCAGTCAATGGACGCGTGGAATGGCAGCAACTCGCGGTAACGCTTCGGCAGGAAGGCCAGGAATGGTCCGAGTATATAGCTCAGCATGGCAGTTCGTACATTCAGTTTAAGAGTACGGCGCTTTAGCTGGAAAGCTTGCAGGATTGCGAATCTAAAAAGCAACCTGCAGCCAGCCTCGGAACCAAATCGGCCGCGACACAGAAGAGCTCGTCGTGGGATTGACGCAATTTCACGAGGCGTCTAGAATCGTTTTGACAGTGCTGCGAAGGCACTGAATCTTTTTGCTGGAGGCGCCTGTGAAAACCTCAATGGAAGTTGTCGTGGGCGGCCGTGTCTCCGGCGAGCTTTCAAATTAGTCTAACGATTTCGCCGAAAGACCTTCCCGCTCCTCCTTTTTCGCTGACAACAGAATCACTGTGTTTGCTCATCGGCCTGGACCTCCATTCAGGACTTGTGTTTGAGCGAACACACAGCCGCGTTACGCTGCCGGAATTTTCCCGCAGGGCGCGCGCATCGCTGCTTGCGAGCGGCGGGGAGATTTTCAAGTGTTAATCAAGGATTTAGGTTGGGATGCGTATTTTGAGGCGCTGTGGAGCGAGAGCGCGCAGGACAGCTGCGTTCCGGCGCGCGTGGTTTCGCAGCAGCGCGGCTTGTGGCGCGTGGTTGGAGATTTTGAAGAGTGCTGGGCGGAGCCTTCCGGAAAATTTCGCAAAGAATCCGAAGCTGGAGGAGATTGGCCTGCTGTCGGCGACTGGATTTCGGCGGAGCTTCGATCTGAAAAACAGAACGCTCTTATCCAGCGGGTCTTGACGCGACGCAGCCGGTTTGTGCGCAAAGTGGCCGGGAAGCAAATCGCGGAGCAGGTGATCGTGGCGAATATTGATGTCGCGCTGATTGTGGCGGCGCTCGACGGCGATTTCAACGTGCGGCGCATCGAGCGATATCTGACACAGTGCTGGGAATCCGGCGCGCGTCCGGCGATTGTTTTGAACAAAGCAGATGAGTGCGCGGAGTCCGGGCCGCTTGTCGCAGAGATAGAAGAAATCGCGATGGGCGCACCTGTGTTCCTCGTGAGTGCGAAAACAGGAGAAGGATTGGACGCGCTCGAGGCCAGCTTCAGGAATGGACAGACGATTGTCCTGCTTGGCTCTTCGGGAGTAGGGAAGTCTTCGCTGGTGAATTGTTTGTTGCAAGAGGATCGTCAAGCCACGTACGCGGTGCGGGCAAGCGACAGTCGCGGGCGGCACACGACAACGTCGCGCGAGCTTTTTGTCACGCCGAGCGGAGCGCTGATCATCGACACGCCCGGCTTGCGTGAGCTTCAGTTGTGGAATGCGGCGGAAGGATTGACGCAAACATTCGCGGACGTCGATGAGCTTGCATCGCAATGCCGGTTTACGGATTGCCAGCACCAGCAAGAGCCGGGCTGCGCGGTGCAAGCCGCGATCGCCGGAAGTATTCTCGACACTGGTCGATTGGAAAGTTGGCGCAAACTTCAGCGCGAACAGGAATTTCTTGCGCGAAAAGTGGATTCCGAAATTGGCGCCGCACAAAAGAAACGTATTAAAATAATAATGCGTCAAGTGAAGAAGAACTACCAGGACCGAGACAAAGGGAAAAACTAGCCCAGAACATGCGAGAGTTACTTCTAAATTTGGAGCTTGCTCGGCGTGTGGAGCTTGCGGAAGCGCAAGCCGCCGTCGAATGCGCTGAGGCGCTCGGACGGTTCCGTCCGGCAAGCGGCGCGGCGGTTCGGCGTGTGGCCGGGGGATTTGCAGTGTATTGCGGGAAGGATTCGCCGATCACGCAGGCCGTGGGGATGGGCCTCGACGGGCCGGTAAGCACGGAAGAGTTTGATCGGCTTGAAGAGTTTTACCGTAGCCGCGAAGAAACGGTGCGCGTGGAAACGTGTCCACTTGCCGATCCTTCTTTTATCGAGCAATTTGCGCAGCGCGGCTATCACGTCACGGAATTTTCGAACGTCATGGCGCGGCTCGTGAGCCCCGACGAGACGTGTCCTGACCCTCCTGAAGGCGTGACCATCGAAAAAATTGGGAAGGACCAGATCGATGTGTGGACGCTTACGGTTTCGCAGGGATTCGCGGAAAAATTTTCGGTTTCGCAGGAATTGCTAGAAGTCATGAAACTGTTTGCGTTCGGACCAAAGACGGAATGTTATCTGGCGCGCGTGGACGGGAAGATTGCGGGCGGTGGGACTTTGGCGCTGCATGATGGCGTGGCGGGATTGTTTGGCGCGAGTACTTTGCCGGTGGCGCGGAAACGCGGGGTGCAGACGGCGCTGCTGCAGAGACGGCTGGCGCGCGCGTCGCAGGCGGGGAGCGATCTGGCGGTGAGCATCGCGCAGCCGGGAAGTATCTCGCAGCGCAATATTATGCTGCAGGGATTTCAGGTGCTGTACACGCGGGTGAAGTTTGAGAAGGCCATGAACTCGTAGAGTCAGCAAGAAAAGAAAAAGCAGATTCCTCGCTGCGCTCGGAATGACAAGTTAAAGAGAACGGATCCATCGGTGCGCTCGGATTGACAAGCTAGAAGAGCTAGTTATTAGCGGGCGAGACGTTTGTGGATGAAATCGACGATGTCTTGCGTGGAAGTGCCTGGCAGAAAAATTTCGGCGATGCCGGATTGTTTCATCGCGGGTATGTCGGCTTCAGGAATGATGCCGCCGACGAGAACGGTGACGTCGTTCATTCCTTTTTCGTGCAGCAGGTTCATGAGTTGCGGGCAGATGGTGTTGTGCGCGCCGGAGAGGATCGAGAGGCCGATGACGTCGACGTCTTCCTGGACGGCGGCGGAGGCGATCATCTCGGGGGTTTGGCGCAGGCCGGTGTAGATTACTTCCATGCCGGCGTCGCGCAACGCGCGCGCAATGATCTTGGCGCCGCGGTCGTGGCCATCCAGGCCGGGCTTAGCAATCAACACTCGAATTTTTTTTCAGGCATGTTTGTGGGCGAGTTTAGCTCAATTTCTGCGGGCAGATCATGTGATCGCGACTTCTTCGTAGGTGCCGAAGACTTCGCGGAGGGTGTCGCAGATTTCGCCTACCGTGGCGTAGGCTTTTACGGCGTCGAAGAGGAAGGGCATCAGGTTGTCCTTGCCTTGGGCGGCTTTGCGGAGGGCGGATAGGCGGCGGTCGACTTCGGCTTTGGAGCGGTCGGCGCGGAGTTTGGAGAGTCGTTCGGCTTGGCGATGGGCGACGCTTTCGTCGATTTGAAGGATGTCGAGAGGCTTTTCTGCTGCGACATAATCATTGACGCCGACGATGATTTTTTCTTTTTTGTCGACGGCTACCTGATATTTGTAGGAGGCTTCGGCGATTTCGCGTTGCGGATAGCTGCGCTCGATGGCGGCGACCATGCCGCCCATGGCGTCAATTTTTTCGATGTAATCCCACGCGCCGCGCTCGACTTCGTTGGTCAACGTTTCCACGAAATACGAGCCGCCTAGCGGATCGACCGTGTTTGTAACGCCAGTTTCGTGCGCGATGATTTGCTGGGTGCGGAGCGCGATCGTTGCGGCGAATTCGGTGGGCAAGCGCCCACGCCTCGTCTAAAGAATTGGTATGCAGCGACTGCGTGCCGCCAAGAACTGCGGCTAACGCCTGGATCGCGGTGCGGACTACGTTGTTGTACGGTTGCTGCGCGGTCAGCGAGCAGCCCGCGGTCTGCGTGTGAAAGCGCAGCGCCCAGGAGCGCGGGTTCTTCGAGCCGTAGCGCTCGACCATGGCTTTGTGCCAGATGCGGCGAGCGGCGCGGTACTTGGCGATTTCTTCGAAGAAATCATTGTGCGCGTTGAAAAAGAAGGAGAGCTGCGGAACGAACTGATCCACTTCCAGCCCGCGGCGCATGCCGTATTCGACGTACTCCATGCCATCGCGCAGGGTGAACGCCAATTCCTGAATGGCAGTCGAGCCTGCCTCGCGAATGTGATAGCCGCTGATCGAGATGGGATTGAATTTCGGCGTGTTCTTCACGCCGAATTCAAAGGTGTCGATCACCAGCCGCATCGACGGCTCGGGCGGATAGATGTATTCCTTTTGAGCGATGTATTCCTTCAAGATGTCGTTCTGCAATGTGCCTGAAAGTTTTTTCCAGTCGGCGCCCTGCTTTTCGGCGACGGCGAGATACATCGCCCAGATGACCGCGGCGGGAGAATTGATGGTCATCGAAGTGGTGACGTTGGCGAGCGGAATTTTGTCGAAGAGCACTTCCATGTCGGCGAGGGAACTGATGGCCACGCCGCATTTGCCGACTTCGCCTTCGGAGAGCGGATGGTCGGAGTCATAGCCCATCAAAGTGGGCAGATCGAAAGCGGTCGAGAGGCCGGTCTGTCCCTGCGCAAGCAGGTAGCGGAAGCGCTGATTGGTGTCTTCCGCGGTACCGAAGCCTGCGAATTGGCGCATGGTCCAGAGGCGGCCGCGATGCATCGTGGAATGAATGCCGCGGGTGTAAGGAGGCTCGCCCGGGAAACCCAAATCGCGATTGGGATCCCATCCAGGTAAATCGGCGGGTGTGTAAAGACGCCGGATGGGATATCCGGAAATTGTGGTGAATTCAGATTGGCGTTCGGGACTTTTTTCGAGCGTGGGGCGGAGTGTGTTTTCTTCCCAGGCGCGTTCTTGCGTAGAAGGATCGCGCCGGGCAGCTGGAACGTCGCCGGTGGTGATGGTCGAAGTCGCTCCCTTGACCTTATCGCTCATGGCTGACGCTCCCCGATGCTGCGCGTTCCTATGCGAAACTCGAAAGAACGCGTAATTCCATGCTATGCGAAAGCGAAAAGCGGGGCAAGGGGACTGGACTCAGGCGAGGCGCAGAAGACAGCAGAGAAAAAAAAACGAGGCAGGAGAAGGTTGCAGTCTCTCTCCGGCCTCGTTTCAGAAATTACCGTTTGCCTCCCCCATCGCTCAAACTCTTGAAGAGCTCGTCTGTACCGACGACTTTTCCATGGAGAGTGCCGGGGATCAGAGTTTCACGTTCGACTTCGCCGGACTTGCTATCGGCGATGGTGACGTGGTTTACCTCGAGAGTGCGGCCGACCGCGCGCTCGTATCCGGCCTTGGCTTCTTCGAGATTAGCAAGCGCACGGATTTCATTGCCTTGCGCGAGGGTGAGGTCGCGCTGTGTCTGGATGACGGTGTAAACGGTGGAAGCGCCGAGCTGATACTTCTTCTGCTCGGCATCGAATGTTTGCTGTTGAAGCTCGCGGGCCTTCACAGCGGCGGCGACTTGAGCGCGGCCTTGCGTAAGTGCAATGTATGAGTTGCGGACATCGAGGAGCGCGGCGTTTCGCAATTGCCGCTCCGTTGTTTGCAATTGGCGCTGCGAAAGGATGGCGCGCGCGTATTCCGCTTGCGCCGCGCGGTTGCGCAAAGGAAGCGTCAAAGTTAGTTGGCCGGCATATTCCGGAAAGACGTTGTGAAAGATCTGGCTTTGCGCGTTGCCAAAGCCCTGCTGCATGGTGCCGGTGACGGGCGCCGTGGAGGCACCTACGAAGATGGGGGCTCCATTGTTGAGAACCGGAGCGCCGGTTCCATCGACGATGGGGACTCCGCTGCTCACGACTGTGGAGGGGCCGAGGATAGATGAATTTCCCGCCAAACCTTGGGATTCATAGAAGCCACCAACGGAGAGCGTTGGAAGAAGGGCATTGCGGTTCGCTTTTACATCGATTTCCGCATTCAGCAAGTTCAAGGCTTCTTCCTGAAGTTCCGGCCGTTTCGCAAAAGCCTCCTTGATCGCATCTTCGAAGGATGCGGCTTCAATGGATGCGGGCTGTTTCGGAAGGTCGGTGGGAATGATTTGTACGTTGATTAAGTTGGCTGCTAACGGATCTTTGGAGATGGCATTTTTCAGGATTTGTTCATCTTGAAGCTGGACCGTTTGCGCGAAGATCAGGTTCTGAGTGTCCGTGGCCAATTCGGATTCCGACCGAGTGACGTCGAGCGGGGCCAAGCTGCCGATTTCGAGTTGCTTTTTATTGTCGTCGTAGAGTTTTTGGGCAACCGTAACCGCCTGCTGATTGACTCTGACGTTTTCCCGCGCGTAGACCAACTCCCAGTAATCGGTGATGGTGCTCGTAATCGTGGTGATGGCCTGCGCCGTGAAAGCCCAATCCGCGATCTTGCGATTGTTTTTTGCGATGCGAATGTTGCGCGTGCCCATAGCCAAGCCGAAGCCGTTTAATAGAGGTTGGGTAAAGGAAACGGAGAGGAACGACTGCACATAAGGGTTTAACAAGTTGGCGCCGGCGGTGGAACTGATGCGATTATTGTCCCAAACGACGCTGAAGTTGGTTCCCGTCTCGAATGTCTGCGAATAGGAGTTGTTGAATTGCGTCGAGTGCGAAAGGAGCGAGGTGAATCCAGATTGTACGCCATTACCTGTCGTGAATGGGTTATTCACCGGAGTAGTAACGGAGGCAATAGATGTGCTGCTCTGGATGATGGGGTCAAAGGTTGTGATGGTAAAGGCAAATGGATTGATAGCCGCCGAGGAAGAAGGGATAGTCGCTCCAGGAGTGCCGAAGCCCGACAGGCCGGACTGGGCATTGAGAATCCCGGCGTCCGCCATCCACGGATAGTAGCGCTGGACGGCGATGTCCATGCTGTTTTCCAGCGCAAGTTCGACGGCGTCCTGAAGAGTCAGCTCCAACTTGCCATCGTGGACGAGCTGATCGAGCCGCGGCGAATTCATGAGCATGGGCTGATCTACATGGATCGGCATGTAGGGCTTGATAATATTGGGAAAGCCGCTTGGACCATGCGTGTAATTATGAGTTGTCAGACCCAAAGAAGAGACCGGTGCGATTGAGGAACCATCCGCCGCGGTCGTCGGCGTAGGAGCAGGATTCGACGGCGGATTCTGGGCAGGGGTCTGCGCGAAGAGTGGCCCCCCAGCCAAAAGAGCTGCCAAAAACGTGGCAAACAGAGATCGGGCCCATTGCGAAGCTGTCCTACGGGTAGCTGCCCCCAAAATGGACCGCTTCAAGGTCGCCCTCAGTGTCGTCATAATGATCTTTACCCCTCGAGATTCTGTCCCAGCGGGACGTTGTATTTTGACCTAACTCTTTAAAACGCTCGAACAATGGATTTTGTTTCATTTGCGGGCTGAATTTGGAGGCACGAGGGGCAATAAACCCTGTGCCTTGAACCAGAAACGTGGCCGCGTTAGGTCCATTGAGGATAATGGACAAGGGGAGGCAAGACAAGGATTTGACGTAACTAAGGGAGAAATCTAGGCTTTTTGCGGGATTCTTGCAAAGGACTAAGCAGGTTGTAACGAAGTGCGCCGCGCCGGAGAAATTCCGGCGTGGCGCACTTCCGATTTTAGCGCATGCCGCCGGCTTTGAAGAGGTCTTCGGTGCCTACGACCTTACCATGCAGCGTTCCGGGGATCAGAGTGTCGCGTTCGATTTCGCCGGATTTAGCGTCGGCAATGCTAACGTGATTCACGTCCAGAGTGCGCCCGAGCGCGCGCTCGTAATTGGCTTTGGCTTCCTCGAGGTTGGCCAGTGCGCGGAGTTCCGTGCCTTGCGCGGTGATGAGGTCGCGCTGCGTCAAAATGACGTTGTAAACCGTGGACGCGCCAAGACGATATTTCTTCTGTTCGGCGTCGAAGGTTTCCTGTTGAAGCTGGCGCGCTTCGGTGGCGGCATCGACTTGCGCGCGGTCTTGTGTGAGCGCGATATAGGTATTGCGAACGTCGAGCAGCGCGGCATTTTTCAATTGCTGCAGGACGGTTTCCTGCTGGCGTTGGGTAAGGATGGCCCGAGCGCTATCAGCTTGAGCGGAACGGTTCCGCAAGGGGAGGCTCAGAGTTAGCTGCGCGGAATATTCCGGGAAGCGATTGTGGAAGATTTGGCTTTGGGCTGTTCCGAATCCCTGCTGGGTCGTGCCTGTGACCGTTGCGGTGCTCACCGACTCAAATATTGGAGTTGCGACTCCGTTAACGTCGACGGTGACCGGATTGCCGCTGCCGTCGACTATGGGCGCGCCGCTCGTCACAATCGGAGCGCCATTGATCGGAGAATTGCCTGCCAGACCTACAGAGCTGTATTGGCCTTCCAGCGTGAGAACGGGAAGCAGCGCGTTTCGGGTGGCCTGAATATCTATGCCGGCATTCTTCAAATTATAGAGTTGCTCCTGAAGCTCCGGCCGCTTTGCGAACGCTTCCTGGATGGAATCCTCGAAGGACGGATTTTCAATCGCGGCGGGCTGCTTCGGCTGGTCGATGGTAATGATTTCGAGGTTCACTACGTTCGGAGCCAAAGGGTTCTTGGTGATGGCATTTTTCAGAATCTGTTGGTCTTGTAACTGAGCTGTTTGTGCCACGATGAGATTCTGGCGGTCCGTTGCCAGTTCGGATTTGGCGCGAGTCACGTCCAGCGGCGCCATGGTGCCGGCGTCGAGCTGTTTTTTGTTGTCATCGTAGAGTTTTTGGGAAACGGTGACGGCCTGCTCGTTGACTTTGACGTTTGCGCGCGCGTAGACGAGTTCCCAATACGCAGTGATGGTGGACGTAATCGTGATGATGGCTTGCGACGCGAAAGCCCAGTCGGCAATTTTGCGGTTGTTTTTTGCGATGCGGATGTTGCGGGTATTCACGGCGATGCCAAAGCCGTTCAAGAGCGCTTGGGAGAAGCCGATCGTCAAGGTCGACTGAACCGCGGGGTTAAAAAAGTTCTCCGGGGAGTCTGAACTGCTGCGCGTGTTGTCCCAACTGACGAAAAGGTTTGTGCCCGTTTCAAAGCCCTGAGAATACTGCGTATTGAATTCCGTGCTATGCGTGAAGAGATCCAAGACGCCGGCCGCGCCTGTGCCCGCAATGAACGGATTGTTGATGGGCGTCGAGGCAGAGCTGATGGCGGCTGTTTGGGTGAGTGTCGGGTCGTAGGAGAGTAGCGGAACGCTAGCCGTCGAGGAGTTCAGCAAACTGCCGGGCGTCGCATAAGCCAACGCACCTGACTTCGCTTTGAGAATCGAGGCGTCGGCGATCCACGGATAGTAGCGTTGCACCGCGATGTCGATACTGTTTTCGAGGGCCAGCTCGACGGCGTCCTGCAGAGTTAGCTCCAGTTTGCCGTCGTGGACCAGTTGATCGAGCCGCGGGGAATTGGTGATGACCGGTTGATCGACCTGAATCTGTTGGTACGGCTTGAGGAGACTTGGAAAGGCTTTGGGCCCGTTCGTGAAATTGTATTTCGCAAGGCCCAGGGAGCTCACCGGAGGGAAGGATGAGCCCTGCGGCGCTGGAGAGGCAGGCGGCGCGGGGGCAGGGTTCGACGGAGGATTCTGCGCGGGGCTTTGCGCAAAAGCAGGCGAAAGCGGGCCGGCGACAAGAAGCGCCGCCATCAACATGGCAAGAAGAGATCTGGCGGCAAGCAAAACCTGCCGCTTTGCGCTTCTACGCACACTGGATTGCGTCCTGGTAACGGGCAAATAGAAATATTTGATGCGTCCCCATAAAGTTGTCATGACAATTTTATTCCTCGAGATTCTGTCCCTGCGGGACGTATTTGTTTCGAACAGAGCGATTCAGACAGATTTGATTCTTACTGACATTGTGGAACGTGCCCTGAACAGGCGTTGGTACACTTGGTTGGCAGGTTTCTTGCCAGGCAGAAGGAAAATTCAGGCTGCATGGCTGAGAGATAGGTCTATTCAGAGGAATCCATCACAGTTTTGACCCGGGAAGCGGCCGGAAAGTCTTGGCGCAGCCCGGAAACTCGACCCGCAGTTTAACAAGCGTTCCATTCCTTGACAACGCGGCGCACCGCGGCTAGGCTGCTCAGGAATAGATGTTTAGTGGTGTTTTGCGGCTGGTCGAGGATGATGCTCTCACGAGAAGAACTGCTGCGCATGTTTGAGTCTGCCGGAGCCATTCGGCACGGCCATTTTGAGCTCTCCAGCGGGCTGCATAGCGGGACCTATGTGCAGTGTGCGCTCGTTCTTCAATACCCTAAATTTGCTGAAAGACTTGGGCAAGCGCTGGCCGCTCTGTTTTCTGACGCCATCATTGCGGCTGTTGTTTCGCCTGCATTGGGCGGAGTGATTATCGGGCAAGAGGTTGCGCGCGCGCTGCCCGAACCAAAAGGCTCCGTGGGCAGGGGAGTGCCGGCTATTTTCGCCGAGCGCGACGCCAGCGGCACGATGACATTACGCCGCGGATTTTCGCTCAAGCCAGATGAGCACGTCCTGGTGATCGAAGATGTATGGACAACCGGCGGCTCGACGCAGGAAACCATTCAAGTAGTCGAAGAAGCGGGCGGGAGAGTGGTCGCCGCCGGAGCTTTGATCGACCGCAGCGGCGGTACCCTTGAACTCGGGGTTGAGACGCAGGCTTTGTTGGACCTACCCATCGCCAAATATGAACCCGAGGATTGCCCGTTGTGCCGCGAAGGCGGCGCGGCCGTGAAGCCCGGCAGCCGATTTGCGCGTACGGCTCCGTGAATGTGACCCACCCAAAGCGCTTGCCAAATCTGACAGTCCCTCTGAAAATTAATCGCTGAGAACAGAACACTTTCCATTCATGCGCCATTTCAAGCTCACGATCGCTTACGACGGGACGGACTTCCACGGCTGGCAGATTCAGACGAACAAGCCAACGATTCAGGGAGAAATTTCCAGCGTGCTGCGGCAGCTCACGCAGGAGAATGTGATGGTGAATGGTGCGGGGCGTACGGATGCTGGAGTGCACGCGCTTGGGCAGGTGGCTAGCTTTCGAACGCAATCGGGTTTGTCGGCGGCCGAGTTTCAGCGCGCGTTGAACGCGCTGCTGCCTTCCGCGATTCGCATTGTCGGCGCCGAGGAAGTGGGCCCGGACTTTCACGCGCGCTGGTCGGCGCTTGGAAAAATTTATCGTTATCGTTTATATCGCGGCAAGGTTGTTCCGCCGGCGGTGTGGCGTTACGTTTTGCATTATCCGTTTCCACTTGATGAAGACGCGATGCGTATTGCCGCCTCGCGCTTCGTCGGTCCGCACGATTTCGCCGCGTTTGCCGCGTCTACAGGTTCTGAGGACGACGACAAAGAGCGCTCCACGGTGCGCGAGATTTATGCGAGCGAATTAGTGCGCAGTGACGATGGCGAAGAACTGGTTTACACCGTGCGCGGCCGATCGTTCATGCGCTTCATGGTTCGCAAAATGGTTGGCACTCTACTCGATGTTGGCCGAGGCAAACTCGTGCCTGATGATATTCCGCGTCTCTATCAACTGCGCGATCGTTCCAAGTCTGGACCAACCGTGCCGCCGCAGGGGCTGTGCATGGTGCAGGTGATGCACGACGAAGCGTGGCGCGTCGGTGAACCTTAACTTTCCCTCATAATAATTTCTCAAAGCCTACTTGAAATATTCGGCGCAATTTGGCGTCTAGTGATTGTTCCCTCGGAATTTTTGCTCCCTGGGAGACTTTTTCGGCGGCATGTCCGTATTGTACTTGCACACGGTCGAACCAATAATTCAAAAGAGGAAAATCATGAACCACCTCAACTTCCTAATGCCGGCTTGTCTCGCGCTTGCACTGCTCTCAGGCACGAGCGGCTCGCGAGCGCAGCAAACACCTGGCCCCGGCGCAAAACCAGCCACCGCCATGCCAGATGAAATTCCTATTCCGCCTGCGGCGCAGCCTTCCGGTCAGTTCAATGTGGAAGCCGCCACCGATGCATACCTCGCCGAAATTCCCTCAAGTGCGCGGGCCAAGTCCGATGACTATTTTGAGGGCGGCTATTGGTTGATTCTCTGGGATTTTCTTTATGGCGCGGTCATTTATCTTCTGTTGCTGCATTTCCGCTGGTCCGCCATGATGCGCAATCTCGCGGAACGCATTGCGCGCTTCAAACCGCTGCAGACGCTAATCTACTGGGTGGAATTCCTCAGCGTTACGACGATCCTCGGCGCTCCTCTCGCGATTTACGAAGGCTATTTCCGAGAGCGCCAATACGGGCTCGCCACGCAAACGTTTGGCCCCTGGATGGGCGAACAGTTTGAAATGCTGCTGGTGAATATGGTCATCGGCGGGATCGCCGCGATGGTGCTTTTCGGACTTGTTCGTCGCGTTCCGCGTACCTGGTGGATCTGGGGAGCTATCGTCTCCATGTGTTTCTTGGTCTTCCTGGTCATGATCGGACCCGTTCTCGTGTTTCCTATCTTCAATAAGTTCACGGTGCTCGATGACCCCAAGGTGACGAAACCCATCCTCAGCCTCGCGCACGCGAATGGCATCGCTGCAGACAAAGTCTATGAGATGGATGCTTCGCGCCAAACCACGCGAATGAGTGCGAACGTCAGCGGCTTCGGCAGCACCATGCGCATTACTCTGAATGACAATCTCCTGCGACGCGGCACGCCGGAAGAGATTCAATCCGTTATGGGCCATGAAATGGGCCACTTCGTCCTTCATCACATTGGAAAGGACATCCTGTATTTTTTCGTGGTCATTTTTATTTTCTTTGCTCTGCTGCGCTGGTCCCTCGAAAGTGCGCTGGCTCGCTGGGGCGAGCGCTGGCAAATTCGAGGCATTGGAGACACAGCGGTGCTGCCGCTGGTTCTGCTGCTCGGTTCCGTGTTTGGTTTCGTATACACGCCTTTTATCAACACTCACATCCGCACAAACGAGTATGAAGCTGACATGTACGGTCTGAATGCCAGCCGTCAGCCTGACGGTTTTGCGCGAGCTGCGATCCATCTTGGCGAGTATCGCAAGATGAGCCCCAGTCCTGTGGAGGAATGGATTTTCTTCGACCACCCAAGCGGGCGAAATCGCATTAAGGCGGCCATGCGCTGGAAGGCGGAGAACTTGTCGCTGTTTGCTCCCAGCGTCGTGCAGTAGATGTTACCGCTCGAGATTTGGGTTCTGTCATTGGTGTGAGATGGAGCGAGGACAAACCGGGCCTGCTGCTCCATCGCACATCTAAAATCGGATACAATCGCGGCTATGGCGGCCACGGTTATCCCCGTCGATACGATTCCGTCGATTGATCCTGCTACGGGGAAAATCCTTGCCCAGTTTGAGAAGACGGTGCCCGCGGCTTTGCCGCAGATTCTGTCGCGAGCACGTGCCGCGCAATTGCGGTGGCGCGCTTTGCCTGTCGAGAAGCGGTGTACGCAATTGCGTGTGTTGCGCGACTGCATGATGGCATCGCGTGATGTGTTGGCCGATGCGGTCGTCGCGGAATCCGGGAAGCCGCGTGTGGAAGCGCTTTTCGCGGATTTGTTTGTTGCGCTGGACACGGCTCAATATTTTTCAAAGGGTGGCGCGAAGCTTTTGGTTCTGAACGCGTACCTCATCACAGCAGCGCAGGGAAAGCCAAGTCGGGAAGCCTATTTTACGAACCCGTTGGAGTGATCGGCATCATCAGTTCTTGGAACTATCCTCTCGCCATTCCGATGAGCCAAATCATTCCGGCTGTGGCCGCGGGCAACGCCGTCGTTTGCAAGACGAGCGATTTCACCCCGCAGTGCGGGGCTCTGATAGAGAAACTTTTTCTGGATGCTGGTTTTCCCAAAAATCTTGTCACCGTTGTTCAAGGCGGCGGGGAGGTGGGCCAAGCGCTTATTGATGCCGGTCCGGACAAACTCATGTTCACCGGAAGTGTGGCTACGGGCAGGCGCGTCGCGGAGTCGTGCGCCAAAGAATTGATTCCGAGCGTGCTTGAGCTGGGTGGCAAGGACGCGATGATTGTCCTGGCGGATGCGAATCTCGAAGTTGCCGCCAGCGCTGCCGTCTGGGGCAGTTACACAAATTGCGGACAAGTGTGCCTGTCCGTAGAACGGCTGTTCGTGGAACAAGCCATCGAAGAAAAGTTTCTTGCGCTCTGCGTCGAGAAAACCAAAAAACTGCGTCTCGGCCTCGGATGCGACCCGGCAACCGATGTTGGGCCGCTGATTCGACCTCAGCATGTGCAGCGCATGAGTGATTTGGTTGAAGACGCGGTGGCGCGTGGCGCTCGTCTGCTCTGCGGTGGGAAACCTCGTGCCGATCTTGGACCGAATTTCTTCGAGCCGACCGTCATCGCGGGTGTGAATTCGACGATGAGGCTGTTTCAAGAGGAAACGTTTGGTCCCATTCTCGCCGTTCAGGCTGTGAAGGATTCGGAAGAAGCTGTCGCTCGTGCGAACGATTCTGCTTTCTCACTCGCTGCCAGTGTGTGGACGAGCGATGCAAAGCGCGGGCAAGCAATTGCAGCTCGGCTGCGTGCCGGGGCGGTGATGGTTAACGATGCGATTAGTTACTTTGGCATCGCGGAGGCTCCGCACGGCGGCTGCGGTGCCAGCGGTTGGGGCCGTACGCACGGCAAAGCCGGCCTGCTGGAGATGGTGCAAACCAAATACATCGATGTAGACCGCTTGCCAGGACGCGAAAAGCCGTGGTGGTATCGTTATGGAGCCAATCTGGAACGCGCCGCCGACGGCTTTCTGAAATTTGAGTTTGGCGGAGGGCTGGCCGCAAAATTGCGCAACGCCCGCAGCGCCTTGAAAACAATGTTCCGCGATCACGGGCTTTAGAATTTCGCGACGCAAGCAGGGAAGCAGCCAGTTCGACCGGTGAGATTGGAAAGAGAGCGAGCCCGATGCAACAAAATGACCCGGCGCGGCAAAACGAATGGATTTACGATTGGAACCTGGCTGCAGCACCGCTCATCGCTCCCGGCACGCGCGTATTGCTGAACGATGAAACGCTTCGCGACGGATTGCAGAATCCGAGCGTGCACGATCCCAGCATCGAAGAAAAAATCGAAATCTTGCACCTGATGGAAGCGCTGGGCATCGATTCGCTCAACATCGGATTGCCCGGTGCCGGCCCCCGCGCTGTCGAGCATGTCGAAGCCCTCGCCCGCGAAATCGTCACCAAGCGCATGAAGATCAAACCGAACTGTGCTGCGCGAACGATCGAAGCCGACATTCGCCCCATCGCCGAAATTTCCGAGCGCGTGGGAATGGCGATTGAAGCTGCTACATTTTTGGGATCGAGCCCCATCCGGCGGCTGGTCGAAGATTGGACTGTCGATCATCTCGAGCGCACGACCGAAAAAGCAGTGATGTTCGCAATCGAGCACGGCCTTCCGTCCATGTACGTGACGGAAGACACGATTCGCACCGACCCGGACACCGTCAAGCGTCTTTACTCCACCGCCATTCGCAGTGGCGCGCGCGCCATTGTACTCTGCGACACCGTTGGCCATGCCATTCCCAACGGCGTTAGCAATCTCGTGAAATTCGTGATCGAAGAAGTCGTAAAGCCCAGCGGCGAAAAAATTCGCGTGGACTGGCACGGCCACAACGATCGCGGCTTGGCCATCGCGAACTCGCTGGCCGCGATTGCTGCGGGCGCGGATCAAGTGCACGCCGCCGCCAATTCTCTTGGCGAACGTGTCGGCAACACGCCGATGGAATTGATGCTGGTAAACTTGCGCCTTATGGGCGTGATCCATCAGAATCTCTCGCGGCTCGGGGAGTATTGCGAAAAAGTCGCCACGGCCACGCATACCGTTATTCCGCCGAATTATCCGGTCATCGGCCGAGATGCGTTCCGCACGGCAACGGGCGTCCACGCCGCCGCCATCATCAAAGCATTTCACAAGGGAAACGAGGCGCTCGCTGATTCCGTTTATAGCGGCGTGCCTTCGCACCTCTTCGGACTCGCACAGGTGATCGAAATCGGCCCCATGAGCGGCAAATCCAATGTGCTTTTCTGGCTCGAGCGCCACAAAATTCCAGCCGACGACGCGCTCGTCAATCGCATCTTCGACGCCGCCAAACAATCAGCTCGGGTGTTGACCGACGCGGAAGTATCGGCGCTCTGCTCCGAGGCCACACGGCATTGATCACCGCAACAGCGCGGAGCAGGACAGTGAAACGCGTCCTTGTTTGGGTTATTCTCTTCGCTATGCCGGTTCGCTCTTCGCTCGCCCGACACAGTACCCGTTCGGCTTCCTCCATCCAGCTTGGCGAAAACGCGCAGGTGCGCGCGGCACTGGCATGGTTTGCGCCCAATCTAAATTGGATTAATGAGCAGCAAGTGCGCCTCACCGAAATTCCCGCACCCCCTTTTCAAGAAGGCCAGCGCGCGGCCGCCTTCAAAACATTGCTCGCGGCTGCCGGTTTGAACGTTCAGGTCGATGCCATCGGTAACGTGATCGGAGAGCTGCACGGCGTGAACGAAAAAGAAATCGTGGTGCTCTCCGCGCATTTGGACACGGTCTTTCCTGCGGGAACGGACGTCAAGGTACGCCACGAGGGCAGCCGCCTCCTCGCGCCGGGAATCTCCGACAACGGCACGGGTCTCGCCGCGCTTGCGGCTGTTGCGCGAGCCATTCACGAAGCCCAGATCAAACCGCAGCGCACGATTCTTTTTGTAGGTAACGTCGGCGAAGAAGGCGAAGGTAATCTCCGCGGCATGCGCGCACTTGTCGATGCGTATCACGGCCACCTAAAGGCAGTGATCGTGCTCGACGGCGCAAGCACAGATCACGTCACGACCATCGCGCTGGCCTCGCGCAGGCTTGAAGTTGTGATCAATGGTCCGGGCGGACACAGCTGGTCGGACTTCGGAATGCCCAATCCGATCAATGCGCTGGTTCGCGGCTCCGTGCGCTTCATCAACACCAAAGTTCCCGCGTCGCCGCGCACTACGTTCAATCTCGGGCAAATCGAGGGTGGTACTTCCATAAATTCCATCCCGTATGAAGCCCGTCTTAAAGTCGATGTACGTTCCGAGAGCGAAAGCGAGCTGGGGCGTCTTGAGTCCGCTCTCCGCGAATGCATAGCCGCGGGCGTTCGCGACGAAATGGAATCATCGCGCGACCGTTCGAGGGGCAAGCTCGAATGGAAGGTAGAACTGCTCGGCAGCAGGCCCGGTGGCGAATTGGCAGCAGAGTCTCCGCTTCTCGCGGCGTTGCGGGCGGCGGATGCTATCGTGGAAAACGAATCACGGATCGAACGTTCTTCCACCGATGCGAATATTCCCTCTCTCGATGGGCATCGACGCGATTTCCATTGGCGCGGGAGGCAATGGCGGAGGCGCGCACTCGCTCCAGGAATGGTATGACCCAGCCGGCCGCGAAATGGGATTGAAGCGCGCCCTGCTCACGCTGCTTGGAATAGCAGACGTGGCTCCGGAGAAAACGAAATGAAGATTCGCAGAACGAATCTGCTCGGCCTGGCTGTAATTGTACTGTTAAGTTGTTCTGCCGGAATATTTGTTCTACGAGCAAAGGGACAATCGGCGCAAACCGAGTCGCACACCGTCGTTTATCTTCACGGCCGGATTTACACGAATGATCCTGCGCAGCCGTGGGCTGACGCTATGGCCATTCGCGATGGCAAGATTCGCTGCGTTGGCAAACTCGATTTCGTCCTGCTCGAATGCGGAGGAAACGATCCGAACGCTGAAACCATCCAGCTCAAAGGCAAATTTGTTATGCCTGGGTTCAATGACGCCCACGTGCACCTCGGCGGCGCCGGGCGCGGACATGCTCTCCGTACGCCTAAACGGAGTCGCCAGCGTGGAAGAATTGCAGAAGCGCATAGCCGACGCGGTGGCGCAGCACAAGGAAGGCGAGTGGATTACAGGCAGTGGCTGGGATCACACGCTTTGGCCGGACAAGAAATTTCCCACCAAGCAAGAGCTCGACGCCGTCGCACCAAAGAATCCCGTTTTTCTGACGCATGTTTCCGGGCACGTGGCCGTGGCCAATTCGCTCGCCCTGCAGCACGGCGAAATCCGGCAAGACACGCCCAACCCGCCGGGCGGCATGATTGAGCGCGACGCCGACGGCGCAGCCACCGGAATGCTCGAAGAAGATTCAGCGATGAGTCTGGTTGCCGCCAGGATTCCTGATCTCGAAATCCGACCAGCGCCGCCGCGGCATCCAGATGGTGCTTGCCGATGCCGCCAAAAACGGCGTGACCTCGGCGCAGGATTTTTCCGATTGGGCGGATTTTCTTGTTTATGTGCAATTGAAAGAAGAAGGGAAGCTCACGCTGCGCATTACGGAGTGGCTGCCATTTCTTCAGCCGATGGATCAACTGCTTGAATATGCGCGCGCAGGGCGGCACAAGCGATCCCTGGCTAAGGACTGGCGCGCTCAAGGGTTTTACCGACGGCGCGCTCGGATCACGCACCGCCGCCTTGCTTGCGCCGTACTCGGATGATCCATCCACCAGCGGAATCCTGACCAATGATCCGGATAAGCTTCGCGCCATGGCTATCGAGCGCGATAAAGCCGGCTTCCAAATCAATTTTCACGCGATCGGTGATCGCGCCAATCGCGTTGCGCTCGATGTCTTCGAAGCCGTCGCCAAAGCCAATCGCGCCACGCGACCGCCGCGACCGCATCGAGCATGCACAAGTTTTGGCGCCCGAAGATTTGCCGCGCTTCGCTCAGCTCAAAGTGATTGCTTCGATGCAGCCGTCGCACGAAACCAGCGACATGCGCTGGGCCGGCTCGCGTATCGGTCCCGACCGCGCCAAGGGCGCGTATGCCTGGGCGTCTTTGCTGAAGAGCGGAGCGCATCTTGCTTTCGGCACCGATTACGACGTCGAGCCCATCAACCCGATGCGCGGCCTCTACGCGTGCGTGACGCGCGAGTTGCCGGACGGCGGTCCCGCGGGTGGATGGGAGCCGCAGGAAAAAATCTCGCTCGATGACTGCATCCGCGCCTACACCTCTGGCTCCGCGTATGCGCAATTCGAGGAAGGGAAGAAGGGCGAACTGAAAGCCGGCGAATATGCGGACTTCATCGTTCTTTCAAACGACCTCACGAAAATTCCGCCCCAGCAGTACACAAAAACCACGGTGCTTCTTACGGTAGTTGGCGGCCGCACGGTATATGTGCAGGACGGAAGTTCACTTCACTAGCCCATCGGGTAACCTGGCGTCATCAGTTTCCAATCATCTTCAGCAATCCCGCTGTCTCCTAACTCCTGATGCGCTGACAACTTAATTTTGTCGTGCTTGGCGACGAAGTACTGGAACTTATAGAACTATTGCCTCCGTTTTACGCAAGTTCAATCCAATATATTTAAACTTTATATAGGACAGGGCTCAGTTTTCCGTTGACAAATGGTTGTAGGGGCAATATATACCCCGCTATCGGTCTGTGGTGGGGTTGTCGTTGCCAAATACAATCGACGAGAATCATGGCGACTTAGTGCTGCCATGGCGGAGGCTTCGCTTGGCGGTGTGAGTACAAAGCAACTTTCGCTATCCTATGGAACTCTGTAGCTAAATATGGCACGACGTATATCAATGCAGGAAAAGTGATATCAAATTTAGATAATTTATAGAGAGCATTCGGTTTAGCTTTTTCTCGTGCAATGGTAGTCGGCTTGCAAATGTCTTTGCCATATGGTTTTTTTGTGTTGGTTGCCCAATTCAAGACAGTTTGGATCTTTCAGAGTAGTTGGCTCTGCTTGATTTGTTTTACCTGCTCTAGACGTGTAGGGCTCCAAAGGCCCATCCAGGAGGTAGTTGAATGTCAAGTAAGCGAGTGGCGTTGCTCCTAGCTGTGTTGTTCAGTCTCTGTGCTCTTGTGCCATCTGGCCTGTTCGCCCAAAGCGCATCTACGGGTACAGTCGCCGGAACGGTTACGGATCCATCCGGAGGTGCGATTGTCGGCGCGACGGTCACTTTGACCGATACCGCGACGAATATTGCGCGAACGGATGCAACGAACGATAACGGAAGATATTTTTTCGCGAACGTGGTTCCAAGCAAGTACACCGTTTCTGTCAATAAAACCGGGTTTCGCGTTTCAAAGCTCGTGGATCAGGTGGTAAGTGTAGGCGCCTCGCTCACCCTGAATCTGACTCTGGAAGTTGGCTCTGTGGCGGAGACTGTGGAAGTTACAGCCACCAATGGCGCCGAGTTGCAGACTCTGAACGCTACGGTAGGAAATACCGTCAGCGGCGAGCTCCTCCAGAATTTGCCTTCGATTGGCCGGGACGCAGCAACCTTCGTAACCTTGCAGCCCGGTGTTTCCCCCGATGGCAGCGTGGCTGGCGCGGTGGTAGATCAGAGCACCTTCATGCTTGATGGTGGCCAGAACACGAACGATATGGACGGCAGCATGCAGGTTTACACTCCGAGCTTCGCCGGTGACCCTTCTGGCGGAATCGTCTCGACAATGGTTGGTGGCAGCCCCACCGGTGTGATGCCCACCCCTATCGATAGCGTTGAAGAGTTCAAGGTCAATACCGCCAACCAAACCGCCGACTTCAACAGCTCCGCTGGCGCGCAGGTTCAGGTCGTCACCAAGCGCGGCACCAACGCCTGGCACGGTTCGGCTTACGAATATTATTTCGACAACAATTTTAACGCGAACACCTGGAATAACAATATGTACCGGACACACCGTTGCCCAGCTACCACTACAACCGGTTTGGCGCTTCTGGCGGCGGTGCCGATCATTTCGAAGAATATTCTCGGCGGCAAGACGTATTTCTTTGGCAACTACGAGGGTTTCCGCTGGAATAACTCACAAACTTACGAAGCGATCGTCCCCAGCGCCAATATGCGCGCCGGCATCCTGACCATGAACGTCTGCGACGCCGCGTGCGTAGCGGCTAATGGTTCCGGCACCCCGACTCAGTTCAATTTGAACACTGGAACGAACTGCGGACCGAACTAGAATGCAGCTTGCGACCCCCGAGGCATTGGTATCAATTCCTTGGTTGAGCAGATGTGGAACAAGTACGAGCCCATCGGGAATGACCCTCAGGTGCAATGTTCGTTGGCTTGCGGCTCGAGGTGCGATGGCGTCAACACAATCGGCTACAAAGGTAACGTCGAGATTCCCTACACTTCCAACTTCGGCGTGGCTCGGTTGGACCACGACTTTGGTTCAAAGTTCCACTTTAATGCCAGCTACCGCTACTACAAGTTGGTCCGTTCGACGACCAGCCAGGTCGATGTCGGCGGCTTCTTCCCCGGCGACACGCTCGGCACTCCGGCAGCTCTCTCCGTGCGGCCTCAGCAGCCTTGGTACTTCGTGGCCGGCTTGACCATCAACGTCACCTCCAACACCACGAACGATTTGCACTACAGCTACCTTCGTAACTACTGGTCTTGGTCTAACCCAGGCGGTGTGCCGCAAGTTTCAGGACTCGGCAGTGATGTTGGTGGCGCCGCTCTCGAGCCGTTTGGCGAGACTGCCAATCCGCTCGCTCCTTATAACGTGAACACTCAAAGCGTCCGCACACGCTTCTGGGACGGCCATGACAACTTCCTTCGCGACGACTGGACGATGCTGAAGGGCAATCACCTCTTTACCTTCGGCGGCGCCTATCAGCGCAATTGGGACTGGCACCAACGCTCCGACAACGGTGGCGGCATCAATTACCAGGCCACCTATCAACTCGGCGACTCGGCGGGAGGTGGGCTCATCAACTACGCCAGTACACTGCCTCCGGGCGTAAGTGCATCGCAGTGGGGCCGCGACGTTTCCGCCGTCTTGGGAATCGTAACGGACTCGCAGATTGCCTATACGCGGTCTGGGTTCCGATCTAGCCTTGAATCCACCGCTGACGCATGCGTTTGACCAGAGCACCATTCCTTATTACAACGTGTACTTCAGCGATTCCTGGCACATGAAGCCGTCTTTTACGCTCACCTACGGCCTGGGCTGGACGCTCGAAATGCCACCCACGGAAGCCCAGGGCAAGCAAATCGAGCTCGTAAATCAGAGTGGCCAGCAGGTCAGCACGACGGCCTACCTCAATCAGCGGGAACTTGCAGCTGAGCAGGGACAGGTCTTTAACCCGCTTCTTGGATTCGCTCTTGTCGGAAATACCGGCGCTGGTCAGAAATATCCCTATAATCCCTTCTACGGTTCCTTTAGCCCGCGCGTAGCAGCAGCTTGGAACCCCAACATCACCGACGGTTGGCTCAGTAAAGTATTTGGCGGCAACAAGACCGTGATTCGCGGCGGCTATAGCCGCGTCTACGGACGTCTCAACGGAGTCGACCTGGTCCTTGTACCCTTGCTAGGTGACGGACTTATTCAGGCCGTCCAATGCCGCAACAACAACATGGATGGGACTTGCTCTGTACCGACGGGCAGCACCCAGCTTACTCCCTCGAACGCTTTCCGAGTCGGAACGGATGGCACAAATGCTCCGATTCCGGCGGCTGCTCCTACTCTTCCTCAGCTGAACTTCCCGGGCTTCAACGCGTCGCGGCTGGCGCAGGCGAAGCTCTGGACCCGAACTTCCGGCCCAACGTTGTGGACTCCTTTGACTTGACCATCCAGCGCCAGTTGGGCAACAAGTTTATCCTGGAAGTGGGCTACATTGGCCGCAGGATTACTCACGAGTATCAGCCCATCAACCTCAACGCCGTTCCGTACATGATGACTATGGGCGGCCAGCAATTTGCAAAAGCCTACGCTGCCGTCGAGACCGGTCTCGGATGCGCCACATCGTTTGCTGCTTGCGGTGCGGCCATTCCCACGAACAGAACCCTGCTGTGGCGAAGGCCCAGCAACTCGCATACGCCAATGGCTTCGCACCGCAGCCGTTCTTTGAAACCGCGCTGGCCGGCACTGGCTATTGCAATGGTTTCTCGAGCTGCACGGCCGCAGTCGTCTACAACGAAGGCATTGCCAAGACGAACTTGACCACGCAGTGCGTCTGGAACCTGTGGAGCGACCTCGACAATGGTGGGTTTAATTTCCCCCGCAGCATGATGAACACCTCCATCGCTGGCGGGCCACTGGATTGCGGCACGCCCAGCGCGCCCACCACCTGCGGCAGTGGCGGTCAGACCTCTTCCGGTGTCGGCGACAACGCCAGCCTTGGCCATGGCAACTACAACGGCGGTTTCGTTTCCCTGAAGATGAACAACTGGCAAGGGCATCACTCTTCAGGAAAACTTCACCTACAGCAAGGCTCTGGGCACGGGAGCTCTCGTCCAGGCCACCAGCGAGTACACACGAACGATCCGTTCAACCTCAACAATGGCTATGGCTTGCAGACCTTCGACCGCAAGTTCGTGTTCAACACCTTTGCCATGATTGACGATCCTTGGTACAAGGGCCAACACGGAATACTCGGCCACCTGCTAGGTGGTTGGTCCTTGTCTCCGATTCTTGCGATTGGCAGCGGCCAGCCGCTTGGCTGCGGCACATATCACACGACGCCCAGTCGTTCGGCGCAGGTGATGGCGCTAACTTCTTCGACAACCGAAAACTGCATTCTCACGAAGGCAGCCTCTGGCTGCCTCAGCCTCATTACATGCCGATGGTCAGGGCGAATACAACATCTTTGCCAATCCCGCAGGCGTGCTCAGCACGCTCCGCGCACCGATTCTGGGTCTCGACACCAACACCGGCGGCGTCGGCGTGTTCCGCGGCCTGCCGTATTGGAACGTAGACATGCGGTTGGTGAAGGACATTATGTCACCGAGCGTGTCAGCGCTCCAGTTCCAGTACGTCGTCACCAACGTGTTCAACCATCCTGTGTTCGATGATCCGACCGTTGGCGATGCGCAAACCGGACTCGGCGTCGATCCGACCGTCGCCGGGACCTTTGGTGTTGTGAACACGCAGGGTAACAACCCGCGGCAGATGCAGTTCGGTCTGCGCCTGACGTTCTAACTTCTTCCGGCAAGTCTTCTAAAGACTTGCCGCAAAAACGGGGAAGGCCCTCATGGCCTTCCCCGTTTTGCGTTTTACCGCCCTCGCTCGCGCGATTCTCGCAGGCCTGCCACGCACCCCGCGCAAGTGTTGTCACATCGCTTCGCAAGCACTACACTGGCCCGCTCTCCAGTCCCGCGATGCCACTCATGACCAAACGCCTCCGCGCCGATCTGTCGCTGGCCTTTTGCAGCTTGCTCTGGGGCGCGACATTTGTCGTCGTCAAAAATTCGCTGGACTATTCTTCGGTCTTCGTTTTTCTTGCCGCTCGATTCACGCTAGCCGCGCTGCTTATGGCCGCCTTCCGCCCGCGCGTGTTTCGAACGCTGAAAAGGGAAGAGCTGCTGGCCGGCGCTGCTCTCGGATTCTTTATGTTCGCAGGCTACGCCTTTCAGACCGCAGGACTGCGGCACACCACGCCAGCCAAGTCAGGTTTTGTCACCGGCTCCAGCGTCGTGCTCGTTCCGCTCCTTCTTGGCATCTTCTGGGGACGCCGACTCACCCTTTGGGTCTATGGGGGCGTATTCGCCGCCGTCTTCGGCCTTTATTTCCTTACGGTCCCCGCCGAAGGAATCTCGCGCCTCAATCGCGGCGATCTCTTAACTCTTGTCGCTGCGGCGTTCTACGCCATACATATCATTCTGGTGGGGGATTACACTCGCCGGCACTCGGTTGCCGCGCTCAGCGTGCTCCAGGTCGCAGCCTGCGCGGCTCTGGCGTGGCTCGCGACCGGCTTGGCTTCGATAACAGGCTGGCAGACGGTGCGCTTTGGGTGGGAGTGGAAGTCACTTCTAGGGATCGCCGTCTGCGCGGTGTTCGCCACGGCCGTGGCTTTTTCGGTACAGCTTTGGGCGCAGCAGTACACCAATTCGAGCCACGCAGCTATCCTGTTTACGCTCGAGCCTGTCTTTGCGTCGATTACGTCCTACATTTTTTTGCGCGAAAGGCTGGGCAGCCGAGCCTTACTCGGCGCAGGACTTGTGCTGGCAGGCATCTTAATCGCAGAACTGCTAGGCCCGCCGACCGCCCCCGAATCGCCCGAGCCCACCAGAGAAAATGCCAGCATCGTGGCGTAGGGGCACAACACGTTTACACTGAGCTTCGAAGGGTCGTGCCCGTCTTGGGTTTATCTGTATCTGCCGGAGACCGCGGCCATCTGGCTGTCAGTGGCCGTCAGTGTAATTTTGTACGTCCACGGCTTCGTACATCGTGGCGGTAGCGGCGTGGGTTTTTTCGTACGCGGTAATATCCGACTCGTGTTGCAGCGAGGTACCGATATCGTCCAGCCCCTTCAGCAAAACTTCCTTGCGCGACGGCGCCAGATCGAAGCGGAACATCAAGCCATGCCTGTCAGCGATGGTCTGGTTCGGCAGGTTCACCGTCAGCATGTAGCCCTCTTCTTTTTCCGTGCGCTGAAAGAGTTCCTCGACCTGCTCTTCGCTCAAAGAAGCAGGCAGAATGCCGTTCTTGAAGCAATTGTTGTAGAAAATATCGGCGTAGCTCGGCGCGATGATCACGCGGAAACCGTAGTCCTTCACGCCCCAGGGCGCATGTTCGCGGCTCGATCCGCAGCCAAAGTTGTGGCGGGCCAGCAGAACCGATGCGCCTTCGTAACGCGGAAAATTCAGCACGAACTCCGGATTTGGTTTCTCTCCTGGCAAATAGCGCCAGTCATAAAACAAAATCCGGCCAAATCCCTTACGCGTCAGCGCCTTCAAGAATTGCTTCGGCACCATCTGGTCAGTGTCGACATTGACGCGGTCCAGCGGCATCACCATGCCTGTGTGCGTATCGAACGGTTCCATTTGATTCGCGCTCCTTAGAAATTCAAATCGCTTCGGGCGAGAGTATCGTCACTTTTCACAGACGTAGGCATCGTGCCAAGGACGGGCACAGCATGCTGTGCCCCTACAAGTTCAAAAGCCCAAAATCAAATTCACTCGACTGAAGAGACGTCAAGCGATCGTACATCTACGAAATGGCCGGCAATTGCCGCGGCCGCGGCCATCACTGGGCTGACCAGATGCGTGCGGCTGTCTTTGCCTTGGCGTCCCTCGAAATTGCGGTTGGACGTGCTGGCGCAACGTTCGTGCGGCGGCAGCACGTCGGCGTTCATGCCAATGCACATGCTGCAGCCAGCGTCGCGCCACTCGAAGCCAGCTTCGCGGAAAATTTTGTCGAGGCCTTCTTTTTCGGCTTGCGCCTTGATGCCACGCGAACCGGGCACAATCAGCGCTTGCTTGATGCTGTGCGCTACGTGTTTGCCAGCCACCAGATGCGCCGCGGCGCGCAAATCATCCAGCCGCGAATTCGTGCACGAGCCGATGAACACGCGGTCCACCGGAATGTCCACGATAGGTGTACCGGCTTTCAGCCCCATGTATTTCAGCGCGCTCTCGGTGGCTTTCTGATCGTTCAGATCATGGAACGACCCAGGCTCCGGCACACGTCCTGTGACGCTCGTAACCATGCCGGGATTCGTGCCCCACGTGACTTGCGGCGCAAGGTCCTGGGCTTGCAGCTCGACGGTCATGTCAAACTTTGCGCCGTCGTCGCTGTTCAATTTCCTCCATCCCGCAACGGCTTCCTCGAACGCTTTGCCTTGCGGCACAAACGGACGTCCTTCCATATACGCGAAAGTCGTCTCGTCCGGCGCGATCATTCCGGCGCGCGCGCCACCTTCAATCGTCATGTTGCACACGGTCATGCGGCCGTCCATGCTCAAATCGCGAATGGCTTCGCCGCCATATTCCGCTACGTGCCCTGTTCCCCCGCTGATTCCGATTTTCCCGATGATCGCCAGAATGATGTCCTTCGCCGTAACGCCGCGCGGCCGCTTGCCATGCACCAGGATATGCATCGTCTTGCTGCGCGATTGCACCAGGCACTGCGTGGCTAGCACGTGCTCCACTTCGCTGGTGCCAATGCCAAACGCCAGCGTCCCAAACGCTCCGTGCGTCGAAGTATGGCTATCGCCGCAGACAATCGTCTGCCCCGGCTGCGTTACGCCCAGCTCCGGTCCGATAATGTGCACGATGCCCTGGTTCCGGCTGTTCATGTCGAAGAGGCGCACGCCGGTTTCGCGGCAATTCTTCGCCAGCGCTTCAAATTGCAGCCGCGCGTCCGTATCAACGATTGGGAGGACGCGATCTTTCTCGGTAGTCGGCACCGAATGGTCCATCACCGCGAAGGTCAGATCGGGGCGGCGCACCTTGCGTCCCTCCGCGCTCAACCCCGCGAAAGCTTGCGGTGAAGTGCCCTCATGGATGAGGTGGCGATCAATATAGATGAGCGCGGGCTTTCCGGCCTCTTCGTGGACGACGTGGGAATCCCAGATTTTTTCGTAGAGTGTTTTTGGTGGCATGTCAGCTCAACTGAGATTTTAGCACTCCGGAAATATATGTCCAATGAACGGTGTTCCAGGTGTTGACACCTGTTCCGTGAAGCACAGCCACTCTTGGCTGTGTGCCTTATTGCCACACATGCGAAAAAGCGTTCAGGCAGGAGCGTCAGTTCAGCTTCCTGTTCAATTAGCGACTAATGGTTATTACGGCGTCGTTGGCTTCATAGCCTTCGTCCTTCACGGTTTCCGCAGCCTTCGCGCGAAGCGTTTTCTCATCGGCATCTTTTGGCGCGCTGTAATGGCGCCGGATCACTTCGTCGCCGCTTTGCATGCGAATCACCCAGTCTGACTTCTGGCTGTCCCAAGAAACTTCCACTCGATCCGCTCGCATAATCCCTCCGCTGCAATTCGCTCGACATTGTAGTCCAAGACGGCTCTCAAAAGAACTCCTGGCTGAGTCCAAAAGCCTAAATAAGCTGGAGATTCAGACTCTCTTCGTGACGCCGAGAAAACTCTTTGAAAAGGGAAACGCCCCAAGTGTGAGTGCGCACTCAGGGCGTTTCGCCAAGATCGAAACGAGATTGGCTAGTGTTTGACGTTTGTTGCGTGGCCGCGTCCATCGCGTTCTTCGTCGCCTTTGAAGTGCGCGCTATCTACACGCTTTCCCTCTTCCGCCTTCTCGCCACGGCCTGGATACGGACCCTTATAGCCATGGTGAGGATCGTAATGTGTATCTACTTTGCCGCGGAAGTTGTCAGGCCCGTGGAACCAGGGGCCAACGCCGATGAAGACGCCCGAATTAAACCACTCCGGGCCATAGTAGCCGACGGGAGCACAGTCATAAGGCGCAACGTCGTAGTAGCCGTAGGGGCAATCGGGTGCTACGCCGACTTCAACGGCGACCTGAGCTTTCGCCGCAGGGGCCGTTACCGTGAAACAGATTCCAGCAACAACTGCTAACACCAGAAATGTAAATGCACGCATAAATTCACCTCGCTTTTCTTAGTTGTTTTTTCTTGAACCATCTCCACTTGAACCGGTGATGCTGAGCGATTCAAAACAGGGCCGCTTTTCAGTACTGGGCCCACTGATGGACGGCATCCCAATTGCCACGCCGAAAGCTTTGAGTTTGTATGGATCGCTCATTCTACGAGCTTAGGCTCGTGCAGGAAAAGCCCCATCCAGTCGTGACAGTAAAAGGCACTAGGAATTTGCTGTAGGGGATGCGTAAGGAAGTGAAGGCCCGGCAGACTATCTAGCTGTTCTTAGAGATCTAAAACGAATCAGGGGACGCGAGAATAAGAAATTCGGGGTATTCAATTTTGCTCAGGCAAGACTGCACAAAATAGGAGTCAGCCTAGGCGTAACCGCCAATTTTATTTGGGGTTCTTTGGTTTTGGGTGTGCGGAGCAAGTGTGGGACACAAAGTCCCGATCGCGGTGGTGTTCGAAGTTCTCCTTCATGTCTTCGATTGTGTTACCCGAGGGCGGGTCCGATGTGCGGAAGACCCATCCGCATAGCGAGCATGTCCAGCCTTGAAAGTCAGGACCTTCGATCCATACGAGTTCACGACGCATGTAAAGAGCTTATCCGGACCACTAAAGAAAGGTGACAATACTCGGTTCCTTTAACGGAGCTATTCATTGCGTAGATCGTAGTAGAGCAAAAGTGGACACGCCATTGACGTAGGCCGCGCCTATAGCTAACGTATGGGAAGAGCATACGGAAGAATGGGAGTAGAACAAACCTATAGTTGCCCTAAAATCTTCAGCGTGCTACCGTATCCGGCGCAAGAGCGGAGGGCCTTATGGCTAGTAGACAGCAAGCCCCAAGCAAGCTCCCAGCGCTAAATATCGGCGAGTAGATCTTTCCAGTCTGAGGAAAGGCCGCCGTGGCAAGCACCACGAACTCGTCGAAGGAATTCTGGAAGAGTTGCAAGGCGTGAAGCCCGGCTCGGCACTCGAAATTCCGCTTGCCGAAGTGAACGGCATTGGACTGGCGAACCTGCGTTCGGCGGTTCATCGCGCATCGACTTCCGCCGGGATGGACATCGAAACACTCGCCGACGAAAGGAATTTTTACGTTTGGAAGACACCAGCGTAAAAATGGCGGCAAAGGAAGTTAGCGAAGTTTGAAAAGCGACGACTCTCGTTCGCCGTTGCGCTAGAGCAGTTCTTCGGCAATTCCCGCCTGTAACTGTTTAAATCATTCAGGTACTGCAGAATTCTGAGTCGCAAAAAGTCTGCGCGAATGGATCGCCCATTTGAGGCGGGCCTGCACATGACCCCACCGAAATCCCTTTTAGCAGCTACTAGAATCCACGCTTGTCCTCCTTGAGACCTTAGAAAGTGCCCGTTATGGAACAGACGCGGCACTGTCTATCGCTCTAAAATTACGAGTTCCAGGAATTAGAGACTGAGATAAAGAGGTGAACTTATGCGTGGATTTGGAATTCTAGTGTTAGCTGCTGTTGCAGCAACCTGCTTCACAGCAGGAGTGCCCAAAGCGGAGGCTCAGGTCGCCGTTAGCGTCGGGGTAGCCCCTGATTGTCCTTACGGTTACTTTGAAGCTGCTCCGTATGACTGCGCGCCTGCAGGCTACTACGGTCCAGAATGGTTTAGCTCGGACGTTTTCGTTGGTGCTGGCCCGTGGTTTCATGGCAGCACCGATTTTCACGGCAAGGTAGATAACAGCTACGATCCACACAATGGCTATAAAGGCCAAATGCCAACCCGTGGCGAAAAAGCCGAGCCAACAAAACGCGTCGATAGCGCCCACTTCAAGGGAAACGAAGAACGGGACGGACGTGGCCACGTAACTCCGCCCAAGAATGACAAAAAGTAATTAGGATCTAGCCGATACGGGTCCGGTTGTTGACGATGTAAAGACTTAGTTCAGACGGGCCACAGTCAGCGTGCTTAGTCGCGTCCTGACTGTGGCCCGGTCTCATTTCGTTAGTCCGTTCCATTCGTTCGAGAAAGCCGCGTGGCGTGTCCCCTTTTATAACTAGCCACGTAGGAGTACGCATGAAAGGAGCGACGCGCTTGAGACAGAGCGCGCAGCGATCAGTGACCGCCGCTTAGTTCGCGGACGATGTCGCTGACGAATTTTTTGGCGTCGCCGAACAGCATCATCGTGTTATCGAGATAATAAAGCGGATTGTCGATTCCGGCGAAGCCTGCGGCCATGCTGCGTTTGATGACCATCACCGTGCGAGCTTTGTCCACATCGATGATAGGCATGCCGAAAATGGGGCTGCTCTGATCGGTGCGTGCGGCGGGATTGGTGACGTCGTTTGCGCCGATCACTAGCGCGACGTCCGTCTGCGGGATGTCGCCGTTGATGGCGTCCATCTCCATCATTTTGTCGTAGGGAATGTCAGCTTCGGCGAGGAGAACGTTCATGTGGCCGGGCATGCGTCCGGCGACAGGGTGAATGCCGAAGCGGACGTCGATGCCTTTCTTTGTGAGAATGTCATAGAGCTCGCGAACTTTGTGTTGAGCTTGTGCGACAGCCATCCCGTATCCCGGAACGATGACCACCGTGTTAGCGGCGGCAAGAATTGCGGCGGCATCTTCGGGGCTCGCGCTCTTAACCGCGCGCTCTTCCTTAGCACCCGCGGCGGAAGCTTGCACCTGGCCGAACGCTCCAAACAACACGTTCGTGAAGGAACGGTTCATGGCCTTGCACATGATGACTGAGAGGATGAAGCCCGAAGCGCCGTCCAGCGCGCCAGCAACGATCAAGACTTTGTTGTTGAGCACGAAGCCGAGCAGCGATGCCGAGAATCCCGCATAAGAATTCAAGAGCGAGATGACCGTCGGCATGTCCGCGCCGCCGATCGGCGTGACCAGCATGATTCCGAAGATCAACGCGACAGCGATCATGATGGGGAAGAGAAAAGTCATCTCGGGATGAATGACGAGAGCGACGACCAGGCCGAGAGCGGCTGCCAGGGTTGTAAGGCTGACGTAGTTCTGTCCTCTATAGGTGATAGGGCGCTGCGGCAGGATTTCTTGCAACTTGCCTGCGGCGATCAAGCTGCCTGTAAACGTCAGCGAACCAATAATCACTTCGAGGCCGATTTCCGCCATCTGGAATCTCGGCACTCCGGGAGCAGCGACGTAATATTCCGCGATGCCAATCAGCGCGGCGGAAAGCGCGCCGAAAGCATGGCTCAACGCGGTTCGCTGAGGAACCGCGGTCATCTTCACCATGCCAAGGGGCACGCCGACGGCGGCGCCGACGATGAGCGTGATGATGATCCACTTATACTGGTCAACCTGCGGATCGCACAACGTGGCGATAACGGCGACGGCCGATGCGATTTCGCCGATGATCACGCCGCGCTTGGCCGTGACCGGTGAGCCCAGCCACTTGATCGACAAAATAAAACCGATGGCCGCGGCGATGTACGTGAAATCGATGAGCTGCTGCGTGTCGGCCGCGGTCATGGCTTTTTCGCCGCCTTGCCGGTCTTGAACATACTCAGCATGCGGTCGGTGATGACGAAGCCGCCGACCATGTTGCTGAAGGAGGCTGCGACAGCTATGAGGCCGAGGATCGTCGAGAGGCGCGTCTCGTGTCGGCCCGCGATGATGATGGCCGCGACGACCACGATGGCGTCGAGCGCGTTCGTCAAGGACATCAGAGGCGTGTGCAGCAGCGGCGAAACGCGTTTAATGAGCTCGATGCCTAAAAATGCCGATAGGATGAACACAAACAGACTCGAAATAAAACCTGCGGGCATCCATGCCTCCTTAAGATTTCGCAGCCAGCGCCGGCAGCTTGTAAATTTCACGAAGCCTGGCGCTTACAATTTCTCCGCCTTGGGTCAGCAGAGTTTCTCGAACGATTTCATCCTGCGTGTTTATCTGGAGCTTGCCTTCTTTGACCATGTACAGAAGAAATGTGGCGACGTTTTTGGCATACATTTGGCTGGCGTGATAAGGAACGCTGCTCGCTAGATTAACCGGACCCATGATAGTGACTCCGTGCGCTTCGATTTTTTCCTCGGCACGGGTTAGCTCGCAGTTTCCGCCGCGTTCGGCGGCCATATCCACGATGACCGAGCCCGGCGCCATGCCCGCTACCATTTCCTTGGTTACCAGAATCGGCGATTTCTTGCCGGGGATCACGGCGGCGGTCACGACGACATCGCTTTCGGCGACTACTTTGCCAAGAAGTTCGCGCTGCTTTTTGTAGAACTCTTCACCTTGCGCAGTGGCGTAGCCGCGCGCGTCCTGCGCGTCTTTCGCTTCAATGGCGATTTCGACGAAGCGCCCGCCGAGGCTCTGAACTTGCTCTTTAACTGCGGGGCGCAAATCGTAAGCGGAGACAACCGCTCCGAGTCTTCTAGCTGTGGCGATGGCTTGCAGCCCGGCAACGCCGCAACCGATGATGAACACGCGCGCTGGCGTAATCGTTCCCGCCGCGGTGGTGAGCATCGGGAAAATCTTAGGGAGCGCGTCGGCCGCAATAATCACGGCTTTGTAGCCGGCGATAGTAGCCATGGACGAGAGCGCGTCCATGCTTTGCGCCCGCGTCGTGCGCGGCATCAATTCGATGGAAAATGCGGTGACGCCTTTGGAAGCGATTTCCTGGATGGGTTCGAGAGAGCCGAGCGGCCGAAAAAAGCCGATCAATGCTTGATTGGGGCGATAAAGCGGAACGTCGGCTTCGCCGGTCCTGTCGTTCGCACCGTAACAGAGCACTTGCGTGATGATATCGGCCCCACCGAAAACATCCGCCCGCGTGGGGACAAGTCTCGCACCTTTGGCCGAGTATTCCGCGTCCAAATAGCCGGCTTCTTTTCCGGCGCCAGCTTCAACGATGACTTCCAGGCCCGCCTTCGTGAGGCTCGGAATTACCGCGGGCACGATCGCCACACGACGCTCTCCAGGAAAGCTTTCTCGCGGCACTCCAACAATCATGAAACTTCCTCCGAACTTCGCTCGCTTCCAATCTCGACCACAATTTCAGTTTCGGCCAATGCGCGCGGCATTCTACATCGAATTCGTACCACGACGGTCGCAAACAAACTATCCGTGAAATCGGCGAAGCGCTATTCGGCTCCGGCCTCTTTGCCAGGGATGAAATAGACTTCTTCAAACATGGAACCCTTTTGCCAGCCCGCGCGGGTCAAAATCCCCTGCCGTTTTCACACATGCTGGGGTGGCCGCAGAGATATCCAGTAGTGTTTTCCGGTCGCAGGTTCCATTCGTCGACGTACATCCGAACGAGGTCATCAACGCGCCCGGTTTGGCCTTTCCACGCGGCGTCTTCCCACGGACGGCTGATGGTCGCCACGAATTTGAACCACGGAACTTCCGCAGCGATGCGCTCGAGCTCTTCGCGGTAGCCAAACTCCCACGAACGGCTTCCTCCCTGCAGACAATACAGTTTGTGCTCGCCTGGCATCGGTGTTCCGCCGCTTTTCCAATCTTTATAGATCGTTCGGACATAGCTTACGAACGGCGCGATTCCCGTCACGGTGGCGAGAAGAAGGTGATTGGTGCGTCCACTTTTTAGATCGAGGGTGAAACGCCCCTTGGAGATTTTGCGGCAGAGCAACGTGTCGCCTACTTGTAACTTGTAAAGATGCGGCGTGAGTGCGCCCTGTGGGACGAGCTCGATGAAAAATTCGAGGCCTTCTTCGTACGGCGAAGAAACGATGGAGTAGGCGCGTTCGATGCGCTTGTCTTCGTGATCCACGCCGAGGGTGGCGTACTGTCCGGCCTTGAACGAAAATGGGCCACCTGGATCAACGCGGATCAGCCACAAATCTTCCGATAAGTCTTTTCGCTCGATGACGCGCGCCGTGAAGTGTTTGTCTGTGGGCAGAGCCATGCTCGTAATCCTCCATTGCCATATTACTTGATGGGTCTATTTAACGCGCGGCCGGTGCAGCAGCCGCTGTTTTGCCTGTTGTCGTGGAATCTATAGGCTACCCGGGGAGTAAGTTGGATTAGTCGATCGGAGACATCCTTAGGTTTGAAGTTTAGCTTCGATTGTTTCTCTTGGGCTGGGTAGGTTCACGGCCACCGTTCCAGACACGCTGGCTGCCTGAAACCCCCAACGGGCGGCATTGTACACCCGCTTGAGCGTTTTGCGGGTGGAGTAATCGTCAGCGCCTGAACGAAAGTGTTTGCGGAATTTTCGCCTGCGATAGCTTCGATGGTGGCGTGTCGATTTGGGCACGTTCGCGGCCGGTGTGCGTTATGAGGCATAAATCCATCTGGTTCAGACGGAGAGTGATAGGAACCGCGATTACGAAAGCGGTCATTCTGAATTCGGAGGAAGTGAATATGCGCAGAAAATCTGGTTTCATCAGTTCGCTGTTACTCACTGCGGTCCTTGCAGCGCCGGTGGCGATCATGGCCGCTGCGAAACCGCAAGAGGCCAGCGTCCAAGTCCGAGTCTACGACAAGAATCACAAGGATTATCACAACTGGGATGACAAAGAGAATCGTGCCTGGGGACAGTTCCTCTCGGATAATCACAGGGACCACCACGAATACGCAAAATCGAATAAGAAGGAGCAGGGGGAATATTGGGATTGGCGCCACTCTCATCCAGATGGTAGATAACATCCAAACGGGACTGTAAGGAATTACCCGGCGAGACGGTCTGCAAGAGACAGGACCAACCCTAAATCCTTGACGCTGGGTGACGACGATCCCGGCGGCAAACCTACCACTCCTGATGGATGGTTCGCGAGAGAGCGGGGGCCTCGAATCAGGGCCCCTGCTAGTTCTCTATTCCTTCATGCTGAGCGGCTTTCGAGCCTAAAAAACAACTTTTTTGAAACATTTGGGGGTGTCCGGTGCGTCTAACCTTTGACGCAAAGGGTATGGCGCGTCTGCCGCATTACCCGCCAAGCGAACCCGGTCGACGTTTGCATTTCGCGTTAGATTGCAGGAGTCATCGATGGAAATGTGGGAAAAAGGGCGCCCGGGGCGCTTGAGGCTGACTGTTGTATCTGTATGCATGCTGTTTGGCGCGGCGAGTGCCATGGGCGCTGAGCCGCGTCAGCAAGCCCCGCAAGCCGCACCGAACCCGGCGACGCGGCCCGTGGGCACGATCAAGTCCATCGCGGGAAAGACGATTGTCCTGACCACGGATGCGAAGAGCGAAGTGACCGTTCAGGTGCAGGATGATGCCAAGCTGGTCCGCGTCGAACCCGGAGAGAAGGATCTGAAGAATGCCGTCCCTCTGCAACTGCAGGATTTGCAGGCAGGCGACCGCATTTTGGTTCGCGGAAAGCTGGCGGACGACGGCAAGACGGTGCTGGCGGCATCCGTCATCGCAATAAAATCGGGCGACATTGCCACAAAACAGGCGCATGAGCGCGATGAATGGCAAAGGCATGGCGTAGGCGGGCTGGTTAAATCGGTTGACGCGGCAGGCGGCGCGATCACGGTATCGACAAATGCCATGGGTGTCGCGAAAGACGTGACGGTTCAAACCTCGAAACAGACGGTCCTACGCCGATACGCTCCGAATTCCGTGAAATTCGATGACGCGGCGCCCGCGCCTATCGATCAAATCAAGGTGGGAGACCAACTGCGCGCTCGGGGAACCCGCAACGCGGATGGCACGCAACTGACGGCGGATGAAGTTGTCTCTGGAACATTTCGCAATATAGCGGGGACCGTTAGCACGATCGACGCCTCGGCGGGAACGATTACAGTGATGGACCTGATCGCGAAGAAAATCCATCACGGTAAAGTTACTTCCGATACTCAGCTTCGCAAACTTACTCCCGCGATTGCGCAGGGAATTGCGATGCGGCTTAAGGGCGGGTCCGCGGATGCTCCTGCGGGAGCGCCAGCGGGCACAGCTACAGCGGCGAATGCCACGCCAAAGCCCGCGGATGCGGCCTTGGGTGGACAAGCAGGCGGCCAAGGAGGCCAACCTGGCGGAGCAGGAGGAGCAGGACGACCCGGTGGAGCGGCAGGCGGCGCACGCGGCGGCGACCTTGGGCAGATGCTAAGCCGAATGCCTGCGGCGACGCTCGCCGATTTGCAAAAGGGCGATGCGGTAATGATTGTGACGACAGAAGGTACGCAGGAAGGTGGCGCGACAGCGATCACTCTGCTCGCGGGAGTGGAACCCCTCCTCCAGGCTTCAGGTGCCTCCAGTATTCTGACGCCGTGGACGATGAGCGGGGCGCCGGGCGGAGACGCGGCGCCTTGAAGCATGCAAGCTACAATACATGATCTTAAGTCAGGAGAGGGAATGAGATTTTGGGTTGATTCATCGATGCATTGTTTTCGTGGGGGCGCTCTTGCTATTGGCCGCTGCGGGGAACGCGGGGCAAGCGCAGTCGTCTACGGGAACATTGCGCGGGCAAGTGACGGATCCTTCAGGCGCGGCTGTTGTGAGCGCAACGGTACTCGTCACCACGCCTGGCGGAGCTGCTACAACGGCGACTACCAGCCGGGATGGTTTATTCGAAGTGACAGGTTTGGCTCCGGGAAAATACGGCGTAAAGGTGATTGCGCCGGGATTTACGACGTTTGAGAACCCAGGCGTTGATATTGCGGCGGGTCAAGCGCAAAAGCTGAACGTATCCATGACCATCGAAGTGCAGGAAGAGAAGGTCGAGGTCACGGAAACGACGACGAAAGTCGACGTAAATCCCGAGAATAACGCGGGCGCGATTGTGATGCAGGGCAAAGATCTCGAATCGCTTTCAGACGATCCGGATGAGCTGCAGTCCGAGCTGCAGGCATTGGCTGGCCCTTCGGCTGGCCCGAATGGCGGGCAGATTTATATCGATGGATTTACTGCTGGGCAACTGCCGCCAAAGAATTCGATTCGGGAGATTCGCATCAATCAAAATCCGTTTTCGGCGGAATACGACAAGTTGGGTTATGGTCGAATCGAAATCCTGACCAAGCCCGGCACGGACCAATTTCACGGACAGTTCTTTCTCACGGGAAACACAGCCGGATTTAACTCGCGAAACCCTTTTGAAGATTTGCCGGAGGGAACAGAACCGCCTGGGTACTACACGACGCAGTGGAGCGCCAATGTGGGAGGACCGCTAAGTAAAAAGGCCTCGTTTTTCTTCAACATTGAGCGGCGGGACATCACCGATCTGTCGGTGGTGAGCGCGACCATCGTGAATCCAACCACATTTGCGATTGAACCGTTCAGCGACGCCGTAACCAATCCGAAGACAAGGCTTAATTTGGGCCCGCGGCTCGACTATCAGTTGACGCCATCAAACACTCTGAGCGTGCGTTACCAGTATTGGCGCAACGTGGAAACGGCAGATAGCATCGGCTCGTTCAATCTTGCTTCCCTGGGGACGAACTCCACAAACGTCGAAAATACGTTGCAGGTCACTGACACACAGACGGTAAGTCCGACGATCATCAACGAGACGCGGTTCCAGTATATTCACGAGAGCGACAACGGAAATCCGCTCAGCACGCTCCCGCAGATCAGTGTGCCCGGATCGTTCGTCTCCGGGGGAAACACTAGCGGCATAAACACCGACACCCAGAGCCGCTATGAGCTGCAGAACATCACCTACATCACGAAAGGCAAGCACGCGTTGAAAGTCGGCGGCCGCCTGCGCGATACCGTGGACAATACCGCGTCGAATGCCACCTTCAATGGCGCCTATTCGTTCGGCAGTCGCGTTGATCCGACAGTCGCCGGTTGCAATGTGCCCAATCCTCCCACCACGTGCCCCACCATTACGGGAATCAATGCGTATCAAATTACGCTGATGGGAATCGCTGACGGCCTTTCCCCAGCCCAAATCCAGATGGCAGGTGGCGGAGCGAGCTTTTATTCCTTGAATTACAACACGGTGGGAACCGCAGCCGCCCGGGTCAACTATTTTGACGGCGCTCTTTTTGCGCAGGACGACTTCAAGTTCCGGCCAAACATCACCCTGAGCTATGGAGTTCGCTACGAGGCGCAAAATAACCTGGGCGACCACGGCGATTTTGCGCCCCGCGTCGGGATCGCATGGGGCATCGACGGGAACGGAAAAAACAAGTCAGCAAAAACCATATTGCGGCTCGGATACGGCATTTTTTACGACCGCTTCACGGAGAACCTGATTCTGCAGCAAGAGCTGCAGAACGGTTTTATCCAGCAGCAATTCCTGATTCAGAACCCGGCTTTCTTCAATCCGAACGAGACTATTTTGCCGACGAATCCGCTGTTTCCAACGACAGCAGCCTCAACGCAAGCGATCTATGTCCAGAATCCCAATCTGCGAACTCCTTACACAATGCAGACGGGTGTGACGCTGGAGCGGCAACTTTCAAAGTTTGCGAACCTTTCCGTAACGTATTTAAATTCCCGGGGCAACCATCAGTTTTATTCGAATTTCATCAATGCGCCGCCAGTCACGCCAGGGGAGCCCGTTCCGCCTCCGCCGAGCCAGATTGAGTATGCATATCAGTCCGAAGGCGTTTTCAAACAGAATCAGCTGATCTTGAACAGCAGCGTGCGCCTTCCGACGCCGCACGGACCCATCAAAGACCTTTCGCTCTTCGGCTACTACACGCTGAATTATGCGAACAGCGATACCGCTGGAGCGAACTACTTTCCCTCCATTCCGAGCGACCCAAGCGCGGATTACGGCCGAGCGGCATTTGATATTCGCCAGCGTCTTTTTTTTGGAGGCACTATCGGAGTGCCGTACGGTTTCCGTCTCAGTCCATTCCTGATCGCGAGCTCAGGAATTCCGTTTAATATCACCACGGGCCGCGATATTTACGGCGACGCGCAATTCAATGAGCGCCCCTCATTTGCTACTTGCGGCTCTGGCGCTCCGACAGGCGTCATTCAAACTGCATTCGGGTGCTTCAATGCGCTGCCTCAGCCTGGCGAGACTCCTATTCCCATCAATTATGCCAATGGGCCGGGGCGATTCGTGTTTAACCTACGGCTGAGCAAAACGTTCGGATTTGGACAGAAGAAGGAGGCAGTCGCGAGCGGCGGCGGCCCTGGCGGCGGGACGTTTGGACGCGGACCGGGCGGCCCTCCAGGCGGCGGACGCGGCGGCGGTGGCGGAGGCCCGATGTTCGGCGGCGGATCTTCGAACTATCGCTACAATCTGACATTCAGCGTGAGTGCGCGGAACCTTTTCAACAATGTAAACTACGGAACCCCAATCGGGAATTTGAGCTCGCCGCAGTTTGGCGAAGCGAACTCTCTTGCCGGGCAGCCATACGCTTCTTCGACCGCGAACCGCAGGATCGACTTGCAAGTCCAGTTCACGTTCTAATCCCCGCTAACTGTTTTGAATCTCGCGAGCGGATGGATGCAAAGAGTGCCCGAAAAAAAGATGAAAAAGCGGAAGAAGAAGGTTCTGGACGCTGGCGTGGAGGCGAGGCGAGCAGCCCGCAACTCCGGAATTGCGCCTTCGGCCACGCGGGTGATCGCCGATAAACGCAAATATCCTGCCAAGCATAAGAAAAAGTGGCTGGAAAAAGAAGCGGAGTAAACCCGTTCTCGTGGAGTGCGGCAGCTCTGCTGCCGCCTTTCTCAGCCACTCGCACGACTCTATTTCTTGCCAACTCAATAGATCCAGACTGGACCTAATTTTTCGAACCTCACCCAGGTTTGTGGGCCGGTACGGATTCGTTAGTTCGAAAAAGCGCGGCTGGCACAATTCTCTTCTGTTCGGCAAGCGCCCCAGCGATAGATTCCAAATCCTTCTTATCAAAACCCATGCAACTAATCTTCACCGTGCCGTCCGTCTCGACGAGAAAAATCGTCGGGACACTAGTGAGGCCGTAGGCGTTCGAAACGGGATAGCCGTTTTTCTTCTCGTCGAGCAGCATCGGGAAAGTAACTCCGAATTCCTTGGCAAACTCTTTCGTGTCGCGGGCGTCATCTTGCGAGATCCCGAGAAACGTTACTCCATCGCCGCCATAGCGTTTAAAGAGCCGGTCAAGAAAAGGAAACGTAAATTGGCAAACGGGGCACGAAACCTTAAAGAACGCCGCCACTACGGGGCCCTGTTGCATCAGTTTTTGCAGTGAATACTCTTTTCCATCCAGCGCCTTCAGGGAAAACTCCGGCGCCATATTTCCAGCCACGATGTGAGTCATATCTTTCTTCGCTCCAACCAGCGTAAAGTTCTCTGCAAAATCGTCATTCTAAAATTGTAACGCAGACTTCAACTGCGCAGGCGATGGCGCGCCTCTGGAATCAATGCGCTTGCCTGGTGGCGTATGCCAAACCAGCTTGCGCTTGTTCGTCATTTGGACTGCGCGCCAGAATGTCTCTGTAAGTCGCCTGCGCATCGGCGTAATGTCCCGCTTGCAGTTGGGCTTGGCCGAGAGAAAAAGCTGCTCCCGGCATTTGCGGATCGAGCGCAAGTGCCTGCCGGAATTCGGGAATTGCGGAATCGTACTCGCGCTTGGCAAGGAAAGCGTGTCCAAGTCCAAAATGCGCCAAAGCTTCCTTCGGGTTTTGCTCCTTTAAATGCTGAAAAAACTCTGTCGCTTCATCCAGCATTCCGAGCTGCAGAAAAACAGTTCCAAGCTCCTTTTGATACATGACGTTCTTCGGATCCGCGGTATACGCCTTTTGCAGCGCCGCGATAGCTTGGGGATACTGTCCCTTGTTGAGATATACCTTGGCAAGTAGTTCTTGCCCGGGAGCAAACTCCGGTTCGCTCGCGGTCAGCTGCTGCAATTGCGTGAGCGCTTCGTCGGTTTTTCTCTCGCCGAGCAGTTGCTCGGCGCTCGCCAGTTCACTCACGCCTTTGGTGAGTCTCTTAGCGGCAATAGCGGAGCCGACGAGCGCGATAGCAGCGAAAACTGCAACCACAGAAAGCCTCGTGCGGCGCGCATCCTCGCTGGCTCCAGCAGCAGGCAACACTGCTCCAACCGCGAGCCCCATCACGAGACCACCGATATGCGCCGCGTTGCTTATTCCCGGCAAAGCTCCAAACGCAAGGTTGTAGGCGATGAATGTGCCCAAGCTCCCCAGCATTCGGCTGTTAATTTGCAAGTGAGCCGGTGTCTTCTTCAAATAAACGTACGAAACCAGCACGCCGGCCATTCCAAAAATCGCGCCCGACGCTCCCGCTCCCGCAGCCATAGGGTGCCAATAGACGCTCACGATGCTGGCAAAAAGTCCGCTCACAAAATAAGCCAGCAAATAAGACGCGCGTCCCATCAATTGCTCAGCCGCGCGGCCCAAATTCCAAAGGCACCACATGTTCAGTCCTATGTGAACAATTCCGAAGTGTACAAACATGCTGGTAACCAACCGCCACCATTGCCCGTTCAAGGTGAGGGGACCGAAATCCGCGCCGAACGCAATCGCTTGCTGCGGTGACGGAAGAAAGGGCGATACTCCGCGCAGCACCATAATCGCGAAGACCAGCACGTTCAATCCAATCAGTCCTGTGGTGATAAGAAAAGAAGGAGAAACGAGCGCTTGTCCAGAAGCCGGAATTCCGGCGCGCGCCATTTGCGCCAACCGCTCGTCACACTCCGGGCAGTTCAGCGAGGCCGTCCAATCGCCGTAATTGCTTTCAAAATCTTTTCCGCACTGTGGGCAGCGTTGAATGGGCATAAAAAATAATAGCAGTTTTTAAAGAATAACCGCGTGCTCCCCGGACTAGTGAAGGAATTCTGGATCAGTGGATTTGTTTTGTCTTGCGCTGCATGTAATCCATCAACAAGTATTGGCCCAGAGTGTAAGGCGTAGTGAAGTAGGCCTTTCCGCGGCACATTTCCGTGATTTTCTGCACGAAATGGACGAGGCTGTAATCGCTGGCAAGCATGAACGTGTTAATCATGATCCCGGCGCGCTTGCACTTGTTTACTTCTTCGAGTGTTTGCCCCACCACGAAGGGATCCAGCCCGAACGCATTCTTGTAAATACGTCCATCTTCGAGCGTGAGGGCGGACGGTTTTCCGTCTGTGATCATGATGATCTGGCGCATATCTTTTTTCTGACGAAGCAAAATGCGCTGCGCCAGGCGAAGCCCTTCGCGCGTGTTGGTGTAATACGGACCAACCTGCACGCGCGCGAGTTCGCCGAGCGGTACTTCTTCCGCGCTATCGTGAAAGAGTACGAGGCTCAATGTGTCGCCCGGATACTGCGTTCGAATGAGATGGGAGAGCGCCATGGCGACGCGTTTGGCCGGAGTGAAACGGTCCTCGCCATAAAGAATCATGCTGTGGCTGCAATCCAGAAGAACCACCGTCGCGCACGAGCTGTGATATTCGCACTGATGAACCATCAGATCGGAATAGCTCATGTCGATGGGAACTTTTGCGCCCTGCCGGCGCACGGCGTTGAAGAGCGTTTCGCTCACATCCAGATTCATCGTGTCGCCAAATTCGTAGGGGCGCGAGACGCCGCCAGATTCGATGCCGGTCGAGAGATCGCGCGTGTCGTGGCGTCCGAAGCTGCTGCGGCCGAGCGATCCGAGAAGATCCTGCAAAGTCTTAAAGCCCAAGAAATCGATGGTCTTGTCCGTGATCTCGAATCGCGCATCCGGCGGCTTTTCGTGTGGCTGGCCGAGCTGTCCGCGAGCCGAAGTTTGCGGCGGCGGCGTCACTTGCGGCGGCTGCTGCGGATTGATAAAACCTTCCTGCGCCAGACGCTCCATCAGCTTTTCAATGAGATCTTTGACGGCTTGATTGTTCTGCGCATCGGGGTTCTGCAACATCTCGCGAAGCTCTTCGCTCATGGCGTCTTCGGGAAGCAGATCGCCCTCCTGCAGCGCGCGCAGAATCGCTTCGCGAAGAGCTTCCATCGAGCGATCCGGATCCATTTGCGAAACGCCGTAGAATTGCGATTCAAAGCCGCTCTGCAGAAAAAAATCGCCCATGCGCTTAACAAGTTCTTCGAGGTCGATGGCATCGGCTGGCTCGCCAGTGTATTTTCCGTACCGGATGAATTTCATAGCGTGCGTTCCTTGCGCTTCTCTTCATAGAAACCAGATCCCTCGTCGCGTTGCTACTCGGGATGACGATCCTGCGACGCGATCGTCAATTGAATTGCCGTCGCGGCGGCCGCCCGGGATTTTCGCGCTGCTCCGGTTGCTGCTTGGGTTTGTCGGCGTAGAAGCCACGCTCTTCGCTGCGGCCGATTCGGCGATGCGCCCAAAGACCTTCAAGAATCATTTCCGCAGCTGACGCGGCCGCGGCTGCATCTTTGCGATCCTGCACGCCGAGGCGGCCAATGTGTTCCATCAATCCCTGAATTTTCGAAAGCTGGTGGTGACGGTCGGAAGTCGTTGCGATCTCGGGAAGCTTCAATTCGCCGCCAATTTCAAACCACTGGATAACCGGCTGAAAATTCACTTCGGCGAAATGTTTGCTGAAGACGCGTCCAACAGCGGTGCGAATCAGTTCGCGAGCGATCGTGTCGGCACCTTTGAGCTCGCCTTCGTATTCGAGTTCAAGCTTGCCGGTGATAGCAGGAAGCGCGGAATAAACATCGGCGATGCGCGCAACGGAAGCCTTTTCGCCAGTGCGAGCGGCGCGCTGCTCGGCGCTGCTGATGAGGCTTTCGAGAGTAGTAATAGGCAGCCGCTGGCTTACGCCGGACCGTCGGTCGACCCGCTTGTCCTCGCGAGCCTGAAACGCAATTTCTTCGACAACATTGCGCAAATAGGCTGGCACCTCGACTTTGCGCACAGAATCGCGCGCGACCCACGATTCCTGCGCGGTGATGGCCATGCCCTCTTCAAGAGTAGAAGGGTAGTGCGTGCGAATTTCCGCCCCGATGCGGTCCTTAAGCGGAGTGATGATTTTTCCGCGCGCCGTGTAATCCTCAGGGTTCGCCGTAAAGACGAGTAGCACATCCAGCGGCAGCCGCAGTGGGTAACCCTTAATCTGAATGTCGCCCTCTTGCATGATGTTGAACAAACCGACCTGGATTTTGCCCGCGAGATCGGGAAGTTCGTTAATCGCGAAGATGCCGCGATTCGCGCGGGGAAGCAGTCCGTAATGAATGGTCAACTCGTCCGAAAGATCGCGCCCACCGCGAGCAGCACGAATCGGATCGACGTCGCCAATAATGTCGGCCATGGTCACGTCGGGAGTCGCAAGCTTTTCCACGTAGCGATGATCGCGCGGCATCCACGCGATGGGCGTATTGTCGCCTTCCGCGGCCACTTTTTCCCGGCATGCGCGGCAGATGGGGCGCAGCGGATCGTCATTAATTTCGCAGCCCACCACGACGGGAATTTCCGCATCGAGAAACTGCGCCAATCCGCGAAGAATACGGCTCTTCGCCTGGCCGCGAAGTCCCAAAAGAATAAAATTGTGCCGCGACAGCAACGCGTTGATGATCTGCGGGATGACCGTGTCTTCGTACCCATGCACGCCAGGGAAGAGCGGCTCGTTCTTCTCGATCATACGCAGCAGGTTCTGGCGCATCTCGCTTTTCACGGAGCGAGAAATAGTGCGTGCGTCAAAATCCGGAATGCGTCTTAAGTTCGCCGAGCGTCCGTGCTCTCGGGTGTCCTGAGGACTGCATCGAAGTGCTTCCCGTCATGTGGCCTCGTTCCGCGCCCCGATCTGGTCGGAGCGCACAGAATGCTATCTCAATCCCTGCTAATTCAAACCCTGTCCATTGCCGCCGGCGCGCTGGCGCATAACGCCTGTCTTCTGTAGATGCGGCGCCCACGCGCGGAGATACCCGACGAGTCGCTCCTGCCGTTCCGCTTCCGACCGAAGTTCGAGTATCTGCTGCTTCCAGAGCATATCCATCGGCAGGGTACCCGCGATGATGAACGAAATTTGCGCGACCGGGTCGCGGTCGGCGTTCTTCGGGATAGTCCTCAAAGATGAGAGTGTGGCAAGTTTCGTAAAGCCCGACAAGTTCGCTGCGCATCGCCGGGTTGGGAGCAGACTCGCGGTCCTCGAGATATTCGACCAATCCCTCGGCGAGAGGATTCTCGTCGAATAGCTCGATAACGCGGAATGGCTCGCGGCCGATGGTCAAAATATCCAAGGTATTGTCGTCATGGCGCTTTACGACTTCAATGATCTCCGCAGTGCAGCCTACCCGCGTAACCCCTTTGGATACCGCCAGAAGAACGCCGAACTCAGATTTTTCCTTCAAGCAGCGGCTTACCATTTCGAGATAACGCGGCTCGAAGATATGCAGGGGAAGGTCCGCGCCGGGGAGAAGAACGACGTTCAGTGGAAAGAGCGGAATGCGATCGGGCCGCATTGTTTCTGATCAAATCATACCAGAGCGCAGGAAAGCATGCTGCGGAGGAGCAACTCTGACTATGGATCGGGCTTTTTCGCTTGCCTCCGGAGCGATTCGCTCTGCCTCAATATTAAGGCGAGCGGGTTATCAGGACAGCTCGTTAAGTAATGTTTCCATTTCAGAGCGGGCATGGTCGTCGTGTTTTTTGGCGGCAGCTATCATGCCATCGGAGAGAACGCGCTTGGCTTCCTCATTGCGCGACTCGCGTGCAAGCATCTGTCCGTACATCAGGTAAGCTGGAATATAGTCGGGAGTGCGCTCGATCAGCGCGCGGAAGTGGCCGTCGGCGGCGCCCGGATCCCCGCCATTCATGCACTCCATCGCCAGGCCATAGCGGGAAAAAGCGTCGTCGGGTTTTTTGGCGACGAACTCTTCGAGCATCTGGCGACGGGTTTTCTTTTGGTCTGGCATGGTTTGCTCCCGTATTATACGGGGAAAGAGACTGCGTCCGAAAGACAAGTGGGGACGGCACAGCCACGGGCGGATTAGTGCGACTTCGCTGTGCTGCAAAAAGGCGCACAGGCAAGAGTGCCTGTGCTACGAAAGGGAGCGAATGAAGCGCAAGCAGCTGGTGAAGAGTGAGATGAGCGGGGAATTGGCGTTGAAGGGCAAGCCCGTCAGCGTGTCGCGTTCGGAGATGACGGAGATTGTGCTGCCAGCACAGACGAACCCTTTGGGAAAATTGCTTGGCGGTCAGGTGATGCATTTGGTCGATATGGTGGCGGCGATGGCCGCGCATCGCCACTCGAACAGCCATGTCGTAACCGCCTCGGTGGACTACATTGATTTTCGCAACCCCGTGAATTTGGGAGAACTTGTCAATTTGAAATCGCAAGTCAACCGCGTGTTCCGTACTTCGATGGAAGTGGGCGTCGAAGTTTATTCCGAGAATGCCATGACTGGCGAACGCAAGCACACGACCACGGCGTACGTTACGTTTGTGGCGATTGATGAATTTACGAAGCAGCCGAAGCCTGTCGCTCCGCTGATTTTGAAGACAGCGGAAGAGAAGCATCGGTTTCGCGGCGCAGCGAAACGACGCAAAGTTCGCCTCGCGTTGCGTTATGCCGAAAGACACATCGTCAGTTAACATCTGGCTAAGTTGTGCGGTCGTTTTTAGCTGACGCCGCCAACCCAAAGTGGCGTGGTGGTCGGCCAGGGGCTACCACCTTCGGGTTCTTCGGTGATCGCGATAGCCTTGGTGGCGTCCATCGATTCCGGCGGATTGGAAACCAGCATAACGAGTTTTCCATTTGCATCAGGCCAAGTCATCATCGAGGGCATGGGCTTCATTCCTGGTGCTTTGGGAATGAACCACAGTTGCAAAACGTGATGAGGAGAGGGCATGGGAATCTTTTCTCCCATGACGACGATGCCCAATTGAGAATGCCATTTCGCTTCCAGTTGCGGTCCCGCAGCGTCGCTGCCCGGGAGCATGATTTTCACGGAACTCGGATCCATCAGAATCTTGGCCTCAAGTTTGGCGGCAGCTAGTTGCTGCTCGACCTTTTGGCGTTCTTTGGCAAGTGTTGCCGCGCGACTATTGGCTTCGCGAATTTCAGTTTGCAGGTGGCGCGCGTTCCATGCGGAATAAATCGAAAAGACCAGCAGCGCGGCCACGCCTGCCCAGAGCCAGAAGGGAATCGCCCTCTTCGCAGGGCATCACATGGGGTTTTGCTTGCGACTTCCGCTTCGGCGCGGACCGTTTGCATCAGGCGGCCCTTGAGCATGTCTGAGGGAGCTGCTTGGGGAGCCGTGTAAGCGAGTTGGCTAACGAGCCAGCGCGCTTCTTCGACGGCCTTGGCGCACTCTGCGCAGCCGGTCGCGAGATGCGCTTCGAGCGCCGCGCGGTCTTCGGGATCGAGCGCGCCTAGAGCGTAGGCTTCGATCAGCTCACGAAATTGGTCGCAGTTTTTCACGTCGTTGCCTGCAATCCTTCTTTCAGGCGAAGCAAACCGTTACGAATCCAGCTTTTTACTGTGCCGAGCGGTTCTTTCAAGCGTTGCCGCAATTTCCGAATGGCTTAAGCCTTCAAAATAAGCGAGCTCGATGGCTTTTTTCTGCTGCGGACTGAGCGAAGCCATCAGAGCGCGGACGCGTTCGGCGCGGCGTTTTTCATCGAGGGCTTTTTCATATTCCGGTGCGACAACGACGCTTGGCAGTTCGTCGGGCAGATCCTCGCGGCGGCGCTGTCGCTCGCTTTTCAGACGAAGGTGATCGAGGGCGCGATTACGCGCCATGGTACACAACCAGGGGACAAAAGGACCGCGCGAAGAATCGTATTGATCGGCATTGCGCCAAAGTTGGAGAAAAACGTCCTGGACGACTTCTTCGGAGGTCGAAGCCTGCTGGAGAATGCGCAGGACCAGCCCATACACGAGGCGCGAGTGGCGATCGTAGAGCTGTTCAAAGGCGCTCACGTCTTTTTGAAGAAGGCTCGACAGCAGCGTCGCGTCAAGCGGCACTTCGCGGGGACCGCGGGATGTGAAAGCCGCCAGGAACACGAGTGTCGGCTTCTTCCTCTCCTAAAAGCTATACGGCGAAAAAGAGAAATTTGGATGACTGTGTTGATTTTGGTCATCCTGAACTTGTACCTGAAACGCCGGCGCGAATTTCGTCGGCCACGGCCAGGGCTTGTTCGATGCAGGCGCCGATGGCCGGTCCGCGAAGGTAGTTTCCCACAAGCTTGATGTTTAGAAGAGCGGAAGATTCTCGCTCGAGATTGGCGATACGCTCGGTGTGGCCGAGGTTGTATTGAGGCAGAGCACACGGGTAGATCTCGACGTTTGAGAACGTTGGTTGGCTGCGGATGGAGAGGATCTGGGAAATGTTGCGATGAACTATCGCACTTATTTCTTCGGCGGAGAGTGCCAAAACTTCAGGGTCCGTCGCACCGCCGATGAAACTGGTGAGTAGAACGGAGCCTTGCGGAGCGCGATTGGGAAAGAGCGACGAATTCCAGACGGTGCCAAGCGTGCGCAGTCCTTCGGAGCGCGGGATGAGAAAGCCGAAGCCTTCCAACGAGTGTCTTACGTCTTCTTTGAGGTATCCGAGAGAAACGGCGGCGAGGGGAGCATATTCGATTTCCTCAAACCGAGTGGCGATTTCGGGCTGGAGGAGTTTCGCAGCGACGTGGGTTGGCACCGCGAGAACGAGGCGGTCGGCGACGATCGTTTCGGCGCCAGACGTTGTCTTAACGGCGACTACAAATGCTTTGCTTGATTGCGTTTTGCCGGATTGCGGCATTTCCTCGCCGCTCTGTTGAATCGCAATGGCTTCTACTCCGCAACGGAGGGCGGAGCCGAGATTTGCGGCGAGAGATCTGATTAGTGTTTCGTTTCCGTCGCGGAAGGATTGGAGAGTCGGCCGTTGCTTTGGGCCGGGTTTGGACTTGGCTGCGCGGATCATGCCGCGGATGACGCTGCCAGCGCTTCGCTCGGCTTCGTGGAGTTGGGGGAAGGCGGCGCGAAGACTGAGTTTTTCCGGGTCGCCGGCATAAATGCCGGAAACGAAGGGGCCGACGAGTTTGTCGAGGAGTTCGCCGGAAAATTTGCGGCGTGTGAAGGCGGCGACGGATTCGTCTTCATAGGGGGGAGTAGTGCGTCCGAGGAGATCGCGGACAATGCTGAATTTGGTTTTGGCGCTGAAGAGGGAAGAGGCGAAGAAGGCGGGCGGGCTGAGAGGCGCTGGTTTTAGTTGGCCGTTGATCAGGAGAAATCTGGGCGCGCTGTGCGGAGCTTCGATCAATTCGTTTTCTATGCCGAGGTCGCGGCAGAGGTCCCGGAGTTGGGGAGTGCCGCTGAAGCTCTGTGGGCCGAGTTCCAGGAGGAAACCGTCACGGCGCTCGCAGCGGATTACGCCGCCGGGCTGTGGGGAGGCCTCCACAACATTGGCGTCGATGCCGGACCTGCGCAGGTGGTAGGCGCCGGTTAGGCCGGAGATTCCGGCGCCGACTATTAGGACTGGGACGCGCGTAGGCATGGAGTGCGGAAGCCATCGTATCATCTCGGCTCGGCGGTACTGCCGTAGGCTCGCTTTTCCGCCGAGGTGAGGTAACAGTTTGCACAGACTGAAGTCTGTGCCACCCTCCCCCAGGTTTTTTGTAAGCGTTGCGGATAAAGGGGTTAGCGTTGGTTGTGCATGGTTTCGCGTTGAACGGATCGGTTGGCGTGGAGGGGCCGGTTGGTTCTAACACAGAGTGCGCAGAGTTCGCGGAGAGAGAGGGGATACCCCACCCCGGGTGTTTTTTGTAAGACTGGCAAGTAAAGGAGTTACGGTTGACGCGCGTCAAGGGCGTCAAGGAAGCTGCGAGTAGGATATCGGAAAATAAAGGACTTCGAGGGGCTGCCTTGTTGGGGAGTTGTCGCGCTTATGTAGTAAGGAGTCGAACGGCGTGCTTATGAAGCTTAAGTTGATAAGAGGAATAGGGATGCGGGGGGAATTTGGGGCTCGAAAATGGTGTGCGTGTTGGCCAGGTTAAGCCCGGTGGGTTCCGAGGGAAGCGAAGTCAAAGAAAGTCAGACCCAAGACCCAGGTTCAAAAAACGAACCTTGAACACCCTTCATCTCTCCTAACTTTGCATTGAAGTACCGCGCCGATGCTTTCTCGACGTGAAAAACCCGCACCCTGAAAATGGTAGTGATGCGACGGTCGGCTGTTAATCGAGATAAACGCACAGCGAAGAAGTGAGCCACCCTTTGCAGAAAACGCAAAGTGTAGGTCACCTCGGAAGCGAAAAAGTCAAAATCGATCCGCTGCGCTAACGATCGTCCAGCCGCCCGCACTCGGCTGTCCGACAGTGTGATTTATTTCTTCTTGGGTGGATAATTCTTCAAAAGCTTGTCAACTGCCTTAGTAATGTTCTTTTGTTGCTTCTCTGGTTTGGCCTTGGGGTCGATGGTTTTGCTTGCTGTTCCACGCCACACCAACTCCTTTTTGGCACTGTCATACATATCGACTCCAAGCTGCCCCACATAAATCGTGGTTGTGGATCCTGTGGTTGTGGACATCCCGCCGCCATATCCGTACCAGCCCCGGCCCCAGCCAGGTCCATAACCCCAGCCTGAGTTGTATGAGGTGAACTGCTTCTCTGTGCCAACTGCGGTTTGAATATCGATGTACAGATCGGCAGTATCAGAATCGACCTTTTGCAAGCTTTTCGTTGCCAAGTTAGCATCGATGGCGGCCTTGATCTGGTTCTGCGTGAGCTGGTCCGCTTGGTCAGCACCCTTCAAATCCACCCACTTGTACGTCTTATATTTTGAGAAATCTTCCTCTTGCGCGAAGTTATAACGAACATCTTGAGCCACCGTGGTTGTGACACTCCCTAATAATACGGCGGCAAGAATCAAATACTTCCTCATTGGCATTTCTCCTCTCCGGTTTCCAGGGAATCGATGCGGCAATAGCTCTTCACGATTGTCGTCGCATCGTCACGTTGCGAACCGGCGCTGTAAGGACACATTTGGGTGTTTCCGACCCCATGGACTTTAAACGTTAACTTCGTGCCGCAACCCCCACAACTGTAAAAAGTGACAGGGTCAATGCAATTCGCCTCCATGCCTTCCTTGTGGCGAAATCGTGCGTGTGGCTTACGATGGGCGAGGCGGCACGAAAAGGACGAAGAGAGAAATGACGGGGTGGGGTGGGGGCGGTGCAGGACGCCCTACTGTTCGGCTAGGGCCTCCATCGGGGATATGCGGGCGGCGCGTTGAGATGGGAGTAGGCAGGCGGCTAGAGACACTAGGCCCATTAGGGATGCAGCACCCGCTAGGATTGTCGGATTGAGTGGCTGAACGTGAAAGAGGACTGCTTGCATGGCTTGGCCTGTTAGCCAGGCTCCGATGATGCCTAGAATTGTTCCGGTGGCGAGCAGGCGTAGCGAGAGAGAAAGAAATTGGATTCGGATTTGTCGCGGTTGCGCGCCTAGGGCCATACGCAGGCCGATTTCGCGACGGCGCTGTGCTACGGCGTAGCTCAGTACACCGTAGGTGCCGATGGCGGTGAGCAGGAGAGCTATGCCAGAGAACAGACCGGCAAGAAGCGCTGGGGAACGACGCGCGGCCAGGCTATCGGTAATGCGCGTGTCCATCGAGCGAAGGTCATTGACGGGGATGTCCGGGTCGATTTGCCGAACTATTTTTTGGAGCGCCAAGCCTAGCGATTCGGGAGGGAGGCTGGTGCGGATAGCGACGAAGACGCTGTCACCGATACGGAAGGCATATGGATAATAAATCGCGCCCTGAGCTTCGTCTTCGGTGAGCCCCGCCTGTTTCACGTCGCCGACAACGCCGACGACTGTGAATGCGTCGGAATCTTTCCCCTCTTGCGAGCCGTCCCACAATTGTTGGCCAATGGCGCTGGCGTTTGGCCAGTAGTGTCGAGCGAAATCTTCATCCACAACGCAGACGCGCAGGGAGCGACGCGAATCATCGGCGGTGAGGAAACGTCCTGCGCGAAGGGAGAAGCCCATGGCGTGAAAGTAGTCGCCGCCGACACCGTAGGCGTAGTGACCTCGCGCTGATTCGCCCGGACGGACAGTGTAGCCTTTTACCGTGGCTGCACTTTTGCCGCTTTTACCACTGAAGGGCACATTGTTGACCACGCCTGCGGCGAGCACTCCCGGTGTGTGGCCGAGGTTGTCGATTAGGCTCTCAACAAATGTCAGACGGGTTGCGCTCGGATAGGTAGCCCATGGAAGCAGGATTTGCCCGGTGAGGACGTGGTCGGATTGGAAACCCGGAGAAACGGCCATCGCACGCTCGAGACTGAGGCCGAGGAGACCGGCTCCCGCCAACAGCATGAACGCCAAGGCAATCTGAGAAACGATAAAGCCATGGCGCATCCTTTGAGCGGCGCGGCCGCTCGTTCCACCGCGGCCCTCCGATTGAAGGGCATTGCCGAGATGGCGTCGGAGATTGAACCAGGCGATGGGCACTGCGAACACGATGCCCATGATGATGGCTACGATCAGGCCAACCAATGCCAAGCGCGTGTCGAAGGCGATGCGATCTCCTAGGGGCAGGCGGTCAGCCCCAAATATTCGCAGGAGATGGATTCCGCCGGCGCCGACGGCGAGTCCGAGCAATCCTCCGACAATCGTGAGCAGCGTGGTCTCGACGATTACTTCGCTGACGAGGTATCCGCGACTTGCGCCAAGCGCCTGACGAACGGCTAATTCTTTCAGGCGACTGCTGGCACGGACGAGAAGCAGGTTTACAAGGTTGACTGCGCCGATTAACAGAAGCGCCATCGCGCCTGTTTGCAACAACAGAAGAGTGGGACGGATGGCTGCGACGTGGTCGGCATGCAGTGGCACGACCAGGGAACGGAAACCCGCATCGGCGATCATTTTGGCTTGGGGATCGTCCAGTTCCAACTTGGCGTTCTGCGCGTCGAGTTGCGACTGGGCTTGCGCGAGAGTGGCGCCCGGAGCAAGCCGCGCGATCATTTGGATGACGTTTCCCCCGGAATGGCGATTCCTGGGCGTGCGATCTTCAGGGCGCGATGCCAGGGGAAGAAACAACCGGGTATCGGCAGAAAGAAAGCGGAAGGTGGGAGGCAAGACGCCGATCACGGTTCTAGGAACGGCGTTTACGCGAATCTGCTTACCGATAACGTTGGGATCGGCGTTGCATTGTTGCCGCCAAAATGTGTCGGAAAGAATGGCTACGTGATCGGTTTCAGAAGTGGTTTCCTCGTCGGTGAAAGTGCGTCCGGTCGCGGGGCCGAGTCCAAGAGTATCGAAAAAATCTGGGGAGACGCGCATGGTCTGCTCGCGTGCCGTCGAGCCGGGATCACCGATAATCTCCGTGCTGTAGGTATAGATTGCGAGCGCGGTGAAAGCGGGAATTTGACCGCGGCGTTCGTAGTAGTTGGTCACCGAGGAGCCGTCGCGATCGACGCCGGCTTTCGGATACGTGTTGAAAATCGTCACGAGGTGGCTGGGTTCGGGAAACGGCAGGGGACGAAGCAGGACGGAGTCGATGACGGCGAAAATTGTCAGATTGGCGCCTAAACAAACGGCGAGTGTCAGAAGAGCGGTGGCTGTGAATCCGGGCGTTTTGCGAAGTAGACGGGCGGCGTAACCCAGCTGCCTGCGAATCTCGTCGAACAGGTGAACGCCAAATGCTTCGCGGCAATCTCCTTTGACGTTGGTAAGGCTGCCGAGTTCTTGCTGTGCGAGGCGAGTGGCCTTTTCCCGAGACATGCCGGTGCTCACGAGTTCATCGGTGTATTGCTCGATATGAAAGCGGAGCTCCTCGGTCATACCGTCTTCAAATTCGCGCCGGCGAGCGAGGACACGAAACAGGGAACGCAGGCGCTTGAACATGTCAGACCTCCTCCGACGTGGTATTCAACGCGGCGGCAATCGCGGTGGCAAGGCGGTTCCAGCCGGCCGTTTCGTCACGCAGACGGCGGCGGCCGGTGGTTGTTAAGGTATAAAATTTCGCGCGGCGGTTGTTTTCGCTCTGCCCCCATTCGGCGGCGATGAGACCGTGATGCTCCAATCGGTAGAGCGCTGGATATAAGGATCCCTGCGGAATCTCGAGCGCGTCACCTGAGATTTGGCGGATTCGCACCAACACCCCATATCCATGCAGCGGCTTCAAGGACACGGCTTTGAGAATCAGCATATCGAGTGTGCCTGGGAGAAGGTCGGCTGTTTTGGTCACTGTGTCGTGTCCCCTAGCTAGACTAGGAGTGTACCGGAGGCTCTCCTAGTTTGGCAAGGGGAAAGCGCGGGCTGGGATTACACTGAGCCGATAGACGTTGTTGGCAGAAAGATCTAGGATGTTTGCTATTCCTATGCGAAAACAAAACTGGTTTGCGATATTTGTTGTTGCGCTGATACCGGTCTGTGTTTTTAGTCAGGGCCAGCGAGGAGCAACGGTTATTTCCGTGGACGCTGCGCATGTTGGCGCGGCCATCTCTCCTTCGATGTTCGGGATATTTTTCGAAGACATCAACTTTGGAGCCGACGGCGGGCTGTATCCCGAGTTGGTGAAAAATCGGTCGTTTGAGTTTCAGGAGCCGCTGACTGGGTGGCATGAAATTATGAATTTCAGCGGGAAGGGGCTGGAGCGTCCGAAGGGTGAGCTGCTTGTTCGCGAAGAGAAGGCTCTAAACCAGAGCAATCCACACTATTTGAAAGTGCGAGTCTACGAGCCGGGATATGGATTCTATAACACGGGATTTCGCGGGATTGGGATGGAGAGCGGCGCGGAGTACAGATTTTCGGCGTACGCGAGGAGCGGGGGACCGAAGGCGCTGCGGTTTACGATTACGGATCCGAAGGGTCAGGAACTTGGTGGCGGAAAGATCGAGGCGTTCGACGGAAATTGGAAGCGGTATGAGACGGTGATTCGCGCGAAGGCTACGGAGCCGCATGCGCGATTGAACCTTTTTGTGGATGAAGAAGGATCGCTCGATCTCGATATGGTGTCGCTGTTTCCTGTGGACACGTGGAAACACCGGCCGAATGGATTGAGGAAGGATTTAGTGCAATTGCTGGCGGATATGCACCCGGGATTTCTACGCTTTCCGGGAGGGTGCATCGTGGAGGGGCGGCAGCTGGCGACACGTTACCGGTGGAAGACGACGGTGGGGGATGTGGCGGAACGGCGAACGCTCATAAACAGATGGAATGATGAATTCGATTTCCGACCTGCGCCTGATTATTTTCAGTCGTTCGGACTGGGCTTCTATGAATATTTTCAGTTGGCTGAGGATATCGGCGCGCAGCCTTTGCCGATTGTGAATTGCGGAATGGCTTGCCAGTTTAATTCGAGCGAGACGGCGGCGCTGGATCAGCTTGATGAATATGTGCGTGACGCGCTGGATTTGATTGAGTTCGCGAACGGGCCGCTGACTTCGCCGTGGGGAAAGATACGGGCAAAGATGGGACACCCGGAGCCGTTTCATCTGACGATGATGGGAGTCGGGAACGAGCAGTGGGGAACAAGGTACGTGGATCGCTACAAAGTGTTTGCGGCGGCGCTGAAGGCCAAGCATCCGGAGATTCAATTGGTGGTAGCGGCGGGACCGGCGCCGGCGGGCGAGCCGTTCGACAGTATGTGGGCGACATGGCGGACGCTGAAGGCCGACATTGTGGATGAACATTACTACATGGCGCCTGACTGGTTTCTGGCGAACACGGGACGGTATGACCACTACGACCGGTCAGGGCCGAAAGTGTTTGCGGGCGAGTACGCGGCGCAGACGGCGGCGATCACGAGCGCGGACAATCGAAATAATTGGAAGGCGGCAATTGCAGAAGCGGCGTTTATGACGGGGCTGGAGCGAAACGGAGATGTGGTGCGGATGGCGTCGTATGCGCCGCTCCTGGCGCATGCGGAGGCGTGGCAGTGGAAGCCGGACGCGATCTGGTTTGATAATCTGCGCTCGTACGGGACGCCGAATTATTACGTGCAGAGTGTTTACGCCAACAATGTAGGAACGCGCCTCGTTCCGGTGACGCCGCAGGCGGAAGGCGGACTGTATACGAGCGCGACGCTGGACGAACGGACGCACGAGTTGATCGTGAAGGCGATCAATAACTCGGCCACTGCGCGGGCAACGGAGATTCGAGTGAATGGGATGCGAGTGTCTGGTACAGGCAAAGCGACAGTATTGGCGAGCGCGGAGTTGAGCACGGAAAATAGCTTCGAGTACCCGAGGGCTGTGGCGCCAGAAACTTCGAACTTTGAAGTGAAGAGTGGAACGATTGCAGTGGAACTGCGACCTTACTCGGTGACGGTGTATCGGATTCCTGCGCAGCAGTAGATATGCATCGATCGGAATTATGCCTGGATCGTCGTGGCTGCGGGTTTGTCGCTGATTTTCATTTTTGTGTTGGGAAGGGTTAGGTTGCGTTCGTAGACTAAGCCCGAGAGAAATCGCCAGTAAACGATGCTTAGAAGAAACAATCCCACGGCAATCCACACCCCATGACGAGCGACGCTGTTCACCACTACGTCTACCGGGTTACGCACGCCTAATAATCGCTCGGCGATCCAGCCCAGGGACGCAACACCTGCGAAAAGCGCGCCGCCGATTCGTAGAAATGGGTAGGCGCGCGTGCGACTCATTAGAACGAGAGACGGAATAGTGGCGGCGACTACGATCAGTTGCATGGTTTCGATACCAAGGTTGAAAGCCAGAATGCCGGCGACGCGCTCCCACCGGCCGAGTCCTAACTGCTCCAAAGTTGCAGCAAACGCTAAACCATGAATAAGGCCGAAGAATGCGGCTATGAGTGCTTCGCGTCCGGGGAACAGTGGACGAAGCGCGTGAATGGCGGAGAGAAGAATCGACAGAGCGATTAGTACTTCGATTGGACGACTGGGCACGCGGACGAGGCCCAGCGCTGCTAACGCGAGAGTGATGGAGTGGCCGATGGTAAATGCCGTCACAACTTTTAAAATCTGGAACAGGCTGCGACGCGCGCCAGCGAATCCTGCCCAGCGCGAACCTAGGGCGAGTAGCGGCGCGGGCAGAAGAAGCACCAGCAGGAACAGAAGGTGATCCGTGCCTTCGGCGATGTGACGCATGCCAAGACGGAAAATGCTTGCGAAGCCAACCGAACTCATCCATCCGCGAAGGCTTGACCACACTTTGGAGAAGAAGGAATTGGAAGTCGAGAGTTCTGCGTAATCCAGTTGATAGAACGATTGGGTCTCGTTTCGATTTTGGGCGAGGATTCGAATATTGGGATCGCTCGGAACCAGACAATTTACGAGATAGGCAGAAATCGCGTTCTGGTGATGGTTTTCGAAAACGATTCGGCGTTGGGAACCGCCGGGAGGCAGATCCACGGTGAAGTCGATCTGAATTTCGCCGACTCCTTCCTTGATTTCCTGGATTGCAGGGAATTTCTGTGAGACGAGCGTGGGGCTCACCCTCTTTCCGTCCACCGTAATCGACAGATCACGAAGAACTCGCTCCGCATAGGTGTGCTGCTCGGATAACGAGATTACGCCGTCGCTGTTGGTATCGATGCTCGCGATTACGCGGGAAGAGACCGCGACGCCCGGGATTAGACGCATGGACGCTAGAACATGGTCTTGTTCCACCGAGAGGATGGTGGCTTGCAGATATTCGTCGAGCCTGTGTGCGAGTGTTCCCGCTGCAAGCGCGAGAAGAATTGCGACGGCGGCGATGAGCCTCGACTTCATTTCGCGGCGATCCCCCGCCCGTAGTCATTTGTCGGATCGCGGTACATGGTGTGGACGTGGAGGGAAGGGTCGCCGCCGAGGGTTTGCGGCGCGTATTCGATGACGAGATGCGGGCCTTGAATTCGATAGTAGGCGGATATATTTTTTCCGGGAGCCGCGGTGGTTGGACCGCTCCAGGCGAACCAGGTTTCGTTGATGTCGGATTTAAGTTCGGCCATGCGGGCTGCGGCGGCGCTTTCGTGAATGATGCCCGCCCACTGGGAGATGACATCGAGCAGCATGGCGCGTTGCTTCTCGTTCATCAAAGAAGCTTTCAGACCTTCGGGCTGGATGGTTCTGCCGTCTTGGCCAGGACCGAGGACGAGATCGGCCAAGCGGAAGCTGAGGATGGCTTGTTTCTTCTGCGATTCGTCGAGGGCGTTGAGGAGGGCGAGGGCTTTGTCGCTTTCCGGGCCGAGAGGCCTGACGGTTTTTCCGTTGCTGGTGAAAAGTGCGGGCTGCGCGCCAGTGAGAGTGGGCGTGAGGATACCGCGCTCGCCAGCAAGGGTGATGTTGAGCGCGAGGTGGTGTCCGCCGAATTGAATCATCCACGGATCTTTTTCGGAGGGCTTGCCGAGGATGGAGATGTAGTAGAGATCTTTGCCGAACATGGCGCCGCTTGGCGGGCCGGTGGGGGCGCCCGGAGGAGATCCGTTGCGGTCACCGGGCGGGGGCGGATTGCCATTGTTGCCGCGCGGAGGCTGGCCGCTATCGGTTGCTTTGAGGACTTCGTCGCCTTCCATGATCTGCTGAACCTTTTCGAAACCTTTTGCGCTGAGGGCGGCGGAGAGGAGCGCCATGGCGGCGGAGCGTTGCGCGGGAGTCATATCTTTCAAGGGGATGCCGCCGCGGGGAACGAACGAAGTTGGTAAGTTGGACCAGGTGGCGCGCTGTTTCTCGTCGTTGAAGGTGTAGAGCACGGATTGGCGTTGCTTTTCGTCAAGCGAGGAGAGGAAATTGTTTGCGGCGGTAACGATTCGGGAAGTGGCGGTGTCGGGGCGGCAGACTGTGAAGGACGAGCCGATCAGCGTGAGTGCGGCGACACCGATGAATTTTTTTGCAGAGATGTGCATTCTTGTTTCTCCTCGACAGTCGTTCTCCGATGGCTCGTACGATTATTTCCCGAATTTGCGGGATTGCGTTCCCGGTAGGAAGAAGATAGCTCTGATTTTTGTTGGAGGCTAGAGGTTGGGTGGCGGGGAGGAAAGAGGACGCGATGAATCGCGCCCCTACAAAATCAGGCGTGCGGATTGCTTACGAACCAGCGGGGATCCTTCGCTACGCTCAGGATGACAATTCTGTGGTGGCAGTATGGGTCAGGACGACAGAGTTAGAGGGTTTTGGAGAAGAGGGGTTTGGCGTTGAGGTGCTGCCTTTCCAGGTAGGGGTCGAAGAGCATGGCGGCGTTGCGGATGAAGATGCGGCCTAGTGGGGTGGTGCGGATTTCGTTGGGGGCGAGGAGGATTAGGCCGTCTTCGCGGAAGGGTTCGAGGCGGGTTAGTTCGTTGGCGAAGTAGTGGTCGAAGTCGATTTGGAATTCCTGCGAGATTTCATCCTTCAAGACAATCGTGTGGCAGAGTAATCGGCTGATGACTGTGCGGCGGAGGCGGTCGTCTTCGGAGAGGTGGTAGCCGCGCATGGTGGCGATGCCGCGTTCGTTGACGGCTTTTTCCCAGGTGGGGATGTCGCGCTGGTTTTGGGCGTAAGCGTTTTGGATGCCAGAGATGGCGGTAATGCCCATGCCATAGAGGTCGGCGCCAGCTTTGGTGGTGTAGCCCTGAAAATTGCGGTGAAGGGTGCGGTTTTGCTGGGCGGTGGCGAGTTCGTCGCCGGGCTTGGCAAAGTGGTCCATGCCGATGTAGAGATAGCCGGCTTCGAGAAATTTGAGGAGACCGGTGCGAAAGATTTCGAATTTTTGCATGCCTTCGGGGAGATGGCCTTCGAAGGAGTTCTGCTGCTTTTTTAGCCAGGGGACATGGGCGTAGCTGAAGAGGGCGACGCGGTCGGGAGCGAGCGTGAGGATTTGGTCGACGGTGTGGGCGAAGGTTTCGGCGGTTTGGTGGGGCAGGCCGTAGATTAGGTCCACGTTGACGCTGTCGAAGCCTAGGTCGCGTGCGGATTGGATCAGATCGCGCGTGAGTTCGTAGGGTTGGACGCGATTAATCGTTTTTTGGACTAGCGGGTGGAAATCCTGGATGCCCATGCTCAGGCGGTTGAAGCCGAGCTTGCGGAGGGTTTCTAGATGCTCGCGGCTTGTTACGCGGGGGTCGACTTCGATGCCGATTTCGGCGTCGGGGGAGAAGGCGAAGCGATCGCGCGTGAACCCGAAGAGATCTTCGATTTGCGGGGGAGTTAGATACGTGGGCGTGCCGCCGCCCCAATGGAACTGGACTACTGAGCGGTCTTTGGAGACGTGCTGGCTGAGGTGTTCGATCTCGCGTTTTAGGATTCCTAAGTACGGAGGCGCGACCGCTTTATTTTTTTGGATGATGACGTTGCAGGCGCAGAAGAGGCAAAGGCTTTCGCAGAAGGGGATGTGCATGTAGAGGGAGACGGGGGATTTGGCGGCGTCGGCTTGGGCGTGGACTTTTTCTAGGTCGGCGGGGCCGAAGGAGTCGTTCCAGACGGGAGCGGTTGGGTAGCTGGTGTAGCGGGGGCCGGGGCGATTGTAGCGGGAGAGGAAGGCTTCGCTTACGCGAAGTTCTTCGCGCATGGTTTCGAGAGTGGGATGAGGAACGGTCATGAAGTGCTTCCGCGTCCGGCGTGCGCGGGTGGGGCAAGCCCCACCCCTACAGTTTCTTGTTGCAGAGATTGTTGGCCGGTTTGGATGAAGAGTTGGGCGTTTTTGACTGGGGTGTGCTGGAGGATGCCGTGGCCGAGATTCAGAATGTGGCCTACGCCGCCAAGGGCTGCCGCGGCATCTTGGGTGGCGCGGCGAATTTCTTCGGGCGGGGCGAAGAGGACGGCTGGGTCCACGTTGCCCTGGATGGCGATTTTGGGACCGAGATGCTGGCGGAGGGCGCGCATGTCGACGCGCCAGTCGACGCTCAGGACGTTTGCGCCCGAACGAGCTACAGCTGGTAGCAGGTGATGCGAGGCTTTCGTGTAATAAATGACGGGAGTTTGTGGGTGCGAAGTCGCGAGGGCGGAGATAATTTCTTGCACCGCGGGGAGAGCGAAGGCTTCATAGTCGCGGAGGGAAAGTTCGCCGCACCAGGTGTCGAAGAGTTGGACGGCGGCGGCGCCTGCTGCGATTTGCGCTTTCAAATAGGGGATCGTCGCTTGCGCGATGCGATGTAGGAGATCGCGAAAGGTGGCGGGTTCGCTGAGGAGGAAACTTTTTACGGTGGCGAAGCCTTCTTTGGTGCGGCCTTCGACCATGTAGCAGGCCAGAGTCCAGGGAGAGGCCGCAAATCCCAAAACGGGAACTGTCGAGCCTACTTCGCGAACGATGCGGCGGATGGCTTCGGGGAGGAAACCGGTATCGATTTCCGGGTCGAAGAGTTTTAGCTTTTCGACATCACGCTTGGAGCGGACCGGTTCGGGGAGATTGGGGCCGGCGTCGCCCAGTTCGAGTTTCAGGCCCATGGCTTCGGCGGGGATTAGGATGTCGGAGAAGACGATGACGGCGTCGACGCCGAGGAGGCGAAACGGCTGCAAAGAGACTTCGACGGCGAGATCTGGAGTCTTGCAAACCTCCAGAAACGCGTGGCTTGCTCGAATGGCGCGGTACTCGGGGAGGTAGCGGCCGGCTTGGCGCATCATCCAGACGGGGAGGCGCGGGACGGTTTCACCTCGGCAAGCGCGGAGGAATAAGTCTTTTCGATTGAGAGGAGCGGGAGTCGAAGTCATCTTGCGCCTGACGAAGAGGATAGCAAATCCGGGTGATGATTGCAGAACGGGTAGGGGAAATGCGAAAGGCGAAATACGAAACGCGAAATTCGAAAACGGGGACTGAGGCTTGTGCGGTCCGCCTCTCGGGTGGGCTATACTCTGGGTAACGCGGAAATCAGTGAGTTTGACGGCAATGCGGCTGTAGTAGTCCGGCTCGGCTGCGGGAAAATAGGCTTGTGGAGTCCATGAAAGGCTTGTTCTTTATTCTCACGGTTGTGGCGTACGGCGGGAGTCTGGCGCTCTATCTTCGCTTCCTGAGCACGGGGAAGGAGCTTGCTGGACGGCTGGCGACACTGCTGCTTGGGCTTGGGCTGGTCGCGCATTATTTTGCGCTGCTCGAAAGGTCACGTGGGCTGCATACCGTTCCTTATCACGATCTGTATGGGTCGATGTCGCTTTTTGGGTGGCTTCTTGCGCTGACCTATTTGGGTTTGGAACTTTTTCACCGTCAGCGCTCCGTTGGGGCGTTTGTCCTGCCCTTTATCCTTGTGTTTTTTGTGGCCGCGCATTTGGCGCCTGCGGATCGGTTGTCGCCTGCGCCTGCGAAGGGAGCGATCTTTGCTTTTCACGTCACACTAAGCATTCTTGCGTATGCGGCGTTTGCGCTTTCGTTTGTGTTCAGCTTGATTTTTCTGGGTGAGGAGCGGCTTTTGCGGAGCCGCAAGATGGGGAATGTCGTGTGGCGGCTACCGCCGCTGGAGCTACTCGAGCGGATGAGCCGGTCGAGCGTGCTGGTAGGGCTTCTGTCGATCGCGATTGGTACCGTTCTTGGTTTTGTGTGGGTCGATCGGCTTCACGGGCAGATTTGGTACTACGATCCGAAGTATGTCATCACTTTGCTGGTGCTGCTTCTCTACGTGCTTTATTTCCATTTGGCGCGGACGGCGGCGTGGCGGGGGGCGCGGGCGTCACGGCTGTGCATTTTTAATTTTTTTGTGGTGGTGATGAGTTTTACCGTGGTGAATTTGTATTTGTCGCAGAGTCATCGGTATTTCTAGGAGCGCGGGCGCGGCATGGAGATCGTTCTCGTCGGATTGAATCACCGAACAGCGCCGGTTGAGGTGCGGGAGCGGGTGTCTTTCACGACGGAACAGTCGCGGAAGGCGGCGGAAGAGTTGCGTTCTAGAGGAATCCTGCAAGAGACACTGGTGCTTTCGACGTGTAACCGTAGCGAGATTTATGGTGTGCCGCCAGAGAGTTCGCATGAATGCGCGCCGGGGCTATCTTCTTTTCTAAGCGAATTTCACGCTGTTCGAGCGGATGTGCTTAGCGTGTCGCTCTATCACCACTACGACCGCGCGGCGGTGCGGCATCTTTTCCGTGTTTCGGCAGGGCTTGATTCCATGCTTCTGGGCGAAGCGGAAATTCTGGGGCAAGTTCGCGAAGCGTATCGCTATGCGCACGAGTATGGAGCCACCGGCCCGGTGCTGAACCGGTTGTTTCAGGGTGCGCTCGAAGTAGGGAAGCGCGTGCGGTCGGAAACGGAGTTGGGAGCGCGGCCGATGTCGGTGGCGTCGGCAGGCGTGAAGCTCGCGGAACGGATTTTTGGAAAAATGAAAGAGCGAAGCGCGCTTGTGCTTGGCGCGGGCACGATCAGCGAGCAGGTGGTCAATCAGTTGCGCGACAGGGGCATTTCGCGGCTATTCATAATGAACCGCTCTCGCGAGCGTGCCGATGAATTGGCGTTGCGCGTCGAGGGAACAGTTGTTGATTGGGGCGAATGGGAAACGGTGTTAGCAGTGGCGGATGTAGTGGTTACTTCGGTCGCATCGGAAGAACCGGTTTTGCGGCGCGAGATTCTTCAGGCGGCGATGTCTGCGCGCGGCAACCGCGCTCTATTCCTGATGGATTTGGGGCTACCGCGCAACATCGAAGCTTCCGCCGCGGAGCTCTACAACATTTATATGTACAACATCGACGACCTGACGGAAATCGTAGAGCAAAATCGCCATGCGCGCGAGAGTGAAGTTCCTCGCGCCGAGACGATTGTGGACGAGCACGTAGGCAAGTTTCTTTCCTGGCAAGCAAGCGTGGAATTGGTCGGCCTAGTGGACGCGCTGCGAGCCCGATTGCGCGAAGAACGCGAGGCATTTATTCGCGCACGCATGGACTCCATGAGTCACCTGAGCGCGCCGGAGCGGGAGCGCATGGAATCCCTGATGGACGAGTTGCTGGAGAAACTGTTGCTAGAACCGGCCGAGCGGCTTCGCGGGGAGAAAGAACTGCGCCGCAAGATTCAAAACGTGGAAGCTCTGCGCGATCTTTTTCTTTCGAACAGGGAGAAGCCGTGAGGCACCTGCGCATCGGCACGCGCGGCAGCTTGCTTGCGAAGTGGCAGGCTGAATTTGTTCGCAAACAACTTTTCGCCACCACTGGAGTGGAAGCCGAGATTGTGATCATCAAGACATCGGGCGATAAACTGCAGACTTCTTCACTCTCGCAAATAGGCGGAAAGGGAATTTTCATTAAGGAACTGGAAGAGGCGCTGCTTGAGGAAGCGATTGATTTGGCGGTGCACAGCATCAAGGACGTCCCGACAGACACACCTTCGCGGCTGATGTTTCCGGCAGTGTGCCGGCGCGAAGACGTTCGGGATTGTTTGGTTGCGGCGAACGGGGCGACACTGGCAAGTCTGCGGCAGGGCGCGCGAGTTGGAACCGGAAGTCTTCGACGGCAAGCGCAGCTTCGGCACATCCGGCCTGATTTGGACGTGCGCGATCTGCGTGGGAATGTCGATACGCGTTTGCGAAAGGTGGAGAGCGGGGAGTATGAGGCGGTGATGCTCGCGAAAGCGGGGTTGGACCGCTTGGGCTGGAGCGGGCGCATCACGGAGACGCTGAATCCAGAGGTTTTTCTACCAGCTGTGGGGCAAGGAGCCATCGGTGTGGAATGCCGGTTGAAAGATACAGAGACCGCGGACATTGTTGCGGGGCTGGACGATGCGGAGACGCGCACGGCAATTATTGCGGAACGATCGCTACTCGGCGCATTGCATGGCGGATGCCAGGTGCCGCTTGGCGCTTGGGCGCGGATCGAACGCGGTGAACTGGTGCTGGAGGCGTGCGTTTGTTCCGTGGACGGTTTGCAATATGTAAAACAGAGGGCGACGTCCGCGCCGGACAAAGCCGCGGAACTTGGCGGGCACATGGCCACGCTGCTGATAGAGGCTGGCGCGCAGGGAATTCTTGAAGAGGTGAGCCGCCAGCGTGGCTAACCCGATTGCATCCCCGCTTGCGGGCAAAACCATAATTATTACTCGCGCGGCGCAGCAGAGCAGCGAGCTCTTTGAAGAGCTCAGTGCGCGCGGGGCCACCGTGAAACGATTGCCTTTGGTTTCCTTTGCAGCGCCAGAAGATTACGCTCCGATGGATGCGGCGTTGAACAGTATCGAGTCATTTGATTGGATTTTCTTTACGAGTTCAAACGCGGTTCAGGCTGTGGAGGTGCGCGGAGAAGAGCTCGGTCGAAGTCTGAATGCACTGCCGAAGTTGCCGCCTGCAGCGGCTGTAGGTCCTGCTACTTCGGGAGCGGCGGAAGCTGCTGGATTTTCTGTCGAGTATGTGGCGGCGGAGCACAGCGGGGCTGGGCTCGTCCGGGAACTTGGAGCGGAATTGCGCGGCAGAAAAGTTCTACTGCCTCGGAGCGATCGTGCGAACTCGGACTTGCCGGCGGCGCTTCGCAAGTGTGGTGCGCTTGTGACAGAGGTTGTCGCGTATAGAAATCTGCCTCCCAGCAGCACGGATAAGGAAAAAGTGGAGGCGTGTCTCAAAGATGGAGTTGATGGTATTTTGTTTTACAGCCCGAGCGCGGTGCAAAACTTTTTGGAGTTGCTGGGAAGAGAACGCATGGCCAGCTTTCAGGGGAGAGTGTTGATGGTTGCCATCGGACCAACTACGGCGAATGCATTGAGTGGCGCCGGGATCCAAAGGATCGCGCGGGCTGCGGATACTACGACGATGGCAGTTGTCGAGGCGTTAGAGGGTCATCTCGCCCGCACGAAGAAGCGGTCTGTTGGTGGAGCAAAAGAGGCATGAGCTTTCCGAGCCATCGTCCACGGCGTTTGAGAAAAAGCGAAGCGCTGCGTGGATTGGTGCGCGAGACGCGGCTATCCACTGGTGGATTGATTTATCCGATGTTTGTTTGTCCGGGTACGAACGTTCGCAAGGAAGTCGGTTCCATGCCCGGGGTCCATCAACAGTCCGTTGATCAGATTGTCGGGGAATGCAGGGAAGTGGAAGCGCTGGGGATTCCCGGAGTGATTCTGTTTGGATTGCCGGAGTCCAAGGATGCTCGCGGGACGATTTCGACTTCGGCACAAGGCGTGGTTCAGAGAGCGATTGAGGCGATCCGAAAAGCGAATTTGAAATTGTTGGTCATTACCGACGTTTGTTTGTGCGAGTACACGGATCACGGGCATTGCGGCGTAATTGAAAATGGAGATGTGGCAAATGATGCGACGCTGCCGATTCTTGCGGCGCAGGCATTGTCGCATGCGAGGGCCGGAGCGGATATTGTCGCGCCTTCGGACATGATGGACGGGCGGGTGGCAGCGATTCGAGAATCGCTCGATGAGCACAAATTTAGTGACGTTGCGATCCTCGCGTATGCCGCCAAGTACTGTTCGGGTTTCTACGGGCCTTTTCGCGAGGCAGCAGATTCAGCGCCGCAATTTGGCGATCGTCGTGGCTATCAGATGGATCCCGCGAACGCGCGCGAGGCGCTGAAAGAAGTCGCGCTGGATTTGGAGGAAGGCGCGGATATCGTCATGGTGAAGCCTGCGCTTCCGTATCTCGATGTGATTCGGCGTGTGCGGGATGCGTTTGACGTGCCCGTCGGAGCGTACAACGTGAGCGGAGAGTATGCGATGGTCAAAGCTGCTGCGCAAAAAGGCTGGTTGGACGAAAAGCGAGTCGTGCTCGAAATCTTGACGGGAATTCAGCGCGCGGGAGCTGACATTATATTGACGTACCATGCAAAAGACGCGGCGCGATGGTTGAAGGCGTGATAGTTTGGGTTGAGATTCCATGAGCGCGACACCTACAAAATCAAAAGTTGAACGGCCGCGTTCGCGCGAGATTTTCGAACGCGCGGAAAAGATACTCGTTGGTGGCGTAAACAGCCCCGTGCGAGCGTTCCGTTCCGTGGGCGGCGAGCCGCTGATCATCGAGCGCGGCAACGGACAATTTCTCTATGACGCCGATGGCAACGAATTGCTCGACTACGTTTGCTCGTGGGGAGCGATGCTGCTGGGGCACGCAAATCCCGCGGTGACGGAAGCCATAGCGGACCAGGCGCAGCGCGGAACGAGTTATGGCGCGACGACGGAGCTGGAAGTTGAGCTCGCTACATTAATCACTCAGGCGATTCCGTCGATCGAGAAGATTCGGTTCGTATCCAGCGGCACAGAAGCGACGATGAGCGCCGTGCGGCTGGCACGTGGAGTGACCAAGCGCGATTTCATTGTGAAATTCGAGGGCTGCTACCACGGCCACGCGGACAGTTTTCTTTCGCAAGCTGGGTCGGGACTTGCCACATTGGGAATCGCGGAGTGCCCGGGAGTTCCGCAAGCGCTTGCTGCTTTGACTTTGAACGCGCCATACAATGATTTGGAGGCGGTCGAGCGGCTCTTCTCCCAACGCAAAAATACTATCGCGGCGGTTATCATCGAGCCGATCGCTGCGAACATGGGGGTCGTTGAGCCAGTGCCTGGATTTCTGAAGGGATTGCGAGACATTACCAGGCGCAACGGGGCGCTGCTCATTGTCGACGAAGTGATTACCGGATTTCGGATGCACTACGGGGCAGCTCAGGAACTTGCTGGAGTGCAAGGTGATTTGACCACCCTTGGGAAAATTATTGGCGGCGGCTTGCCTGTTGCGGCATACGGCGGGAGCGCCGAACTCATGAACCATGTTGCGCCGCTTGGCGCCGTCTATCAGGCAGGAACACTTGCCGGTAACCCTTTGGCGATGCGGGCCGGCATTGCCACTCTCAAACAACTCACTCGCGCCGGACTTTACGAAGGCCTCCACGAACAATCCCGCAGACTCTTTGAGGGACTGCGCCAGGTGCTGACCGAAACTGGAATTGCAGGTCGGGTCAACGCGACGGGATCTCTGACGACTCTCTTTTTTACAGAACAACCAGTGCGGAACTACCGGGACGCAAAACAGTCCGACACAAAACGCTATGCGCGATTTTTCCGAGAGATGCTGGATCGTGGTATTTTTCTTGCGCCGTCACAGTTTGAAGCAGTGTTTGTCTCCGCGGCACATACGGCCGAAGATATTTCGCGGACAATTGACGCCGCTCGAGATTCCCTGAAGGCCATTGCAGTGGAATCGACAACTTAATTTTCGAAGGAGAGTCCGAACAATGCCCGAGGGTATCGAACTGCCAGAACCGCCAGAGGAACACGGAGACAATCCGTATCTGATTCCTGTTTCGGTCACTATTTCTACTCTTGCCGTGCTAGTGGCGGCGGTTACGCTGCTGGGGCATCGGGCGCACACCGAAGAGTTACTCCTACAGTCGCAGGCGACGGATCAATGGGCGTACTACCAGGCGAAAAATATTCGCTTGCACGAGGTGCAAGGCATCGCGGACATGCTTAGCGCGCTGGCCCCAGCCGACAAGGAAAAAGCAGAAGCCTTGCATGAGAAATACAAAAAAGAAGTGGAACGATATGAGGGAGACAAGGAGGACATCAGCGAGAAGGCCAAGGAATTGGAGAAGGAACGCGACCACATCGGCCGCCGCGCCGACCGCTTTGATGGAGGAGAGGGGCTGATCGAGGTTGGCCTTGTGATCTGCTCTATGACGCTGCTCACGAAACGACGCGGATACTGGATCGCGGGCATGTTGATCGGAGGAGCTGGCGTCGCGTTTGCTCTGAGTGCCTTTCTACTTCACTAACAAAGGACCCCTTTGTCGCGCGACGCCTAGGCGCGAGCGGGTGGTTGCGAGCCTTTCAGTCTAGAAACTTCTTCCATCAGCTTTTCCAGCCGGGTAAGCAATTCCTGGTGACGAACGTCTTCGGTCGCGGGCTTTTTCCCTACGAAGGAGAGTGTGCCGCTGGGCTCGAGAATGCATCTTTCGACATCTTCGATGAACTCAAATCCTTGCCTTCTTGCCGCGGCCTCGAGCTGTGGCATGGTGATCAGCTCCTTTTTCAACCGGTCAGCTTTCACTTTTCCTTTTTCGATTAAGATGTCCGCTCGGCCTTCAACGACTTTCTCGAGCTTACTGTGGCCATAGAGAAAGCGAACCACTAGATAATTGATAATGAGCAGGGAAGTGGCGCCGATCAGGCCACCGGAAACGCTGTTATCATCACCGATGATGGCGTTTTGCACGGTGTTTGAAAGGGTCAGCAAAACGACGAGGTCGAACGGATTGAGCTGTACGAGTTCTCGCTTCCCAGAAAGCCGCAGACCGACCACCAAAAACATATAAACGATGATGGGCCGAATAATCTTCTCAAGCACAGGAAGACCCATAACGAACATGTCTTTCCAAATGTCGTGCGTTTGCACATCGCCTCCTAATATCGATTAATAAGTTTCCAGAATCCGAAGCATCAAGACAGCAGGAATGGCCAGAAGCGAAAGGAGGGTAGCACGCTCCTCTCGGAGGAAAAAGCCAGACGAGTTTGCTCGGCCGGCTTAAGCGCCTAACCTGTACTTCCGTACAGTCATATTTTCGCACCACAACCTGTCCTAGATACTCGACAAACGTGGCGAATTCGATATGATAGAGTCGTTTCGTCAATCCATACCCAGAAGGTCGTTCTAGAACGCGATCGTAAGGCGGAGGAGTTCGTATCCACCGCGGTACCTTGGGGTACGAAAACGTTTTCGCTAGCAGCGATCCTATGTCACAACCTCCTTCTCTCGAACCAAGTTTAGCGGCCACGCCGGAGCAACTCGCCACACTCCTCGATTGCGCCCATGAACTACTGACCATTCTGAGCGCGGACGGCATCGTGCTTCATGCCAATGCAAGATCCACGCGTGCCCTTGGCGTGTCTCCCGATGAGCTGGTTGGCAGGAATCTCACAGATTTCGTGCACCCTGACGATTTAAACGAGATGCAGGATCGGCTTCGGGGGCTCACCGAAGTTCCCAAGGGTGTCCAAAAAGGGCGCTGCCGCCTACGCAGCAAGTCGGGAGAATGGCGCTGGTTTGAAGCCACGATCAGCAGCTGTTTGAAGAATTCGTCTGTCGACGGCTTAGTGGCGAGCTTTTTGGACGTGACGGCTGTGCATCGCCTGGAGGTCGAGGGCCAGGTTATCTCGGAAGTCGTCCACGCATTAAATCAGACTGCCAATCTGGACCAACTACTTGACGGCATACATCAAGCGCTGAAAAAAGTTCTTTACGCTGAGAATTGTTTCGTCGCCCTCCACGACCCTAACGAAGATACTTTTTACTTTCCCTTTTTTGTAGATCAGTTTGATAAAGCGCCTCCTCCGCAAAAAGTCGGTCGAAGTTGTACGGCGTTTGTTTTTCGCACGGGCAGCGCCATGCTGATTCCACAATCCGAGTTTGACCGTCTTGCGCAGCAGGGAGAGGTTGAACTGGTTGGATCGGCGTCCCCTGCATGGCTGGGAGTGCCTCTGAAAACGCCCCGAGCGACCATCGGCGTTCTCGTTGTGCAGCACTATCAGAGCGAAAGCGCTTACGACATGCGCGATCTCGAGTTTCTTGATTCTGTCGGCGGGCACATTGCTCTAGCGATTGAACGACGCCGTTCCGAAGAAGATTTGCGCAAGAGCGAGTCCGTCTTTCGGCTTCTTTTTTCGCACAACCCGCTCCCCACATGGGTGGTGGACGACGAAACCATGCAGTTTATCCAGGTGAATGATGCCGCGGTGAGACAGTATGGCTTTGCATCGGATGAATTCAGCGGCATGACGATGTTGGACGTCCGACCGGAAGAAAAGAGTCCCTCTCTCGAAGTGCGCCCTGAAAAAGTTGGCACGGCCGTTCCTTATCAAGGGATCTGCAAGCACCGTAAGAAGGATGGAAAAGTTTTTGAGGTCGAGTTGATTTCCCACCAGTTCGAGTATGCCGGCCGGAGAGTACGCCTGGTCGTGGCGCAGGATATCAGCGAGCGCCATGTTCTGGAGCAGCAGCTCCGGCAAGCGCAAAAGATGGAAGCTGTGGGGCGCCTCGCGGGCGGTGTGGCGCACGATTTCAATAATCTATTGATGGTCATCAAAGGACATACCGAACTTTTGATGAACGAATTGCCCCCTGCGGACGGTATGTCGCGAAAAATCTCGCAGATCGATCGGGCCGCTGACCGCGCCACTGCGCTGACAAAGCAACTCCTCGCCTTCAGCCGAATGCAGGTTCTCCAACCTCGGGTGATGAGTCTGAACGGCGTGGTCGAGGACATGGGCAAGCTTTTGCCGCGGCTGATTGGCGAAGACGTCGAGTTGAGCATTCGTATGGCGCAGGATCTGGGTAAGATTCGCGCTGACGCGAGCCAGATGGAACAAATCATCATGAATTTGGCGGTGAATGCGCGAGATGCTATGCCGACGGGCGGCCGGTTGCTGATCGAAACTTCGAATGCCGAACTCGATCGCACTTACAACACAACTCATCCGATCGTTAAGGCTGGGCGTTACGTGCTGCTCGCTGTCTCCGACACCGGAACCGGAATGGACGCGGAGACGCAGGCGCACATCTTCGAGCCTTTCTTTACGACAAAAGAACCCGGCAAAGGGACCGGTCTTGGTCTCGCGACGGTTTATGGTGTTGTGAAGCAGAGCGGCGGTTTCGTCTGGGTGTACAGCGAAGTAGGAAAGGGAACCTCTTTCAAGATATATCTTCCACGCGTGGACCAGCCCGAAGACAAAGGCAGCGTGCCTCTGCCCTTTGCGGAAGCGCCGCGTGGTACGGAAACTATTTTGCTTGCGGAAGACGAACAGGATGTGCGCGAGGTGGCGCGCGAGTTTCTGGAATCCGGCGGCTACACCGTTATTGAAGCGCACAATGGCGCTGAGGCGCTTCGCCTTGCTGTCGAACACAAGACAGCCATCGAACTGCTGGTGACGGATATGGTCATGCCGGGGATGACCGGCAAAGAGTTGGCGCGACGGCTACAACATCAGCACCCGGGTATTGGCGTCGTTTACATGTCCGGCTACAGCGAACAGACCGCGGCAGAAACTTCGCAGGCCGACGCCAGTATGCTACTGCTGACTAAACCGTTCAGCCGTGGCAGCATATTACGCGCTGTGCGAGAAGCCCTCAACGCTTCGCTCAGCAGGTAACCTGCGCGTTTCCTTCAAACTTTCTGCGTGAAATCAAACAATCTTTGGATGTTTGCGATGCCAGTCGGTGTGAAGCTGGAAGGTTCGCGCCGCTTGAATCACGGCAAAGTCGTCGCCGGCCCGGGCAATGAATTGCAAGCCCACGGGCAGATTATTTTCGGTGAAGCCGCAAGGCACGGATAAAGCTGGAAGCCCGCACAGATTGCCTATAGCGCCAAGGGGATCCGGAAAAGAAATATCGGTTTCCAGATTGGCTTCAAGAAGCGTGGCTGGAACAGGCTGAGCGGCCGTCACCAGCACATCAAACCAGTCAAATACTGCTTCCATCTTTTTCTGCAAAATTTCACGGAAGCTGAGCGCGCGTAAATAGTCGGCGGCTGAATATTGTTCGTTCACGTAGCCGGCGATTTGGCCGGTAGGATCAGCCAATTCACTGACGCGGCCAGAACGAATCAACGTTCGAAACGATGCCGCGCACTCCGCCGCAATGATAACGTTTGCTGCGTCTTCTATTGGTCCATCGGGAAGGGAGGCCGATCTCACACTCGCAAAGCTTTTGCGCAACACTTTTTCCGCGGCTAGCACAGCCTTTGCCACTCCGGAATCCAACTTTTTCCACGCATCCGGGAGCAGGCCAACTTTTAATGGCCGCGCCTTGAGGTCCAAGGACGGCGAATAGGTGAAAGCCCCTTTGTCGATGGGAACCGTGCTGCGATCTTTCGGGTCATGTCCGGCAATTGCGGAGAAAACACGCGCGCAGTCTTCTGCGCTGCGCGCCAGTGGGCCGATTTTGTCCATGGAAGGCGCCAGAGCCATCGCCCCGTATCGGCTGACGCGCCCGTAAGTGGGCCGCAAGCCGCTGACACCGCAGAACGCCGAAGGACAAATAATCGAGCCCCAAGTTTCGGTTCCAATGGCAAAGGCTGCGAGGCCTGCGGCAACAATCGCTCCGGAGCCTGACGAAGACCCGCACGTCCAGCATTTTGTGTCCCACGGATTTTTCGTCGCGCCTTGCAGAGAGGCGGAGGCAAAGCGATAGCCCATTGCTCCAGCCAACTCGATCATGGACGCTTTGCCGATGAGAATGGCGCCGACGCGGTTCAAATGTTCAATCACTGTGGCGTCGTAGTCGAAGACTTGATCGGCGTACGGCTTCGCGCCCCACGTCGTAGGTACTCCTTTCACGGCCAAGAGATCTTTTGCAGCGTAGGGAATACCGTGCAAAGGGCCGCGGTAATGTCCGTGCTGGATTTCTTTTTCAGCAGCTTTTGCCTGATCGAGTGCGGCATCCGGCATCAAGCGCGCGTAGGCGTTAAACCGGGGGCCCAGCTTCGCGCTGCGGTCGAGATAGAGTTGCGTCAGATCGACAGGCGAGAGCTTCTTGGTCTCGATTCGCTTGGCAAGTTCGCTCAACGGTAAATAAAAGATTTCTTCAGCGGGCATGTGAGATTAGCCTCATGGTTTAGTCGTAGCGGTGCTGGCAGCATGAGGAATGACCGCAGGTTCAGTTTTCTTTTCCCTCTCGACGAGGGGTTTCAAATAGAGCGCCGGGCCATCGCCATTTGCGATCGGGTACGCGCGCAAACGGTCAAGAGGTTCTTGAGCTTCGTAAGAGAGACGCCGCAGATCGGCTTTTTGCGTTTCAGAAAAACGCGACCCGTAAACTGCAAGAATCGCCTGATAACGTGCTTCGGCTTCTGCTTTGCCCTCGGCAGAAAGTGAGGGCGAGTCCGGTGTTTGCGTCGTGGGAGGCACGGCGCTCGGCGAAGGCACAGCCAGGGCACCTGCGGGAACCATCGTCGCGGCTGAAACAATGGCCGCACGCCGCGCGAACTCACGCCGCGAAATGGAACTGCTGCTCTTGCCATTCATGAAAGCCCCCGTGCCAGAGAATGGAAACCTGAAGAGCAAAGAGGGAAGTTAGCCAATTAACTTCCCAGCGTCAACCTTACGAATCGACAAGACAACCGAATGGATCGCCACACTGCTCGGATCTAATCCACTCGTGTAAGCGTTTGAATTTGGAGCTCCAGCGCCTGCGTGTACTGCCGCTCGATCTGCATTTCGGTCTGTAGTTTCTTGACAAGAAGATCTAGCCGAGCGATTTCTGAGCGCAGCTTTTGTATGTCAGCGGCGGTGGGAGCGAGCCTACCGGAAGGCGATCCGGCTTGCTGCAAATTGTGTTGAGAAACTGCACCATCACCTGGGCGCGGCGCGGTGAACGCTTCGGCAAGCGCGCGAGGCCAGATGGATTCCGGAACGCGCTGGTCTCCGGTGTTAGGCGGCGGAGCCGTGGGCCTTTGAGCCGCAGGCGGAGGCGGTGGCGCAAATAAACTGTTGAGAGCGTTCGGCGTCGCGGGTCGTTCGATAGGTGGCGCATCCCCAGCGCGTTTGGGCTCCAGCAGGCTCTTGACCCGTCCAATCAATTCCTGCGGCTGAAAGGGTTTGCGAATCAATTCGTCGGCCTTGACCGCGACGGCTTTGTCCGCAACGCTCTTGTTCACAACGCCGGACATGAGCACCACGGGAACTCCGCCGTATTCGGGATGCTGCTTAATCTGGCTGCAAACGGAATAACCATCCTGATCCGGCATGATCACGTCGGTGATTACGACGTCGGGTTTGTTCTGTTCAAACTGGGCGAGTGCGGACGCGGCGTCCGCGCAGGTAATCACGTTGATGCTCTCGCGGCGGAACGCGATTTTGATGACTTCGCGCATGGTTGCGCTGTCATCGATGAAATAAACCGTTGGTGTGCGCTTCGTTTCCGTTTCGTTCAGCGGTGGAACAGTCATCGCCTCGCTCATCGCGCCTCCTTATCCGCCATGTCGCGCTCTCCTTCATCGAACTCGCGCATGGCGTCGAGCATCAGATCGGTTGCCGACCGCAGCACGGTGCGCTGCGGTGAAGTGGTCCCATAAGCAAATTTGTAAACGCCTGAAACCCCCTGAACGCAACCTTTCAGAATGTGGATCACCGCTTCGTCGCCGAACAGGCTGCCGCATTCCGCATGGGTGATTTCCCCCGCGTCAAAAAAAAGGACGGCATCGGTTTCACCTGCGTTGACATGCAGCGCGCCGGTTTGGTGTGCGTGACCGAGCATTTGCATGACGCCCGTGAGATCGTGGTGCGTCAGGCTGCCACTGAGGCTGGTGTCTGACTGCGCCAGCATTTGCGTCGGCTGGAAGCCCTCTGATTTGCTGACGATGATGCTCTTGATGTGAGCGGCAATGGCCGCCGGCGCGGTTTGCCGATCAATGTAGTCGTCGCAGCCTGCCTGAAAGGCTTCCATCAACGCGCGCTGGCTGCCGTCCCCTAATGCGATGATTTGGAGAGCGGCGTTCTTTGGATCCGCGTGAATGATCTTGGCGATGTCTAGAGCGCCCATCTCGCGCATGTTCGTCGAACAAAGAATCGCGGAGGGAACGTCGTACTCGATGGTTGTCAGCGCATAGGCAGCTTGTGTACTCGAAACGACTTCGAAGCCTTCGCGCTTCAACGCATCGCCGAGCCGTTTTGCGAAGTACACATTGCTGTCGATCAGCAGAATTTTTGGCCCGCGTCCCGGAAGCGTCACAGCGTGGCCTCCGCAGCCGCGGCAGGCAGGGTAGTGACGGGTAGTTCTTCCGCACCAGGCGTGAGCGCATCCAAATTCAGGACTTCAATCACTTCGCCATTGTGCGAAATCCAGCCGGCGACGTGCGGCGCGTCTGCCTCTCCCGCATCGGTCATTTCGGCAGCGATCAATTCGCAATCGCCGGTAACGGGCAGCGCGACCCACTCAGATTTGTCTCCGTAATGGCGCACGGCAATCAGGTAGAAGCGGCGCGAAGTAAGGCCCTTGCCCAGGAGCTTCTCGGCCACGTCGCAGACCGGAACAATTCGGCCGCGTCGCAAAATCACGCCTTCGAGTTTTGGCGTGCGATGAGGAAACCTAAAGATACGGCTTGGAGCGACCAGCTCCGAGATTTGCACTGCAGCAACGGCAAACCGGCGCTCGCCAAGCCTGAGCAGAACGAAGGATTGCGAACTGGACTCGACAGGTTGGATCATTCCGGCAACTCTATCCCTTCGCCAGGGAGTTCGTCCGGAAGTGATTCAGGAACCAGCGAAGCGTCCAGCAGAGCAAACTCATCGGCGGTCAGGAATCCTTCGGGGTTCACGACCGGAATCACGTTTTGATCCAGTGCCGTCAATCCGCGGTACCACGACCGCTCTTCATGGCAATAAGCGAGCGGAAGAGCCTGCAAGCGGGTCATCGTGGCCATCTTGTCGATGCCGTCCACCAAAAGAGCAGTGCGAGTTTTTCGAAGAACGAAAACAAGTCCAGCGGCGGCGGCAGGCAAGCCAAAATGCGCGGCTCCGCTTACAACGTACAGCGCTTTTTCGCCGCGCCGCACCACGTGCCTCACTTTTCGGATGGTTGGCAGATCAATCTCCGTCGCGGCACCGGAAAGACTATCCACGCTGCGCACCTCTTGTACGGAAGCGGAGGACAGGGCGAAGGGCTGCCCCGAAATGCGGAAGAGAATGATCTGCTCCGTCCGAGCAGCAGCGTGGGGCTTGGCAGGTGGCGCGGCCACGCGCATTAGCGAACTCCCACAGGTGTGGAGCGGCAAATTCCGATGACGCGTTTTTCGATGGCTGGATAAATGTCATCGATCCCCAGAACTTGATCGACTGCTCCGGCTTTGATGGCTTCCGCGGGCATTCCAAAAATCACGCACGTCGCCTCGTCTTGCGCCAACACCAAGCCGCCTGCAGCTTTGATCGCTTTCGCGCCGGCCGTGCCATCGTTGCCCATGCCAGTCAGAATCGCGCCTATGCTCATCGCGCCCGCATAGGCTGCGACCGACTCCATCGTCGCATCGATGTTCGGCAAGTAGCCGTTGATTCGGCCACTCGACCCATCCAACTGGATGCGGCCCGTAGGAGTCACTCGCAGGTGATGGCCGCCTGGGCAAATGTAAAACGTGCCCGGTTGCAGAGATTCGTTGGGTTCCGCTTCTTTGACGCGAATGCCGGTGAATTCGGCGAGTTGCGCGGCGTACTGCGTCGTAAAAGCTGCAGGCATGTGCTGCACCAAAATGACCGCAGCAGGGAATTCGCGCGTAAAACCGGGCGCGAGCCGCATGACTGTCGCGGGGCCGCCCGTCGACGCAGCCAGCACAACAACAGGGAAGCGTTGATCAAGACCTGAACTCGCCGCGGGACGTGGCGCAACCGGCGGTGGGGGAGCCGCTTGTGACGTTCCGTTGGATTTTTGTACCGTGGTGGCGATCCGCGAAGCGGTGCGCACAACGCGGACTTTCGCTGCCATGCGCACTTTTCGCACCAAATCTTCTTTAACGCTTTGCATGTCGAGATCGATGCCGCTCGATGGCTTGGCGACAAACTCAATTGCGCCGAGCTCCAGCGCTTTCAACGTGCTTGCCGCGCCATCGCGCGATTCGGAACTGACAATGACGATGGGCCGCGGGTTTGTGGTCATGATTTGTGCCGTGGCTTGCAAGCCATCGACGTGCGGCATGTTGATGTCCATGGTGATGACATCGGGCTTAAGCGATTCTGCGAGTGCTACTGCCTCGCGCCCGTCTTTTGCGTGGCCGACTACCTGTAGTTGATCGTCGCCTGCGAAAATGGTTTCGAGCACTTTGCGCATGAACGCGGAATCGTCCACGATCAGCACTCGGAACTTTTTGTTTGCGGTGGGGGCCATGGGCGTTTACCCAACCGGTACGGTTGGTCGCGTCTCCGATCCCATGAGTTGTTCCACGGCGGCAATCAGTTGATCTTCCTGCACTGGCTTGGTCAGGAAGGCTGTCGCCCCTTCTTTCATTGCGCGATCCCGATGCTTTGCACCCGCGCGCGAGGTCACAACCATCACGGGAATGCGCCGCGTTGTTGGGCTCTGCCGCAGTTGCACCATCAACTCGTATCCCGTCATGCGCGGCATTTCGAGGTCTGTGATTACCAGGTGGCAGCCATGTTGCGTCACAAGTTCTGCTGCTTCCATGCCGTCGGCGGCAAGCTTCACGCGGTAGCCGTTCTTTTCGAGCATGCGTCCGACGAACTTGCGGACGCTGATCGAATCGTCCGCGACGACGATTAGGCGTTCCTGTTCGACGCGGTCGATGGCTTCGGCTGGAATTGTTCCGCGCGCCACAGCGGTTGAACCCGGCGCAAAGATGCGCGCAGCGCTGGCGCTGGCTTGCAGCGGCCGGCGTTCCGTGGGCTCGTTTGCGACCATGCGGTTCAAATCGATCAGGAGAATAAGGCTGCCGTCTGGCGCGATCGTCGTACCGGGGAAAAGTTTCACGCGGCGCAAATATTCGCCTAGATTTTTGATGACGATTTCATCTTTGCCGAGCACTTCTTCTACGACTAAACCAATTTGCCGGTTTCCTGCGTTGGCGACCACCATCCGAAAATATCCATTGATCGGTTCGAGCGGTGGCAGTCCGAGATAGGTGTCGAGTCTCACCACTTCGGTTACGACATCGCGAACCTTGGTGAGGAGCTTTCCGCCCACGTCTTCGATTTCGTCTGCACGGAGGCGTCTGATTTCTTCGACGACCGCAAGCGGAAGCGCAAAGTTCGTCACGCCACAACGCACAAAAAGCGCTGGGGAGATAATCAAGGTCAGAGGCACTTTCAGAGTGAACTTCGTCCCTTGGCCGCTGACGCTTTGAATGTCGATTTCGCCGTTTAGCGCGTTCAAGTTCGCGCGTACTACGTCCAAACCAACACCGCGCCCAGCAAGCTCGGTTTTAACAGGAGCAGTGGTGAATCCAGGATGGAAGAGCATCTCGCGAAGGTCGCGTTCAGTGAGGCGATCCGCGGTTTCCGGCGAAACAAGCCCACGCTCGATCGCGCTCAGCTTCACGCGTTCATAATCAATGCCGCGCCCGTCGTCTTCCACTTCAATATAAATATGATTGCCGCGATGATACGCGCGGAGGGAAACTTTGCCCATCTCAGGCTTGCCCGCTGCGAGGCGGTCTTCGGGGCGCTCGATTCCATGCGCAACCGAATTGCGGACCAAGTGCACCAATGGATCAGAAATCTGCTGAATGATGTTGTTGTCGAGTTCTGTTTCGCTGCCAGAAAGATCGAGGTCAACTTGCTTACCCGCCGATTTCGCAGCGTCACGAACCGCGCGCGATAGCCTTGAATACAGCGTTCCGATGGGAACCATGCGGGCCGCGGTAATCTCATCCTGAAGATGGTGCGCGAGTTTCGTGAATTCGTCGATGTCGCCTTCGACGCGCCCGATGAATCCTTCGAGTTGCGAGAGGACTTCGTTCACGTCCGCGGAAATTTCTGCCATGGACCGCGAAAGAATGTTGAAATCGTCATACCGGTCCATTTCGAGTTCGCTGAATTCCGACCAGAACGATGTGTCGCCCGAAGCCGCATTCGTAAGTGTCTGCCGCGCGGTAGATGGACTCCATGGGCCAGTCTGGCGCGTGGAACTGATGCGATTGAATTCGTACTTCTCCTGAAACTCTCCAACTTTTCCTTGCAGACGTTCCTTCGAGAAGCTCAGCGTATCGACCAGCTTTTCCAGTTCTGCAACGCGTCCAACCATCCGCGTACGGTTGATGACCAGTTCGCCGACTGTGTTCATCATGCGGTCAAGGCGGGAGAGCGCGATGCGCACCGATTTGGCTGCCGCCGCAGCGGCGCTCGGTGACTTGGGTGATTTCTTTGCAGGAGTAACAGATGTAGCGGCTTCTTGGATGCTCTCAGCAGGAGATTCTTCCGTGCCTCCGGCAACTGCGACAGTTTCGGAATCTTCCACTTCAATCGGCGCAAACTCTGCAATTCGGCCTAACAGTGAATCCACACCTGCGCGCATGCTTTTCTCATCTGCCCATTGCCGATGCAGCGTTTTCTTGAGCACGTCCACGGATTCGAGGCAAATGTCAACAACGGCTGGCGAAGGTTCAAGTTCACCGTCACGTAAACGGCCGATCAGGTCTTCCACACGGTGGGCGATCGCTCCGAGCCGGCTCAGCCCTACTTGCGCGGCTGATCCCTTTACCGTGTGAATAGCGCGAAATAGCTTGTTGATCTCTTCCGGGTTGTTGTTGCCCTCAAGCGAAATAAGGCAATCACTGACCACTTGCAAGTGCTCTTCGGCTTCTGGTTGAAAGAATTCCAGGATTTCGTCGGACACTTCCTCGTCGGAAGGTAATGCGTCGAAGTACGAACCAGTTGCGGCGGACACAACGGTTTCTTTAGCGGAAGCTTTGTCTGATTCTGAGTACGCCGACGACTGAGGATAATTCAGCGGCGGCGGTTCAGTGGGGAACGCAAAACGATAGCGTTCTTTAAAGGCGGCAATGTCATCGACGCTTTCTTTGCCCGTATCGCTGATTTCCAGCAGATCCGTTTCAAGCAACGAAATGCCGTCCGACAGAAATTCCGTCAGTGGCCCATGCAAATCGTCGCCAAGAGGCGCGTTTAGCGCGTATTGGAACACGTGCGCGAGCTTTGCACCAATTTCGGAAAAACGCGGGAATCCGTAGCTCGCCGAAGTCCCGCTAAGCGTGTGCGCCGAAATGTACAGCCGCTCAAGATCCTCGCGGCGCGGGGAAATCTCTTGCAACACGCTCACGTATTCCCGCAAATACTGCAGGTGCTCTGCCGCTTCCTGAAGGAACATTTCGACGGCTTCGCGGTCCGGCATGCTCACGCGCGTCCCTCCGCCACGAGTTCGGGTTTCTGAAGCTCTTCCGCCGTGGGCTTGCGGTACAAAATGCAATCGTTCAACACGATGGCCTGAAACTTGACCGGCATCTTCGAGATCGATTCCGAATGCCCAAGAAAAAGATATCCGCCCGGCTCCAGCGTGTCGTAAAAGCGCTGAACGAGCGAGCGCCGCCGCTCTTCGGAGAAATAGATCAGAACGTTCATGCAGAAAATCATGTCCATCCGGCCAACATACACAGCCGAAGCCAAATTCATCTGCGCAAACGTGACCAGCTTGCGCAGGCGTGGTTTCACTTGATGCGCGCCGTTAGACTTTGTGAAGTGCGTCGCCAATTGCTGCTCGCTGACGCTGCCCAAGCTCCGCCCGGAGTAAACGCCTCGCTCGGCGTGTTTCAAAGCGTGCCGTCCCACGTCGGTAGCGAGAATCTCCACATTCCACGAATCCGAAAAAGTAAGCGAATCCGAAATCGTAATGGCAATCGAATAGGGTTCCTCTCCCGTCGAACAGCCCGCGCTCCAGATGCGCAGAGTCCGCGGATTCCGCCAAAACTTTTTCACGTGCAATTCGGGCAGCACGCGTTTCTCGAACGCCTCATAAACGCTCGGGTAACGGAAAAAGCTGGTCTCTTGGGTCAACAGTCCCTCAAGCAGGGCCTCGTACTCGACATTGGATTTCCGCATTGCTCGCAACAAATCCGTCCCGCGTTCGAGTCCCTTCGCGCGCAAGTGATCCTTCACGCGCGTGGAGAAAAACCGCGCGCGTGATTCGTCAAAACAGATTCCCGTCCGCTCTTCAATCAGCATGCGGATCTCGCTCAACTCATGTTCACTAAGACCGTGCGCCGGTCCCTGCCGTTCGCTCATTACCGTCCCGCTTTAGCTCTGGCTCTTGCCCGAGCAGAGAATCACTGCCTACCGCAGAGCGCCGGCTGGGACGGGCCGCTCGGAATCTTCCAAAACATTGCCGGACTTCGAATTGGCGCGAAATTGCGCCAACGCTTCGTTTAGTTGGTCGGAAAGTTTCACGAGCTGGCTGACGGTTGCGACTGTGCCGCGCGTGCCTTGAGAAGTCTGACGTGTGATGCTCGAAATAATCTGCATGGCGTGCGCTACACCTTCGGTACCGCGCACCTGCTGTTTAGAAGCCAGCGAAATTTCCTGAACAAGTTCCGCCGACTGGCGCACCACGTTTGAAATGGCGTCCAGCGCGCGTCCAGCTTGATCGGCCAGCGTCGCGCCGCTTTCCACTTCCTTCGTGCCTTCTTCCATGACAACGACGGCTTCGTTCGTCTCCGCCTGAATGGCCTTGATGAGTGCCGCGATATCCTTCGTGGCGCTTCGGCTGTGTTCTGCCAGTTTGCGAACTTCGTCTGCGACGACCGCGAAACCGCGTCCCGCTTCGCCAGCGCGAGCCGCTTCAATGGCCGCGTTTAACGCCAGCAAGTTGGTCTGTTCCGTGATGTCGTTGATGACGTTGATGATTTCCGAAATTTCCAATGAGCGGTCGCCCAGGGACTTGATCTTCTTTGCGGTAGCCTGCACCGATGCGCGAATGCGCTGCATGCCTTCGAGTGTGTCGCGTACGGCGCGGTTACCCTGTTCTGCGGCATCCAGCGCGCGGCGTGCAGCTTCCGCGCTAGCTTCCGCGTTATTGGACACCTGTTTCATCGAAACCGTGAGTTCTTCGACGGCGCTCGACGTATTGGTGATTTCCTGGTCCTGCTGGGTCGCTCCGGCCTGCATCTCGTCGGCCGCCACGAGAATGTTGTTCGAGCACGCCGTGACTTCCATAGCCGCTTTGCGCACGCGCTCAAGAACCTTGGTGAAGTTGTCGAGCATGTAATTGATAGAGTCCGCGACGTTACCCAGCGCGTCGTTGGTGACTTTCCCACGTAGCGTCAAGTCGCCGCGGGCCACCTGGTTGATGACCGTCAACAATTCCGTGATACTGCGCTGCAAAGCGTCGTTTGCATCCTGGTTGCTGGTGGCTTTGGAGACCTTCGCCACTGCGCGGTTCAAGTTTTCCGCAATATAGCCAAGTTCGTCGCCCGTATTGACTTCGACGCGCGCCCGGGGGTCACCCGCGGCGATGCGCTCAGAAAACTGTGCGAGCTCTTGCACGGGCGTCAGAAGTTTGCTGCCAAGCCGCCAGGCCATGAAGATGGCCATGCCCAGCGCGAGCAAGACCGCCAGCATTACGGAGCCGCTCGCCCCGCTAGGCAGCGACCCGAAGTCGAACAGGGACGCTCCGCCAGATTGCCGTCCAGCGCTGTAAGCCAGGCCCAGCACGGCGAAAAGAATGACGCCATTCGCTAAGACCAGCGTCCAAATTGTGGAACTCAATCGCGATTTCATGCCTTCCTCCAAATCCCTACTGCTGTGGCCCCTATCCGCACGCGGCGAGACACACGCAAACTTATTCCTGCAAAATCAAATGCTCGGTCCAGGAAAAACCTCGAGCATTCTCCTAAGATCGATGATCAGCGCCAGACGGTCGTCGTGGCGAAGCATCCCAGTGCAATGCGGCACATTTTCAGGAGCTTGTTCCAGCAAATCCTCAGCATTCACCGAATACGTACCGATCACTTCGTCCGCGGCAATCCCAATCCGCAAATCGTCATGCATACCCTCGCCGCGCAGCGAAGCAACCACCACATGCTTCGGCAGCAAACCAGGTCGCCGTCCTTCCGTAATAGCGATATCGATCAGCGGCACAATGGATCCGCGCAAGTTGAAAATTCCCGCCAGATATGCAGGACCAAGCGGCAGCTTGGTCAAAAGCGGCCAGTCCAAAACTTCTTCAACGTCCAACACCGGCAGACAAAACCGTTCTCGCCCGCTGCGGAAAACGCAGTACTGCGATTCCGGCAGCCGCTCTTCCATGGGACCAAGAGCTTCGAGCAGGTCGTCTGCATCCGCGGGAAGCGGTACCAGGTGAAAATCTTCGCTCATGGCCGCATCATCCTCGAATCATCCACAAACAATTGCCTACGCAAACCGCCGAACAGCCCGCAACAACTCTTCCCTCGTAAACGGCTTCGTCACATAACCGTCCGCGCCCTGTTGGGCGCCCCAATACTTGTCGCTCTCGGTGTTCTTCGACGTCACCAAAATCACCGGTATTGCGTTGTAGTCCGAGTGATTCTTCAATTCCCGGCAAACCTGAAAGCCATTTCGCTTGGGCATCACGACGTCCAGCAAAATCACGCTGGGCCGCTCAATGGCAATCGCATCCTCGACTCGTTCTGGGTCATTGATACCCACCAGCCGGTAGCCTTCGTGCTCAAGGAAGCCCTGAATCAGCTTCACCTGCGAGGGTGAGTCATCGACGATGAGTACTTTTTTCTGCAGCATCGACATCTCCCCATATTTCTCCGCAGACCAGAGGTGCACGTCAGCAGCCAGCTTGAGAGTTTCCTCAATCACTTTGTCGATCTTGTATAAGAGCTGATTTGTGAGTGATTTACAGACTCAGCGGCGCGGCTTAGCGGCGCGTTGCAGGAGCTGCTGGCACTGCCTCTGTCTCAGCTTGAGATGCATTCTCAGCTTCCCTCATCTCGCTCGCCAGCGATGAGAATCTTTGCATGACCTCGTTGATCCGCAGCGCCATGCTATGAATTGTCTTAATTTGCGCGAGGGACTGTGAAGATAGCTGGCCCGGCTCCAAAAGCAATAGTTCAGCGTTTCCTAGCATCGATGTCAGCGCGTTGTTCACGCTGTGCTTCATGTCCATCATGTATCGGCCGAGAGTCGCTTGCTGCTCGCTCTTTGCTGCTCGACTCTCTGCTTGCTTGGAAAGACGCAGCGCTTCGGCTCGGCGTAGAGATTCGCCCGCAACAAGAAGAAGCGTCTGTGCCCAGTCTTCACGCAGTGGAATATGAACCAGACGAGGGTACCGCGACCGCAATTGGCCGAACTCGCGAGAATCCGTCGGCACGCAGAGAATCACAGCGGTCGCAGGCTCCAAGGAACGCAAGATGCCGGGAAGTTTTCCATCCAGAACCGGGCCGACAACGACTAAATCGTGAGGCACTGCTTCGTGATCTTTCCAGAGTTCGCTACTAAGGACGGTAATTCCCGGGGCTTGCCGCTCGGCCTGCCAGCACGCCGTCAGAAGCCGTGCAAATTCCGTTTCATCGGTCAGAATCAATACGCTAGCGTTTCGCACAGAGGCCCTGCTCCCAGAGTGATCGCCCATCATGACCGGAAAATAACTGAACCTTTAAAGCTTCTCGGCCTCGTCCAAGGCCGTAAGTAATCTCTTCGTGCTGATGCCCAGGTTTACGGCCGCTTCCGTGTCCTTCGCTTGTTTCGCGATGTCCACGCGTTCTTGCAGCCGCGAAACTTCTATCCGCGCGATGGAAAGCGCCTTGTCCATAGAAGTGGCATTTCCTGATTCCTTAGCGGCTTCAACGGCTGCTGTCACCATTGCCCGGGCTACCACGGCCCGTCGCAAATCTTCTGCCGAAGGTCCATCCTCGCTAACGAATGCCGTTACTTCCCACGAAGACAACAAGATCCGCGCCGCGCCGATCTTCACCGTGGTCATCGAACGCCCCCGCGTTGGCGGCGTGGCGATCAATTGTTCCCAGATTTTCTCCAGACACCCTTCGAAATCGAGAGCGGCGGAGGCAGCAGGCTTGCTCGCACCTTCGGGAGCAGCTTTTGCCGGGCTGTTCGCGCTCTTCTCAACTGTTGCTGCGTCACGCGTGGATTTGCTCGCTGCTTCGGCGCTGCCGGTGTTCGAGGTTTTCTCGGGAATAGCCGCACTCAATGGCGTTTTCGGGGCGATCTTTTCCAAAGCTCGTTCTACGTCCGTGCGCAAGCCCAGCAGCTTCTCAAACGTCTGATTCACCGCGCGTTCCGTGTATTCCTTCTGGAATGGCTGTTTCCATTCATCGGCTGCATCTCGGATCTTTGCCAGGGGCTCCTCGGCAGTGAGTCCGAAATGGTGGCAGTCGATGATCCTTACTCCAGCCGTTTCGAGTTGCGACAGGCCCGATCGAATCGCAATCAAGTCTGCGTGCATCAGTTCGATAAACGTGCGCCGAAGCAGAAAATTGAACCGCACGAAAGCCAGCAAGGCCGGTGGATCGTAGAACATCCCGCCCGCGGTTTCTTTCACTTTGCGGCCCTGCTCGATGAAATTTGTCTTCAGGATTTCGCGAAGGCTGCGGAAAGCGCGCAGCTTCTCGATCATTTGCTCCAGAGGCGCGCACCACTCCAGGGTAGAGTCATCTACATCGCCCAAGATCGGTTTCATGACCTGCGCTACGTCGAAAAGCTCGATCTGTTTGTGATATATCTTCGCCGGAGCGCAAAGCGCAAAATATTGCACAAGCAGGAAGTCGATTTTGTCGCGGTCGAAGTTGGTCTTCGCAGATTTTTGCAAATGGCGATGGATAAGGGCGCACAGACTGGTCTCATTCGCATTCAGCGTTGTCGTCTGCAGCAGCTTGCGCAATTCGTGCACGGCGACGCGCTGGTCCATCTCGTCCAGCCAGGTCTCTACCTCGTCAAAAAGTTCGAGGTCCGGTTTTTCCGGCAGATTCCTTTTCTCTTGAGGGAAGGGAATCTCGATTTCGAGCTGTTTTCCCAGCGCCAGATAGATTGGGAAAACAGAGCGGTCCTCAGCCCACTTCGCCTGACGCGAGCTCGCGATCCGCGGCGCAGCTGGGGTATTGAGCGTTGAAGTCGTCTTGTTCACGATTGTGTCACCCACACGCAGGGCCCCTGTGAGAATCGGACGGCCACCGCCTTACGTCCTTCGTGATACTGCACGGCAATCACTGTCGCTTCCGCCGTACCACCGTTCCGATCTCGTTCAATCCGTACCTTGTCGTCGAATTCCAGCGGCAAACTCGAGAGAAAGATCGCATGTTCCGAGCCGCCGAACTCCACCACGGTCGCTTCGCGCAATCGCGTGTTCCCGGCCCGCAGGGCGGTGATCTGCACAGGGACCCGAACAGCACTTGCGCGCGGAAAGAAGCGAGCCAATCGTTCCGTGCATCCCTGTTCGTTCGCGATGAGCGTTGTTTCGCTGGATCGTGTCACGTCGCCTCTCATCTCGCCGCAGTACTCTCGTACTAAGGATTGCGTCTCTGCGGCGAATTGGTACACCCATTTCCGCAGTTGGACACAACGTCCCCGCGATAGAGATGCACGCTGCACGCCAAAGAATTGGAAACCTGGGAAGGCCAGATATTGAAGAAAGGGAAAGACTTAAGATTTTCCCGTTGGTTTTGTGTGGCTCACGCGTCTCACGCTGAAACGCTGTTGTCTCAGCCGTTCGCTACTTTGCGCTTCTCTCTCTTCTGCTTGAGACGTTATTCCGCCGCTTGGGCCGCCTCTTCGGAAGCGTCCTCCGCGTCTCCTGGTTCCGCCCTGAGCGGAATATTGTAGCGCTTGAGTTTGCGATATAACGTCGCGCGGCTGATTCCTAGCATCCGGCCGGCCATAGCTTTGTCTCCGTTGGCCTGCTCGAACACGCGCAAAATGGTCATTCGCTCCATTTCCGAGAGGGCCGTTGTCGAAAGCGCCGCGGCATCCTGCAGCGTGCTGACCGCATTATCCGGTTGTTCACTGCGAATCGCCGGCGGAAGGTCGATCACATCGATCACTTTTCGGTCACCTAGCGTAATCGCTCGGGCGATACAGTTCTCTAGCTCGCGGATATTTCCCGGCCACTCGTAGTTCAGGAGGCTCTTCATCGCCGTCGTAGTCACTTGCAGGTGCGAATCGGGTGCATAGCGGTCCAAAAAATGATGAACGAGCATCGGGATATCCGAACGGCGGTCGCGCAAGGCTGGTAAATGCACGGTCACCACATTTAACCGGAAATAGAGGTCCTTGCGAAACGTTCCCTCGCGGTAAGCTGCTTCGAGGTCGCGGTTTGTCGCGGCGATCACGCGCACATCCACATTCACTTTCTCATTGCTGCCAACAGGACGCACTTCCTTCTCCTGCAGCACGCGCAAGAGTTTGGCCTGCATTTCGAGCGGCAATTCACCAATCTCATCCAAAAAAATCGTTCCGCCGTTGGCCGCCTGGAACAATCCGGCCTTTGTTTTAATCGCTCCAGTGAACGCGCCCTTTTCGTATCCGAAGAGTTCGCTTTCCATCAGCGTTGGTACAAGCGAACCGCAATCCACTGCCACAAAGGGTGTCTTCGCTAGCGCTCCGCGGAAGTGTATCGCGCGTGCTACAAGCTCCTTGCCGGTTCCGCTCTCGCCGGAAATCAAAACAGGAGTGCGCGTATCCTTAAGCCGCGAAACCATCCGCAAGACGTCCTGGATGTTCGCTGATGTGCCGATAATTCCATCGAGATTGTCTTCCGTGCTGACACGCTCGCGCAAGAATTCGTTTTCCGTAACCAATCGGACCTTTTCGGCCATGCGCTGCAGCAACAGCCGCATCTTCTCCACTCGGAAGGGCTTCTCGATATAGTCGTATGCTCCCAACTTCATGGCATCGACCGCCGATTCGATCGACCCGTGGCCGGTCATGATCGCGATCTCCGCTCGCGGCAAAATCATTTTCGCTTGCTTCAGGAGTTCCACGCCGGAAAGCGTCGGAAGTTTTAGGTCGGTCAGGATAAGGTCCGGAGCGTCGGCGTCCAGTTTTGCCAGCGCGGCTTCGGCGCTTTCCGCTTCCATGCAGGAATATCCCAAGGTATTGCCGATAGTCATGCACAGTTTGCGGATGCTCTGCTCATCATCCACGACCAGCAAACGTACTTTTAAATCGTCACTCATGGTTTCCCAAACGTTTTCTCCACTAAGGATATTAATTGATGTACACGGAACGGCTTCTCGATGCAAGGTGTCCCGCTGCGCGCCAGAAGCGCTTGTGTCTCGCTATTGGCCGTATCTCCGCTGATAAGAATGATTTTCGACCCCAGTTCTGGCCGGTTTTTCTGGATCCAGTCATGTACTTCCGCCCCATTCACCGCGCCCGGCATGCGAATGTCGGAGATCACCCCGCCATATTTTCCGCCAGCGAGTTGCTGCAACCCCTCCGCGCCAGATGACGCGTTCACGACGGTGTATCCTTTCCTCTCGAGCGCCGCCTTCAGAAAAGCAATCACAGATGGCTCATCCTCAATCAATAGAATCGGCGCGGTCTGGCCAACCGCCGCTTGCAACGTCATCTTCCGGCCTCTTTCGCAGCCAAAGCCGGAAGTTGTTCCGCAGCAATGGGGATTCGAACGACAAACGTGCTCCCGCCGCTTTCCGCATTGTTCCAACACTGAATCTCGCCGCCGTGTGCACGAACAATTCCGTAGCAAATGCTCAATCCTAGCCCCGTACCTTTACCCGGCTGTTTCGTCGTATAGAACGGGTCAAAAATATGCTGCGGATCGGCGATTCCCGTACCGTTGTCAGTCACCACCACTTGCACGCTGTTCCCGTCCCGCTCTGTGCGAATCGAAATACGCCCGCGCCGCCCGGTCTCTTGCACTGCGTCGTAAGCGTTGTTGAGAATATTCAGAAAAACCTGCTGCAGTTGCTGCGCATCCCCCAGTGCCGGCTCAAGCGACTCGTCGAACTCCTCGCTTACCTCGACGCCATGGCTAGCAAAATCATAGCTGCGCAGCTTGATCGTTTGACGAAGCACAGTGTTCACCTGTACGGGCTCGCGCTGCACCGGCCGCTGCCGTGCGAAACTCAACAAATCCTGCACGATATCCTTGGTCCTCTGCGTCTCCTGCAAAATAATCTGTAAATCTTCCCGCGCAGAAACTGGTACGTCCGGATTCTCCAGCAACAAGTCTGTGAATCCCAGAATCGCTGCCAAAGGATTGTTCACTTCGTGGGCTACGCCCGAAACCAATCGCCCAATCGTCGCCATTCTTTCCGAGTGCGCCAGCTTGGCTTGCAGCAGGACCGCATCCGTAATGTCCGTCATCACCACGACCAGGTTGTTCACCGCGCTCTGCTCATCGCGCATTGGGCTTAGACTGATGGAAAAGTGCCCCATCGTTCCGTCGCTCCGCCGCACCTGCAGCTCCAAATTTTCCACTTGCTGCCCGTTCGCCGTAGTCTCGAGGGCCGCCTCGAAATCGTTCCGGTGAGACGGTTCCACCCAATCCACCAGCCGATGCCCGATCAACTCATTTTCACGGTACCCCGCTTCGTAACACCGCCGGTTGGCGTAGCTAATTAGCCCCGCCGTGTCCAAAACCAGAATCATGCTCTGCGTGGTATTCAGGATTTTCTGGTTGAAGTCGCGCTCGCGCTGCAGCTGCGATTGAAACGACTTTTGCTCCGTCACATCCAGCATCAACCCGCGAATCTGTGCTATGCGGCCCTGCGCGTCGCGCACAGCCGTAATATTCTGCAGCGTATGGAGTAGCGCGCCATCTTTGCGCCGAAGCGTCTCCTCATAATTCCGCAGCACTCCACGCTCGGCCAGTCCCTGCAAAAACCGTTCCCGTGCCGCCGGCGCAGGATAAAGATGCGGGCTCACATCCGAGCTCAGCATTTCCTCGCGCGAAGCATAGCCCAGCATCCGCACCATAGCGTCATTCACGTCAAGGAACCTCCCGTCAGGCGTCGCAAAAAACAGGCCTTCCTGGATACTGTCAAAAAGCTCTCGATACTTTCGCTCAGCCTCGCGCCGATCCGTAATGTCCTTGAGCACGTGAATCGTTCGCGTATCGTCTTCTACTACTCCCGGGGCACGCGAGGTCGACACCAGAAAGATGCGCTCCGCCGATGCCGCCACGTACTCCTCGCGCGGCCGCTGCGTATCGCGGCAAAAAGGGCAGGGAAGATCGCTGCCGGTCTCCGCGATTTGCCGCAGCCCGCTCATTGCCTCGCCCACCAGGGCTACCGGCGGCACCCCGAGATGCGAGGCCAGCGAACGATTCGTACGCAAAATGTTCCACGCCCGGTCATGCACCACAATGTAATCGCTGATGGCGTCAATATCTTCGACCCACTGCCGCTTCGACTTCTCCAACTGCGAGAACCGCCTGAAATTTTCCAGCGACAACGCCGCGTGACTTGCCAAAGCGTGCAGCAACTTCTTCTCTTTGGCGTCCAGACTCTTTCGCCGCCGCAACAAGCACAGCATCCCAAGCCGTTCACCATCGCTCGCGGTCACGGGCACAAACACCGCGCTCGTCGCGGCAAAGCTGCCTTCAGTGGTCCCGGTCTCACCTGCCGGCAGCGCTCTGACAACCGCAGCAACGCGATTTTCACGCGCGGACGAGATAATCCAGCTCTTGAGCGCGTCACTTATCGCTTTTTCGTTATCGCTTGCGGAATACAGGTCAGTCTCACGTCCGCGGAATACCGCCACCCCGCCCCACGCCGAATCGAGCATCCGTGCCGCGCGCCGAGCAAACCGCTCCAGGAATTCCGGAAGTTGCCGTGACTGTGCGGCGTCCACCGCCAACTCCATCAATTCATCCGCCTGTTTTGAGGAAGGGGGCACAACGGCAGCCTTTTTCAAGCGAGTGGTCAAATGCCGAGGCCGGATAGGTTTCGTTTGTCGCATCACGGGTTAGGGGTGGACGCGCGTCTCAAGTTGATTTCAAGTGTTCACTAACACCCTAACGACCATTCTCATTCTGAGTCAATCGCCGTTCTCACTCGCGTTGCCGAATCGTCCACTCTCACCGCTGCGATTTCGTCGATATCGTCTCAGCCTGAGACCTCAAGGCAAACACATCACGCCAACTGAGACGAGTAAGCTTTTCGTTAGCACTGCTCTTCGCGCAAGAAAACTTCAGTAACTCCTCATTCTACGCCACTTGCCGCTCTCTCTCGTTCTTGCCTCGCCTCCTATCGAGCGATTCCCATGGTGGCACCCGACGTGCCTTCTCTAACGCGGGGTTTCCCTATTCATGAGAGGGGTGGTGTCAATGAGGTCCGAGTGGAGATGGAGAAAGTTTCTGCGTGGAGCCGCCGTGGCTGCTGTTGGTTTGTGCTTGGGGAGCGCCGCTTTGGCGCAAACAGGCACTACGGACGAAGGAAAGCGCAAGGTCAAGTCCAAGGTTTCTCCGGCTTATCCTGAACTTGCCAAGCGCATGAGCGTCACAGGCAAGGTCAAAATTGAAGTTGTGATTACGCCGGACGGCCGCGTCAAGAGCACTCGCGTGGTTGGCGGTCATCCGCTGCTTGTTCAAGCCTGTCAAGATGCGGTGAAGGAATGGAAATTTGCGACTGCGCCGGAAGAAACCACGCAGATCGTTGAATTTGAGTTCAACGCCGGGTCAAATTAAGGGAATCGCAGAAAACGGCAGGAGCGGTATACACCAAATCGCGTCGCCGGGGTGAGTGGAGGCATTTGGCAATGACGATCGGGAAAAGGCTTTACTTAGGGTTTGGGGCAATCCTGATAATTTTAGGTTTGCTGTTCTTCATTAACATCGGCGCGGGCTACCGGGAACAGACCGCCCGCAAAGACGCGACGGCCGCGCTCGAAAATGTGCGCACCATCGAATCAGTGCGCTACCAGATCATGTTGAACCGCCACAACATGGACAATTTCCTTTTGAGCGGCGATCCCCGCGACGAAGAAAAGGTCAACAAGGGCTTCAGCGACATCAACGACTTGATCAAGCGCGGTCAGTCGCAAACCACGAGCGACAGCGTCAAGACCGCCCTTATTCAAGTCGAAAGCACCGAAGCAAGCTGGGCCGACAATTTTGCCAAGCCGCTTCTCGCCAAGCGCCACCAGGTCGATTCGGGTGACGCTACCGTGTCCGACCTTCAAATCTTCTATTTGCAGAAAGATCCGGCATCCTGGCTTACAAAATCTTCGGTTGTCCTCGATCAAACTAGCTCGGACATCACCAAGTCTCTGGATGAAACGTCGAAGTCGGCCGAACGTGCCAGCTATATCAGTTTCGGTTTTACTACCTTTGGCACACTCGCCGCCTGTCTCGTCGGCATCTTCGCGGCCATCAAGACCGCCAAGTCCATCAGCGAACCGCTCACTCACCTCATCACCGTCGCGCGCGAAATTGGCGACTCCGGCGACCTCGATCAGAACATCGACATTCATCGCAATGACGAAATAGGCGCCTTGGCCACTACTTTCAACAACATGGTCGCCTATTTGAAAGAAATGGCGAATGTCTCGATGGCCGTTGCCGAAGGCGACCTCACTGTGGAAGTCGTGCCTCGCTCTAAGCGCGACACTCTAGGCAACGCGTTCTTGCGCATGTCCCACGGTCTCCAGGAACTTGTTCGCACCACACGAGATTCCGCTGGACAGGTTTCCGCTGGTTCTAACCAGGTTGCAGGCGCGGCCGATGAATCCGCGAAAGTCAGCGTCCAAGCCTCCTCCGCCATTGAAGAAGTCACCAGCACGATGCACGAGATGAGCATCAACGTGCAAAACGTCGTAAAGAATACGCAAGTACAGGCTTCCAGCGTCGCGGAAACGTCCGCATCCATCGATCAGATGGTCACCTCCATTCAGCGCGTCGCGGACACCGCAAAAGTTCTTCTCGATATCGCCAATCGTTCCCGCGAAGAAGTCGTCACCGGCATCCAGACCATGGAAAAAGCTACCGACGGCCTCAATCGCACCAACAAAGCGATTCAATCCTCCGCGGAAATCATCAATATTCTCGGCCATCGCGCCGACGACATCGGCAAAATCATCGAGGTCATCGATGATCTTGCTGAGCAAACTAACCTTCTCGCGCTGAACGCCGCCATCGAAGCGGCCCGCGCAGGTGAGCATGGTTTGGGTTTCGCCGTCGTCGCCGACGAAGTTCGCAAACTCGCCGAAAAATCCACGCAATCCACCAAGGAAATCGCCGACCTTATCCAGAGCATCCAGCGCGAGGCACGCCAGGCCGTCGAAAACATGGAGCGCAGCACGCGCATTGTGGAAGAGGGCCTGAGCCTCGGCAACGAGCTCGGTACCGCGTTGCACAAGATTTCCAACGTGGTCACCGAGGTTTACAAATTCTCCCAGGAAATTGGCGCCGCCACCAACGAGCAGTCCGTCGGCTCCTCGCAAATCGCCAAGGCCACCAGCCGCCTTACCGAAATCACGCAGGAAATCAACTCTGCTGTCGAAGAGCAGGCTTCCGGTGCGCAAGCCGTCGTCCGCGCCATGGACAAAATGCGCGAACTGGTGCAACAGTCCGCATCCAGCTCTACCGAGCTCTCCGCCGCCGCCGAACAGATGCTCAAACTTTCGCGCAACTTGCTCGATAGCATGGACCGCTTCGTCCTTGACCGTTCCGCACAGGGGCAGGGCCAAGGCCGTGGCCGCCATTCAGAACAAGGACAAGGCGGACAACGTCGCGGGCACCAGAACCAGGGTTCCAACCGTGAGCGCGAGTCCGAATACGCCGAGCTCGTGCGTTCCTAAGCTGCCGGAGATCGCTTGATGGAAAAGGAATTACAAATCGTCGGTTTCCGTATCGGAAATGAAACGTACGGCGTGCGTATCGGCGCCGTGCGCGAAATTGTCCGCGTCCCGGAAATCACGGCTGTCCCGAGTGCGCCCGATACCGTTGAAGGCGTAATCAATTTGCGCGGGAAAATTATCCCCGTGATGGACTTGCGCAAGCGCTTTGGCCACACCGAGATCAGTTCGGACAAGAAAAACCGCATTTTGGTAGTAGAACTGGATAACAAGCTGCTCGGTTTGATCGTCAATTCCGCTTCAGAAGTATTAAAGATTCCTCCATCGGATATTGAAGCTCCTGGCTCTGTTTTTGCTGATGGCGAATCCGGATATGTCACCGGAGTTGGCAAACTAAAAGGACGTCTCATCATTTTGTTGGATATTTCCAAGCTTTTGCATCGGCCGGAGCTCAAACGACTCGAGGAGGCCGCGGAAACCGTCGCCACTGCAAAGTAAAGCTGCCCCTGTCTAAATTGGGAACAGCCGAAATGCCGGACTGCCGCTTATTTCATGGGAACGATAACTGCCCAGATTCAACTCACCGAAGCTGAACTGAAGTTATTGCAAACGCTTGTCTATCAGGAATGCGGCATGTTCTTCGACGAGCGCCGCTCGCATTTCTTGAAAGACCGCCTGCAGCGGCGTCTCAAGGCATGCCAGCTCGATTCTTTTTACAGCTACTACCGTCTGCTGACCAGCCGCGAAGGCCGCGCCGAACTTGCTCTGCTCCTTGAGAATCTCACCGTCAACGAGACCAGCTTCTTCCGGAACAAGCCGCAGCTTGAACTCTTGCAAAAAACGGTCCTAGAAGATTTGCTTCGCAAGAAGCAGGAACGCCGCGACTGGAATCTTCGCGTGTGGAGTGCAGGCTGCTCCGCCGGTCAGGAGCCCTACTCCGTCGCCATTTTGATCTGCGACGCGCTTGCTTACTACTATTTGCGCAACCCGCTACCCTTCGATATGCCGTCTCCCAAGCCGCTGATTCCTCCGCCCTGGAAGCTGGAAATCGTCGCTTCGGACATCAGCTATGCGAGTCTCCGCGTTGGCCAGGAAGGCGTCTACACGGAGCAGCAAATGGAGCCGGTGGATTACACTTGCCGCCTCCGCTACTTCGAAAAATCTGGCGACAAATACAGCATCAAGCCGCAGTTAAAGCAACTTGTCCAGTTCGACTTTCACAATCTCAAAACCGAATTTTTGCCACGCCGCAACGACATCATTCTCTGCCGCAACGTCATGATTTATTTTGACGAAGCCGAACAAAAGCGTCTGATCGAAAAGTTTTGGCATTGCTTGAATCCCGGCGGCTACCTTTTCGTCGGACATGCAGAGAGTCTTTTCGGCTTGACACAAAAATTCCGCATGGTGCACCTAAACAACGGAACCGCATACCAACGCGTGGAGGCGAATTCTTGAGCAGGCCTCCCGAAGATCGCAACCCCGAGCTTCGCGCCATCTTCTTTGAAAGCGCGAATGAGCTGCTCCAATCGCTCAATGAAGCGGGGCTTGAACTCGAGGCGCATCCTGCCGACGAGGAAGTGATTCGCCGCGTTCGCCGCGCCGTGCATACGCTCAAAGGCGATTCGGCGGCCTGTGGCTTTAACAAGCTAAGTGAACTGGCCCACGAACTCGAGGATATTCTCACTCCCCAAGTCGCGCAGAAATATGGCTCCAGATTCGCCGAGGTCGTTCTCGCCGCTGCCGATTCGTTTGAAGCGATGCTTTCGTCCTACCAGCGTGGGAAGAAGCTTCCGTCGCTCGAAAAGTTGCGCGCCCTGATCCGCGGACTTCTGGTCGATGTCGCCAACACACCCGTCGAAGCTCCGCAACCGCCAGCGGCAGTGCCCGCGGCTTTTGCCTGGACCGAATACGAACAGCTCATGATTTCCGAGGCCGTTCACCGCGGCGAAGCCGTTTACAACGTCGCGCTGCGCATCGATCCAGACAGCCTGATGCGTGCCGCGGCCTTTCAGCTCATTCGAAACGTCCTCCACGGTTGCGGCACGCTGATCGCGCTGCGTCCGGAAGACAATCTCGCCGCCGCAACGGTGGAAATCGTTGAGGCTGCCATTGCCAGCACGCAGACCGAAGAAGCCATCAAAAAACGCTGCCGCATTCCGAGTATCGTAACCGACGTTCGCATTGAGCGTGCCACTAACGCCCTGACGCCCGAGCACGAACTACTCGGAGATCTACTGGACGCCCAGGCTGCGCAAGTTGTTGCCAATCCCGCCGAGAACGGTGACGCGAGCGATGCCGCGAAATCCGGCCAAGCTGCCTCTGCTGTGGCTGCCGTCACTGAAAGCACTCTTCGCGTCGATGCCAGTCGCATCGATGCCGTCATGAATCTCGTCGGTGAATTAATCATCGGCAAGTCCATGCTTCATCGCGCGCTCACCGAATTTGACCAGCGCCACGCGCGTGATCCTCTCCGTGCAAAGCTCGCCGATGCCATGGGCTTTCAATCTCGCGTACTCGACGAACTCCACAAATGCGTCCTCAAAATTCGCATGGTGCCCGTCGAGCAGCTCTTCCGCCGCTTTCCTCGCGTCGTCCGCGACGTCGCCAAGCAATGCGGCAAGGACGTGGCTCTGGACATCTCTGGCCAGCATACCGATCTCGACAAAAGTATTTTGGACTCCCTCGGCGAGCCGCTGATGCATCTTGTGCGCAACGCCGTCGATCACGGCATCGAGCCCGCCGACGAACGGCTCACCGCAGGCAAGCCCGCACGCGGCACTGTTTATCTCAAGGCGTATCATCAAGGCACTCAGGTCGTCATAGAAGTCCGTGACGATGGCCGCGGCATCGATCCCGCGCACGTCCGGCAACAAGCCGTGAAGCAGGGAATTATCAAGCCAGAAGAAGCCGCGCGCCTCACCGACTCGGAAGCTCTCAACCTTATTTTCGAGGCTGGCTTCAGCACCGCTACCGAAGTCACGGAAGTTTCCGGCCGCGGCGTCGGCATGGACGTCGTGCGCAGCGTTTTGGATAAGCTAAAAGGCACGGTACACATTTCCACCGAAAAAACGCGCGGCACGACCTTTCAACTCCGCGCCCCGCTGACCCTCGCGAGTATTCAAACGTTGCTCTTCCGTGTAGGCGGCCGCCTCTTCGCCGTCCCACTCTCATCCGTCGTCGAGATCTCCCGCATCAACGATCAGGAGATTCACCGCATCGACCAGCGCGAAGTGCTCCGCCTCCGCGACCAGATTCTCACCCTGGTCCGTCTGGAGCATCTCAGCCGGCTTCACTCGATCGACACCGAGCCCGCGAAAAAGAAACACTTCGTCATTGTAATCGGCGCCGCCGAAAAACGATTCGGCCTAGTCGTAGACAGCATGGTCGGCGAAGAAGAGCTGGTCATCAAGGCTCTACCGAGCGACATCATCACTAGCGATCTCGTGAGTGGCGCCTCCATTCTCGGCGACGGCACTGTCGTACTCATTCTCAACGTGCCGGCCGTCCTTTCGCGCCTCTCTCGTGCCGTTCCTCTGGGAGCCATCGCATGAGCGCCCGCATCCGAGTTCTCGTCGTGGATGACTCCGCCTTGATGCGGAAGCTCATTCCCGCTGTCCTGGCACGCGACCCTTCCATCGAAGTCGTCGGCACCGCCATGGACGGAGCTTTCGCTCTGAAAAAAATCGAGGAGCTGCATCCTGACGTCGTCACCCTCGATCTTGAAATGCCCCGCATGGACGGCATGGAAACTCTCCGCCTCATCATGCGCCGCGCTCCCATGCCCGTCGTTCTTTTCAGCACTCATTCGAAAGAAGGCGGCTACGCTACTCTCAAAGCTCTCGCTCTCGGCGCCATTGATTTTGTACAGAAGCCGCAGGACGCCGCCGCTGGCCACCTCGAATCCGTCGCCGATCAGCTCATTGAAAAAATCAAAGTCGCGAAGCGCGCCGCCGGACGCAAATTGCCCGCTGCCGTCGTTTCCGACGATCCTCCCAAGGGGAAAAAGAAAAATCATTCGGTGCTTCCCCCGAACCGTATCATCGCCATCGGCATTTCTACTGGAGGCCCGAACGCCCTCCAATATGTTCTTTCGCAGATTCCCGCGGATTTCCCGGCAAGCATCCTCATCGTTCAGCACATGCCGGAAGGCTTTACGGAAATGTTCGCGAAGCGCCTCGATGAATGCTGCCCCATCGAGGTGCAGGAGGCGCGCTCGGGCGATCTTCTCGTTGCCGGCCGCGTTTTGATCTGCCCCGGCAATCGTCACATTATGGTTCGCCGCATGCCTCGCGGCGACATGGCCGTTTTATCCGACGGCTCGCCCGTGAATGGTCATCGCCCATCGGCCGATGTTCTCTTTCATTCCGTCGCCCAGCAATTTGGCCCCACCGCCGTTGGCCTGTTGATGACCGGCATGGGTGAAGATGGCGCCGAAGGTCTCGGTGCGCTCAAAGCTGCCGGTGGCGTGACCATTGCGCAGAGCGAAGATACGTGCGTGGTCAGCGGCATGCCTCGCGCGGCCATCTCCAAGGGCTACGCCGACAAAATTATTCCGCTGGAAGGTATCGCCGCGTTCCTGGTGCAAAACTACGGCGGAGACCGCTCCAGTTCAGAAAAATTTGACAAGAACGAAAATAACGATAAGCACGAGAAATCTGAAAGGACACCCGTTTCTTCCCATCGCACCTAACACCGTGCCGGGAGAAGGAGAAGGCTATGCAACAATTCGCCGCTCTGTTACGAAAAGACAACCAACCTGTTCGCTATCTGGTGGTGGACGACTCCGTCTTCGCCCGCAAGAACATCATCAAGATGATTGAGATGTTTGGCGGCGAAGTCGCCGGGGAAGCCGGCGACGGCCTCACAGCCATCGCGGAGTTCAATCGCACCAAGCCCGACATCGTGCTCATGGACATCACCATGCCGCAGATGGAAGGCATCGAGGCCGTCGAGCGCATCGTTCGCCAGCATGGCGAAGCGCGTATCGTCATGGTCTCGTCGGTGGGATACCAGGAAAATATCTTGGCCGCGCTCCAGAAAGGCGCGAAACACTTCGTGCAAAAACCCGTCAAGCCCGAAGTCCTTTACGAAATTCTCCGATATGTTCTCAGTGACGATCCCAACGCCGCAGGCGCGCCCGTCGCCTTCGCAGGAGAGCACCGCGCATGAGAATGGAACTCATTCAGCCGTTCATCAACGCCGCCGACGCCGTCTTCGCCGAATCGCTTCAGGCGCCGACGAAAATCCTTGATCTTTCGATGGACGAAAACACCTATCGCCGCAAAGGCGTTGCCGCGCTCATCGCCATCAAAGGCGACATCGAAGGCCGCGTCATTCTCGATCTTTCACCCGAAGTCGCCATGAAAGTCGCCAGCCATCTCGCCGGCGAAGAAGTGCCCAGCAGCGAGCAAGTCGTCCGCGAAACCGTCTGCGAACTAGCCAACATGGTGATCGGCAATTCCGTAACTCTTCTCAACGACCAGGGCTTTCGCTTCAAAGTGTTCCCGCCAGAAATGCACATGAACGAAGAAGGCCTTTCCGGCAGCCAGGACACCGAAGCCATGGTCATCGCCATCGAAACTCCCTGCGGCCAAGCCTATCTGAATATTTCGATGCACTACCTCCACCGTCGCCGCCACGAACGCGACATCGCCAATGTAATGGATTAATCTCGTAGTGGCACGGCACGCCGTGCCCGTAAACCGATCCGGTTAAGTTAACTTCAATCCGAAGCGCCTAAGACGGATCGAACAGTTTCAATCTCTTCCTCCCAGCGGCGAGCAGCCCTTTCCACCGTTCAAAGTCTTTTACGTTCTCCGTAACCAAGGTGGCCCCGGCACGCATGGCCTCTTCCGCGATCAGTACGTCCCGAAAATGGTGCGCAAAGTGCATTTGTCCAAAGGTGTTCCGCGCGCGTCGCAATAGGATGCCGCTGTCGATCCACGCCGAAGCGGGCGGTGACGAGAGGTGCCCGAGAGCGTCGTAGGCGCGGCAGAGCTCATCTAAGACGTTCTTCTCCCGATGATCTCGGGTACCCGCGTAAAGTTCCGCCGCCACTACGGTAGTCAGGATTGTACGCACGAAGACTTGGTCATCTTCTGTCAGCCAATGGTAATCCTCGCCGCGCGCCGAGCGGATGTAGATGCCTGTGTCGAGTAGCAGGGGACCGTTGGGCAGCGCATTCATTTGCGTTTTCGAGCACGGTCGAACACGTCTTCCAGCCCACCAAGTTTTTGGAGCTTCCTCAAAGCCTCGAGACCGGCCTCTGCGGCTAAGCGTTCGTTAATTACGAGCCTGACCGCCTCGGAATTACTACGGGACCGAAGAGTCTTGCGTAGTCGACGGACTTTTTCGGTTTCGAGTAAGAGATTCGTTCGCGTTAGTATAGCTCTGCTCATGAGGTCCCCGACGTGTGTAGGTTACGTCTCAATTATACACAACCTCTGCGCTCGCTGCCAGGTAGGGCGTCGACTATCAACGATCTCGGAACTTTGGAGGGGACCAGGAACGACGGGTCCTGGTGGTAGCATTTTCTGTTCACTTACGGAGCGGAGCGAAACGGGCCTATTTTCAGACAGTTTTTTTCTTCGACGTCGTAGCCCTCGGGAATAACTTGGTGATGGCGAGTGGTCGGATGCGAAGAAAGAGAATATTCAGTTGTTTTCTGCTGGGCGTCAGCTACTGTCGGCTGCATAAGGGCGGGAAAGACTGAGCCACAGGTGGAGCAGCAGTTGAGCACTGCTGTGCACCCGATGTTTGCCGCGGTGGAGATAGCGGAGGCGGTAGAGTCGTTCGATGGTCAAGGCCAGCATGGTGAGGAGCCAGCCGATCAGCAGACTGTTGGCATGATGATGACAGATATGCTCGAGGCCGTGACGACTCTTGGCGTCGTTGAAGCCTTGGTTTTCGATCTCCCAGCGGCTTTTGGCCATGCGGAATAGCGATTGCGAACCCACGGTGGAGGAAGGGAAATTCGTCAGCCAGTAGGCTTGCACTACCTGGCCGTCCGGCTTGTGCTGACGATAGAAGAACACGCGCACGGTTTCCCAATCGAGCGTGTCCCAGGGATCGAAGTCCTCCGCGTCCCAGAGCTCCACGCGATCTGCTCCGTGCTGGAAAACCGTTACGGGAGGCCCGCAGGGAAAACGTTGCTGGGCGGCGGCCAGTAACTCCGGCAAATTGTCTTTCAGCCGTGCCACCACTCGTAGACCGAGTTCACCTGCCGTATGCAGGAACGGTGCGGTGGCGAATTCTCCATCGACGACCACATATTGCGCCAAGCGCTTTCCCACGCTCCCGATCACCCGTCGCAATAAGCGCTGCCCGGCGGCGTACTCGCTGTCGCCCGGTCCGTAGGGTTCCCCATCGCAGGGCAGAGACAGGCCGGTTCCCACCACGCTGACCATCACGAAAGAATGTTGATAGCCCAAGATCTGTTTCGCAGCGTTCTGCTTCGGCCGACAGAGGGTGCAACCCTGCTGGGTTCGCCAACCCGCGCCGGTGCCGTCGAGGGCTAGGCCGATCCAGCGGCAATCATCAAAGGCCTTGTTGCGCTTGGCGCCGCGGATGAGGGAGAGCAGGGCTTGCCGTGTTGGACCGGGATCGAGCCGCTCGGTGAAATAACCCAAGGTATCGTCACAGAACGGAGTGGCGATGGAGAGAGTGCGTCGTGCCGAAGATCGTACCAGTGCTTCGACGGCATGAAAACTCGATTCGCGGAGGATTTGGCCGATCAGCAGGGCCCAGAGCAGAGCCTGCGCCGGAATCTGCGGTTGTGGCCGACCGTCTCCAGGATCCCGGAGATACCGTCGGAGGCGAAGACGCCGTGTCACATAGTGGAGCAGATGACGTGGCGTCGAACGGTTCATTTTTTCTTTTTCTTAGGTTTCTTGCGCTCCAGCACGAGCAGCTGGGCGTTGGCCGCCAACACTTCGCGGACGGCGTCTTGAAACTCCCGTCCCGCTTTGACCCGGCGCCGCACTTCCTCGACCCAGTCCTTGGGAATGTGCTGGACACGTTTTTTTCCCTGCACCATAAAGGTCAACGACCAGACCGGATGGCCACGGTCCTCGGCACAATGACAGGTGGGCTTGCCGCAATGGAGATGCGAAAGGGAGAGCGAACCAGGGAGGGCATCGGCGGGAATAGAGAAACGCCGCAGCAGCTGAAACTTGCGCTGACGCAGTCGAGAAGCGAGTGGTCCATTGCCCCTATGGATCATCTTAATGTATAGATACAATAAGACAAAGTAAAAATCAAGCCATGTCAGCGAATGCGAAAATAGGAGTCTACTGCGGAAGGGTCGCGAAGAGGGATAATAGAGCGCCCACGCGGGGGTGGACTGGGCTAGCCCCTGTCAATCTTCCGAAACGGCTGATTGGATATGTTCAGGCTCGAAGAGCTTCGAGCTATTGGGAAGGATTCAGTTGGATCGCTTGCCGGCTAGCCCGCTTGATTTGCCCAGGTTTTGTGGCTAGGGAAGGAAGACTGCATGCTTTCAACGGTGGTTCAACTTTCAACTTCTACTCCTACAAATCCGCAGGCGGCCGAATGTACGCCGCTCCATGCCTATACAAACCCGCCGCAGGAATCGCCTGCGAAAACACAATCCGTATCGGCACAAAAATCGCGCCACTCCCGGGCGTAAACGGCACCGCCACCTCGACGCGCGATCCCTCCGGATACTCGTTCCGGCTCCTAAAACTCAACCCGCCCTTTGACAAATCCTCACAGACCGCCACTTCTTCCTGAAATCCGCGCCTCCGGATACACGCCAATACCCGCGCCTTCACTCGTGTCCGATTCCGCCGCGGTATCATGCGCTCTTCAACCGACTGCGGATGCCCGGCGCGCGACTCCGCTGTTTTCATTTCCGACTGTGCCTCAATCCATATCGACGGCGTATCGCAATGCTTGCAAAGCCGCGCCACGCATTTCCGCACTTCAAACGACTTCAACTCCATCTCATTCAAATAAACCACTTCGCGCCGCTGGCAAAATCCGCATTCCATCAACAATCTCGCCAGTGCTTCATCCGCCTTGTACGGGGCAGGGAAGTCGATGTCCCAGAAATCGGCTCTCGGCTCCGTGATCTGAATCGCATACAAAAATCCGTCGGGCTCCTGATCGATTTCCGCCATCACGCGCGCCCGCGTCGTCTTCACCAGATCGCCTTCCATCCGCCGCAGGGTAATTTCTTGGCCCGCAGACAGCTTCTCGTCCATCCGCAAGACTCCGCCATTGCGGCTGACCAGCAAGGTCTCCGCGATCCGCTTCACTGCCGCTCCCGCGCTGGTCGTCCAGGATGCCTCCACGGGCATCCGGAAACTCACGCGGTCGCTCTGCCGAAGTCCGTCGCTGCGCATGGTGTCGTTTAGCATAAGAGAAATCTGCTACCCCAGATTAGCACCCTACTACTTCGCCATTCCGTTCGCGTCACGTCCCTTTGTCGTACCAACTAATATCTCGCGTTACTCCCATCCGAGCTCCACCGCGCGCCCCACCCTGTTGCCTTTTTCGCCCAACTTCCGCTCGCAATTTTCCCTATTTTCGCCTTCTCTGGCACCCTTATTAGGTAGAAGGGGAACGCTCCGACGGTCATTCCTGACTCTCTCTTCCCCGGTTAACTAACAGTGGGCAACGTTATCACCATGAACGACCGAACTGCCGATGGGGTGTCGCACAAAGTTAGCCTGCGCGATCGCCGCTACGCTATCCGTTTTCCTTTCGCCGCCGACGCGGAAGTCCTCGACCTCGAATCCGGTATCCGCTGCGACGGCATTACGTCGGACCTCTCTCTCGGCGGCTGCTTCGTCTGCACCAGTAAGCCCCTCGCCGTAAAGTCTCGCACACGCGTCACCCTCACCCGCAAGGGCGAAACCGTGCAGGCCCTCGCCATGGTCCGCATCGTTAAGCCCCGCATCGGCATGGGCCTCGAATTCCTCGACATCGAATCCGCCTCCAACTCCACTCTCTCCCGCTGGCTAGAACAACTCCGCCGCGAACGCTGAATCCAGCGCCCTTGGAGCTCTCCGCACGCCAGGTCATCACCGAATTTCGCATTCGCAAGCAAGAAACGAACTTCACCTGGTTCTCGATGCTAGGGCCAGCCCGTCACGAAATAAACAATTTGACATTGCGTTAGAATTGCAAGAGAGTGCCACTGTCGTTCCCCGACGCCATCTCGTAGCTAGGAGAGACCTCAACATGAAAAAGCCTCCAGCGTGCCTTTGCTTTCTTGTGCTGTGCTTGTTCGGCAGCGCTGCCACATTTGGACAACAAAACCAGGCCCCGACCACGCGCCGACCCGTCGCCGTCGGCACGGGTTTCTTCACCTCACTCAACACCAAGCCAAAGCATATGGCGTTCAACAAATTATCGGCATCGACGAATGCCGCTGCCCAACAGCAAGACCCGCGCATCGTCTCTCTGCCCAATTTCACGCGCGCGTTCAGTTTTGGAGGGCAAGTCTACCCATACACGATGGTCGGCCAAGACCCCAAGAGAAAACAGACCACCACGGTGCCGACACAGTACGTCCCACTTTCATTTTTTTTCGACGAATTCGTGGACCAGAACAACAACAATATCGTGATTGACAGCACCACAATCAACGATGAGATCAAGCATTCGCCGTTGTTCGAGAATTCGCAGTATGCCACGGGCTTTACGCAGTATGAAGACGCGCAAATGCGCGCCGAATTTTATCCCCTGTTCAACAAGGATGGCGACAACGACGGTGACGATAGCTTCCATGTGCTGTTCGGTCACCCGCAGACTTTGATCCCGGTTACCATCGAAGTGCCGGTGGGATCGTCAATTGTCTTTCAGGCTCCGGACGGAAGCCTCGGCGCGCTAATTGACATCAACTTCATCGTCTCGCAGTTGAATACGCTAGTTCAGACGGAACCCATTACCGTCAACGCGATACCTATCTTCGTGACGCGCAACGCGGTCTACGGCGACTTTTTTCAGGGGCAGCCTCAGGACTGCTGCATTGGCGGATTCCATACCGCGTTTGAATCCAACCAGGTCGGAAACAAAATCTTCGTGCAAACATTCGCCTTTGCGATATCGCTTGACGCGGACATAGCTGATTTCGTCTTCGGTGATCCGACGATTTTTGCCGACATCTTTCCGTTGTCCCATGAGCTGGGCGAGTTGCTGAACGATCCGTTCATCAACAATGCCACGCCGAATTACCAGATACCTGGAGCTCCTGCCGGATTCTGCCAGAATAATCTGGAGGTCGGAGACATAGTCGAGAATCTTCCCAATCCAACCCAGCCGATCAGTTTGCACGGATTTACGTACCACCCCCAAACACTGGGTCTGCTGCAGTGGTTCGAGGGTAAGGTTCCGTCCGATGCCCTTAATGGCGATTACAGCTTTCCGGATCCAACCCGGCTGACGTCGCCCTTTACTCCGTGCCCTGTTCCACCACCAGCGAGCTGAAGTTTGTTTTAAGTTTTTTGCGGAAAAAGGCGCCGGAGACGGCGCCTTTTCCGTTTCCGAACACCGATTGGTAACACGTGAAGTAACTCTGATAAGTCGACGGCTCATTTAGGTTTTGATTCAAATAGGTCGAGGCTATGCGGCACGGAAAGCGCCAGCAAAATATCCGATTTGGCTACGCATCTGGTAACCTCGGCTGACGATCATGCCGCTCGTTTCCATCACTCGACTTCGCGTACGCTCCTGGCGCTTTCTTCCCATGCTCTTTTTCTATGCTTTGCGATCCACGCGACAAGTCTCGCGCTGCGACGGCATTACTTCGGACCTCTCTCTCGGCGGCTGCTTCGTCTGCACCGGCAAGCCCCTTGCCGTAAAGTCTCGCACTCGCGTCACCCTCACCCGCAAGGGCGAAACCGTGCAAGCCCTCGCCATGGTCCGCATCGTCAAACCTCGCATTGGCATGGGTGTCGAATTCCTTGACATCGAATCCGCTTCCAGCTCCACTCTCTCCCGCTGGCTAGAACAGCTCCGCCGCGAACGCTGAAAGTTCGGGCGGAATTCGTAAATGTTCTCTCTGTCTGCGGCAACCCCAGTCCTCCAATGCCTCGTTATTACTGAAACATGAAAATTAACCAACCTAATTGACTTTCCTCACCCTCGGAATAATATCGAACGCACTGTCTTCCGGCTCGATTCGAAGACGGTGTAGGGGTGATCTCAATGTTCAGAAAGCTAGTTGGATGTATATTTGCAGGCGCTGTCGCTCTCTCGTTATCCGCGGGGTTTAGTTCTGCGCAGCAGGGACCAAGCCCAACATCTGGAGGGCGCGTCATGGTTCCCAAATCCAGTATTTCCCAACCAGGCGACGCCGGAGTGAAAGCCCACACGCATCTCCGACTGTTCGTTCCACCAGTGGGAATGAGCTTTGGTCCCGGACTCCGGCCCAACGAACTGGAGCCGGCGCCAGGTGCCTTCTTTGAAACACCGGCCTCTCTGGGCTGCATCTATCATCTCGTTCGTCGTGAAGTCCAAGGCTGCAATCCAGACGTCACTACCGAGAATCCCAACGTTGGCAAGGGTGCGGGTGCGATAGCCCTCATCGAGGCTTTCGACGACCCCACTGCTGTCGCGGATCTCGCGATGTTCACTGCACAATTCGGGCTTCCCACTGCGGATCTGACCGTGACATACCTCACCGGAAAGGAACCTGGACTGGATCCCACCGGCGGGTTTCACCTTGAAACTGCCTTGGACCTGCAATGGGCTCACGCCATGGCTCCGCAAGCTAAGCTCTTTCTGATCGAAGCCCCCGACAATGGGCTCGTCAACCTCTTTGAAGCAGCTCAGCTTGGCGCGAGTCTGGTAGCCGCCGCTGGCGGCGGCGAAGTTTCCATGAGTTTCGGCACTGGCGAATTCGGGCCCACGCTCAAGAATAGTAACGACCCCGAAACCGTTTTCGACCCCTTTTTCGTTTTCCCCGGTGTCGTTTTCTTTGCTTCCTCCGGCGACGGTCCCGGCACCGAATACCCTAGCGTTTCTCCGAACGTTGTCTCGGCGGGCGGCACGAGCATCTCGCGCAGCACGAACACGGGTAACTTCATTATTGAGAACACTTGGCAGGACGCCGGCGGCGGCTCCAGTCTGATTGAGCCTCGCCCTGCGTTCCAGGACGGTGTCCGCTCTATCGTTGGTAACTCTCGCGGCACGCCGGATCTTTCCTTCGACGCCAACCCTGCAACAGGCGTCTGGGTCTATGATGACAACCATGTTCTCGGAAAGGGCTGGTTCGTCGTCGGTGGCACCAGCGTTTCGGCACCCTCATTGGCAGGCATCGTCAATGCCGCCGGTAGCTTCCGCAGTTCCAGCCAGGACGAAAACCGCGAACTCTATAACCACATCTTCGGCGGTTCCTTCAACGACATCGTCTACGGCACGTGCGGTGAGCACGCCGTCTTCGCCTTTCTCGGCTACGACGCCTGCACTGGCATAGGCACACCAGACACGCTTCGCGACAAATAACCGTGCGGACCGTGTCTCCGCGTTTAGCTCTCCGAATGTTGACGCTATTGACACCGCTTCAAGCATAAGCCCTTTGTAGGCCACTCTTACAAAAAACACCCGGGGTGGGGGCTACCCTCGTTCTTCAGATCCATTCCGCCCCTTAACCTCACTTTCACCTTTAACTCCCATGGAATCATATTCTTCGCATACCCCACCCCCTAAGCTCCATGGAATCATATTCTTGCAAAAAACACGGGGGTGTACCCAGGGTGTACCCAGGGGTGTACCCACCCTATCTCCGCTTCCGGCGAATCAAGGCCGAGTATCCAGAGGATGTCTGCTCTTTTCGTAGAATTCGTTCTGAATTTTCAAACTCTGGTCGTCAGCTTTCGCCGCTCGAATCGCTTCGACGATTGCCTCAATCCAATTCTTCATGTTCCATTCGCCAAGCTCTTTGGTCGCAACGGAGCCGTCACCCGAATAATGATTCGGGAATCGCGCGTACCACCAGATTCCCGTGTACACATCTTCCGGCAAATTCACGCGCTTCTGGTCCGCGCCCGATTCGCTCGCCGCGCGATCCAGATGCACCAAATCTGGATGCGAAACCATCGTGTTCGACGTTTCGTTTTCGCCGGCGTGATAGTCAGTCCCGGTGGATTTCTTCGCTGGACCGCCCGGCGTGCTTCGTTCTCCGACGATCACATATACGACGTAGTCGTGCGGCTTATCCATCTGCGACTGCGCAAAAAGAGGAAGCAGGTATTCGTTCCCGCCGTGGCCATTCACGATCAAAATCTTTTTGCATCCATTTCGCGCCATCTCGTCGGTTGTTTCCTGCAGCAATTTCAGTTGCAGCTCAAGACTGTAGGCCACCGTTCCGGGTTCGTGCTTCGCTTCAAAGATTTGTCCGAAATAATATTCAGGGAAAACGACAGCGTATTCCTGAGCCACTGCTTGCAGCGAAGCGTACCGCACGTTCAGCAAATCCGTTCCGAGCGGCAAGTGAGGTCCGTGCTTTTCCAAAATGCCGAAAGGCAACAAACACGTTCCTTTCGATTGCGAAACGCCCAACCGAAAATCAGCCGCCGTCAATTCCTCCCATTTCGGCGACAGCTTCGTCTGCCCGCGAGCGCTACTCGCACCGAACAAAGCGATCGCGCCAAACAACACGATTGCGGCGAACAGATTACGTGCATAGTCCAGTCTGCCACGACGAATCATTTTCCATCCCTCCCCATCGCCGCGGATTCTACCGCCAGAAGGCCGAAAGCGCACTATTAAACCGATTTTATGAAAGGATTTAGAACTCCTGCGAGAACGCAGCCGTGGAATTATTGTTTGGTGTAGCCAGGACCGTACAGAATTTTGCCGGGACGCAAACCGGTGTGCTTGCCATGATCGATCACGACTTGGCCGTTGACCAGAACGAAATCAATTCCGTCGGGCGTCACATCGGGATGCTCGTAGGTTGAGCGGTCCTGAATTTTGTCGTAGTCAAAGATGACGACGTCAGCCCACATGCCTTCGCGAAGCAGTCCGCGGTCGGCGATGCGCATACGCGTAGCGGGCCAGGAGGTCATCTTCCGAATGGCATCTTCGAGCGTTAAGGTATGCGTCTCGCGGACATAACGCGCGATCACACGGGGAAAATTTCCGTAGCTGCGCGGATGAGCCAGGCCGAGCGCGTCATCGCCGCCAAGTGTGAGCGCAGTGCCGGCGTCGCTACCGATGCTGGTCCAGGGAAATTTAAGAGCGGTCTCAATGTCTTGCTCGCTCATCATGTGATAAATCGCAAGGACTCGCCCGGTTTTTGCTTGCGCGACAAAATCGAACGCGGTGTCTGCAGGTTCTTTGTTGAGTTCCTTGGCGATGTCGGAGATGGAGCGTCCCTGGAATTTCGCATTGTCGGGATTTTGCGCATTAACGAGCACCACGTTTTGCCAGCCGCCGGATGCTTCGATGATGTTCCACCAGCCCGGCGAACCCGTAACCATTTCCTTTTTGAGGCGTACGCGAATTTCTAGATCGGCGAGGCGTTTGAGAAGCGCATCATTTCCGCCTTCGTGCGCCCACGAAGGAATTGTTGCTTCAAGGCCGGTGCCGCCGGCGGTGTAGACGTAAAGATCGGCAGCGACGTCGACACCTCTGGCGCGAGCCGCGTCGATATGCCGGCCGGCCTCCTGCATCAAAGTGCCCCAGCCTGGGCTGTAGGCGGCTTTCATGTGAAAGACTTCGCCGGGCAGGCCGCCTTTTTCGGAAATCTCGATCAGTTCGTCGACCGATTGAACGAGTTCCTTGCCTTCGCCGCGCATGTGGCTGGCGTAGATGCCGCCGTACTTCGCAGCGACTTTGGCCATTTCGATGAGTTCCAGAGTCGTGGCGTAACTGCTGGGCGGATAGATCAAGGCTGTGGTCATGCCCATGGCGCCATTTTGCATGGCGGTATCGAGAATGGATTTCATTTTGGCGAGTTCGTCGGGAGTCGGTTGACGCGAGTCATAACCGAGCACGGCGATGCGTGCCTGCGTTTCGGAAAAGTAGCTCCCCCAGTTCAGGCTGATGCCGCTTTTTTCTAGGCTGCTCCAGAAATCGCGGAGCTGCTCGGCAGGAACGGGAGTGCCACCTTCGCCACCAATCGCGGTGGTGACGCCTTCCATCAATTTATTTTCGGCGAGGCCGTTCTTGGGAAGCGCAATGCCGGATTGATCCATCATGTCGATCCAGCCGGGAGAAACGTAGCGGCCATGCGCATCGATTTCCGTGCGGCCGTGGCCTTGAATTTTGCCCAGCTTTACGAAGCGGCCATCTTTGATGGCGACGTCGGCGAAGATGCAAGGATTTCCGGCGCCATCGAGCACGCGGCCGCCGCGAATGACGATGTCGTACTCAAATGGTGCCGGAGCGGTGGTCTGAGCAGGAGTAGCCACGGGAAGGAATGAACCAGCCACAATGGGAATCAAAGAAAGAAAACAGTTCCTCAAACGCATGATGCTGGTCTTGTTTTTCGTAGAAACCTCCTCGCTTCATGCCAACTTCTGTCTGTCAGCAACGATCAAAGGTAAGGCTCAGGGCGTCCCGATGGAGCCGGCAACCAGCTGACCGATCAAGAAGAAACCAATGCCACGGGAATGAGTCATCGAATGTTTCCAAATGGGCTGGCCCATGGGAGAAGCCGATCCAAGAGACGTGTTTCGAGCTTGTTTCTTCTTGCACCCTGCACACATTGAGACCGGATTGTGCCTACCATGCAAGCGGCTCCACTTTGTCATTCATCTTACTGCAACGCATGTTGCAGTAAGGTAGAATACGGATATCGCGCGTGAGTCTAGGGGCGCAGGGGTAGATTGTCAACTTTGTCTTTTGGCGTTTCGCGAGTATTCTCTATGGAGAAACATTTGTTGCGTTAGGGATACTTTACGTCGACAAAGGAAAGAATGGCGCTGAAGCGGAAAATGAGGCATCTTGACAAGGTGCAACGTGCGTTGTATTTGCCTCACTACTGTGTAGTCACGGCTTAGCAAAGATTCAACAATTGATTCGCGTGAACTGCTGAATGCACGCGAGAGGTCTGGATGAGCGAAGCAACAACATCGGCGGTGAAACAGGAGATCCGGATTCGAGCGACGCAAGAGGCTCAGGAAATGAGCGTGTGTGTCGACTTGCAGCAACGCATCTGGGGATACGCGCCGCTCGACACCGTGCCGGATCAGATTTTCATTGTGGCGAAAAAAACGGGCGGCCAGGTGATGACGGCGTACGAGGGAGATACGCCGGTGGGATTTGCGCTGGCGTTCGCGGCGATGCGCGATGGATTGACGTATTTGCACTCGCATATGGTTGGCGTTGTCGAAGGGTATCAGAACCGGGGAGTCGGCCGGCTGCTCAAGTTGGCGCAGCGCGAGGATGCGCTAGAGCGTGGAATTAACTTGATCGAATGGACGTTTGACCCGCTGCAGCTGAAAAACGCGCACTTTAATATTGAGAGGCTTGGGGCGATCGTACGGCATTACATCCCGAATCTTTACGGACGGACGACCAGCCCGCTGCATGCGGGGCTGCCGACGGACCGTCTAGTAGCGGAATGGTGGGTGCGCTCGGAGCGGGTGACGGATGTGCTGGCCGGCAAACCGCGCCCAACATGTTCAGATTGCCAACAGATTGCGATTCCCGCCGACATTCGCCGAATCTGCCGTGATGAACCCCTGACTGCCGAGAAGATACAAAGAGACGTGCGCGAGCAGTTCTTGGCGAATATCGCCGAGGGCCGCGCCGCCGTGGGATTCGAGTTCAACGAGGAACAGGGGACGTACTTTCTGGAGCGTTATGAAGATTGAATCCATTACATTGCGTGAAGTCCAAATGCGGCTGAAGGCGCCGTTTGAGACGAGTTTTGGCGTTTCGCACCACCGCAGAATTATTCTTGTCGAAGCAATCGCGGACGGAGTCAGCGGCTGGGGAGAAGTTACGGCTACGGAAACGCCGGGATACAACTCCGAGACTACCGATACGGCTTGGCATGTGATCTCCGATTTTGTGGCGCCATCGCTGATTGGAAAGACGATTTCCGCTGCTTCGGATTGTCCCGCCCTTCTTGCCAGTATTCGCGGCCATGAGATGGCGAAGAGCGGCGTGGAAAATGCACTTTGGGATGCGGAGGCGCAGCTCAAAGGAATCTCGCTTTCAAAGTTGCTGGGTGGGACGCTGGAGGAGATCGCCAGCGGAGTGTCGCTTGGTATTCGCGAAAGTCCGCAAGCGCTGGTGCGGCGCGTGGAAGAAGAATTGCGATCCGGATACCAGCGGATCAAGCTGAAGATCAAGCCGGGGAAGGATCTCGATTTTGTTGCGGCAGTGCGCAAGGAATTTCCGGACATTCTGCTATCGGTTGACGCCAATTCGGCTTACCGTCTCGAAGACGCTGCGCATCTGCGAGAACTGGACAAATTCAAGCTGCTAATGATGGAGCAGCCGTTGAACTGGGACGACATTTACGCGCACTCGAAACTGCAGTCCCAGATTCAAACCTCGATTTGCCTGGATGAATGCATCAATAATGCGCGGCATGCGCTTACGGCCATCGAGTTGAAAGCCTGCCGAATTATTAACATCAAACTTGGGAGAGTCGGCGGGCACAGCGAAGCGAAGCGCGTAGAGCAAGTCTGCCGGACGCATTCCATTCCGGTGTGGTGCGGAGGAATGCTTGAGACCGGAATTGGCAGGGCACACAACATTGCCATGTCAACGCTTTCTGGTTTCACGCTTCCCGGGGATGTTTCGGCGAGTAAGCGTTACTGGCAGGAAGATATTATCGAGCCCGAGGTTGAGGTAACTTCGAAGGGGACGATTCACGTGCCGAAAACGCCCGGCATCGGATATGCCGTGAGACGCGATCGAATCCAGCAGCTCACCGTTCGGACAAACAATTGGAAAAGCCAACTTACAGCGGCTTAAACTCCACTCTTTCGCCGCTTTTAAGACTCCCACAGCTATCGCTGCGCCGAAAAGAATCACCAATGCCAATCAGGCGGATTGCCTGCTATCCTCTAAAACGCATTTCGGTCTAACAAGGTTGGAGAATCTAAGCTCAGCAACTACGAACGAGAGCGGAAACTCGCGCGACCGCTTTTGTAGTTAAAACGTAATGCCTCTTTTTTCAGAACAAATTGGAAGGGAAAGAATATGAAGCGCCTCGTTGCGGTGGCGATGTGGAGTCTGTTCGCGAGTTCGGCAGTTCTCGCTCAGAGGGTGCCGGAGAATGTTGTGCCGGACTCCTACGATTTAAGATTTGAACCTGATCTTGCGAGCGCAACATTCGCGGGCGACGAGACGATTCATGTACACCTGCAAAAGAGCGCCACCGCCATCGTGTTGAATTCGGCGGAGATTGAGTTTAAGGAAGTATGGATTGGGTCGGCCGATTTCAAACAAGCCGCAGCAGTCTCCAAGGATGAGAAAAACGAGACGGCGACTTTGACCGTGCCAAGCATGGTTCCAGCAGGTCCCGCCGACATTCACATTCGTTTTACTGGAATATTGAACGACAAGCTTCGCGGATTTTATCTGAGCCAGACCGCGCGAAGGCGTTATGCGGTGACGCAGTTTGAGGCGACGGATGCGCGACGGGCGTTTCCGTCGTTCGATGAACCGGCCTACAAGGCCGTATTCCGCATCACCCTGGTGATAGACAAAGGCGATACGGCGATATCGAACGGCACAATTGTTTCGGATACACCTGGCCCAGGAAATGGAAAGCACACGCTGCAATTCTCCGATTCGCCGAAAATGTCTTCCTACCTTGTGGCAATGATGGTTGGCGACTTCGCGTGCATTCAAGGCGAGGCAGACGGTATTCCCATTCGCGTTTGCGCGGTCCCAGAGAAAAAAGATCTTCTGTCTTACGCGCTGCTCTCCGCGGAAAATATCCTGAAATATTACGACACGTATTTCCAAACAAAGTATCCGTACCAAAAGCTGGACATTATCGCCTTTCCCGATTTTTCGGCGGGAGCGATGGAGAATATCGCAGCGATCACTTATCGCGAGACTCTGCTGACAATCGACGACAAGAACGCTTCGGTGGATGCGCATCAGGCTGTCGTGGCAGTGCTGGCGCACGAAATGGCGCATATGTGGTTCGGCGACCTAGTGACGATGAAATGGTGGGACGACATCTGGCTGAACGAAGGGTTTGCGACTTGGATGGCCCACAAGCCGATAAAGGCCTGGAAGCCCGAGTGGCATGACGAACGAGGCGAGATTCAGGAAACTGGCAGCTCTCTCACAACGGATTCGATTGCATCGGTGCGGGCGATCCGCGCAAAGGCGGAGACTCCCGCTGAGATTGCCACGCTCTTCGACGATATCGCCTACGGCAAGGCCGGGTCAGTACTGCGCATGGTGGAAGCGTATGTTGGGCCCGACGTTTTTCAGAAGGGCGCCAACGCTTATCTGGCAAAGCATGCTTACGGAAACGCGACCGCCGAGGATTTTTGGAACCAGATGGCGGCGACTTCGGAGAAGCCGGTTGAGGGAATCATGGCGAGCTTCACGCAGCAGTCAGGAGCACCGCTTGTCACGGTGGTGAAAACGGAATGCAGTGAGAAACTCGTCCAGAACGGACGGCACAAGAAGAAAATGCCGTTCACGGAAGTGACGCTATCGCAGGAGCGTTATTTTGCCGACGCCGCAAAGCTCACCGCGGGATCGCAGGAGGTTTGGCAAATCCCGATAAATCTTCGCCCGGCTGGCGCAAAGGATGCGACGTACGTCTTGCTGGCACAGCGGCAGCAAACATTTGAGCTGCCCGGTTGTTCTTCGTGGGTTTATGCCAACGCGGGCGGGCGCGGGTACTATCGTAGCAACTACGATGCGGCGACGCTGGCAAAAATGAGCGCGGAACTGGAGACCAGTTTCTCGGCGGAGGAGCGGATCTACTTTCTGGGCGATGAATGGGCGATGGTGAGCGTCGGCCGCTTGAACATTGGGGATTATCTGGCCACTCTGGAAAAAATGAAGAGCGAGCGCACGAGGGCTTTGGTAGGTGTAATGACGGGCCGGTTTGGAGAGATTCACGACACCATCGTGGCAGGCGCCGACCGGGCCGCCTTTGAAAAGTGGATTCGCGATTTCCTGCGTCCCATGGCGATGGAACTCGGTGAGACTCCCAAGCCCGGCGAATCTGACGACACGCGGGGACTGCGCTCGGATGTGTTCGCGACGCTCGCCTTTTACGGACGCGATCCTCAAGTGCTGGCAAAATCGCGCCTTTTGGTTGAGCAGTATATGAGAGATCCAAACTCGGTCGAGGCGGCGCTTGCCAGAAATGCACTGGCCGTCTCCGCGCTTGAAGGGAACGCTGATCTATACGACCGATATTTGGAGCACATGAAGACGGCCAAGACTCCAGAGGAGCATTACAACTATTTAAGGGCTCTCTCGCAATTTCCAAGTGCGGAGCTGGCCAAACGTACGTTTGAACTCTTTCTGAGTCCAGAAGTGAAAAATCAGGACTTGTACCGAATTGGCGGCCTGTTGGGAAACATCTACACACAGGCAGCGGCTTGGGAGCTTTTCAAGAGCAACTTCCCGGCAATCAAGGAGAAAGCGGGTGAATCGCTTTCGGATGGATTCGCAGAGTTCGCTGGTTATTTCTGTGATGAAAAGCTCAGGGACGATTCCCAGGACTTTTTCGCGGTGCAAAATCTTCCTGGAACTGAGCGCGTGCTTCAGAACGCCAAGGACACCGTCAACGCTTGTATCGAGCTGCGGTCTTTGCAGCAAGCGAACTTGTCGGCCTATTTGAAGAAGTTGCCGGCAAAGGATGCGGGAAGCGCAACCCACTAGCGTCTTACCCGGGCCGCTGTTGGCTCTGTTCATGCGAACTTTCCTGGCCGCGTCTAATTCTGGGCGTGCCTTGCCTCAGCAAATTACTTGACAATCTTGCCTTTGCTACTTAGTCTCCCTCTGACCAGAATGCAACAAATGTTTCACCCAATCACGCGCCGGCGAAGCTGGTTTAGGGAACATCTGTCGTTAATGAGCGCCATCAGAAAAAAGTGGGAGGCATTTACAGTGAAGACATCGATTCGTTCGAGACTTTTTTGGCTAGGGTGCATGGCTGTTTTTGGTTGCGCAGTAATCTTTGCGCAGGCTCCCAAGACGCCCGACACAAAGGCGCCTGCTGTTCTTCCTCAAACATCGGCTCCAGGGGACGCAACCCCCAAGGCGCATGATCTGACTGCTGATGACCTCGGGGCATTTCTCGACGGTTTCATGCCGCAGGAAATTGAGCATGCGGACATCGCCGGCGCGGTTATTGCCGTCGTCAAGGACGGCAAACTGCTCTTCGCCAAGGGCTATGGCTACTCCGATGTGGCGAAAAAAGCGCCCGTCTCGCCAGAGACCACTCTTTTCCGCCCGGGCTCCATCTCCAAACTTTTTACTTGGACGTCAGTCATGCAGCAAGTCGAGCTGGGCAAGCTGGACCTGGATCGCGACGTCAACGACTATCTCGACTTTAAAATTCCGCCCGCCTTCGGAAAGCCCATCACCCTTCGTAACATCATGACCCACACCACGGGCTTTGAAGAAACGGCCAAGAATTTATTCGTCGATACCGCGGAAGAATTGCGCCCCACCGGCGAGTATCTTCGCGTACACATGCCCGCACGAATTTTCCCGCCGGGAGCGACACCGGCTTACTCCAACTACGCCACCACCATGGCCGCCTACATCGTCGAGCGCGTCTCCGGCCAGAATTTCAACGACTACGTCGAAGAACACATTTTCAAACCGCTGAACATGACGCACGCGACTTTTCGCCAGCCGCTGCCCGATGCGCTCAAGGCCGATATGTCCAACGGTTACGTTCTCGGGTCCGGCGAACCGAAGCATTTCGAATATGTGCAGGTGGCCCCTGCCGGCTCGCTCTCTGCTTCTGCCGTCGACATGACGCACTTCATGATCGCTCATTTGCAAAATGGAAAGTACGGCGATGCGCAAATCCTCAAACCAGAAACCGCGATTCAAATGCACGCGCGCCAGCCGGGCGTCTGGCCGGCGTCGATGAACGCCATGTGCCTCGGCTTTTACGAGCAGTGGCTCGACGGCGGCCACCGCAGCATCGGCCACGGCGGCGACACGCTCTCCTTCCACAGCAACTTGCATCTGATTCTCGACGCCAACGTCGGGCTCTTTGTCTCCTACAACAGCCCCGGACGCTCCGAGATTGATCCTCGCGGCCTGCTTTTTAACAAATTCATGGAACGCTATTTCCCGACGCCGCCTTCGAACCAGCCGACGCTGGCCACCGCTGCGCAGGATGCCGCCGCCGTGGCTGGTTCCTATGAAGTGAGCAGGCGGTTTGAAACCAACGTTTTGGCAATAACCACCGTGCTGGGCGAAACGAAAGTCACCGTCGATCCCAAAGACAACACCATCTCGATGGGCGGCAAGGGATTGAATCAGCAACCGGAGCGCTTCCGCGAGATTGCTCCAATGCTGTTTCGTCAGGTAGACGGCAATGCGAAAATCGCGTTTGCCCCTGATCCAAGCGGCCGCCGCATTGCCTATATCGACTATCCGTTTATGGTCTTCCAGCAGATCAGCAATCCCTTCGACAAGCAGAGCGTGAACTATTTCATCATCGGATTCAGCCTGTGTGTAATCGCTCTCACGCTGCTGCTTTGGCCCATCGCCGCGATACTTCGTAAGCACTATGAGAAACCGCTTAACCTGGAACCCGCCGCGAAGCGCTTGCGCTTGCTGGTGCGCTTGGTCTGTTTCGTCGTGGCTGCGTTTGTCGTGGGTCTCCTGGTTATCCTCAGCAGGACGAGCGCTCCCTTAACGGAGCGCAACGATTTCACTTTGCATGTCTTGCAGGTTCTCGGCTTACTAGCCGGCGTCGGCGCTTTGATCGCAATCTACAGCAGCCTGAAGTCCTGGGGCGACAGCGGTCAATGGTTCTGGTACAAACTCTGGAACACATTGCTGGCGATCTCGTGCGTGGGATTTTTCTGGTTTATTTTCCACTGGCACTTGCTGAACTTCCATTTGAATTACTAAGCGAACGGACAAGACATCCGCCGCAATCTAAGATTGGCGCGATCAGCGAAACGCGAGACTTCAGGCCGTAGGTCACTGGCCGGGGGCGTAGATCGTGACGAGCAACGCTCTGGCGCCGTTCCAAAGAATCTGGACGCCAATGCAAACGAGCAGAAACGCCGATAGGCGCATGATTACGCTCATCGAAGTAGCGCCGATGGCGCGCGCCAGTTTGTCCGAAAAGCCATAGCAGACGTAGATGCTCGCCGCGATGATGGCCGAGCCGATCAGTATTTCAAGGATCCCGAGGATGTTACCTCCGCCGTGGCGCGGCAGGTTGGCACCGAGAGTGATGGCTACGGAGATCGAGCCAGGGCCGACAGTCAGCGGCAATGTCAGCGGGTAAAAGGCGCTTCTAAATTCGTCCCGTGGCGACACATCATTGCGACCCGCATCAAGTTTCGCTGGTTCATCATCCTTGTGATTCAAGATTGTCCAGCCAGTGGAAATCACGATGAGCCCGCCGCCGATTTGTACTACCGGCAGGGAAATACCGAAGAACGTAAGAATGTGCGTTCCGATCAGGAAGGAACAAACCAGAAGGATAAAACTGTTAAGAGCGACGCGCCAGGATAGGGCGCGCCTGGCCGAAGCGGAATAATCCTGCGTCACAGTCAGAAAAATGGGGCTGCCGCCCAACGGGTTGACGATGGGAAAGAGTGCGCTCAGGATTAAAAGAGTGTTTTTTGCGGTTTCGAGCAAACAAATTTCTCCGGACAGGGAGTATAGCTGAGTCGGGTGGGCGCTCCGCAATGCGGCCTTCGACGGTGATGTAAATTAGGGTAGATAAAACGCAGAATTCGGAGTTTAAGACCCATTCGCGAGAACAATCTTTGCGGTGGTGATGGCCTGACCGACGTGGCGTTGCGTGTGGTCGGCGATATGAACCAAGAGGCCGCCGAGCGTGGTTGGCAGTTTATTACGGCCGACAGAGCGTGAAGCTTCCAGGTCAGCGTTGGAAAGCCTGCGGATGCGGGCTACGCTCATTGTCAGGGCCGCGGAAAGTTCGGCGAAGAGTTCGTCGCGAGTGGCTCCCGGGGTCATTTCCGATTTAAGTGCGGCAAACTGCTGCTCGCTCAGAGGGACTCCTTCGGCGTAGGTTAGGAGGCGATCGAGGCTACGGGAAATATGCCGAAGGTGGAAGCCGACTGAAGCGATTTGTGCAGGGTGCTGATTCAACTGCTCATCGGTAAGCTGGACACACCAATGCTGCAAGTCTTCGCCTGCGAGTTCCAGTGCGTGCAGAACAGCGCGAAGGACGCTCGGAAGTTCCAGTAGAGTTCCGCGAAGCCAGGGTTCCGGAAGTGTTTTCTCAGACATTCGGAATGACCTTTCCCCGTAAATAATCGCGAGCTTGAATTGAAGCAAGTTTCAAACGAAAGAAGTCACCAGCATTCTGTCACGTGAGATATTGGATGCAAGTGGATGAGCCAAAGACCGAGTTTTCGGAAGATCGGTAGATGAGCCTTGCTCAAGGACGAAGACGTGAGCTAGAGTCGCGGTTCCAGTGTGGGGAAAACAATGGCGACGAGAGCAAGAACAATTCGAAGCGCACATAGCAGACCGGGCGAAAAGGTCAAGGTCTTGATAACACGAGCCCGGATTCACCGGCGGATCCTGGAGATTGCGAAACAGATCCGCCTGGATTTTCCGGACGAACCTCTGCTTTTGGTGGGCGTTTTGAAGGGCGCGGTTTTTTTTCTGTCAGATCTTGCACGGGGAATTCCTGGTGAGGTGTCGCTTGATTTCATCGCAGTGTCGAGCTACGGAAAAGACACGAAAACATCTGGGCAAGTGAGACTTACGAAAGATCTGGACGCGAGCATTGAGGGTCGGACCGTCATCGTGGTGGAAGATATTTTGGATACCGGGATGACACTGCAATATCTCTTGAGGATATTTGCGCAACGCAAGCCCAAGCGTTTGCGTGTTGCGGTACTGCTGGATAAGCCTGAACGGCGCATCGCGGCGGTGCAAGCGGATTATGTGGGATTCAGTATTCCCAACGAATTCGTCGTGGGCTTCGGTCTGGACTATGCGGAACGCTATCGCAATCTACAGGGCGTGGGCGTGCTCTCGCTGAAAGCTCAAGACAGAGCCTGAATTTCATACAAATGAGCCGCGGGCGATCCGAGGGTCTGGATTTCGCATGGCTACCTCCCGCATATCGGAAACATAACAAACCGGTCTCCAGGAAAGACGATCCACAGTCGCTCGGCGGCTGCCTGCTATAATGATGGCAGTTCATGAATCCCGCGAACGAACATACCGAGACGACCGCTCCCGAATCACCGGCAACAGAAAAGGCGGAAGTTTCCGCTGAAGTTCTAAACACGCTTGCCGAAATCGGCGAGGAGGTCAACGCTTCGCTTGACCTGGATGAAGTACTGGCGCGCACGGCGGCGCTGATAAAACGCCACATTGACTACGAAATTTTTGGCGTGCTGATGCTCGAAGGAGACGGTGCGTATCTCAAGCACAGATTTTCCATTGGTTATCCACGCGAGCTCGCCGACAATCTGCGTATTCCAATCGGCCAAGGAATTACGGGAACGGCAGCCGCTACTGGGCATTCGGTGCGCGTGAGCGATGTCTCGAAAGATCCGCGATACATCAACGCGATTGAAAGTGTGCGCTCGGAACTGGCTGTGCCGCTGATGCTGCAGGGAAAATGCGTGGGTGTGCTCGATATTCAGAGCCGGCACCTGGATTATTTCACCCGTGAACAGCAGAGCATAATGACGCTGCTCGCGAGCCGTCTCGCCGTGGCTATCGAAAACGCCCGGCTATTCCAACGTGTGCGAGCGCAGGCGGAAACTTTGCTTCTGCTGAACGAGGTTGGGCGGGAGACGAGTTCCATCCTCGACGTGGAAGAATTGTTGCGGCGCGCAGCGGAACAAATCAAGCGGGTCATCGACTATCAAATACTAAGCCTCATGCTTTACGACGAAGCGCAGAAAGTGTTTCGCCATCGCTTGGACGTAAAGCACGGGCAGCGCGTTCAGGGAAAGATGCGCGTGGCGGTGAGCGAAGGCATCGTAGGCGCAGCCGCGACGTTGAAAGAGCCGGTGGTCGTCCCGGATGTGACGGTCGACCCGCGCTACGTGATGGTGAATCCCGAGACGCGCTCGGAGCTGGCAATTCCGATGATGCATAAGGGAAAAGTCATTGGAGTCCTGGATCTGGAGAGCCCGCAACTGAATTATTTTACCGAGGATCACGTGCAGACGTTGTCGATTCTGGCGGCCAATCTTGCAGTGTCTCTGGAAAACGCGCGGCTGTATGAGCAGGTGGCGCGAGACGAGGCGCGCCTCGAACGCGACCTGCAAGCGGCAAAGCGCATTCAGGGGGCGCTGCTGCGGCCTGTGCCAACCGAGGATTTTGGTTTGGATATGGCCGCTCGGTATCTTTCGGCTCGCGAAGTCTGCGGGGACCTATACGAATTCCTCCGCTATGGGCCTCAACAGCTTGGGATCGCACTCGGCGACGTCAGCGGTAAGGGAACGGCGGCGGCGCTTTACGGCGCGGTGGCTATCGGCATCATGAGAAGCCTTGCTCCGCAGAAGCTTCAGCCTGCGGAAATGCTGAAGCAAATGAACCAGATCGTCGGTGAGCGGCGCATCGAAGGGCGCTTCATGACCGCGTGCTTCGCGACTTGGCAAAGAGGCCGGAGCAAGTTGCGCGTCGCGAATGCGGGGCAGTCGCAGCCGTTGCTCTATAAAGACGGGCGCTGCGACAAAATTGCGCTCACGGGATTTCCGCTGGGGATTTTTGAAGAGGTCAGCTACGACGAATGGGGCGTTTCGTTAGATCCCGGCGATATTGTGGTTTTTCACTCAGACGGGCTGGCAGAGACAAGCAACATCGAAGGACAATTCTTTGGGACGGAAAAACTGCGCCAGCTTATCGAGCAAAATCATGAGATCAGTGCGACGGAGCTTGCAGACCTGCTTTTGCGCGAAGTGGACTGGTTCGCGCAGAGCGCGCCGCTGTCGGATGACCGGACGTTGGTGGTTCTGAAAGTGCGATGAGCGCGCAGGCTGCCAATCCGCGTAAGAGATTGATGTTTATCGACCCAGCCGAATTCACGCCGAAGTTCGCATGGAAGAAATCCGGCACAGAGAAAAAAGTTGAGCGTGTTTTTTGCGAAGGCGCTGACCTCGTTGAGGCCGCGGCCAAGTTTGGAACGCCTACGTATCTCTATAGCAGCGCTGCCATAACGGATGCCTATGAGGAGCTCGATCGCGGTCTGGGAAAGACCGCGCACACGATTTGCTTCGCCATGAAATCGAATGGGAATCTTTCCATCTTGCAACATCTCGCGAAGATGGGAAGTGGTTTCGACATTGTTTCCGGGGGAGAGCTCGAACATTTGGGGCACCTCGGGGTTCGGGGCGACCGGATCGTATTCTCTGGAGTTGGAAAAACGCGCCAGGAGATTCGAGACGCCCTGCAATATTCGCCCGCAGGTCTCGCCGACCGAAAATCACGCAGTAACAATGGGATTCTTTTGTTTAACGTCGAGTCAGAAGCGGAATTAGAAGTGTTGCTCGAAGAATCGGAACGCAATGTAGGGCGGGGCGGTAAAATTCCTTCTGTGGCGATTCGTGTGAATCCGGACGTAGCGGCTGGCGGCCATCCTCACATTGCTACGGGGAGCCACACTCACAAATTTGGCCTCGATTGGCCGGAAGCGCGGCGGCTCTATCTTGCGCATAAGGATTCCCAATATTTGCAATGGAAGGGAATCAGCGCGCATATCGGCTCGCAGATTGTTTCGCTCACTCCTTTTCGCCGCGCGTTTCGGCGCATTGCAGGATACGTGAAGGAACTGCGCCGAGCGGGAATCGATCTGAAGTATCTGGATCTCGGCGGCGGCCTGGGTGTTCGATACACAAATGAGAAAACCTCATCGCGCGTTGCGTATGCGCAGATGGTCGCGAGTCTCGTTCGTCCGCTGGGTCTGCACCTCCTCTTGGAGCCGGGGCGCTCGGTCATTGCCGCCGCTGGCATTCTGCTAACGAAGGTGATCTATACAAAACGAAATCGTGGAAAAACATTCGTCGTCGTCGATGCCGCGATGAATGATTTGCTGCGGCCTGCACTCTATGGCGCCATCCATCCGATTACGCGCGTTGTGCGCGAGTCTGGCGGCAAGACGGAAACAGCAGAGCGCGTGGACGTTGTCGGCCCCGTCTGCGAGACGGGTGATTGTCTGCTCCACGATTGGCCTCTAGGCGGGGTAAAGCCGGGCGATCTTCTAGCCATCTGGGTGGCCGGAGCCTACGGAATGGCACAGACTTCCAATTACAATTCCCGAACGCGTCCGAGCGAGGTTTTGGTCGATGGGACGCGTAGCAAGCTCATTCGGCGTCGAGAAACACAGGGCGATCTGATGCGGACGGATGTGCTTGCAGCAACCTGGATCAAATAGCCCGGGATTTGTGACTACAATAAGAACCCGCCACATCCTCAGCACCCTTTTTGACGATTAACGGCGTAATCGCAAACTGCAGACTGCTGCCGTGCTGCTCCGAGCTCCCGGCCCGAGAAGAATTCAAAATTGATGAAGCGGCGGGGAATCCTAGAACTAGACTTCGCCCCATTTCAGTTTGTTGCGGAGGATTTCGAAGTAGGATTTTTTTGGTGGCTGGATAAGTTTGAGGCACTGGGAGGAACGCGTGATGCGGATGCGGTCGTCGGACTGCATCGGGATGCCTTTTTGGCCGTCGAGGGTGAGGAAGACGGATTCGGAACTTCCCGTCAACTGGAGTTCGATGGAGGACGAATCGCGAACGACGACGGGACGATCGGTGAGCGTGTGCGGGCAAATGGGCGTGATGATGAAGGCTTCCACGGCGGGGTGGACGATGGGGCCACCAGCGGAAAGGGAATAAGCGGTGGAACCGGTAGGCGTGGCCACGACAAGGCCGTCAGCACGGTAGCGGCATACAAAATCGCCGTCGATGGAGAGTTCCAGTTCGATCATGCGGGCCAGCGTGCCCTTGTTGATGACGGCATCGTTGAGGACGTGCTGGCGATCCAGAACGGTGCCGGCGCGCACGTGCTCGACCTGCAGCATGACGCGCTGGCTCATCGATGATCTTCCAGCGAGCGTCTCATCAAGAGCGGGGTAGAGTTCTTCGACTGTAAAACTGGTGAGGAAGCCGAGACTGCCCATGTTGATCGGCAGAACGGGAATGCAATGCGAAGCCGCCACGCGGGCGGCTGCCAGGAGAGTGCCGTCGCCGCCGAGCACGAGAAGGATGTCTGACTGGTCGGCGAGTTCCTCGCGGGTGAAAGCCTTGGGCGGATTGGGCAGAGCGGAGGCGGTTTCCTGGTCGCAGAGAACCCGCAGCCCGCGAGCTTCCAACCATTGAAGAAGTTGCGGGACAACGGCCGAAAGGTTGGCGCGACGCGGACGTGAGAAGACGCCGATCGTCTTGAAGGTGGGAGGCTGCATTACTGTTTGGAATTCTACTGCAGGACTCCTTTGCGAGCATGCAGAAAATATTCTTGATTGCCTTCGGCGCCGGTCAGGCGGCTGGGGAACACATTTACGTAAGTGAGGCCCGCGGCTTCGGCGCATTTTTTAACGCTGGCGATGGCTTTTTCGTGCAGGCGAACATCTTTGACGATTCCACCGGGGCCGACATCTTCGCGGCGGAGTTCGAATTGGGGTTTGATGAGAATGAGAAAATCGGCGCCGGGTTTTGCACAAGTGAAAGCGGGGGCAAGTATTTTGCAAACGGAGATGAACGATACATCGGCGACGACGAGTTCGACGAGTTCGGGGATGTCAGTGGCCTTCAATTCGCGCGCGTTGCGTTCGATAGCTGTGACGCGCGGATCTCGCTGGAGCTTCCAGGCGAGCTGCGCGAGGTTTACATCGACGGCGTAGGCCCGGGATGCGCCATGCCGAAGCAGGCAATCCGTGAAGCCACCAGTCGAGCTGCCTACGTCGAGACAAACGAGGCCTGCTGGATCGATCGAAAAATCTTCGAGGGCACCCTCGAGTTTTAAGCCTCCGCGGCTGGCATATTTTAGCCGGCGGCTTTTCACCTCGATGCGGGCATCGGTTGGGATAAGTGTGCCGGCTTTCTGTTCGGCGATATTGTTCACGCGGACTTCACCTGCGAGGATCATGGCTTGGGCTCTTTCTTGCGATTCGGCGAGGCCGCGCTCAACGAGGGCCAGGTCGAGGCGGGTGCGCGGGGATTTGGATTTCATGGTGGGCTCGGTGATTGCTCGTACGGAGTAGAACGAGGAATGGGACGTGGGGATTTTAACACAGAGGTCACAGAGGGCACGGAGAGTTCGGGGATGGCATGTCAGGCGCGGCGTTGGACGAGATATTCGGCGATTTCGCGAAGGCGCGAGGCGTGGTTGCTGTATGGCGTGAGTTCGGCGACGGCTTTTGCGGCAAGCTCGTTAGCGATCTGATGCGAACGCTCAAGGCCATGGACCGCAGGATAAGTGGCCTTCTGCTGGGCTGCGTCTTTTCCGGCGGTTTTTCCCAGGGCGGCGGAAGTTTCCTCGACATCGAGAATATCGTCGGTGACTTGGAAGAGCAAGCCTAGCGTTTCGCCGAAACTGCGGAGGCGGGAAACATCTTCCGTCGAAGCACCTGCACACATGGCGCCGGAAGAGATAGACGCGCGGATGAGAGCGGCTGTTTTCGAGCGGTGAATGTATTCGAGCATTTCGGGATTGATGCGCTTGCCTTCGGCTTCGAGGTCGGCGACTTGTCCGCCGACCATGCCGTTGATGGTTCCAGCGGCGCTGGAGATTTCTGTAAGCATGGCGACTCGGCGGCTCGCGTCGACCGGCGCGGCCGCAATCGTTTCGAACGCGAGGGTGAGTAGAGCGTCGCCGGCAAGAATTGCGGCGGCTTCGCCAAATTTCTTGTGCGAGGTGGGTTTTCCGCGACGCAAATCGTCATTGTCGAGCGCGGGGAGATCGTCGTGAATGAGTGAGTAGGTGTGGATGAATTCGATGGCGCAGGCGGGATAATGTGCGAGCGCGACGTTCGAATCGAAGATGCGGGCAGTTTCGAGGCAGAGAATCGGCCGGATGCGTTTTCCACCCGCGAAGACGCTGTAACGCATGGCTTGGTGGATGGATGGCGGCTGCGCCGTCTCAGCAGGCATCAGACGGTCAAGGGAGGCATCGACCTCTATGCGGTCTTCCTCAAAAAATGGCGGAGGTTTCATCTGGCGGCGATGATCGCGCAAGTTGCGAGGATGGGGAGCGTCACGATTCGCTCTCGCCTTCGGCCTCGAATGGCTCCGCGACGAGCTTGCCGTCTGCCTTTTTTAGAAGGATTTCGACGCGGCCTTCGGCCTCTTCGAGTTGCTTCTGGCATTCGCGTGAGAGCGCGACGCCTTCCTCGAAGAGTTTCATGGCATCGTCGAGCGAGAGTTGGGGGCTTTCGAGGCGGCGAACGACCTCTTCGAGACGAGCTAGTGAGCGCTCAAAATCAGGCTTCTTGGGCGGCTCAGGCTTTTTGGGAGCGGGTGAATTCACGCGATCGGCCTTTGTCCTCGATAGCTATTTTTGGCAGTGCTCACAAAAGTAAGTTGAACGGCCGCCTTGCGCGATGCGTTTGATCGGATGACCGCATCGACGGCATGGTTTTTCTTCACGGTCGTAAACGCGAAGAATTTTTTCCAAGCCTTGAAACCACCACTCGGAGTCGCGAAAATCGGGCGGCGGATGCAAACAGCATTCTAAAGCACGCGCGAGAACGGAAACAATCGCTTTGTGGAGGCCGCGGGCTTCTATAGGTTTCAACGAGTTTGCGCGGCGGCGCGGGTCCAGCTTCGCGTGCCACAAAGATTCGCAGGAATAGATATTGCCGATACCGGCGACACGGGTTTGATCGAGGAGGAATTCTTTCAAGGGGCGGCGCGAACGGGACAGTAACTCCGCGAAGTGCGCTGGTGTGAAATCGGGTGAGATCGCATCCGCGCCCAATCGAGCGAGAGCCGGGCAAATTTCTTCCGATTCATAAATTAAGACGCGGCCGAAATGACGGCCATCCGCAAAACCGAGAACGCCCTTGTCCAGTTCGAAGGCTACATCTACGTGGACGCCTGATTCCTCTTGGTTGGCAACCTCAAACATTTTCTTGGCATTGGGAAACCAAAGCAGTTGGCCGTCGAGCTTAAAGTGAAGCGTGACAATTCCGCGTTCTAGCTGTAGCCAGAGATACTTGCCTTTTCTTTGGACGGACTGGATTTGCTGACCCTCGGCCGTTCGCGCGAGGTGCGAGGGACTTTGCGGTTTTGTCGCGATGGCGTGCAGAACGTGGACGCAGCGAATCCTTCGCCGCTCGACCAATGGGCGCAGCGTTCTCGCGACGGCTTCTACTTCGGGCAGTTCAGGCATGTTGGGAGTGAATCTGTTCGAATCATAAGAGTGGTTTCAACGTCAGCGTGTGCTTTCGTGATTTTGCTTCGGCTGCATCGCTGTAAGGAGAAACGATCGGTTTGCCTTCGTACCAGTAGGAAAACTGATCTGTGTAGTGCCCGCTGCCGACTTGCCCGGATTCGCCGGCTGGAATCAGTAGGATGGACTCATCCCAGTTGGCAAGGTTGGCGATGAAGCGCATCGAAGGGCCATGGCGTTTTGTAGCGGCGCGGACGCTGTAGCCGGTGCCGGACTGCGGCTTTCCCGTGATGCTGAGCAGATGCTTCAAGAAACCTTCTCGGCCAATGGGATGAAGCATTTCCAGGGAATTTAGTTCTTTCCATTGCCAGTCATCGACGCGCTCACTTTTCGTTTGTACTGCCAGCATGGTGACGGCGCGGTCGGCTGTTGCAGCGAGCAATTCGTCGTAAGTTTTATAGACGGGCGGGAGCCATTTTGCAGGGCGGTCCGTTAGCACTTTTTCGAGGAACACGGTGCTGCGCCAGCTATAAAGGTTCGCATCTTTTCCAAGATAGGGCTCGAGAATCAGTTCGAGGGCTGCGCGGCGGGCCATTACCAGAAAAGAGACGAGCGAGGAATCCGCATCGGCGATTCCGTTCCAATCTTTTAGGCCCTCTACAAGTTTTTTGGCCCTGGCGTCCTTCGGTTGCACTTTTTTTGCCGCCGAAGCAATTTGATCCGCAAGAAAAGCGTGCGGATAACTGTACGTGTCTGTTTCGACCTTCAGCATATCTATTGGACGGAGATTCGTTTTATCGTGCAGAAGATCGTAGATGCGTGCCGTGCGATAAGGTTCTTCCCAGCGATCGGTCAGATACGGTTTGTAATTCGGTCCGACGACGCGCGCATTGGCGGTCACGATTAGGCCGCTATCGGGGTTCAGTGCTTGGGGAAGTTGATCGAAGGGGATGTAACCGGTCCACTCATAGGCGTCGGTATCGCCGGGAACGGGAACTTCGCCGTGCCCTTTCTTACGAATAGGAACGCGTGCGGCCATGATGTATCCGATGTTGCCTTCCACGTCGGCATAGACAGCATTTTGGCCAGGTCCCCAGACACGTTTCATAACTTCTCGAAATTCGTGCCAGTTTTTCGCTGTGGAAAGCCAGTTATACGTGCTCCCGAGGCCCCCAGGTTCCAGTGCCGTCCAGCGAAGCGCGTAGACTTTGTCACCTTCTTGATGAACTACCGGGCCGTGGCGTGTGACGACAACTTTCAAGTGTTCGTCCGCTTGTCCTTTGACCTGAATCACTTCATCGAAAACTTGCGCCTTGACCCAGGCTCCGTTCACTCGGTATTCGTCGGGCGCGGCGGGATTGAATGTTTCGATGTAGAGGTCTTGTACATCGGCGCCGCTGTTCGTAAAACCCCAGGCGATGCGGTCGTTGTGGCCGATGACGATGAGCGGCGCGCCCGGCAGTGTAAAACCCTTCGCATTGAAGCCGGCCGCGGCGAGATGAATTTCATACCATATCGGCGGAATGGAAAGCTCGAGATGGGTGTCGTTGGCCAGAAGAGGTTTGCCGGTCGCGGTGTGTGCTCCGCTGACAACCCAGTTGTTGCTCCCCAGGCCTTTGCGAATTTCGTTTTGCGTTTCTTCGAGGTAGTCCTCCACCGAAGGCCAGAGTGCTGAAGTGATATCCGCAAATGTCTCGGGCGTGCGAACGCCGGCTGGGTTAGGCACGGCAGCCTTCAGAATGGAGTCTGTTGGCATGTCGTCGTCATCATCGTCATCGTCGTCGGGATCGGCGCGAGACGCTTGCGAGCCGTCATTGGGCACGTCGGGATCGCCGACGACGAAATGGTCCATCGGGGCATCAACCGCAAAAAGATCCTTCGAACGATCCGCGCCGACGCGCTCTTCGACTTTGGCACGGTCCAGCTCGCGCTCCCAAGTATCGGTCAGCGTTTGGTACATGTATCCTGCAATGACCAGCGAGTCCGTCGGCTGCCAGGGCCGCGGTTTGTACTTAAGAAGAGCGAATTCCAGCGGCAGCGTGTTTTGATGTTGTTGGATGAAGGCATTCACGCCGCGGGCGTAGGCTTCCATCAACGCGCGGGAATCCTTGTCCATGGCAGCGAAATCGCGATCCGCGGCGCGAGAAAAACCGAAGGTGCGGAATTGTTTGTCGGATGTAAGCGCGAGCGGGCCGAAAATCTCCGAGAGTTGGCCTCGCGACGCTCGGCGCATCAAATCCAGCTGCCAGAGACGGTCTTGTGCCACAACGTAGCCTTGAGCTTCGACGGCATCCACGAGTGAAGCCGCGCGGATGTGCGGCACGCCCCAGTTGTCGCGTTCGACGGTGACTTCTTTTTGCAAGCCTGGAATCGAGATGGAGCCGTCGAGCTGGGGAAGCGGGCGGTAGATGAACCACCAGGCTGTCCCTCCAGCAACAATCGCAATGATCAGAAGTGTCCAGACTAGAATACGAAGGATCGTCCGCAAGCAATCTCCGAAGCTCTGTTTGTAAAACTTGAGTGTAGTGGACGCGCTTCGGGCGTGCAACCGAGTGGTCGCACGAGGCGGGCGCGTTTGCACGCTGTGATAATCTAATTGGATACAACTATGAGCATGTACAAACCAGTGCCGAGAGTGCCCGACTTTCCAGCCATGGAGCGCGAGATGTTGCGTTTCTGGGAGGAGAATCGGATTTTTCAGAAGCTTCGCGAGAAAAATGCCAGCGGACCTCATTGGTCTTTCCTCGATGGCCCGATCACCGCCAATAATCCTATGGGTGTGCATCATGCATGGGGGCGCTCGCTGAAAGATATGTACCAGCGCTATAACGCGATGAGGGGAAGCGCACTGCGCTATCAGAACGGCTTCGATTGCCAGGGCTTGTGGGTCGAAGTCGAGGTAGAAAAAAGTCTTGGACTGAAGACCAAGCGAGAGATTCGCGACTTTGGCATCGAGAATTTCGTGCGCGCCTGCAAGGAACGCGTATTGACGTTTGCAGCGCGGCAGACCGAGCAATCCATCCGCTTGGGTTATTGGTGCGATTGGGATGATCCCAAAGTGCTTATTGCTTTGCGCGACGCTTTGGCTGACGGAGATCGGGTGGTTACGGCGAAATTGCCAAGCGGGCACACAGAAACTGCGCGCGCGAGCGAGATCGTTCGGAAACTCGGCTCCGCCGAGTATGGCGGCAGCTACTTTACTTTCTCCGATGAGAATAATTACACCATCTGGTCGTTTTTAAAGAAATGCCACACGGAGGGTTTCATTTATCGCGGGCACGATGTTATGCCCTGGTGCGGGCGTTGCGGTACGGGGCTTTCGCAGATGGAAGTCGCCGAGGGCCGACGTATCACAACGCACACTTCGGTCTTCGTGCGTTTTCCAATCAAAGGCCAGGAGCGAACCGCGCTTTTGATTTGGACGACGACTCCATGGACGCTGACTTCGAACGTGGCCGTTGCCGTGAATCCGGAGATGACGTATCTCAAGGTCAAGCACGGCGACTGGTTCTACTATGTTGCGAAGGGAAATTTCGAGCACGATCGTTTGCAAGACCTGCAAGTGGAAGGGAAGCACGAGACACACAAGCTGCCGTCGATCCGGACTATCTTGAAGGGAAGTGGAGGCGTTGAGGTGGTCGAAGAGCTTCCCGGAAAAGATTTAGTCGGCCTCACCTACCAAGGGCCCTTTGATGAGCTTCCCGCGCAGAAAACACCAGGCGGCGTTTTTCCGTATGGTGAAACAGGCGGCGGCAAAACTGCCGCGGAAGCACATCGTGTGATTGCCTGGAAGGAAATCAGCGAAGCGGAGGGAACAGGGCTCGTTCACATTGCGCCAGGATGCGGCGCGGAAGACCAGCAACTTGGCAAAGAGAATAGTATCCCGTTCATCGCCCCACTAGATGATAGTTCCGTTTTTCTCGAGGGGTTCGGGCAATTCACGAAGCGCAACGCCAACGAAGTGGCGGATGACATTATTGCAGCGCTAAAAGCGTCGGGCATGCTGGTGGCGCGCGAGAAATATCCGCACGTCTATCCGCACTGTTGGCGATGTAAAGAAGAGTTGGTGTTTCGCCCGGTCGACGAATGGTTCATCCGCATGGATTGGCGCGACCGGATCCAGCGCGTCGTGCCGACGATCAAGTGGATTCCTCCCGACGGCGAAGCACGCGAGCAAGACTGGCTGCGGAACATGAGCGACTGGATGATCTCCAAGAAACGCTTCTGGGGACTTGCGCTGCCAATCTGGGTCTGTGTTGAGTGCAAACATTTTGAAGTGATTGGAAGCAGGGAAGAGCTAAAGGAAAAAGCGGTCGAAGGCTGGGATGTCTTCGAAGGGAATTCGCCGCACCGCCCGTACATCGACGCCGTCAAACTTCGTTGTGAGAAGTGCGGTGGCTTGGCGCAGCGCACCGAGGATGTTGGCAATCCCTGGTTGGACGCGGGAATCGTGCCGTTCAGCACCATGCGCTATTCGACCGACAGAGCTTACTGGGAGAAATGGTTTCCGGCGGACTTGGTGCTCGAAAGTTTTCCGGGGCAATTCCGGAATTGGTTTTATTCGATGCTTTCGATGAGCGCGATGATCGACGGCCGCGCTCCCTTCAAAGCGCTCCTCGGTCATGCGCTGGTGCGCGATGCGCGCGGCGAGGAAATGCACAAGTCCAAGGGCAATTCCATCGCGTTTGATGAAGCAGCGGAAGCGCTGGGCGCCGAAGTGATGCGCTATATCTACACGGAGCAGAAGACGGCGCAAAATCTCAACTTTCCCGATCTTCATCCCACAGGCAATGTGGGCCAAACGATTGATGGCGATGCCCGACGCAAGCTTTTAACCTTCTGGAACTGTTATAGCTTTTTTGTGATGTATGCCGGCGCGGACGATTGGAAGCCCGGCGGTGCCGCTGTTCCCGTCACCAACGAACTAGATCGATGGGTTTTGAGCAAACTCCAACGGCTGGTGGCGGAGGCGAATAGCGCGTTCCAGAATTACGAGCAATATAAGCTGGTCGAAGCATTTCAGGCTTTCGATGAGGAATTCTCCAACTGGTATTTGCGACGCTCGCGCCGTCGCTTCTGGAAAAGTGAGGCGGACGCCTATCAAACTCTTTACGAAGTGCTGACGACCGTCACTCGCGTGATGGCCCCGGCGCTGCCATTCTTAACAGAGGATATCTATCAAAATCTAGTTCGCTCCGTTGATCCATCGGCACCTGAGTCCGTCCACCTGACGACTTATCCGCAAGTGAACCCATCTCTGATCGACGAAACTCTCGAGCACAGCATTGCCGCGGTGATCCGCATTAAGAATCTCGCGCTCAGTCTCCGCACACAGAGCAAGGTGAAGATTCGCCAGCCTCTGAACACGCTTTATGTGCGGGCTAAGGATCAGGCCGACCGGCGTGTGTTGGAAAACTCCGACTATGTGGCGCAGATTCTGGAAGAGACCAATTTGAAGAAACTCGTCTTGATTGAGGACGAGAAATCCCTTGTGAAAGCTCGCTTCAAGCCGGATGCCAAAAAGATCGGACCGCGTGCGGGAAGATACCTGAAAGCCATCGGAGAGGCTTTGGAAAATGCCGATCCGAGCCAAGTGCTCAAAGGCGGCCCGTTTTCGATTCAACTTCCGGATCAGGTGTTCGAACTTGCTCCGGAGGAAATCGTTGTCACGTTTGAAGGCCCTGAAAATCTCAAATGCAGTCTCGAGCAAGGAACTTTTCTGGCGCTCGACACTGCTTTGACGCCGGAGCTTTTGCAGGAAGGCCTCGCGCGGGATTTCAACCGCATGCTGCAGGATCAACGCAAGGCGTTGAATCTCGACATTTCGGACCGCATCGTCGTCAGCTACTCCGCCTCACCGCGCATTGCCGAGGCCATCACCGCGCATGCCGCATTCCTGCGCAATGAACTTCTTGCGGAGCGCCTGGAAATGAGCCCAAGCCAGAACGGCGGCGTTAAGCTAGCGCTGAGTGGAGAAGATATTTTCGTCACGATTACGCGTGTGTAGAGAAGGCACGCGCGCCTCGCGCTCTTCTCCCGTACTGCTACAATGCCCGTAGGGGTTCCCTGAGAAACTATGTTCGCCGTGCGGTTGATCGGTGTGCTGGCGCTCGTCGCCCTCAACGGCTTTTTCGCCGCTGCGGAGTTTTCCCTCGTCGCTGTGCGGCTTTCCCGTGTTCGCCAACTCGTGGCCAAGGGAGATACTCGCGCCAAAGTTGTTGAGCGCTTACTTGCGGATTTGCACCGTGTCGTCTCCGGCGTGCAAGTCGGTATCACGCTTTCGAGCCTGGCGATCGGCGCGCTCGGCGAAGCCACGCTTACGGCAGCTTTGCAGCAAATCTGGCACGGAGCTGCAGGCACGCGGACCGCTTTTTTCGCGCACGCGATTGCTCTAGGTTGCGCTTTTGCTTTGCTGAGCGCGATGCACGTGGTGCTTGGCGAGCTGGTGCCCAAGACCGTCAGCCTTGCGAAGGCAGAGCGCGTCGCTCTTCTTATTGCTCTGCCATTTCAGTGGTATCTGCATACTTTTCGGTGGGCCATCGATCTTCTTGATGGCATGTCTGGTCTCATCGTGAGGGCGATGGGCGTTTCGTCGCCGCAGAGTCATGGCTCAGCGCACTCGACGGAAGAACTACAAATCCAGATCCGGCAGGCGCGCGAACGTGGCCTAATCGCTCCCGGCGAGGAAAAATTCATCGTGAGCGCGATAGAACTAGGACAAGTGCAGGTTCGCGAGATCATGGTGCCCCGGCCGGATATGCACACGCTTCCGGTGGAAGCGTCGATGGACGAAGTGATGCGCGTGTTTGCCACTTCCCAACGCTCGCGTATTCCCGTCTATCGCGGCTCGAGCGACCACATTCTTGGCTTCGTTCATATCAAAGATATGTTATGGACTTTGCTCGATCGCGAACGGCGGCTGGAAGAAAATCTCCCGCCGCCGCCATTCGACCTGCGGCGCGTGCTTCGGGAAGTGCTCATCGTGCCGGAAACGAAACCTGCGAGTGAGTTGCTCCAGGAACTTCGCACGCGGCACATCGGCATGGCCATGGTTGTGGACGAATTCGGCAGCATACTCGGGCTTGTGACGCTGGAAGACATCATGGAACAAGTGGTGGGTGAGATTCACGACGAGTTTGACGTTATTGAGCGGCCGCTGACACTCGCCGACGGCGCCGTGATTTTTGATGCCGCGCTTAACGTACGCGATTTGGATACGCAGTACAACATTCCTTTGCCGGAAGATCCCGCATACGCGACAGTCGGCGGATTCGTTTTGGATCAGCTTGGTTTTATTCCGCGAGGCGGGGAAAGTTTCGAGTACGGACAGTTTCGCTTCACGGTCGTGGAGATGGACGGCCGGCGTGTTGCCCGCGTCAAAATCCAGCGTGTGCGTCCGGCTCCTGAAGAAGAGCGAGCGACGGAGCCGACAGTCAACTCTGAGCATACGGAAAAAAGCTCCAAAGCCGCTGCGGCGGAGCCGTAACAAACCGGTGAGAGTGCCAGCATAGACAACGTTCGGCGGTATGAACGTTGAGTTCCGTGAGGCCTCCAATAGACAATGAACGCGTGAGTCCCCAAAAGCACCGGATCGCCGATTACCTGCGGCCTAAAACGGTGGCGATGTTGCTGCTGGGGTTTTCCTCAGGCCTTCCCTTTTATCTGGTCGGCAATACGTTCGGCTACTGGCTGCGCGATGAACACACCTCGCTGACGGCGATCGGGTTTCTTTCCTGGGTGGGCATCGCCTATTCGCTAAAGTTTCTGTGGGCGCCCTTGATGGATCGCGTCGACTTGCCGTTGTTTAAGCGGCTTGGCCATCGGCGCGGATGGATGATGTTTTCCCAGATAGTCGTCGGTCTTGCGCTTTGCGCCATGGGCGCAACCGGCACGAAAGTGGGACTCGGCCGGCTTGGCGCTTGTGCGCTCATCGTCGCGTTTGCCTCATCGACACAAGACATCGTGGTCGATGCCTGGCGAATTGAATCAGCTGACGACGGAGATGAACAAGGGCTTCTCGCGTCTGCCTATCAGTTCAGTTACCGTCTGGCGCTCCTGACTACGGATTCCCTTATCCTCATCGTGGCCGCGGCTGTGGGTTGGCGAATGTCCTACGGTATCTACGGAGCTTGTATGGCTATTGGAATGTTAGCCACCTGGTTTGCAAAAGAACCGGAGCGCGCAAATGCGGTGTTGCATGAAAAAGAGCGCGAAACGCCGCAATGGCGCCGTTTCTTCGACGCCATTGGGGGACCTTTCATCGCTTTCTTCCGCACGCACGGCTGGCTCGCGCTAGTGATGTTAGCGGCCATCAGCCTCTACCGGTTGCCGGACTTCATGATGGGCCCGATGGCGAATCCCTACTACCACGACCTCGGCCTTACGAAGCCAGCGGTAGGAGCGGTGCGCGGCTCCATCGGGCTTATCGCGACGTTTGCAGGCATCGCCGCGGGCGGATTCTGCTCGCTGAAGCTTGGCTACATGCGTGCCCTTGTCATCGGAGGTATTTTACAGGCGGCTGCGACTGCTGCATTTGCGACTCTTGCGTTCGCGGGCTTGAGCATTCCTCTCTTCGCGTTCGTCATGGCGGGTGACAATTTCAGTCTCAGCTTCGCCGCCGTTGCGCTTGTAGCGTACATGTCGAGCCTCACCAGTCTGGGATACACGGCCACACAGTATGCACTTTTGAGTTCGACGTATGCTTGGCTGGGAAAGATCCTGAAGGGGTTTTCGGGCGCTGCGGTCGAAAGGCTGAGCACCACGCACGGCCTCATTCACGCTTACGGCATTTTCTTTATCGCTTGCGGACTGACCGGGGTGCCTGCCGTCCTTTTGTTCGCGGCCTTGGGTTACTGGCACCAGCGGAAGCAACCGGCCCAAGCCGCCGCCTAGAAAAATGTTACTAGCCTAATCTGAGTTCTTCTGTGACATTTTGTGATACGGAGTGCGATCGTCGCGCGCCGGGCCGCGTTGCATTCAAAATGATTTCTTGAACTTTCCCCTGACAATCAGAAGGGAACTACTTTTCGGCGAGAACCACCGGCGCTCCGCGTCCAACACGTAAGGTACGTGCAGCGTTTCCTTTGTTGATGGCGATTTCCAGATAACCGCTCGATCCCAAATAGGCCACTACTTCGCCGGCCTTGCCTCGGGCGAACGTATCCACGAGCCTGCTCACGGCATGGGGCCCCACTTGCATTTTCAGCCCGCCGCCGTTTTGCGCATCGCTGGACAAATCCTCGGCGCGGAAATTCGTGACCAGATTCCCAAACGGATCAATTTTCAGCACTAAACCTTTTACGCCTGCGGCTCCAGGCTTCGGCCGCGGCAGCGCCATCTTTTTGTAGTCCTGAATCTCGTCCCCCATCGCGGGAGTTTGCCAGCCCTTAGAGAGCCACGCCGCGACTGGCGCAAAGACATCGCGCCCGTGAAACGTTTTGCTGAGCGGCTGGAGAAAATAGTGCTCCGCAGTGGCGTGGCGCACCACCACGTTTGATTCGCGTTCGTAGACGAGCGAGAGCACGCCGTTATCGGGCGCAATAAAGTAATGATTCTGTCCAGTGACGAGCAGGGGCCGCCGTTCCGTTCCGACGCCAGGATCCACAATCACCACATGAATCGTCTTCGGAGGAAAGTAAGAGTAAGCCGCGCCGATGGCCAGCGCGCCATCGAGCAAATCGAAGGGCGTCACGTGATGCGTGATGTCCACGATCGTCACATCCGGATTGATCTTAAGTATGACTCCCTTTACGGTTCCAACGAGATGGTCGTCGGTGCCGTAGTCTGTCGTCAAAGTGATGATGGCGTTGGCCACGAGGATCTCCAGCCCTGGGTGTTCTACACGCGATGCGCGCGACGAAGTGCGAAGCCACTCCCTACTCTTTGACGCTAACGGAGCCGCGCTCCGCCGTCAAGAAATCGCGCGGCGCCTGCTGTGCAATCGCCAACGGCCCGTGCATCACACAAACCGGCAGAATCGCTTGTTTTCCGGCAGGGGACATGCCCAGACGGTGGCTCAAGCTAGCGGTTACAAAACGCGTTGGGACAGAGTTTGATTGAGGCGGCTATGGTATATTTTGGCAGCTCATCGCGTTTAGATTTTTCGTTGTCTGTTTCGGGGAGGGTTCGATGCGATTCGTCCACTTGTGGAAGAGACTGCTGCCTGCCGTGGCAGCGCTCGCCGCGCTGTATGCGGGGAACTCCTTGCTGTCGGCGTCAGCCGAGAACCATTCCAAGGCCACTGCGGGACCTGCCGGCGAGGCGTGCCCGAACGATGACAGTGGGCTTAAGCTGCCTGCTGGTTTCTGCGCCACGATTTTTGCGGACGGCATTGGCCATGCCCGGCACATGGTGGTTGCGCCGAACGGCGTGGTCTATGTGAACACATGGTCGGGCGAATACTACGGCAACGACAAACCGCACGACGGAGGATTCCTGGTTGCTCTGCAAGACAAAGCGGGCTCGGGGAAAGCCGACGTAAACGAGCGCTTCGGGGAAACCGTGCAGAGCGGCGGAGCTGGCGGCACAGGAATCGGCCTGTATAAAGGCTCGATCTATGCGGAGATTAACGATCGCATCGTGCGATACGCGCTGGCCCCCGGATCCATCGTGCCGAAGGATTCGGCGGTCACAATCGTTTCGGGATTGCCTCTAGGCGGCGATCATCCAATGCATCCCTTCATTATCAATTCCGAAGGCGCGATGTTTGTGGACGTGGCGAGCGCGACCAATTCGTGCCAGCTGAAAAATCGCACTCTTAAATCGCCGGGAGCGGATCCGTGTGTGGAGCTTGAAACGCGCGGCGGTATCTGGCGCTATGACGCCAATAAATCCGATCAAACTTTTTCGAAGGCAGATCGGTTCGCTACGGGGATTCGCAATGGAGAAGGCTTTGCGATTGACCCGAGTGGCCGCATGTTTGTGACGCAGCATGGACGCGACCAGTTGCACACGAATTGGCCCGATTTTTACAAGGCGGATCAGGAAGCGACGCTTCCGGCGGAAGAGGTGCTGCTGTTGAAGCAGGGCGGCGACTATGGCTGGCCCGAGTGCTACTACGACTCGTTCGTGCAAAGACTAGTGCTGGCTCCGGAATATGGCGGGGATGGCAAGAAGCTTGGAGTTTGCGCGAACAAGCTCGCTCCTGCCGCAGATTTTCCCGCGCATTGGGCGCCGAACGGAATGGTGCACTACGACAAAAAGGCCTTCCCTGAGCGTTACCGAAACGGCTTGTTTGTTGCCTTCCATGGTTCATGGAACCGTGCGCCCTATCCACAAGGTGGCTACAACGTTGTTTTTCAACCGATGGCGGGCGACCACGCATCCGGCGGATGCGAAATCTTTGCGGATGGATTTGCTGGGGCGGTGAAATCGCCGGACAAAGCCGACCATCGCCCGGATGGGCTTGCAGTTGGACCAGACGGCTCGCTCTACATTTCTGATGATGTGCGTGGACGAATTTACCGAATTGTTTATCGCGGCGGCGCTGGCAACGGTGCTGCGGGCGTGACTCCATGCCCGAGCTCAACGGCTCCGGCAGGCAAAATCGTCGAAGAGGCTGCAAAACCACCCGAGGGCACGCATCCGGATGCTGGCGATGCGGCAACCGCCGCTGCTCTTCCGCAGGGAGTGACCAGCGAAATGGTAGCGCTTGGTGACCGCGTCTATCACGGCCAAGTGGGCGGAGCAGCATGCATCGGTTGCCACGGCGCGAGTGGTGGGGGCTCTCCTCTAGGTCCAGATTTGACGGGGAAGAAATGGTTGTGGAGCGATGGCAGCTACGCGGGAATCAAGAAAACAATTACCGACGGCGTGCCGCAACCAAAACAATATCGCAGCCCGATGCCAGCGATGGGCGGCGCGCAGCTAACGCCCGAGCAGCTTTCAGCCGTCGCTGCGTATGTCTGGAGCTTGAGTCACAAATAGACGGCGGCTCCGAGCAGCGGTGCTAAGCAGCCTGCCAAAGTGGCCACCGCGGCCTACGAAAGCTAGGTTCGCGATCCGTTTCGTTTAATGACCGCGGCGCTCCATGCTATTCTGAGCGGCATGAACAAGTCGATATCTGATCGCGCTGCAGCTCTGCTGCAGGCTCAAACTAAAGCGAACGACCCTCTTCCATGCGGTGGAAACTCGCGGTCTTATTCGCCCCAACGTCCTGGAGAGCCAGCTGAACCAGGATATTTACGATCTCGCGCAGGAGATGTTTGGAATTTCCACTTACTGGCACAAACGCATCGTTCGCGCTGGCCGCAATACACTCGCCCCGTATGAAGAGAACCCGCCCGACTTGACCGTGGGCGAGGATGACATTCTTTTTCTCGATTTGGGGCCGGTCTTCGAGGAGTGGGAGGCCGATTTTGGAAGAACATTTGTTCTCGGTTCCGACCCCACGAAGCTGAAGCTTCGCGATGACATCGCCAAGGGGTTTCTCGAAGGCAAGAAATATTTTCACGAGCATCCGGACATCAAAGCGGATGAACTTTACAAGCACGCACAGAAGCTGGCGCACGACTTCGGCTGGGAATATGGCGGTCCCATCGCAGGGCATCTGATTGGCCAGTTTCCGCATGAGAGAGTTCCCGGCGATAAAGTAACGCTGTACGTTCATCCCGATAATCCGAACAGGATGCGAGATCTGGACGCGGAAGGGCAGGAGCGCCACTGGATTTTCGAGATCCACTTTGTAGACCGCGCGCGCGGAATTGGCGGATTCTACGAAGAGTTGCTGACCGTCGGTTAAAAAAAACGCATCGCTCGCTAGAAACGTGACCGCGCAGACTGGCTGCGAGCGCATCAATCGAAACGCAAAGCCACCAACGGGTCAAGATCCGCGCCACGACGCGCTGGCAAATAACACGCCGCAAAGGCGACCGCCAAAAGAACGCCGGCTGAAAAGAGCAGCGGCGCAATTTCCAAACCATGGACTTCTGACAAGAAGGCTGTGAGCACGCGGTTCATCGCGACGGTAATCAGCACGCCAATCACGAGGCCCGCGCAACTTAGTCTGAGCCCGCGAAGCAGCACAGCGGACAAGACTTGATTGCTGGTTGCCCCGAGAGCCATGCGAATGCCGATTTCATGGGTGCGCTGGATCACCGCGAACGCCATAACTCCGTAAACGCCAAGAGCGGCAAGCAGCAATCCAAATCCACCGAAAAAGCTCATCACGCGCGCACCGAGCCGATCTCTTTCGAGGCTTTCGGAGTAGTAGCGATCCATAAACGAAATATCGTAGACAGCCAGCGATTTGTCTGCATGCCAGACGGCTTGTTTGATGCTGGTGACAAGCGCCGGCGAATCCGACTGGACGCGCGCCATGATATAGATCGTATCCGCGGCCGCGGTTCCAGCATTTTGGGTGTACGGAAGGTACCAGGTTTCGCGCGGGTCGCCCGGGTCACCTGCGTCGTGCACATTGCCGACGATGCCGATTACGGTCAGCCAGGGAGCATTCGGACGATCCATGCGCAGGCGTTTGCCGAGCGCGTCGGCGTTGGGCCAGAAACGCTGGGCCATGTCTTTGCTGACGATGGCCACCGACTGCCCGCGCTCGTTGTCGAGATCGGAGAAAGCGCGGCCTTGCAGCACCGGGATGTTCATGGTGTGGAAAATATCGCTGCTGACCAGTCGATGGTTGACGATGAAATCCGCGCTTCTTCCGCTGATCTCCGTGCCCTCGATGATTATCGGTGCGCCCCAAGTGCCTCCGCCTAGCGGATTCACGGTGGTGGCGGCTGCTGCAGCGACTCCGGGTGTGGCGTGGATGGCTTGGAGCATGCGATCGACGAGGACGGTTCGGCGGGGTCCGGGCGGATAATCAATTTGCGATGGCGTGATTTGCATGGTCAGAAGTTGGTGCGGCTCGAAGCCGAGGTCGCGAGTCTGCAGGCGTCGGAAATGCTCGGTCATCAGCGCGGCTCCCGCGGTTAACACCAGGGCGAGAGCCGTTTGCGCGATGACGAATCCATTGAGGACGCGATGCGCTGTGCGGGTTCCACCGGGACCGGATCGTCCGGCTCGTTTAAGAGTATTCGCCCAGTCGTCTCGCGCGTGGCCCACGCCAGGAAATAATCCGGCGAAGATTCCTGCAAGCAGCGAGAGCGTCAGACCGAAGAGCAAGACGCGATGGTCAAGTTCAGGAGCGGGCATACCCAGTTGTAGGCGAAAATCGGACGGCAAAAGCGTAGCCAGGTAGCGATTCAACCATGAAGATAAAAGAAGAGCGCAACCGCACCCGGCGGTGGCTAAGAGCAAGCTCTCGGTCATGGTCTGCTGAAGCTGGCGCGTGCGGCTAGCGCCCAGAGCCGCGCGAATCGCAAATTCACGGGCCCGAACCGCTGAGCGCGCGAGAAGCAGGTTGGCGACATTGACGCAGGTAAGCAGCAGGAGAAAACCGACCACGCAAAGAAGCGCGAACATGGTGCGCTCCTGATTGTCGTTCAGGTTTTCGCGAAGCGTGATGCTGGTTACTTGATAGCCCGGCGGCGTGACGGGATAAGTTTCCTTGATTCGAGCTGTCACTTGAGCGAGGGATTCGCGAGCCTGTTGCGGCGTGAAGCCGGGCTTGAGGTGGGCGAAAACGGCGAATTCGCGTGCGGGATCGGTGCGGTCGATGGCGAAGGGAAGCCAAATGTCCGCGTCGTAAGGGAAATTGAATCCACGAGGCATCACGCCCACAATGCGGAAAATCTGATTGTCGAGCGTGACGCTCTGCTGAAGCACCGAAGCGCTCCCGCCAAAACGACGCTGCCACAGGCGATCGCTGATAAGAGCGACGCCGCTTCCCAGTCCCTTGCTTTCTTCCTGCGGCAGGAAGTCACGGCCAAAGATGGGTTGCACTTTAAGAGTGGAGGACCAACCTTCGGATCGGTAGACCACGCTGATTCGCTCGGGCTCGGTGCCGCCAGCGAGGGTCAGGCTATCGCCGGAGAGAGCGACCATGCCATCGAAGGCCGATGCAGTTTCGCGAAACATCACGACGTGCGGGCTGTGCATCCCGAAAGTGCTTAGGTGGCCATCAGGCCCGCGATTGGAATCGAGGACGCGAAAGGTGCGGTCCGGATCGGCGAGAGGGAGAGTGCGGAAGAAGATGGTGTTTACAAGGCTGAAAATGGAGATGTTTGCGCCTAAGCCAAGGGCCAGCGTGACGATGACTACGGCAGTAAACATCGGCGCTCGGCGGAGGAGTCGGAGTGCGTAGCGCAGGTCTTGCCAAAGGCTTGACATTCGAATACCTAGGTTACTAGACGCGGCAACGCGGACTTTGTTTCTCTTTGTGGGCAGTGGACCCGCAGCGAGGCTCCTCGCAAGAATGGCGTCCTGAACTGAGCGGCAGGTTCTCTGGAGGAAAACGTAACCGAAAGTCAGGTATATATATCTAAGCCCGGTATGAACATAAGGTTCCTCCGATCGGGTCAATGTTTGTTGTTCCCGCTGATCAGATGAGGTCATAAGCTATGTGTAGAAATATAAAGACCCTCTTCAACTTTGATCCACCTGTAACGAATGAGGAAGTCAGAGCCGCTTCGCTCCAATTTGTCAGAAAGGTCAGCGGCTTTAACAAACCATCGAAAGCTAACGAAGCCCCGTTTCAGTCCGCCATTGACGAAATTGCTGATGTTGTGAGTCGCCTTCTCCATTCACTCGAAACCAACGCACAACCAAGGAATCGAGAAGAAGAAATGCTGAAGTTGAAGGCTCGCGCAGCCGAAAGATTCGGCGCATGATTTGGCGAAACTCGCTATGCCCCAATGACGACCATCCAAAACAGTTGCGAGGATTGACGAAGGAGAAAAGCTATGACGACGCGTCCACCATTGCCGCCCTTTACTCTTGAAACCGCGATCCAGAAAGTTCGGCTTGCGGAAGATAGCTGGAATTCGCGCGACCCTGACAGAGTCTCACAGGGTTACGCTGTGGATTCCCGTTGGAGGAACCGTTCCGAGTTTGTGACTGGCAGGCAGGAAATCGTTGCCTTCCTCACACGGAAGTGGGCGAAAGAGTTGGACTACCGGCTGATCAAAGAGCTTTGGGCCTTCACTGGAAATCGCGTCGCAGTTCGCTTTGCATACGAGTGGCACGACGACTCAGGGAATTGGTATCGTTCGTACGGCAATGAAAATTGGGAATTCAACGACGATGGCCTGATGCGTACTAGGTTTGCGTGCATCAACGATCTTCCTATCAAAGAATCAGACCGCAAGTACCACTGGCCACTCGGAAGGCGCCCTGACGAACATAAAGGACTGAACGACCTCGGTTTGTAAAAAGGTCGCTCAGTCCTATCGTCAACCGGTTAGTTACCGTATGAACTACTGTTGTGTCTTCTTCTTGGGTGCTGCTTTTGTTCCGGCCCCGCCTACTTTGGGGCTGAGCAGGGTCAAGGAGTCTTCGGCGTTAAATGGGAACTGGCGAACAGACTGTTGACCCGTGCTGCTCAAGGTAATGTCCACGCGCCGGTTCTGGGCTAGTGTAACAACTCTTAGGTTGGCCAGGATTTTGTCCCTCTGTTCCTGGGTCAAGTTGGGATGTTGTTCGACCAGTGCTTTTACCTGATCTTCCGTCATGTTTTCTTCTTCGCCGAACGCTTTGACTTGCAGGCTGTCCGCTGGAATGCCAAGTCCAACGAGGAATTGCTTTGTGATCTCGACGCGGCGTTCGGAAAGAGCCTGGTTGTATTCCGGGGTGCCGCGTTTATCCGCATGGCCCTCGAGTACGAGATGGGCATCCGGCTTGAGTGCGAGATATTCCTTGAAGTCATTGGCCAGCGACGTAAGTGTCTTTTGCTGGCTTTCGACCAAGCCTGCAGTCGGGCGTCCAGGCGAAGGCAGAGCCGTCGGGAAATAGATGCTGCGGATGGCTAGCCTGGCTTCTACCGCGGGAGGCGGTGGAGGCGCTTCGATGCTGAATTGAGCCCTGCAGTCCGCTGTGCCGCCGCGCCCATCATTGACGGATCCGGTTACCGTGTAGCTTCCGGACGTTAAGCCGGTAGTGTCAACCTGGACCACAGCCCCGGAACCTGCGACTTGGCCGCCGCTCGATTGCCAGGAGAAGGTCAAGGGATCGTTATCGGGATCGTTGGCACTGGCAGTGACGCGCACACTGCCGCCAGGACGAACTGAACTCGGATCCGCGGAGCAGCTCATAGTAGGTGGACGATTGGGCCGAGGCTCTACTTTGATATCCGCCGTGCAGCTCGTGTTGCCGCCGCGCCCGTCAGAGACTCCCGCTGTGACTGTATAGGTGCCTAATGCAAGGCCGTTTGAACTCCAGCGGACCTGCGCGCCCGTGCCGTCAACGGCGCCGCCTGTGGCTGTCCAAGTATAAGTAAGGGTGTCGTTGTCGGGATCGCTGGCGTCCGCATGCACCGACACTACTTCACCCGAGCCAAGGTAAACCGAGGCGGGACTGGCTGAACAGGAAGCTGTGGGGGGATGATTGGGAGGCGGCGGTGGCGCTCCGCCAAGCCGGAATAGGATACCGGCTTGATATCTGAAATTGCTTTGGTTGTTGTTGCCACCGGTGAAGCCATTGCCAAATCGAGTCAGGAGATAGTCGGCCTGGATTGGCCGAAGAGTGAAATGTTTGGTAAGCGGGACATCGATACCACCGCCGATTATGAAATCAAACGCGTTGTTGCTGGGGGACTTACTCGCGGCGACGCAGCCGGTTATAGTGTTGCAATCCGAGAAGAGATTTCCGTAGAAATTCGAGTGAGCTCCGCCGAACAATGCCTCAACGAACGGCTCGAAGTGCTTCTTGCGAGCTTTTATGATCGGACCAATGTTGTAGGTGAACAGGTTCCCTTGCGCCGTAATTAGGCAGTTCGTCACACCAGGGCATGCCGGGTTCCCCGCAGGAATGGTAAGGCTGTGGTTATCGCTGCCATAGCCCTCGAATTCAAACTCAATGCCAATGTGCCTGTTGAAGTAAAATGCAACTCCGCCGCCGCCTCCGTTCAACGAGAAAGGCTGGATGATGTTGTTGTTCTGCGGATTGGCATGGATGTACGAATAGTCGAACAAAATCTCCGCCTTTGGGTTGTCCTGAGCAAACGCCATCGTCCCAAACAGCAAAACAATCACGGATAGAATTGCAGCTCTGATTTTCATTTCTGTTCTCCTAATGGCTCACAGGCTAATCGCCTGGATGCTAAGGCAGTTCATAAAGTACTTTTTGGTACTCGGGCTATAGAACGGTTACGGCAGATCCACTTCAAATTCTCCCAAGCGAACACGTCATGGAAATTGCGAGTCTGGTGGAAGTCCAAGACGATGTGAACTGTCAAAAGTTACAGGAGGGAGCAAGGCTCTCCTGTTCGCGGCCACGGAGTCCCAGAAGATTTGTCTCTTTCTTATGTAGTAATGATTCGAGCGGCGTACGCATGCGGCGTAAGTTGATAAGAGGAATAGGGATGTTGGGGAATACGATGCGCGAAAATCGTATTTGTGGGAGGCTTGGCTAGGCCAGGTGGGTTCCGAGGGGAGCGGAGTCGAGGACCACGCCGTGAAAATCGTATGTGATGCAACGCCCGGCTAGCGCTTCATGGACTTGAGTGTCGTCCGCGACATTATGTTGCGCCGTGCCTCAAAATCTTTCCCTGTTTTTTCATTGCGGGAGCGCTGACCGGGAAAACAGCGGTAATCTTTGTACCCAACGCATTGGAATCGATAGTCAATTCGCCATGAGACTGGCGCACGCGCTCTTTCATTCCCCTGATCCCCAGCCCGACCGCTTGGGATTGAACCTCCGCGAATCGGTCCTGTGACATTCCCTTACCGCGATCTTTCACCTCCGCATGAATGTTGTCACCTTCGCGAGCAATGCGGATTACTGCAGTTTTGCTTTCTGAATGGCGATGGATGTTCGTCAGGCTTTCTTGCACGAGACGAAATATGGCTAGTTCCATCTCCGGGGGAAGCCTTTCAAGGTTGTCGGGAATATTCACCTCGATACCAAGGTTGCTTCGTTTCGCGAGGCCTTCTACATACCACAGAAGTGCAGACCGCAAACCGAGTTCGTCCAGCATTGGAGGGTGCAAAAGATAAGAGGTCGTGCGTATCTCTTGTGTCAGATTCTGAATTAAGTCTTTAGCGTCTTTGATGCTTTCGGAGAATCGAGCAGGGTCGCGTTTCGCGTCGTCTTCGAATCGCGCAAGGGTCATTCCCAGTGCAGCCAAATTCTGCCCAACGCTGTCGTGCAGTTCAAGTGCAATGCGCCGGCGTTCTTCGTCTTGCGCACGCATCAATCTGGCTGAAAGGTCTCGAAGCTGATCCGATTGTTGAAGAATCTCCGCGTTTCGCCGCTGCAGTTCCTGAGTCCGAAATAGAACTTGAGTATCCAGCGCACCAGCGAGCGCGCGGAAACGCTGTTCGCTCTCATGCAATTCACGCTCGATCCGTTTACGCCCGGCGATATCGCGCGCTATTTTCGAAGCTCCGATGATTTTTCCTGAGGCGTCCCTAACTGGCGAGATTGTCAGCGATATCTCCAGTTTAGAGCCATCTTTTCGCACGCGAATGGTATCGAAATGATCGATCCGCTGGCCTTGACTGAGCCGTGCAAGGATACTTCTTTCCTCGTCCCGGCGTTCGTGCGGAATAATCATCGAAATAGGCTGGCCAATGGTTTCCTCGGCTGTGTATCCAAAGAGCTGCTCGGCACCTGTGTTCCAGCTTGTGATGACGCCCTCTAAGGTTTTGCTGATAATCGCATCTTCGGAAGAATCTACGATTGCGGCAAGCAAGCCGATGGCCTTATCGGCCTTCAGGCGCAATTCTGGTAGCTCGTCCAAAATTGACTGAGTGGCCTGGTCTAGGCTGGCGTCGGAGTCGTCAAGGATACAACTCGCTAGCACTTCATGTGTCGCAAGAAGTTGCTTGACGTCATGCTCAATCTCGATTTCAGGATGGACCCTTGTCCAGTAGTGGGCCGCCCGAACGAACGACAAGAAAAGCAGGAGGTACTGAAGTCGAATCGTGCCCAGCAAACGTTCTAGGGCGTCGAGGCACGCTTGGGCGTCCGCCGTCTGCAAGAATACGTGGCCGGCCAGAGAAAAAAGCCCATCTTCCATCTGCGTGCCGGCCGCCGGCATTTCAACAAGAGGAGCAGGACATTTCGAGCAAAACGAAAGGCGTGATTGTAGTTCAGGACCGCGTGGAAACGGCCGTCGCAGGAGCTTGACTACGTCCGCGACGCTTTCAGCGCGAGCGTCTTTATCGCCTGCCGGCCGACCAAGCCCAACCAAGAAACCGGTGTGGCGAGCGATACAGTAGCGGACTGCACAAAAGCGAGAAAGAAAGACAAAAAGCCGTTCCTTAAAAATAGAGGGGAGCGGGTTATCGAGATAGGCTGCTTGGGCAAATCCCCACAGTCTTTCGGTGATCTCAGGAGTCTCGGTCGAGAGCCGAAAAAAATTCGGAAGTACGCCAAACCGGTCATTAACGCGCTGCTGTATTTCCTTTGCAGGAATCGCCGATAGAGAATCAATCTCTTCCGACGATGGGGTAATCCGTTCAGCACCCGATTTCAGGGCTTTTTGACGCTTGTCGATCGTGGACAATGGTCTTCCCTTGCAGGCTAGCTCCCGGCCAGCGGAGTAGACGTGTTTTTGGGGCGTCTCAGTGAAACTACGAGGTGGAGTAGCTAAGTAGAACATATCGAAATTCATTTGTATATGAGGCCTGTGAAGACCTCTGAGTAACTGTCGACCAATCCCGACTATCGCCGTAACCGGAGGAGTGATGGTGCGGGACGTGTCGGATTAGCTGCGGAAACCGCCGCTTTCATTATGCTGGACACCTCAGGTCTTAGATAACTCAGATCTTAGATAACAAGATCGGATCCACTCCTGAAGGGCGAACCCGGACCCTATGGCCGGGTGCGTATCTTATCCTCTAAAGTGTTCCTGGACGTCCGTCCACCTGGTAGCTCCGTTCTGCCGAGCGTTTAGTCCTTGGCCATCGCTTGCTGTTGAGCGCGAAGCATCTTCAGAATCGCTTCAGGATCGACTGTGAAACTGGCTGGCAGCTGGCTGGCTGGATACTGATTGAACGTCTCGATGAACTCCGAGGCAAGGATAATTCCTTGGACATGGAGGTAGACGTTGTGCACCAGCCAGTCGTCGTATTGGTCAGAGGTGATGTCCGCCCGCTCGTAGGGATCCATGCGGAGGTTATAGATCTTTGGGACTCGCAACCACGACGATCTCCCTTCTGCATTGGAACCTGTCATTGATGCACTTCCGCTCCTTAATCCGGGCCGACGACTGACACCCCTCGTCGAAACCGGGATAGAGGTACCACTACACTGAGGGGCGCTTCCTGAGAGACGGGCAGATAGTCTTTAGTCCGTGTCCCCACATTGACGACGAAGGCAGGGACCATAAGAAAGTGCAGGTCCGGTACTGTTAGTTTTAACAGTATTCGGCTCCACGGCTCCCACATAGGCTCTCTCAACTCAATGTCCGATAACCCAGGCGGAAATGATCGTCGTTCAGATTAAGTGCAGGCCCATGACCTTGAGTAGAAAGGTAAGACTCCTTTCGGAAGGCCTACCTTAAGTGGCAGCGAACTGTGCGATTCGCAACTTGCTTACTCGATTCCATCGCCAAGACGTGAAGGTGGGGGCGTGAACAATTTCAGGTTTGGGACAACGAGAGAGCGTTGGTCGCCGTAGAAAGGGTGGGAATGGAGACGGTCACGTACGTGGCAAATATCTATAAATATTACGTCGCCTACAAATTGGTGGCCGAGTAAGAAGAAGAAAGACAAAAGGCGCGGGAGTCGTTGCAAAACTGACCAGTCCCCCTGTTGTGTGACGCATAGAGACCTGGTTGGAACGATGAATTTGTGAACACATTTAATTCGCAGTTCCGTGGAGGAGACAAGATGAACAGGAAAAGAGCCGTTTGGGTAATGCTTCTGGCGATGCTGGCTTTTGTAGCAGCTGGGTGGTCCCAAGATGCGACGCCACCTAAGAAAGCTGCGAAACCGGCTACTACGTCACCCGCTGCAGCTAATCAAAAGCAGAATATTCAAGCCTATATTCAGCTGCTGCGCTCCGATGTGCGCCAGCAGAAAGACGAGATCATGGGATCGGTCATGCTGTTAAGCGCGGCTGATGCGGCAAAGTTCTGGCCCATCTATACCGAATACGACGCGGAACTGTCTAAGTTGAATGATCAAAGAATAGCGAACATTCATGAATATGCTGTCAACTATGCGCAGATGACAGATGCAAAGGCCGACGAGTTGGTTCAGAACGCGATGGCTTATCAGAAGCAGCGTGGCGAGCTTCTTGCAAAATACTATGACCGCGTCAAACAGGAATTGGGCGCGATCACGGCTGCGCGTTTTATTCAAGTCGAGCATCAATTACTTTCGATTATCGATCTTCGAATTGCGGCAGAATTGCCGATTGTAGGAGCGGGCTCATGAATTCCATGAGGAGGAGAGAAGAAATGCGAAAGGGAATTAGCTGGGCCGCAACATTCCTGTTGGTACTGGCAACTGCATACCAGGCCACGGGCGCTCCGCAGAATGTGAAGAGAATCACGGTTCCAGCCGGAACACGGATCTTGATACGAATGATCGATTCCATCGACACTACCAAACAAAAAGCAGGGTTTCGGTTCACAGCAAGCCTGGAGACAAATCTACAAGCAGAAGATGTCGTGGTAGCCCCGAGAGGCTCGACAGTTTACGGCAAGCTTGTGGCGGCTTCCTCGTCGGGCAAATTTAAAGGCAGTTCCGAACTCGTATTGGAACTGACCGATATTGTGATCAATAAGAACACCTATCCGCTTCTCACCAGTACGTATGAGATCAAGGGAAAAGGCGAAGGCGGGAACACTGCGAAAAAAGTTGTTGGCGGTGCAGGACTGGGTGCGCTTATCGGCGGAATTGCTGGAGGAGGAAAGGGAGCGGGGATCGGCGCGCTCATCGGCGTTGCAGGTGGAACAGCCATCGCCGCTTCCAAAAAAGGTGAGCAGTTGTCGATACCCAGCGAGACTCTGTTGGAGTTTCGCCTCGAACAACCAGTGGCGTTACCGATGGCCAGGTAGTTCAGAGTTTGGAAAACTCCACGCCCGACAACATTGAGTTAGAAACGCTGAGCGTGCTGTCGGGCGCGACTCAATAAAGAATAGCGAGCACTACACTTCGAGGACTGCGTGCGGGTCCAGGTGCATCCTCATTTCCTTTTTCGTTTCGGAGCATGACGGCTACGCCGCCGGCCCTCTGCCGGAGAAAACCTCGCAATCACTTCCGGCGGTACCGGTTTACCTTCGATTTTCTCCGCGTCTGTTGCAGAAACGCCGGCCCATACTCTGATTTCATTGCACTCCACGCCCAAGATTTTTTTATTGAACAATTTGTGCTGGATGCAAAAACTGCTTCGGCGCCACTCGGTAATCTCGGACTCGACGACCACGACGTCCGACACCCGCGATGGCACCATAAATGACGCGCGCACGTCCACGAGTGGGATTCCGATGATTCGATAGTCCTTGAGCATCTTCCTCTTTGGCAAGCCGGCCTTCAGGAACAAGGCGGTGGTGCATGCGTCGAAGTAGGCGAAGTAGCGCGGGAAGTAAACAATTTGCGCGGGGTCACAATCGCCCCACTCTATGCGTATAGTTTTCCGACTTATAATCTTCTTTTTCTTGCTCAGCGCTCGCCTCTTCACTGGATTCCTTTCAATTCGGCTCGTCAGATTGCCGTCCTAGAACTTAATGATGATAAAGCAAAAGTTATATGCGAAGTCGATTTGAGTGTGCCATCTTCTGATGGCGCGGGGCCTTCGTCATCCATTAAGGCAGCTGTATCGTATTTAAGATATAGGCGTTTATTCTTGCAAAAGGAACTGTAACTCCTTTGCAGGCGAGCGACTCTAACGAACTGATTGGCGAGTGACATGCTCCTTTACTTTTTGGCTTTCGTGGGCGGTGTATTGACGATCGTAAGTCCGTGTATCTTGCCTGTTTTGCCTTTTGTATTTTCGCGCGCAGATCAACCGTTTCGCCGCAGCGGACTTCCACTTCTTGCAGGAATGGCAGCTACCTTTGCAGTCGTGGCGGGTATTGCAACGTTCGCGGGAGCCTGGATCGTGCGCGCCAATCAGATTGGCAGGATTCTCGCAATCATCGTTTTCGCGTTGTTGGGACTGGCCCTTTTTTTTCCGGTCTTTGGTACTCGGGATGTCCACGGGATTATTGTGGGCTCCGTGCGCCGGGCCGATTTTGGGTTTGATTTTGACGGGAGCGGCGATACAAGGGCCAAGCGTGCACACAACTTTTCTGCTGCTGTCGTTTTCCGCGGGCGCTGCAACTTCGCTGGCTATGGCACTTCTGGCCGGAAATAAGGTATTCGCAATGATGAAGAAATCTCTTCACGCGGAAGCGTGGATTCGGCGTGGGCTTGGCGTGGCGGTTTTGGTGGGTGTTGTAGCCATAGCCCTCGGCTGGGACACTGGAATTCTTCGCCGGCTTTCGCTCTCTAGTACTTCCGGCATCGAGCAAGCTTGACCGGTTCCGGCCAGTCGCCGCAAAAGCAAGCGATTCCATCGCTGAAGCATCCGCGTCGGTGACACTGGGCAATGAAGGACCGTTCCCGAGTTTGGACGGCGCTGTGAAATGGCTAAACTCGCCGCCACTCAATCGCAAGAGCTCAAGGGGAAAGTGGTTGTGATCGATTTCTGGACCTACTCCTGCATCAATTGTTTGCGTTCGATTCCGTGCGTGGAAGCATGGTCGGAAAAATACAAGAACGATGGACTTGTCGTGATTGGCGTGCATACGCCGGAATTTGCGTTTGAGAAGGACCCTGCGAATGTGGCGAAGTCGCTCACCGATCTGAATATTACCTATCCCGTGGCCATCGACAGCAACTACGCAATCTGGAAAGCGTTCAACAACCAATATTGGCCGGCGCACTATTTTATCGACGCAAACGGAACGATTCGCTACCACCATTATGGAGAAGGGAAGAGCGCCGAGTCGGAGGAAGTGATCCAGCAACTGTTGCGCGAGAAGAATTCAGGATTGAAGTCAGCGCAGCCTCTGGAATCGGGACGGTTCTACAGCATTTTGCACCCAACCGAAGGTACCGCAACCATCTACCAGATGGGAGATGGGACGCGTGTTCTTCGTTTTACGAGCTTCAGCACGTCAAATGGCCCTGATGTTCACGTCTACATGGTCGCCGCTGACGATGCCAAGGACGCAGCGACCGTGCAAAAGGCCGGTTTCGTTGACCTGGGAGTGATCAAAGGAAATATGGGCGACCAAAACTACACGCTCGGCAGCGAATTGGACCTGGCGAAATACCGCTCCGTGTCGATATGGTGCAAACGATTCAGCGTGAATTTCGGAGCCGCGGCGCTAAGAGTGACGGAGGCATCGCAAAATCACTAGAATCACACCCGTGGGCAAAGCCTGACGCAGTCTCGCTGCGCGGCTCACCTGCCTCAAAATCTTATACGGCTGTTCTCAGCGCAGCCGCCGGCCCCGATGTTGTCGACGCGGTCTCGTCGCCGCATCTCCCCTAAAGATTTCCTACCAGAAGTAGAAGACGGGGCGTTTATAAATCTTGAAGAAGTTCCGTTGGTTGCAAAGCGGCAAAGACGCTGGCCCCGACGGCGACTAGAAAGAAAACTCAAACCGACAAGAAATGGCTCTCTGATTGAGGTTAAAATACGCAGTTAGTGAGGTGGCTTTCAGAAGCAAACTCACACTCGATGCGTCCTATCGAAGCGATGAAGCTTGATGGCATCGCGGGATGCGTCTTGCTTTGAACCTTTTCCATGAGCACACCCTACACGCCTCCGACCATTGATGAATACCTGCGCAAGCGTCTTATGCCAGTGGAGGGTGCGATCCCGCATGTGCAGGGCATCGAGATGTACGGCAGTTCCATTCCCGCAGGAACGGTCGGCGGCGATCTGTTTGAGTACATAAACTTTCAACAGCGCTACGACATTGATGCGCGCATTCAGCGGGCCTTGAAGCGATCGCAGGAGTATCTTGAGCCTCTGCCGGCCGGGGAGCTGCCGCGCAATTCGGTGGACGATCATGTGGAGTGGCTGAAATCAAAGTCGGGCAACAAACCCGAGCTCGAGAGAGAGTACAGAGAGGCACGAAGCTCAGAGCAAGTACGAATCGCCGAAGATCTGCACGAGTTATACACCACTGCGGGAGTCCTGCTGGTCGACGCCCAGGGGCATGGAATTATTTCAGCGAAAATCGCGTCCACGGTCCATGACACGTTTCATGCACTCATGCTTGCGGAACTCGATCACCGGGGGAAAACGACGCCAGAGTTTTTTGAGAGGATCAACCTGCGGCTGGCCCTCTCGGTCACGGCCCGTAATGCGCTCGGCAGGAGTGAGCAAGCGGACGCCCAGGAGATCGCGACTATGCTTTACGGTGAGCTGCGCCCCTATGGGTACTTCCGATTCGTGAATTTCGGACATCCGCCCCCGTTGGTCTTTTCCGCCGAATACCGCAAGTTTATGGACATTGACAGAAGTCAGATGGTGCAATTCCTTCCGCTCGGCGTGCAAATCCCGGAAGACCACCCGGACCGCAACAGGTATTTGTCGCTGGATTTCCGTAGAAGACCGGTTAAATCCTCCGATGTATCCGAATTAACACTGATGAGTCCTGGGGACATATTCTTTCTTTATACTGACGGAGTTTATGACGGCAGCGATAAAGCAGCGCGCCAGAAGCTCGAGGAAGTTATGCGCGAGCACTACCAGCGACCACCAAAAGACATTTGCAGTGCGTTGCTCCAATACGCTCTAAAGGAAGACGATCGTCTCCGGCAAATTGGAGAACCGGATCGCATCGATGACAAGACTGTTTTTATTATCAAACGGAACTGAGCGGCATAACTTACCGACGCAGGTAAAATTACGATGAAGACACTACGAGAAGTTCTCCAGGATGCGGAGAAGCGGCGAGTAGCGGTGGGGCACTTTAATTTCTCTGCAACTTACGGTATTGAAGGCTGTAGGCGAGGCCGCGCGTGAGCTGGATACGGCCGTTGTGGCGGGTGTGTCGGAGAGCGAACGTGAGTTCGTGGGAGTGCGGCAAACGGTCGCTTTGGTTCAAGCTATGCGCGATGAAGGCTTGCATGTATTTCTCAACGCGGACCATACGCATTCCATTGAAAAGGCAGAGGAGGCCGCACGGGCAGGATTTGACATGGTTGTGTTTGACGCATCCGAGATGCCGATCGAAGAAAACATCTCCCTGACTCGGCGTGCAGTCGAAGCAATGAAGTCTATCAACGACGCAATCCTCGTTGAAGGCGAAGTCGGCTACATCGGCTCTGGTTCAGAGCTTCACGACAAGCGACCCGAGAACGTCCACATGACAGAGCCGGCTGATGCGCGAACTTTTGTCCAGGAGACGCGCGTCGATTTGTTGGCTCCGTCTGTGGGTACGACGCATGGGATGATTCCGAGCATGGTCCAGGGCGCTGAGCACAAGCGATTGGATATTCCGCGGATTGCGGCGATAAAGGACGCGGTCCAAGTCCCACTGACGTTGCATGGTGGATCCGGAACCGATGCGGAAGACTTTCGGAAAGCGATCAAGGCAGGAATCACCATGATTCATATCAACACCGAACTGCGTCTGGCATGGCGTACCGGACTCGCTGAAGCCCTTACGAGAAATCCCGAGGCTGTTGCGCCGTACAAGCTGCTGTCGGATGTTGTGAGCGGTGTAAAGACGGTAGTGCGTCGCCGTCTTGAATTGTTTGGGGGTCACGCAGCTGCAGCGGAACGGTGAAACCAGGGTCTTTTTCTCAATGACTCGGGAAGTGAATGCCTACAACGTGCCCAGCATTTGCTGAAACAGAAAGCTTCAAATGAGGGCTACAACTCAGATTCGTTTCCGACCGGCTCGCGTCTTATGCAACGCACGGGGCCGACG
>CAVSSD010000026.1:0-12778 GCA_963730495.1 uncultured Acidobacteriota bacterium | reverse complement strand
CGATCTTTCGCAGTTGCGGGCGATTTTGTCGGTATTTTTGCCATCATTTTCGTAGTTATGTCGTGTGTTTCCATCCGCCGAGCTCTTATGAAAAGAACCTTCCGAGTGGAGACCAAGTGTCTTCCCTTCGATACCAGACTTCTGGCACTCTCTCGTTTAGCATGTTTCTGCGCAGCAATATCGCAAAAAAGACGGCAAGGATCATCGCTATTTCAGCATCGTAGAAAACCATCGCACGGCTCCGACAAGACGGTACAGCGAACGGTTCTCTATCTTGGCGAGATTAACGATCAACAGCAAGCGGCCTGGCGCAAGACGCTGGCAGTGTTTGATGAACAGCAGCAAGAGTATGCGAACTTGAGTTTGTTTTCCGACGACCGGGACATTCCGCCGATGCCATCGACAGTCTGCAAGTGAAACTGAGCGGCCTTGAACTGCGGCGCCCTCGCCTGTTTGGTAGTTGTTGGCTGGCGTGTGAGTTGTGGCAGCAACTGGGCTTGCATGAGTTTTGGGATGCGCGCCTTGCCGGATCGCGGGAAGACGTCCGCTGGGAAAAAGTGTTGCAACTCTTGGTGGTGAACCGGCTACTGGATCCGGGCAGCGAGTTTCGTGTGCATCGCCAGTGGTATCTGACCACCGCCATGGATGCGCTGCTCGGAACGGATTTCGCCGTGGCAGAGAAAAACCGCTTGTATCGCTGCCTGGACCGGGTGCTGGAGCACAAGCAGGAACTGTTTCTGTGGCTGCGCCAGAAGTGGGCTGATCTGTTTAAGGCGGAATTCGAAGTGCTGCTCTACGACCTGACCAGCACGTACTTTGAAGGCGCGATGGAAGAGAACCCCAAGGCCAAGTACGGTCACAGTCGCGATAAACGGACGGACTGTTTGCAGGTGGTGATTGCGCTGGTGATCACCACCGATGGGTTCCCGTTGGCCTACGAAGTTATGGATGGCAACACCAGTGATCGCACCACACTGCGCGGGTTTCTGGACCAGATCGAGAAGACTTACGGGAAAGCCAAACGCATGTGGGTGATGGATCGCGGCATTCCGACCGAAGAGATTTTGCAGGAGATGCGAGATCCGGCACGCGAGATTTTCTATCTGGTGGGAACACCGAAAGGCAAGATCCAGCAGTATGAAAAGAAGTGGCTGGATCTACCCTGGCAGCAGGTCAGAGAGTCCGTGGACGTGAAACTGTTTGAGCAGGACGGGGAACTCTATGTGTTGGCCAAGAGTGAGGGAAGAAGAGCCAAAGAGACCGCCATGCGCCGCAAGCGTCTGGCTCGCTTGCTCAGAAACTCCGCGCCATGCGCCGCCGCTTGCCCTCTCTGGTCCAGCTGCTGATGCGTTTGGGGGCCGCGAAAGCCGAAGCGGGCCGCGCCTTCCAGTTCGTGCAGATGCAAATACCCGAGGAAGGCCAGCCGGTCACGCGCGAGACCTTCCAATTTCGTGTGGATAAGCAAAAGCTCCAAGAGGCGGAATGGCGCGACGGACACTACTTGCTGCGCTCCAACCTTACCAGCCGGCGATCCCAGCGTGCTATGGACCCGCTACGTGCAGTTGACCCAGATCGAATCGGTATTCCGATCGCTGAAGAGTGAACTCGGCATACGCCCCATCTACCATCAACTGGAGCATCGCGCCGACGCGCACATTTTGATCGCCTTTCTCGCCTATTGCTTACAGGTGACGCTGAAGCAGCGTCTTTTGTTGCACGCCCCAGGGTTGACGCCTCCAGCAGTGCTGGGGAAGTTGGCCGAAATCAAAATGATCGATGTGTGGATTCCTACGGTCGATCAACGTTGGTTGATTCTGCCGCGTTACACACAGCCTTCTCCAGACACCAAGCTGCTCATCGAAAAGCTGAGACTAGAACTCCCGAACCAGCCGCCACCCCGCCTTGTGGCGCAAAAAGAGGGTAACGAAATCGAGGTGCAGACCTTTCGGTAAGGGCTGTTTGTGGTGGAGACCTTTCGATGACCACAACTGATTCAAAAGCACTTAACCGACTCAGATGTGCCGAACTGGGAAAGTTCGGTTAGCGATGTGCCCGGGTTGAACCCTGGGTTTATGGAGCGGTGAATGGTCCAGCTTAAGCCGGAGGGCCTACTGAAGATGTGTTAGGGCTGGCGAATATAGGTGGTCAACGAATGCGTTGTTTTCCCGGACTTCGTAAATTGTCTGTTCACTTGCAGCTCATTGGCATCCGCCGATAGAGTCCAAACCGCCTTCTGAGGGATCTCGGTCGAGCCCTCTTGCTCGATGGTGTCGAAAACAAGGCTGCTTGCATTCCATCGGACAGTGGAACGAAACTCATCGCCGTCTAGACCTCTATAGGTCGTTTCCGGTCCTCCGATCACATATTTTACTTCGAGGGTCCCGTCGGAATTGGTCACTGCCGTTTTCACGCGCAGGTCCTGGCCCTTCTGTTCAACTTCGAGCTGACGTTGCGTTTTCGAGCTTGTTTGCTCTCGCCAATGTCCAGTGAAATCAGGCGGGGTCTGGCCGCTGACGGAAATGGCAAGAAACGAAACAACGATTATGCCTAAAGCTCGCATTGTCATGGCCTATCTCTCGGAATCCCAGCTTGGGCAAATACTGAACCTGCCGGGAGTCCCTTTTCGAATAGATCCGCATTCACCCAGCCAGGACGCTGTGATGGACATTCCTGCCCGTCGTAGACTCGGATTCTAGAAACTGAGCTTCAACATGAATTGCATTTGACGTGGTGTGCCCAAACCCACCGGGGTTGTGTTAAGAGGCAAATATATCCTGCCGAAGTCGGAAGCCGAAATCAGGCCATCCGGATTAGCATACATCGCTCGGTTGAAGACGTTGAACACTTCAGCGCGGAAATCAAGTTGAAGCTGTTCCTTGATAGGAATGCGCTTCGCAAGCGCCAGATCAAGTTGCCAAACCCCGGGGCCTCGCAGGAAATTGCGCGGGACATCGCCGAATCCTGAAGGGCAGCTACCACCTGGGTAGAGCGGGTCCGCAGTGCCGGGAGTGCAGAAAGCCGCCGGGTTCAAATCCCCGCCGGCCAAATAGAAGGGCTGGCTTGGAACTAAATTGGGACGCTGCTCGTTGGTGTTTCCGTCCGGGCCTGTAGCGCTGGTCGTGAGATTCACGGGGAAACCGGTGCGGGAGGTGAAGATACGAGCTGAGCGTACCACGATCCAAACAAGCTGCGCAACACTCCAGCCTCAGTCAGGTACGGTTTGCCGGGGCCGAAAGGAAGCTCATACACCACATTCGCATTGAACGCTTGGCGGGCATCGAAGGCGCCGCTGGTTCGCTCCGCGCATTGCGGCGCTCCTTTGGGATAGCAGGAAACATTCTGCGGAGTAATGGAGTCGCCGTCGCCGCTACCGTTGGAATCGTCGTCGATCTCGTGTGACCACGTGTAGTTGGCCGAGACCAGCAAGCCGCGAGAGAAATATCCGCTTCAGCGAGACCGATAGGGCTTCATAATCACTGTTACCAACCGTGCCCCGCCAAGGGATCTGGGAGAAGTCAGGGTAAGGACGCAACCCGGTAGCCAGGTTTTCGACGTTTACATAGGTTTCCTGGAGCAAATGTGTGCCCTTGCTTCCCACATAAGACAGCGTACCGAGGAAATCGCTGGGTAGCGCCTGCTGAACCGAAAGACCCCACTGAGTTGCAGACGTGTCTTTGCGTTCTCGCTGTTCGGCGTTCGGTGAATTTGTGCCGTTCGTGCAGACGGGATTGCCGACCGCATCTAGAGCGACGGGGTAGCTCAGGCCTGGGCAGTTCTTTGGCGTTAGCGCATAACTTAGCACTTCGTTTTTATCGGGGAGGTTCTGATCGTCCAACTGGCCGTCCTCGTGATAGATGCCAAAGCCGCTGCGAATGACGGTCTTCCCGCCGAAGGCGCCCGGTGCCCAGGCCAGGGCAATGCGTGGATCGACGTCGCCATAATTCCCCGGGCCGAAGCTCGCGCCCACGCCACAGTAGCCCGCAGGGCCGCAGGTTTCAAAATCAAAAGGATTCCCGCGGCCCAGCACCTCACTGAATATACCGAAGACCGCTATAGCGCACGCCCAAATTCAACGTGAAATTCTGCCGCCATTTGAACTCGTCCTGGAAATAACCGAAATAATCCGTCTTGCGCAGGCCGTTGACGGGATACACGCCCGTGATGCTGGCCTTCGAGGCTTCACAACGAGTCGCACGCCTGCTCGGTCTCTTCCGCCCATTTCGCAATCGAAAGCAACGCATCTCGGATTTCTGCGGGAATGTGCTCGGAAACTTTCTTAACATACTCGCGGCTATCCACCGCCTGATCGTGGAAGCCTGGACCCAACTGATTGCAACCGGTTCAAATTTGAGCATTTTTTTACACCGGATTGATTTGGGTAGAGGAGGGGAGAGCATCTTACATTCGCGACGGAGCCAGGGCAACACTCAGTTCCGACGGATTACTACGTCTCGTCTTGAACGATCGGGGTGGCGCCACTGGGACAGGTCCGGTAAGCCGACTTATCAGGACTTAGCTGTCCGACGCGAAACAATTTGACACTCCATGCGTATAGTTAGGTAGCGGGTTTTCGTAACGAGTTCCCTGACGACCCGCAAGCTGGCATGTTTTCGCGAAAGGTGTGTCCATGAACAAGAAACTCGGTTTTGTGTTTGCTACATTGATGGCCGTTCCGGCTGCTCTGCTCGGGCAGGAGAAGGCACCGGCGCAGTCTGCTCCACCGGCACAGTCCGCTCCACCGGCGAACCCGATTACCGCGAGCGAAAAAGGTTTTTACTCGTTTGTGAGCAGCGCGGTGGTCGGTGCGGCGCAGAAAATGCCGGAAGAAAACTATTCCTTCAAACCGACACCCGAGGTACGCACGTTTGGCCAGCTCGTTGGTCACGTAACCGACGCTTCGTACTCGTTCTGCTCGCAAGCCATTGGCGAAGCAAACCCAGTAAAGGACATCGAAAAAACGAAGACGTCAAAGGCCGACCTGGTGGCTGCGCTCAAGAATGGAGTTGCGTACTGCAACAAGGCATTCGACAGCATGACGGATGCAAAAGGCAGCGAGATGGTGAAACTCTTCAACTTCAACTTAGCGAAGTTGACGGTATTCTCGATCAATACAGCGCACACGGATGAGCACTATGGGAATATGGTGACCTATCTGCGACTGAAAGGGATCGTCCCGCCGACTAGTGAAAACCAGCCGGCACCGGCACCGAAATAAGAGGCTCGACACCTGACTCGGCAAACCGGCAAGTCCTGGTAGAACGCCGTTACCTGTGTGAAATTGAGCCGAAACCACATGTCCGGTCAGACGACTTATCGTCCACTACGCACCACGCTGCCTACATCGCGGAACGGCCTAACAGCTTGTGGCGGGGGAGCAACGCAAATGTGGCATTCGGCAGGCGTGTTTAATTTAGGATTTGATTGGCTTTCGACGCAGTAAGCTGGCCCTTCAATCGCTCGACCTCTGACTGCAAGTACTGGACCTGCTGCGCCTCGGCATCGATCTTGGCTTTGCCCGCTGTGTCCGCCGCGTAATTTGTCTTGGAATAATAGGCGTTCTGGTCCAGATCGAACTCGCGCTGCATTACCTTCAGCTCTTGCTCCGCGTCATCGAGCTCCGTCTGGACTCCCGCGTCTTTAGGAGAGTCGCAGACAATGCGCAAGGCCCTCGTCAGAGACGAAATCTTCTCATCGAGACTGACTTCCTCGATTCGAGCGGGGGCAGGAGGTTTCGTTTCTAGAAGCGGTGGACGTCCAAAGTCAACCCCCGACGAGCCGGGTTTGAAATTCTTCATGTCGACATCGCCGCCGGAGATGGTTAGGGGGTTATAGGAAACTTCACGACGAACTTGGTCCTGCTCCGCCTGGGCGGCCAGAAGGTCCGCTTTCAGCCTGTCGGCGTCAGGATTATCGCACCCTGCTGCCGGTGGCTTTGGTACTTCGGCCACGCTCGTTGATGAGGACTCTGCAGGAGAAGCAGAAGTGCTTGTTACCGGATGCCGAGTGTCCAGGTCATCGTTGGTGACGATCTTGGGATGCTTCGTAATATTTGATTGATGCTCGCGGACGTTGCGCGCGGCCTCGGCTACCGATTCCGCTGGATGCGGTGGTTCTTGAGATGGCACTGGAGCGCCAAGCGCAAGCGCCAGAAACGTGATCGTTGTTAATGACCACACCCAAGGCGCGCCAAGCGTTTGCCCTCTCAAGAATTCAAGGGGCCCGATGCCATTACTGTTCATGTCCATACTGACCTCCAGTTACTCATGCCGTAGCGCTGTCATGGTATCCACTTTTGTGGCATGGCGAGCGGGGATGTAGCACGCCAGCAAGGCGACGCACACCAGCAGGATTCCGACGGCGGCGAAGGTCGCGGGGTCGGCGGGCTTGATGTGAAAGAGCCAGAGATGGTCGTCAAGGAAGCCATTGAGTCCGAGCGCCAGCGCGACGCCAACGGCTAGTCCGGTTCCAGAAAGTGTGAGACCTAGCTTGGCGACTAACACGAGCACATCCATGCGCTGGGCTCCGAGAGCGAAACGGATGCCCAATTCGCGCGTGCGCTGGTTGACGAAATACGAAAGGACGCCATAGACGCCGATCGCTGCCAGAACCACGGCTATGGCAGCCAAAAACGCGAGCACGGCGACATAGTTTTTATAATCCTTCATGGATTCGCCCAGCACCTCATTCATCGTACTGATGTCAGTCACGGGTTGATCTGGGTCCATCTGTTTCATCATCTCCTTGGCTGCGGCGATGATGTCGGCTTCGTGAGCATGCACATCCGATACCGTGCGAATTACCAGCGTCCCAGCCAAATGGAAGCCATCGCTGCCGCCCGGATACACTTCCGGCTGCTGAAGGTATGATTCATAAATCTCTGGGTGGAGCCCGCCCATCCCGGCTTGCTTGACCTCGCCCACAACACCTACGATCTGGCGGGGCCGTTCTTCGTCCACTTCGTTGAACGTATAGCGAAGCAGGATCTGTTGCCCGATGGGATCTTCCTTCGGGAAATAGCGGTTTGCCGTGGTCTCGCTAATGATTACAACCCAGGGCGCATTGGTTGTGTCGCGTTCATCAAAGTAGCGGCCTTTCTTCAGCGGGATCCTCATGGTGCGAAAGTAGCTGGGGCTCACTTCGTTGAAGCCTACGAAAGGCCTTTCGCCCGGAGCGGGATGCCCTACGACCGAAAAAGTCCTGCCCCCCGATCCCAACGGCGGAAGCATCGTGATCATGCCTACAGACTCGACGCCGGGCAGCGCCGAAACTCCTTCCATTAATTGTTGGTGATAGACGGTTACTTTAGGAGATATTCTCTCCGTCGGCTTCCCTGGGCTCTTTTCGAGGTACTTCCCTCCTGTGGCGGGGAAAAGCACCTTCATTGTCAAGACATTTGCCGGATCGAAGCCTGGAGAGGGTAGCAACATGCGAAGCAGGCTGTTGATCATCAGCCCGGCTCCAACCAGGAGCACCATCGCCAGGGCTACTTCTGCAACCACCAGCAAATACCGCGTCCCTCTATGTTTTCCGGTCGCCGTTCTGCTTTCTCCCTCGCGGAGTGCGTCCTGCAAATCCGCGCGCGAAGCTCGGAAAGCCGGAGCCATCCCGAAGAGCAGCGCGGTTAAGAGGCTGAGCCCGCCGGCGAAGAGCAAAACGCGGCCGTTGATGCGAATGTTCTCCGCGTCTGGCAGATCCTTCGACGTTGCGCCTAGCAGATGAATTCCCCAGAAAGAAAGCAGAACACCCAGCAAGCCGCCCAGCAGAGTCAACAACCCGCTCTCCACCAGCAACTGCTGCATGAGCCGTCGCCGGCCGGCGCCCAGCGACGCCCGCACCGAGTACTCCTTTCGACGGCTCTCCGTCCGCGAAAGCATCAAGTTCGCTACATTGACGCATCCGATGAGCAGAATAAATCCCACGGCTCCCAGGAGTGGATACAAGCTATCCTGTGAGCTTTTGTAGAGCGTTTCATACAGCGGAATGACTTCTGCGCCGACTCCCTTGTTTTGCTGAGGATAAGCCTTCTCCAGCGCTTGCGCTAACACATCCATCTCCAGTTGCGCTTGCGCCAGGGTTATTCCGCGTTTCAGCCGTGCCAGCGGCATAATCCAGAAGCCCCCCCGGTTTGCGTATCTTGCGTCCTCTGGATTGACGGGCTGCCATACGTCCACCCGCTTTCCCGTGGCCCACGGCCCGAATGTCTTGAAGCCCGCCGGCATCACTCCAACGACCGTTGAGACAACGTCGTCAATGCGGAACGTCTTCCCAAGCACTGCTGCGTCGCCATGGAACTTCGTTTTCCATAGAGCGTCACTGATAACCACCGTCTGAGTGTCTTCGTGACTCTCCTCAACGCGAAAGACTCTCCCTAAGACGGGCTGTACTCCAACCAAAGTGAAAAAGTTGGGAGTCACGGACTGGACGGGCACCTGCACCGGCTCGTCGAGCCCGGCCAGGGCAGCCATATCGATAAAACCTACCGCACCCATGTCGGCAAAAACGTGATTCGCTTTTTTCCAGGTCGCTACGTCTGCAAGCGGCACGGTATCTTTATCCGAGGTAGGATCCGATTTATGTATGGAGAATATTGTCGCGAGCTCCTCTGGATGCTCGTAAGGCAGACCATGCAGCAACACAGCGTTCATCACGCTAAAGACTGCTGTGTTTGCTCCGATGCCGAGCGCGAGCGAGAAAATCACCACGGCGGCGAAGCCTGGGCTTTTTGTGAGGATGCGGGCCGCGTAGCGAACGTCCTGCCATAGAGTTTCAAACCACGTGAAGAGCCAGACTTCGCGGCAATCTTCTTTCAGTAACGTGACGTTCCCAAATCGCCGACGCGCGGCTACCCGCGCGTCCTCTGCTCCAAGGCCCAGGGCGCGGTTCTTTTCTGCGCGCTTCGCCAGGTGAAACTGCAGCTCCTCCTCGAGGTCACGCTCCAGCCTTCTCCGCTTCACCAGCGCCTTCACTCTCAGCCACGCTTGCGTCAGCCACTCGCGCGCCATAGGTCCTCCTTAGGCTGGCTCGAGAATCCTCGCAATCGCGGAAGACATGCGCTTCCAGTGCGCAGTTTCTTCCGCGAGCTGTTTCCGGCCCGCCGCCGTCAGCCTGTAATATTTCGCTCGCCGGTTGTTGTCCGATGCTCCCCACTCTGCCGCGAGCAGTCCGCGAACTTCCAGGCGATGCAGCGCCGGATACAGGGCGCCTTCTTCGACGCCCAGGACCTGGTCGCTCCTCTCATGGATGTATTCCGCGATGTCGTAGCCGTGCATCTCTCCGCGTGTCAGAGTTTTCAGGACGAGCATATCGAGCGTGTCGCGCAACAGATCACCGGTTTCAGACTTTTTCTGGGTCATTGGTTAGGGTCTACCCATAACGATCTTAGGGGGAGTATCTTGCAATCTCGTTTCCATTTCAAGCTTATTTTTTGGCAGTTGCAACGGTCGCTTCGCGCGCGGCCCGCAAATTCAGTATGTCCTGGCAAACGCCGTATCGGTAAAGTCAAGTACTAGGAGACGTTGCCGGGCATTTGACGGAATTTCCGCTGGCGAATACACTCGCTCTTCGAACATCCACACGATTTACAGCTTCATGTCTATTCCTTTTGACGATCTTAACTGTGACCCCGTCATTCATGGCTACCTACACGTACCTGCGCGGCCCACGGGAAAGGCTGTTGTACTCACACATGGTGCTGGCGCCGACTGCCAATCGAAACTGCTGGTAGAGATGTCCAATGCTCTTGCCGAGTCGGGCTTCACCGTTTTGCGGTTCGACTTGCCATTCCGCCGCGAACGTCCACATGGACCGCCTTCTCCTTCCAGCGCTGCCCGGGACAGGGATGCGCTGCGGCGCGCCGTTTCGATCATGCGAGAGCGGAAAAATACTCAGGTGTTCTTGGGCGGCCATTCTTACGGCGGACGGCAGGGGACCATGCTGGCTTCGGAAGAGCCCGAATTGGCGGACGGTTTGCTGCTGCTCTCCTACCCACTTCATCCTCCGCGTAAGCCGAATCAACTTCGTACCGGCCATTTCCCAAAGCTGACCACGCCCGCGTTCTTCGTTCACGGCACGCGCGACCCATTCGGCACGACTGCTGAGATGAAATCCGCTCTGGAGCTGATCCATAGCTCACATGCCATGTTGGAAGTGGACGGCGCAGGCCATGACCTTTTACCCAAGAAGACCGCCAACGAATTGCTCTCCCGCGTCGTGGGCGAGTTTAAGACATTCCTGAAAACCCTTGTCAAAGAAGACTAAGCCTGATTAACGCTGCCGGAGAAGTCCTAGAACTGGACATGTCCGCCCGACTAACCAGGAGTTTCGCTGAACGCTGCTCCTCCTGGGCGGTCGTGACTTCTTACAACGGGTCTTCTCGTTACGGAATAACTTCCAGTTAGCCCGTCGTCCGCCCAGGATGGGCCCGGCGTCCCCCGGAGCGGGTTCCCCTTGAGCAAATTCATCTGGAACGCGACCGATTCCGCCGAACGAAAGCCTCCAACTGTTCCGCCGCTTCTTTTACCAGGAAACCCATCTTGGGATGCGAAGCTTCCAAATCGATGAACAGTCCGTAACTTCGCAGAACTTCGGATGTAGTGGGTCCAAGGGAAACCTTTACAACTTTTCCAAAGCTGGCTTTGAGGAGGTCCTTCTTTCCCTTTGTTCGGCAATTTCAAACAAGTGCGAGACCTGGATTCCCGTCGTAAAAAGGACCACGTCGATTCGGCCTGCTAGGATGGATTCCACTGCCTCTCGGAGCGGGGCCGTGTCTTCCGGAAAATCCCATCGGTAGACCGGCACGGCTGTCACATGGGCTCCTCGCTCGCGCAAGCCCTCGAGAAGCTCCGCGTTGGAAACTCCATATTCTTGTACGGCAACCTGTTTGTCCCGCAAATCCAGTCCGTGGTCGTCAATCGCTTGCAGCAGCTCGCGCCATGTATTTGGTTCAGGCGTGGTTACCGCGATCGGCACTTTCCATTCGCGCAGGACAGCTACCGGTTTCGGCCCGCGTGCGATAACAGAAACTCTTCTCAACGCCTCCAAAAACTTCTCCTCGGGATGCACGCTCTGCAGCACTTGCGAAAGCGCACGGGCTCCAACTCCAGTCAGAAAGACCACCGCATGGAGTTTTCCAGTCAACAAGGCTTCTGCGAACCTTAAGGCTTCTGGATTCGAGTAGAGCGGCACTTCGCGCATCGCCGGTGCATGAACCGGCTTCCCGCCATACGTTTCAATTAGACGGCTCATTTCCTGGCCGCGCCGATTCTCCAGCGTCAGGACGGTTAATCCTTGAAAATTTGTCACAGCCATTCCCGCGGGCCCCCTTCTTTACAATACCCCCGCCCCGCCGGAAATGGGAGTGACGCAGTCTCGTTTCATCATGCGGAGGGGCACCGCGGTGTTGTTTTCAACTCGCGCTGGCCGAAGGCGCGAAGGAGCTGGAAGACCGCCACGAGGCGAGTCCCGCTGTCGCCGCGGCTGTGAAAAAGGGATCGCTTGCAGGAGCTTGTTGCTTGTATTCGTTTTCAGCGCGGGACGACTGGATGACCTCTGCGATCACATCCCCAAACGACTCATCGCACGGCACCGTTGCGAGAATCTCCTTGCCTGCAATCGCGTGAGCCCCCGTGCGGCCGCCCACGTAAACCGCCACTGCATCTACAAGCTTTCCGTCAATTTTCGTCTTAAATCCGCGAAGACCGACGTCGGCAGCTTCGTGATTGCCGCAGCCCGCCGGGCACCCGGACCAATGAATCGTCAAAGGATTGACGCCTGCACCCATCTTTTCGTGCAGAGTTTGGGAAAGCGCGAGCGCGCGGTTCTTCGTTTCGATCAGGGCAAGGTTGCAATAGTCGGTGCCGATGCAGGCGACCAGGCCGCGTACAAAGGGAGAGGGACGCGGCGAGAATTGCTTCAGTAACGGTTCATTCAATAGCTTCGACATGTAGCCGGGAGGAACATAGGGAATAACCGCATTCTGTCCCGTCGTCAGCCGAATCTCGCCGTTGCCATACGCGTTGGCAAGACGCGCGAGCTCCTCAATCTGCTCCGGATTGACCCTGCCCGTTGGAACGCAAAGACCCACGGCGGTCAGGCCGGCCTGTTTTTGCGAGGTCATCCCGATGTGGTCGGCGTGATAGGAACCACGCATGTCTCTTCCTTGAAATGCGAGTTCATAACCCATGCACGCGGTAAGTTCCTCCCGCAATCGGGGAATTCCCCATTTTTCAATCAGAAAAGCGAACCGGCATTTGGAGCGGGCTTCGCGCGGGCCGTGATCGCGGAAAATTTTGATCAGTTCCACCACAACCGCGGCTGCTTGGTAGATTTCGACAAACACATTCAGGCGCGAAGCGATCGTGAATCCTCCGGAGCCCATCTTACCGCCCACCAGCACGTTAAACCCGAGCCGCTCACCTTTCTTTGCGGGTACCAGCGCGATGTCTTGCGACTCACCGTGCGTGCAGTTGTCCAAACAACCGGTGACAGTGATGTTGAGCTTGCGCGGCAAGTTCGTGAATTCCGGATTGCCTTCGCGCCCGACGATGATGCGATCCAGGTCGCGCACAACGGGAGAAGCGTCAAACAGCTCATGCGGCGTCAAACCAGCCAGTGGGCATCCATTGATATTTCGCACATTGTCTATGCCGGTCTGGAGCGAGCGAAGGTCCACGCCACGTAGCTTCTCCCAGATCGCGGGAATGCTATCGAGTGTGAATCCCCGCAGCTCGATTTGCTGGCGCGTCGTTATGTCCAGAACGCCATTGCCGAAGCGTCGGGA
>CAVSSD010000025.1:0-235901 GCA_963730495.1 uncultured Acidobacteriota bacterium | reverse complement strand
TTATTCCTGCAGCGAGATTATCGTCAATACGCTGCTTCAAGCCTACTTCAAAAAAGATTTTTTCGTCCACGCGGCCGCATGGCAGCTTTTGACCATGTCTTGCTTTATAGTCGCCTCGGTCGTTTGGGCGGTCGCGCTCCGAAAGACCTTGCCCGTCGAGGACCGTAAACCAGCTTCTCCTTCGGATGCCGATTATCAGCGGCTTTCCCCGGAGATTAACGAAAACTTGCGCCGTCTTAATGAAAAGCTCCTTCGACTTTGGAAACTGGAGGGGCGTGAACAGTGAATCCCGCTCTTTCACTGCTGATTGGTCTCGCAGTTCTCATACTGCTTCTGCTTGTGTGGGTCCTGCGGAATCCTCGAAAACGCACGAGGCACGAAAGCGATCTCGACTCCACCGAGGAATTGGGACAGCGCCACGTGAATTATTTTCCGCAGGTTCGCCAAGCCCTGGCCGCGGAAGATTTGGTCTTTCTTTCCTCGCGAGGTTCAACTCAGTTCGTACGCAGCGTGCGCAAGGAGCGCCGAAAAATTGCCCTGGACTATCTGTCTTGCCTCCGCGGCGATTTCCTGAGGTTATGGCGATTGGCGCGGGTGATTGCGTCAATGTCGCCGCAAGTCGGCGCCGCGGAGGAACTCGCGCGGCTCCGTCTGGGGCTCACTTTTTCTTTGCATTATGAATTGATCCGCATCAAGTTCTTACTCGGGTTCGCTCCCCTTCCCGAGCTTGGATCTCTGAGCGATGCGGTTAGCAGGCTTTCGATCCGGTTGGAGACGGCAATGAACAACCTCGGGGAGCGTGCAGCGCTGGCAGCCAGGTTGGCGTCATCGCTGGATGACGGGCACGGTCTCGATACTCCCTAATACGCCATCCACAGCCGCTAACAACTCCGCCGCTTTGAATGGTTTCTGAATAATGTAATTTCCGTTCTGTGGCGTCTCGTCTGGAGGACGCCCGAGTGGAGCGACTCCGCGCATCCACAGACACCGTTTCGCCATACCCGGCTTGCGGGCCATAATCCAGTCATGAAGAATGTTGCGTCCCGCGGTGCCAGAAAGGTCTAGATCCGCGACAATCAAATCGAACTGGCGATTCTCGAGGAGGGCCATCGCATCCGCGGCGGTCTTTGCGGTCTCCACTTCGTGCTCTCGCTCGAGCAAAATGGCCTTAACAGTTTCCAGGACTGAATCGTCTTGATCTATCAATAAGATGCGGCCTTCCTTCACCTGTTCGATCGCCTGGCCAGCTTCAGGGGCCTTCATTGGTCTAATCGGCTGATAGGGCACCTCAATCGTAAACGACGCCCCTCGAGGAGGAACATTGCTAACCCGGATCGATCCACCGTGCTCCGTGATGATTCCATAACAGATGCTGAGACCAAGTCCCGTTCCCTTACCGACCGGTTTCGTCGTATAGAAAGGATCGAAAACCCTCGATGCATCCTTCACACCCGGGCCGCTGTCAGTAAATTCGATGAAGAGCTTGTCTCCATTGGCTCCCGTCCTCACCCAGAGGTCTCCTTCGTTGGAATGTTCCAGCATGGCATCCACGGCGTTGTTAACCATGTTCAGGAACACTTGCTGCAATTGGTGAGGATCCGCAGAGGTATAAGGCAGTTCCGGAGAAAGCTCCAGATGCACACGAATGTGATTCATGCGCAAATCGTAGTCGCGCAGCGCCAGAGTCTCTTCCAGAATCAGATTTAACTGCACTGGTACTCGTTCCGGTTTGTGCTGTCGCGCGAAGCTCAGAAGATTCTGCACGATGCGATGCGTCCGCTGCGCTTGTTTGTAGAGTTTTTCGGAGTATTCGATCCCTTGCGGCCCCATCTGTCCACTCGAAGTAAGCAACTGGCTGTACCCGAGGATGGCTGTGAGCGGGTTGTTCAACTCGTGCGCCACGCCGGAAATCAGCTGGCCAACGGCGGCCATCTTCTCGCTGTGCAAAAGTTGTTCCTGCGTGCGGCGCAAATTGTCGTACGCTTGCCGCGCCTCTTCGTAAAGCGTGGTGCGTTCGATGGCGCTGGAGAGCTGGCTGCCAACAGCAATGAGCAGGTTGACGTCGGCGGGCGAGAACTCCTTTGGCGTGCGGCTGCCAACCGTCAAGCCCCCGATAACGCGGTCTTTCGACCAGAGAACAACGATGTAGGCGGACAGAAGCTCTTCTTTCCTCTGGGCTTCGCGAAAGATGGCCGGCAGTGGTAGTCCCTGCACCGAAAGAAATGTCGCGTGCACGGCCTTGATGTGCTGAAGCAGTTCCGGTTTCAAGGTCACTGCGGGGAAATTCCTGGCGTACTCCGAGCGGTGTCCCACCGCCGCCACGCGCCGGATCTTTGTCCCTTCCTCGTCAAACAAATAGAGTGCGCAGGCATCCAAACTGAATAGTTCGGCCATCTGGCGCAGTGTTCGATGCAGCGAATCGCTCAAGTCCATCGACTCCATGAGCGTCTGGCCAATGGAGTTCAATACAAGCAGCTCTCGGTTGCGCCGCCGAATTTCCTGTTCGGCTCGCTTCCGTTCGGTGATATCCAGAAGAAAACCCTGATACGCTGTGACATTTCCGGCTGCATCCTTAACTGCGATGGAGGATTCCAGCACCGTGCGGATTTCGCCATCTTTGCGTCGCATTTCGAATTCGAAGTCCGCCACCGTCCCATGTTCCTGGAGCAGCTTCTTCAGCCGTTCGCGGTCTGCGGAGTTTGCGTACATCGTGCCGGGAATATCAGCCCCCAACAATTCTTCGCGAGTCTCAAATCCCGTCATGCGCATCATCGCATCGTTAAAATCGAGGAATCGTCCCTGCGGCGTCGAAATAAAAACGCCCTCCTGAACGCTGGACACCAGCGTGCGATACTTTTCTTCCGCGCGCTTTCTCTCCGTAATGTCCTTCAAGACATGCACTGTACCAAGTAAATTTCCAGCCGGGTCGGTGAAGGTGGAATTCGAGGCAAGAAAATAACCTTGCAGCCAAGGATCCGTATCATCCCCTTCGCCCGCGACACCCTCGCAATACGGGCACATCTCGTAAGACAGATTCTTTCGCGCAAGCAGGTCTGTCACTCCGCGCCCAATCAGCGCTTGGGAATCTCTGCCCAGCAGATGCCCCAAACGCGAGTTACACCGCAGAATCCTACCCTGCCGATCGTGTACAAGGATTGGGTCCCCAATTGAATCAAACGTGTACGCCCACTGCTGCTGCACGGTGGCAACTTGCTCGAACAGCCGGACATTTTGGAGCGTCAATCCCAGCAGGTTGCTGATATTCAGCAGGTACGAGATTTCGTCTGCCTGAAACTGCTCGTCTCGCGTCGAACCAATGGCGATAATTCCGAGCGGCCCGTCTTTGCCCGGCAGCGCCATGGTGATGCTATTCCCGATGCCGCCCTCCGCCATCCTCTGGCGCACGGCCGGATCCGGTTCATCTTCCATGCGAAAGAATTCGCACTCTTTGTGCAACACTCTCTGCGTCCACGGCGTCTTCGCTGACAATTTTCTGTACTTTTCGAGGTAATCCTTCTGAAAGCCGACGGAAGCGTGCACCACAAGCTGGGCCTTGTCTCCTTCGCCCTCCAGCAGGCGCACAAGTCCGTGCGTCGCTCCCAAGCTTTCTACCAGATGCGCAAGCACGCGATCCAGGACGTCCTGGACGGAAAGCGTTTGCGTGCTCGCGGTCGTCAGGAGAGTAAGACGTCTCAGTTTCTCGTTCAGCTCGACGGTTCGTGAGCGCGCGCCCTCCAGCACAACGACCACCATGGCAATTCCCATCGCCACGCCTAACAGATGGTCAAACGCCACTCGCAACAAGTAATAGGGATGCTCCGGCCACAGCGGACGGTCCAATCCGTGGATGCCGGTGAGTAAAAAAACGCCCTCCAGCAATCGCACTCCATGCCCGCGCTTCAATAACGGAGATCGCCACAGCACCATCCCGGCCCACAGGCACACGGCGCTCGCCAGCAACGCGGTTCCCCAGGCCACGTTGGCATAGTCTGGCGTGACGGCTCGTTGAAAATAATAAACCCCGAATAGCACTACGCCCGCGAGCGGCAGGATTGGCCAGCTTCGCTTCCCCGCCCCGGTCGTAAATTGCACGACTGCGGCGGCAAAGAGCAGCATCGCCGCCACTCTTCCCATCACGACCCACATCCACAATTGCGGCAAATTGCGGCTTAGCATTGCTACTTCGCAGAGCGATGCCAGGGTGAACACAAGCCAGCCAGTAACCCACAACCGGAAATACCTATTGATATGATCGCGCTGGAAAATAAAAAAGAGGACCAGCAGAATGATGAACGCTGTCGCTTCGAAGAAAGCGATGCCGAGCAGGCCCTGGTTCACCAACACGATGCGTTGCCTCCCAGTCTGAATGGTCCTCGTCGTGAGACAAAGCCCCTACTTCTCTCGCGAGGGACGTCACAGAGCCCTCTCTGAAGGTTCCTTTGACGCTAACATGCTATTTTCTTAATGGGCAAGGCCACCGCAATCCCGCTGTGCCGTCCCGTATAATGGCAACGGGGGCAAACACTCGTGGAGCTAGAACAGATACTGGTCGTAGACGATGAAGAGGCGATTCGAGAAGTCGTTTCCACCATGCTCGAATCGAAAGGCTATCGCTGTGCGGCCGTAAGCAATGGTCGTGCCGCCCAAGAGCAAGTCAAAAAATCCAAGCCGGATCTCGTCTTGAGCGACATGATTATGCCCGAGATGGACGGGATCAAGTTGCTCGATTGGCTTCGGGAGTACGACCCCGAAATTCCTGTCATCATGGTTACAGCCATCCATGACATTTCCACCGCTCTCGAAGCGATCCGCCGCGGTGCTTACGACTACATCCTTAAGCCCTTCGAAAAAGACCAACTCTTTCTGGGCGTTGGGCGTGCCCTTCAGCACCGCCGCCTCGTCGCGGAAAACCGCAGCTACCAGATTCAGCTCGAACAGCAGGTCGAAGCGCGCACCGCGGAGCTCACGCACACGCTGGACAAACTCGAACGATCCTATGACGACACTCTCGAAGCGCTTGGCAGCGCTCTTGACTTAAAAGATGCCGAAACAGAAGGCCACTGCCAGCGTGTCACGGCCTTCACCATCTCTATTGCCAAGGCCATGCCCGTTCCGAATCATTACCTGGCCGTTCTAGCCCGCGCCGCTTTCCTCCACGACATCGGCAAAATGGCCATCCCCGATGGCATCCTGCGCAAGCCCGGTCCTCTCACCGATGACGAAAAAAAGATCATGCGCACGCATTGCCAAATCGGCTACGACATGCTGACGCGTATCCCCTTCCTCCAGGAGGCTGCGGAAATCGTCCTGGCTCACCAAGAGTTCTACGACGGCACCGGCTACCCGCGCGGCCTCAAAGGTGATCAGATTCCGCTCGGGGCGCGCATTTTCACCATCGCTGACTCTCTCGATGCAATGATCAGCGACCGCCCCTACCGCCGCGCCCTACCCATGGGACACGCGCGCGAAGAAATTCGTCGTTGCTCGGGAACGCAGTTTGATCCGAAAGTCGTCGAAGTCTTTTCCACCATCCCGGAAGAGCATTGGCTCGATCTGCGCGAGCATTTGGGCTCACCCTTTCGGCTGGCTCATCTGAAGAACCTATAACTGATAGCCTTATCGCGTCTCGAGGGAGGGGCAGCAATGGGCTTCTAGTGTCGGCCTGCCAACCCCGCACGAGTAAAAGCCATACCTAATACCGCACAAGGACCTCATCACGTCGGCCCCGAGAAAAAAAATCGGGGACGGCCTCCAAGGGCCATCCCCAGTGAAGTGGATAGGGATGAAACAACTACCAGCGGAACGTTAGTCCGAACTTGATCACCCGGTTTCCCCCGTTTTGCAGGGAGGGATTCGCAAAGCCCGTCTCCAGCTGAGTTAATCCTGCATCTTCGATGAAGGGATCAATGCTGGCAAAGTTCGGATGGTTGAACACGTTTAGCATCTGCATGTGCCAAGCTAACGTTACCCTCTCCTTGATCTTAAAGTTCTTGAACAAGGCGAAGTTGCCCGTATTGGTCCAATAGTCACGGAGGGTATTTCGTCCTACGTTACCAAACGGCGTCCCAAAGACGGTGGCCGCCTCAGCACCGTTAGTGATAAAACGAACCTGCTTGGTGGATACAGGCGTTTCCGCCCCGGTCGCATTGATGGCATTGAAGCTCAGAAGGGTGTTGGCGGTAAGGCTGCATCCGGGTCCCACCAGCGGACCATTAGGGTTGCTAGGGGCCGGGGCGCCAAAGATGTTGCATGCATCTGCCGCATAGATCCCCACGGAGCTCGCTGGAGCCGAGTTGCTGCCAAGGAACGGACGGAGCGCCCCGTCGTCACCAACAAATGCAAGGTTATATGCTGCATCGTACGGATTGCCTGGGCCATTGCCGCTGCAAGCTCCGCCGCCGCTAAAGCAGTTCGCGAACTCCTGCGACGCCGTGTACGGTTGCCCCGAGGTAATGAAGTAGTTTCCGGCGACAACCCACCCGCCGAGTATGTGCCCGAGCAATCCTTGCTGCGACTTGAAGAACGGAAGCTGTTCCGTAACCGTAATGCCAAAGCTATGCGGAAAATCGAGACCCGATGTTCCGTGCTCGTCGCTCGTAAAATTCACCTGGCTCTGGGAAAACGCGCTAGAACTACCAGCTCCGTTTGTACTGAAGATCTCGCTGGCATTGTCCGTAGTATTGCTATAGGTATACGTGCCCTTTAGCGTGAGTTGATTCCATAGATTGTTGACGCGCAACTCGGACTGCAATGCGCCATAATCCGAATGGGCGGTATTGGTCCGCTCGCGCACGATGCCTTCATTGCAATTCACGCGCCCGACAGCCTGTGGAACAGCCGCCTGCGCAGCAGGACACGGCGTCAAGCCCGTTGGAACTTGATTCGGATAGAGCGCCGAGAGTCCCGCAATCGCCGGATTGCCGTTGATGGTCTGAAACAAGTTCGTGGCGTGGTTTCCCACGTAACGCACTTCAAAGACCGCTTTCGGTACGATTTCCCTCTGAACGCCCAACGACCACGCGTAAACACGCTGTGGCCCGAAGTTCGGCGAGACGCTGGTCTCGTTAAAGGTGCGAGGATCAAACACGCCGGTCGTCAGAAACGGTGCCAACTGCGCGCGAACGGCGGGCCCGAGCGGATTTGCAAGCAAGGGATTCGCCGCTGCGGTCGCTCCAGAGAGAGTATTCAGGAGCACGATCGGCGCTGCGCTCGATATATTGAGGTAGATATTGTAAAAGGGAGGGTCGTAAGATTCGCGGAATCCTCCGCGAATTACCGTTTTCCCATTTCCGGTGATTCGGCCACCCCAGTTCGGCGTCCACGCAAAGCCTACGTTTGGACCCCAGCTATTCTTGGGCGCGGGAATCGAAGGAAATTCCGTTACGCTTGCTGGCAGTGCCGGATTCCACAGCGGGTTTGCCCCAGCCTGGTTCTGCTGCGTTATCTGATGGAACAGATTGGCCGGCTGCCCGTAGTAGGACCATGTAAGGCCCAGGTTCAACGTCAAGTTATTCTTCAATTTGAAATCGTCGCCCACATAGAGAAATGTGTCCGTCTCTCGGAAGGGCAGTTCTGGATTTCCTGAGGCGATGCGGATGCGGGTCGGGTCGTTGCTCGCGTACCCCCCATAATCGCTGAACTGCCATTGCCCATTCACGTTCGGCAGGAAAAAATTCGGGGAACGTTGCTGGGTTACGTTGACTCCGGCCTTAAGTTCGTGCCGCCCAACGACGTAGGTCCAGTTATCCTGCAACTGGTAGGTATTCACGATGCGGCCTTGCGGTGCGTTTGTCGCCGGACCGTAATCCCAGAAGGCCTGAGGCGGCGAACGTGACGTTTGTTACGGCGTCCCCGATGTTCGTGGCGTTTGGAATGCTGTTGCCTAAGGTGTTTCCGCCGAATTCGACGTTCTCCCGGCCGTACGACGATCGAAATTCATTCGCCATACGTGTCGAGATCGTGCGTGCCCAACTGAATCCCCAAGCCTGAGAAAAGGCAGGCACGTTTACCGGGTAACCTGACGCTCCAGTGCCAAATGCGTCGGTGTTAACGGACGTGCTTTTGTTGTACAAGAAACGTCCGTAGAAGTGATTCTTCGCTGTCTGAATATCGAACTTTAGCGGGAAATTATAGGATTTGAAGGGAGCCCCGACTACGCGCTGTACTCCGCCGTATTGGACACCTGGGCAGCTCGCGAGGAAACCTGGATCTCCCGCCTGCATCGGAATCGTCGGACTTTGCGGGGTCGGCCCGCCGCCGGTAATGCCGTACGGACCATATGTTTGCAACGCTTGCAGTGACGGGGTATTACCGAAACACCCAATCAGGGTCGTGATTCCTGCGGGGGTTGGCGTAATGTTCCCCGACGAAAGCACCGATGTCCCAGGAATATATTCCTGGTCAAAGCCGCCAAAGAAGAACACATGGTTCACCCATAGCGGGCCGCCAATCGTTCCTCCCACGAACTCGTCGTTGAACCACGGCACCTTCGTCAATCCCTCAAACTGCTTCTGGATGTTCGACATGCTGTCCAGAGCGGCGTTGCTCTCTGAGCCATACACCGATCCATGCACCGTGTTCGATCCTGATTTTGTGACTATGTTTACCACCGAGCCGGAGTTTCGACCGTATTCCGCCCCAAAATTGCTCGTGGTAATCTGATATTCCTGCACAAATTCCGAGTCGGAAACGAACAATGAGGGTCCCGCCACAGAATTGTCGTTATTATTCTGCCCGTCGATTTGCTGATCGTTGTTGCGGCCCCTGAGACCATTCACGGCAAAATCCACGCCGTTGCTGTTCGAGAATCCTAAATCCCGGCTCATGGTCACGCCCGGCACCGTCAGCGCTATATTGTCCAGACCTTCGTTTCCCAGAATGGTCGGGAAGGTTTGCATTTCAGTCGCACTGAACGAATTCGTAATCTGCGCTTCGGTACTCTCAAGTAGCGGCGCCACCGCAGATACCTCTACGGTCGAACTCACTTCCCCTATTTCCAGCTTTATCGTTCCCATACCGCGGTCCGCGCCAACCGTAACTTCCACGTTGTCGAACACGGACTTGCGGAAGCCATTCTTTGTAATCTCCAGTCGATAGGCTCCGACCGGAAGGAGGCTCAGCTTGAACAAACCGGAGTTATCGGAAGTCGCGTTGAACTGTTGATTGGTATCCTTGCTAACCGCCTCTACGGCCGCATCGGGAACCGCCGCGCCCTGTTGGTCCGCTATATTGCCGGAAATCGACCCCTTGCTTACCTGCGCCTTTGCAGGTGCCGCGCCTAAACCCAACAGGGAGAGGCTGAGTACTACACACGACAGAGCAATAGCTAATGGCCGAATAGCCGACAGGCCCGTCCCCGCTGAGAAGACACGCTTCATATCCATACCCCCATAAAGTTCAAATCTTTACGAATGAAAACACCCGAGGTCTCTCTTGGACCCTTCCGACGCTAGAACTTTAAGGCAAGGCTCTTTCCAATCTATAATTTTTATAAGATTTTGCTAACTCCTTTAATTTCAGTGAAGTACTAATAGTTCTAGGGGTGGTTTTATTTCAACATCTTCCATATTATGTATAAATAGTGTGAACTCTCCGCTAAAGTGAATCTAAGAGTTATATCGCCGCCGATTCTAAAGGGTGTGCAATCCATACCAGGTAAGTATTCATCTGATACTCGGGGGCTAGATTCCGGACAAACCTGCACTCACGGCTCAACCGCCTGGCGCCGCTGACTGGAGCTGCTTCTGCTTGCGGTTCACTGCTATCACCTCTTATTAAAGAGATAGAGACGAAGATAAGGATGGGCTGGCTCAACCCGCCGGTAGGTTGGGAAAGATCGGATGCAAGGTCAAAACTTAAGCAGCAGTTGCCTTAGCCCACTCGAAAATTCGTTTTCAGGCGTAATCAGGCTGACCACCAAGATTCCCTCAGACGGGAAGTCATAGAAATGGCCTGGATGGATGTAAACGCTGTCCGCGGCTAATAATTCGAGCGCAAGTTCTTCATCTGAGCGGGTGGCGGGCACACGAATCACGGCATTCCACCCACCCTCCACTTCTAGCCGGCTGCAGGACTTTTGTCTCGCCAATTGCCTGTCAAGCTCGGAGAGGTTCTCGCTCACGCGGTCCATCACCTGTTCTTGGAAAGAGTGTCGCTGGCCCAATAGCGCTGGCATAGCCCACTGAATCGGTGCGCTCATCGAAAGATAGGTGTCCGCAATCACTTCGAGGCGAGCGAGCGCGTCCACTCTCAGAGCTTCCGGACCGCTCACAGCCAGCCACGCAGCTTTCATCTGCGGCAATCCGCATATTTTCGATAGCCCGCTCATCGTAAACGTCAGGGCTTCGGAATTCGCTGCAAACGTGGCGATCGGTGTTTCCTTCAGCGCAAAATCAAGAAACACCTCATCGGCAATGATCGCGATCCCGTGCGTCGCGCAAAGTTCGCTCAACTTGCGCATCTCTTCCGGCTTCGTGAAATGGCCGGTTGGATTATTCGGATGCACCACGATTACTCCCCGCGTTCGCGGCGTAATCGCCTGCTCCAGCGCGTGAAAATCGATCTGCCATCCGTGGTCGCGGATCAGCTGATAGCGCACCAAGCGCACATCCTGGATGTCAGCAAGGAATTCAAACAGAGGGTAGCTTGGCGCTGGGATCAACAACTCATCGCCTGGATCGCATAGTGTTCGAAATACGTATGAATAGGCTTCGCTCGTGCTCGTCGTCAAGAATATGTCCTCATTCGAAACGATCGCGGCCCGGTCGGCGTAGTACTGCGCGACCGCGCCGCGTGCCACATCTAACCCTCGGGGATTCGGCTCATATTTCAGCGCCGCGGGATTACGCAATGCGCTTAGTATGACTTCCTCGTCATAGCGGAATCCGCACTCTGTTGGATTCGAAACCGTCAAATCGATAAGCGGCTTACCTGCCGCGCGATGCGCCGCGAGAGCTGCGCTTAAGCGGTTCGTCTCGAGATTCCAATTTGTCCGTTTCGCAAACATTTAGTTTGGCGCATCATTATATAGGCATATAGGCGATTGGCGCTTGAGCCGGAGCGATGACGTATACTCGGCAGGTTATACTAGAGCGCGATTTACTCATGCTGATTTGCAGGGGACTATCGCGCGTAACTTCTGTACGAAACTACCACACGAAACGGAACGATGAGCGCGCATTCGCAAACGACTTCCCTACCCGAGTCCGTGCCGCATTTTGATCTTGCCGCACAATATACGGCCATTGGCGCCGAGATTCGGACAGCCGTCGAGCGCGTTCTCGCGTCACAACAATTCATTCTTGGCCGCGAAGGCGACGCATTCGAACAGGAGATTGCGCAACTGTGCGGCGTAGCGCATGGCGTTGGCGTCGCATCAGGGACGGATGCACTCATCCTTGCGCTGCGCGCCTGCGGTGTTCAGTCCGGCGATGAAGTGCTGATTCCGCCGTTCACGTTTGTCGCCACGGGCAGCGCGGTAAGCGCGCTTAGCGCCAGGCCAGTCTTTGTCGACATTCGCCCCGACACCTACAATCTCGATCCCTCCGATCTAGCGCGCCGTGTCACTCCGCGGACTCGCGCGATTATTGCCGTGCATCTTTACGGTCTGCCCTGCGATATGGACCCGATTTTGAGTTTTGCGCGAATGCACAATCTGCGTGTAATAGAAGATAACGCGCAATCGATCGGCGCGACATACAAAGGTCGCCGCACCGGCTCTATGGGCGATGCGGCGTGTCTGAGTTTTTATCCCACGAAAAATCTCGGCGCGTACGGAGACGCGGGGATGATCGTTACTAACTCGGACGAAATGGCCGCGAGGCTAAAATCACTGCGAAATCACGGCCAATCCTCTAAATATGTCAGCAGCGAACCTGGATGGAACAGCCGTCTGGATGAAATCCAAGCTGCGATTTTGCGAGTAAAGCTGCGCTACTTGCCCGTATGGCAACGGGCGAGGCAAGCGCATGCTGCGGCGTACACAAAATTTTTGCTTGGAATCCCGGGTGTCGCGCCGCCGCTCACCCCAGACGGATATGAGCATGTATTTCACCAATATACGATTCGCGTGGAACGGCGTGACGCTGCGCAGCAATTTCTGAACGAGCGAAAAATTGGAAGCGCGGTTTATTATCCTGTTCCGTTACATCTGCAGCCGCTCTACGCCTCGCTAGGCCACAAGCCGGGTGATTTTCCGCACGCTGAGCATGCCGCGCAAGAAGTCCTCTCTTTACCGATGTTTCCCGAGCTGCGCCCCGAACAAATTACGCGCGTTGCAGACGCGGTTTCTGAATTTGTCACGCGTTGATTTGCGCCAATTCCATTCCAGGTTCCGCAGGCCATTTCATTTGCCCAAATAGAGAAGCGCGAGCAGAAAAATCCAGAGGCCGGTCATGAAGTGCCAGTAGTAAGAAACAACTTCAGCGGCGACCGATCGGGACACTTTTGCTTTTTCAAATTTGCGGAAGGACACGTAGAGCAGCGCGAATATTCCGCCGAGAAGATGCAAGCCGTGCAACCCCGTAAAAATATAAAAAAAGCTACTGGCCTGATTGGTGGACACGTAAAAGCCTGCAAGAACAAATTGGCGCCAGGCGACGAGCTGCCCTACGAGAAAAAGGATTCCAAGTGCGGTGGCCGCGAGCCATAGTTCGCGGAACTTGCGGACCTCCCCGAACGCCAGCCGCCGGCGGGCGAACTCCATCGCTCCGCTGCTCAGAAGCAGGATCGCCGTGTTGACCCAAATGATCCTCGGGAGACGGAGCGACACCCACGAATTACTGTTAGCGCGGAGATAAATGAAAGCGCTGGCCATGGCCATAAAAAACATGACGATGGAGACGATGCCGATCGCAATCGCCATGGCGTACCGCCTCGAAGAAGGCAATGGAGGCCGGCGACGCCTCCCGCCATCGTTCCCGTCATCCCCACCCGGGGGCGGATTTTTGCCTCCCCCTCCACCGATGTCTTCGATGATGAGTTCGATGTCTTCGACGATGGTTGAGCCTGGCATAAAACCTTTTTAACTTTCCTTCGCGCTTGCTTCAGTTGCCCGTCTCAAATGTGCTGCGCGTTCCGCAGGCGTGGAGGCGGCATTCTGTGCCACGAAGTCTATTGCCGCGCCTGGCGCGCTGAATTCGTACGCACCTCGATAGACCATCGGTTCGCAAGCGCCGAAATTGCCGACCGGGGGAGGTGACGGAACGCTCCATTCGAGAGTCGTGGCGCGCCACGGATTGAAATCTTGGGCTTTTTCGCCGCGCCACAAGCTCCAGATAAAATTTAGAATAAAGAGAGCCTGAGCAGCGACCGTGAGAATCGTGGCAACAGTCACAAACGTGCGAAGCGAGGAACCTGGCGGTACGCTCGCAGCGAACTCACCGCTAGCCGTGCGCGAATGGGCCATCAGACCGAGCCAGTGCATGGGCATAAACACACAATAGACTCCGGCAAAAGTGAGCCAGAAGTGAAATTTGCCGAGAGTTTCGTTGAGACGGCGCGCAAACATTTTTGGAAACCAGAAGAACAGCGCTCCGAGAATCGCGAATGTCGCCGCGACGCCCATCACTAAATGAAAGTGGCCGGTCACAAATTCGTCGCTGAAGGAAGCCGCAGCGAGATCGTTGCGCGCAAGAAAAAGCCCGGAAACACCGCCCGAGAGGAAAAGAGAAACGAACCCGAGAGCGAAGAGCATCGTAGTATTTAGCTGGATTTTGGCGTTCCAAAGGGTGCCGAACCAACTGAACAGGAGAACGCAAGCCGGCAAACCAAGTGAGGTTGCCAGGAGAGAAAAAACCAACGGGGACCATGGATTGAGACCATTCGAAAACATGTGCTGGCCCCAAATGCAAAAGCCGAAGAGACCAACGCCGCAAAGTGCGAGGACCGCGGCACGCTCTGCCCACACGGGCTTACGGGAAAAAGTGGCGAGCAGATGAGAGACGATCCCGAAACATGGGAGCATCGCGACGTAAACTTCGGCCTGCGCGAAGAACCAAAAAAGTCGCTGCCAAAGCGAAAGCAGAGTGGACTGTGCAAGATATGGCGGCTGGCGAGAGAGAAAGGTAAGAGGCGAGAAAAATTGCGAACCGAGGAGACGGTCCGAGAGGAGAAAGGCACAGGCAGCCAGAAGAATGCTGAAAATTAACAGGCTGAGGAAAGCGTTAATCAACCAAGCCCAAACCGTAAGAGGCATCCGAGGCAAGGTCATGCCCTTGGCGCGAAGATCGAGCGTGGTGACCGTGAAATTGAGCGAGGTGAGCACAGCAGCGAGGCAAAAGAGCGCGACGCTGGCGGTCCAAAGTGTGAGGCCGGTGTCGGGACGAACAAAAAAGGCTGAGGTCATACCAGCGAGCGAGGCGACGGTAGCCCAAAACGAAAACAGATTCATCACCGGAAACGCCATTTCCCGCGCGCCAACTTGCAGGGGCAGGAAATAGTTGCCGAATCCAGCTTGCGGCGCGGTGGTGAGCACGAGGAAAACCATTAGGGAACCGTGAAACATGGTGAGCGCGGTGTAACGCTCCAGTGTGCTGCCGAATCCGGAGAGAAACGGAATTTGCACGCCGGGCCACACAAGGTGAAGGCGCATCAGCAAGGAGAGAAGCATGCCGAGGAGCACAGTGCCCAGGGCAAGCCAGAGGTAGCGCAGGCCGATCACCTTGTGGCTGGTGTTGAAGAGGATGCGGGCGAGAAAGCCCAGAGAGGTTGCTTCCGGAGCCGCACTGCCGCTGCTGTCGTACGTGACCATTTAAGGAGCAACTATACGCCTGCCAGCTTGAGGCTGGAAGCGGCTAAGAGACTGCCGCGACCAGAGATTGGCGGAAGATAAGTGTTGCAGCTAACTTCTACCTCGAGATTTGCCGTTGACTGAATGCAGCGGATACGAAATCGATTCGAGTGGCCCAGATTTACTTTGTGCTGTGGGGGCAGGTCAAGCGTACGACCGTGGGCATGTGGCTTAGGCCTTGCTGGCTTTTGCTTGAATGGCTTCGTTGCGGAGACGGTCGCATTCGGAGTTGAGAGATTTGGCGAGCCATTGGTCAGGCTCTTGATCGGTGTGATAGGAGCGAGCGTGCTCGGCAATGCGCTGCATGACGACAGTGCGGGCTTTCTCCGAGACTGCACCGGATTCGAAGAAGCGGGCAACAGAGGCGCTGAGGACTTCAGCATTGTTCTCGCACAGAGCAGCCATGGCAGGCACATCGGTCTTATCGACAGCGAGGCGCAAAAGGGCATCGCGATTGGTCATGGAAGCAGCCTGACGAGAAGTTAGGACGAACCACTCCTGCAGCGCGGAAACAGCCCGAAAAGTTTTCGAGTTTATTTTCCAGGGCATCGTGGCCCAGAACACCGTGACACTGTTGGTGAGGCTGTCAACACACATCCGGTCTTCCGCATTCGCAGTGGGCTTCTTCAACCACAACACCGTTCCGTCTTCAGTTTCTTCGACGTCGACGAAACCATTGATGCGAGCTACGTCTTGAAATGCTTTGAGTTTCTCCATGGCAAATTTAGTCTACGCTGATTTGCGTGCAGGGCTTGTTAAATTGCAAGAGTATTCGCGCCACCAACGCGCAAACGATAAGGTACTCGGGACTGTACCGTTTTGGACTCTTCTTGGAGTGGGCGTGTGCTTCGTAACTTGGCCTTGTCGAAGCTCCGTGGTCGGCGTGAGATGTAAGCAGAGTTAGTTGGAGAGCGGGTAGCCGGCAATTCGTTCGAGGATTGCGATCGGAGTGTGCTCCGGATCAACCATAGCTTGCCGCGAGATGAGAAAGGTTTGCTCAAGGGCGTACTGGCCTTCGAGGACCGCATGGCTGACGCAATCGGTAAAAACAATCCAACTCGAACCTGGAGGAAATTCCCAACGTTGTTTGGGGCAAGTTTCGCGAAAATTGGTGTCTTCCTTCATGGCGTTGTGGCAGCGGTGCATAAAATTGTCGTAGGGAGGACGGTGTGCGCCGGGCAAACGCAAAGCGCTTGCAAGAGCGCGCACGCCACGTGCGAGAGCATTCGTGCTGCGCGGACGGGGTATGCCGAGGGATTTGGCAAAATGAGGGCCCGATGGCTTCAAAAGTTTGCGAGGTGGTCCAGACGCGGTTTTGGCTAGGGTTGAGATTGGTGAAAAAACGCAGGATGCGGTCGCCGTTCGTAGGCCGCGTGGGAAACGAATCGAAGTGAGGCAAATCGTTTCGCGCGTGGAGACGAGCAGGGCGTCCGCGTTCTTCCAGAGGACGGAAGCTGGCGAAATCGAGTTTCCACTTTCCCGGCGTAAGGCGGAAGTAGTTCGCCAAGAAATTGCGCTGCGTGCTGCGAGTAATTCTTTAGGATAAGGCGAAGACGAGCGGCCTCGACTTCTTCGGACTTGGCGAGGCCAGTGATGCGGTCTTCGGCGGGACGATAGGCGACATTTTTGTGGAGCGCGGAACTCGTTTGCGTCCGGCCGAGTAAGAATTCGCGATCGTCCTGCAGGAATTTCAAATGGGGGACGCGAAAAAAAGAGAATATTGCCGGCTTCAAGTTGGGAGCAAAGCCAACGGCCGCGCGCGGTGGGATCCGCCGACGAGACGAGCGTTGCGGGTCGCTCGCGGCATCCACGTCGACGAGCTGGCTCATTCCTTCGGACTGATCTTGCGGAAGAGCTTGTGAAGGGGCGGCGGACATTGGAGGACTCAGTTGAGTGAACGCGAAATAATCATTTTGTTGACCGTACAAAAACAAAGATACAGGCGCGCAAGACAGAAAGCAATGTTCCTAGGCATTCGCAGAATTCAATAGCGTTGTGTCCGACAAATAGCGTGGCGAGCGCGGGCGGGACAAGCCTCGTCCCTGCAAAATCTTACGCATTTCTTATTAGTGATCGTGACGATAGACAGTGCCGCCCTTCATTACGAAACTGACTTTTTGCAGGACGCTGATGTCCGCGAGTGGGTCGCCGGGAACGGCAATAATGTCAGCAAGATAGCCGGGTTTGAGGGCGCCGATTTGATCCTGCCAACCGAGGAGCTTGGCGCCATTAAGAAGACCCGCCTGGAGAGCGGCTAGCGGAGTCATGCCGTATTTGACCATCAGATTAAATTCACGAGCCTGCGTGCCGTGAGGAAAGGGACCGACGTCAGACCCTACAGCCATCGGAACGCCAGCGGCGAGCTGTTTGCGGAATTCCTGGGCGTGAAGATCGAGGCGCGCGGTGGTCGCGTTCGGCCTGGGCGGGAGAAGCAGCATGATCGGCAAAATATTCGGAGATGGTAAATGTAGGGACGGCGAAGATCTGTTTTTCGCGCATGATTCGCATGGTTTCGTCGCTGAGCTGGTCGGCGTGATCAACAGAGGCGACGCCGGCGCGCGCGGCATAAAGTGTACCGGGCTCGCCGGTGGCGTGGACCGCCACTCGCTTGCCGGTGCGGGCAGCTTCTTCGACGGCTGCGCGGAGCTCCGCTTCGGTGTATTGGTAGGGCGTTGAGAGATGGCCGTCGCGGTAAGAGTCGGGGCCCGTTTCGTATATTTTTATGAAGTCGGCGCCTTCTTTGAATTGCTGGCGAATAACTGTGACCAGTTCGGCGGCGTTGTTCGCGTAAGTAGCGTTGGAGAGAACGTGCTGCTCGGGATTGTAGCGGTTGGCGTCTTCATGACCGCCGAGAATGTCGATGGCGTTGCCGCTGATGCGCAGGCGCGGGCCGGGGATTGCGCCATGATTGATGGCATTGCGCACAGCGGTGTCGGCGGAGCCTGCGCCTTCGGTGCCCATGTCGCGCTCCGCGGTGAAACCCGCCATCAAGTCATCGCGAGCGGCGAGCAGCGCGATGATCGTGCGTTGCGGGACGGATTCTTCAACGGTCTGCAGATCTTCGGCGCCGGGATGTAGGAAGAGGTGGACATGAACGTCGATCAGGCCAGGGAGCAATGTAGTGTCGCCGAGGTCGATGACTTCGGCCCCTTGTGGATGTTTGACCGAGGAGCCGACTTCAACGATGCGATCGTCTTGAACAAGGACTTCGCCGGGAGTGATTATTTTTCCAGACTCAATGTCGAGAAGCCGTGCGGCGTGGAGGACTATCACATGCTTCGACGCGGTGGCGTCGATTGGGCGAAGACAGAGAGAGAAAGAACGCAAGTCAAGGAACTGGATAGACAGCATTGGGGAAACGCGCAGATTTTGATTTCATGGTGCCCGCGATAATATCACTCTGCCGTTTAAGCTGTTCGAAGGGAGCTTGATGAAATTCATGAGACGAATTTTCATTGCACTCGTCTTTCGCAATGGCAACTTGCTCTGGCGATCTGCCCTCAAGCGGTTGCTGCGACACCGATACAGTACAGACGCGGTCAAGGTTGAGCAGGGATTGTTGGCGGGAACGAACGGCAATCATGCCGATGTACGCGTGTTTCGCGGAGTGCCGTTCGCTGCCGCGCCAGTGGGCGATCTCAGATGGAAGGCTCCGCAAGCTCCGGCCCCATGGGAAGGAACGCGCGAAGCGAAAGAATTCTCTGCCGCGTGCTGGCAGACCCCATATCCGGAAGTGGCGCAGCTCTACCAGAGCGAGCTGCCAGCGCTGAATGAAGACTGCCTGTACCTGAATATTTGGACGCCCGCCAAGACCGCGGAGGAGCATCTGCCCGTCATGGTCTGGATCCATGGAGGAGCTTTTACGAGCGGCTCTGGGTCCACCAACGCTTACGACGGCGAGATTCTTGCGCGCAAAGGCGCGGTGGTGGTAACGATCAACTACCGGCTCGGCATGTTCGGATTCTTTGCGCATCCCGAGCTGACGGCGGAGTCCGAGCATCATGCCTCGGGCAACTACGCGCTGCTTGACCAGATCGCGGCGCTGGAATGGGTGAAGAAAAATATCGCGGCGTTTGGAGGCGATCCCAAGCGCGTGACTATCTTTGGCGAGTCGGCTGGATCGTGGGCCGTGAACGTGTTGATGGCGAGCTCCGTTGGCAAAGGGATTGTTTCAGCGGGCCATTGGCGAAAGCGGAGGATCGTTCGCACCGATGAAGACCCTGGCGGAGGCCGAAAAGAGTGGCGCGATCTGGCCAGTTCGATGGGAATCACTCAAGACGCTCTGAAGACGCTGCGCGGCAAGAGCGCTGAAGAGCTTTTGAAAGCGAGCGACGAGCAAAGCGTGCGCGCCATCGTCGAGGGCTACGTCTTGCCCCAGGACGTCTATACGATTTTTGCGCAAGGGAAACAAAATGATGTGCCGCTGCTTGTTGGGAATAACGCGGATGAAGGTACGGCGCTGGCGCCACAAGGAGCTTCCATAAAGGCGGAACAGTTTATTGCCGGAGCGCACGCGCGATTCGGAAGCCTTGCCGATGAATTCCTGAAAATTTATCCGGCAGGCTCGGATGAAGAGGCCGTCAAGTCTTTCTTCGCAGCGTTTCGCGACCAACAGTTTGGATGGGAGATGCGCACGTGGGCGCGCATGGAAACGAAAACCGGGCATCATCCGGCGTACCTTTATTATTTCAGCCGCGTGCCGCCTGGTCCTCAAAGCAAGCGCCTGGGTAGCTTTCCACGCCGCCGAACTTGCTTATGTTTTCGGGAATTTTGTCTGGCCATTTCCGTGGGAAGACGCGGACAAGAAATTGAGCGACGCAATGACCAGTTATTGGGTGAACTTCGCGGCGAGCGGCGATCCTAACGGCAACGGCCTGGCGAAATGGCCCGCGTACAATCCGGGAGAAGATCAATTACTGGAATTTGGTGACCAGATCGGTGTTCGGTCTGGAGTTAACAAAGCTGGCTTGGATTTTTTTGATAAGTACGAGCAAAGTTTGAGAGATAAGCAGAAGTAGAACAGGAACAGAAGATCAGCCAAACCCCACGGCTGCGCGAACTTCTCCTCGCGTCCCGTCTTCATTTCGAGCGTCTGGCGAAATACCATAGCCGCAATTTGTATGGGGAAAATTTGGTGCGGCCGAGTGGATTCGAACCACCACGGTATTGCTACCGCCAGCCCCTCAAGCTGGTGCGTCTGCCAGTTCCGCCACGACCGCACGTCGGTGACAAAGACAGTTTAACTGCCACTGAGAAAGCCTGCAAGCCCAGCTAGTAAGAGTAAGTTGCCACTGGCTCGCAAGCCCACTCCAACAATTAGGACGCAGTTCTTGCTTCCGGGACAGCTGCTCCGCGAGGAGTAAGCACCGCTAACAGGATAGCGACGAGTGCCAGGGCGGGGATATCGCCGAATAAATGGCCGTGTTCAGAGGGCATCTTGAATGCCTGGACGGCCATGATTCCCGCATGAACCAGGCTGGACCAGACCGTAAACCAAATCAGGCTGAGGTTTTGCAAAGGACTTCGAGAGGCAATCAGCAAAAAGATCCCAAGCGTGGCGTACACACCGAGAATCATCTGCTCGTACTCAGGTTGGTTGGGCTGCCAGCGCCAACCCGACGGCCACAACGACATCATCAGCGGGTAGACACCGAAAATGAATATCAAGCCTGTGAGGATCAGGGCATAACGAAGAATACGAACGCGAGAATCACCGTTCATGGATCCTCCTGGGAATAAGTTTGGGGCCTAGGGAATTTAGTGGGGAGCATAGTCCCCAGCTTCAGCGAAGTCAATCAGCCTGGGACGACGAGGAAGTCTTGATGCAGAGCCAACGGGCCCAGAACAACAGGCTCGCCGCACTCGGGAGCGCTACGGTTTCTTAGGCGGTGCCGAAGCCGGCTGCGAAGGCGCGGGTTGCGGAGAGACAGGCGTCGTGCTCGTCGCAGGCGCATTGGCCTGCGGAGCCGGCGCTGAAGACTGCGGCACAGGTGCCGGTGTGACCGGAATCGTCACAGGCGTTTTCTTGGGCGCGGACTTCGATGTTTGATGCAACACCGAGCCGCTTCCTGCTCGACGGCCTGGTCCGTGCGAATCATCAAGGCCAGAGCGCATATCATGAACATCACGGCACACCACGTGGTGGCCTGCGAAAGAATCGTGGCCGCTCCGCGTGGACCGAACGCGGTCTGGCTGCCCGCTCCGCCGAAGGCGCCCGCAAGGTCAGCGGCTTTGCCGCTCTGCAATAGCACGACGATAATCAAGACGAGGCAGTTCATTACGAAGAAAGTCTTGAGCAACGGGCTCGCCCAGCGAAACCCGACAACTATGATCGCCAAACCAATCAGTATAGCGATAGTCCACTTCATCCAACCTGGCATTTCTATCTCCCTGCGCAATCTCTTACGATGCTTGCGAATGATTTCGCGTCGAGGCTTGCTCCGCCGACGAGCGCGCCGTCTATTTCTTCTTGCCCCAACAATCCCTGAATATTGTCGGGCTTAACGCTGCCGCCATAGAGAATCCGCAACGCGGAGGCGTGTTCAGGCGAAAACTTCTCCGCGGCGCACTGGCGGATCAGCGTGTGGACTTCTGCCGCAATTTCAGGAGTGGCTACTTTCCCGGTTCCGATGGCCCACACTGGTTCGTACGCTATCAGAATACGGGAGAATTCATCGGGGGTCAACGAACCGGGCCCATCGTTGAACTGTGTTCTGCAGATGTGCTCCGTGGTCCCCGCCTCGCGATGGTGGAGCATTTCGCCGATGCAGACGATGGGAATGAGACCCGCGGCTAAGGCGGTTTTGGTTTTCTTGGCGACAGTTTCATCGGTTTCGCCGAAGAACTGGCGCCGCTCCGAATGGCCAATAATAACGTAGCTGCAGCCGGCTTCGATAAGCATTTGCGCTGAGATTTCACCGGTAAAGGCCCCTTCTTTTTCCCAGAAGACATCTTGCCCGGCGATGGCAATTTGCGAACCGCGAGCGCCTTCGACAGCGGCATGGATGGCGGTAAAAGGAGGCGCGATGACGATGTCGCATTGAGTGATGCCGTCAACGAGCATAGAGAACGCGGAGAAAAATACTTCGGTTTCCATCTGGGTTTTGAACATCTTCCAGTTTCCAGCGATGACCCTGCGACGCCGGGCCTGCGCCATAGCGGAGACGACGACCTTCGCGACGGCCTTGTCGGTCAGCGCTTCGACGCCAGGAAGTTTGGCTCCGGCTAGAAACTCGAGCGACGCGCCGCCTCCAGTAGAGATGTGAGAAATCCTCTCAGCGACGCCGGACTGATGAACCGCTGCGACAGAATCGCCCCCGCCAACGATCGAAGTTGCGCCTGCACTCGTGGCCGCAGCGACAGCCCTGGCGATTTCGAGCGTGCCATTCGCAAAAGCGGGCATTTCGAAGACGCCCATGGGGCCGTTCCAAACAATAGTTTTGGCTCGCGAAATTTCTGCAGCGAAGGCCGACGCAGTCTTTGGACCGATATCCAGTCCCATCTGATCCGCGGGTGTGGCGGCGATTTCGACTGTGGTTGCAGGTGCGGTGGCTCTAAATTCAGGCGCGATGACGTGGTCCACCGGGAGCAGCAGTTTGCGATTATTCTGCTTGGCATCGGCCAGAAGTTTGCGCGCGAGATCGAGCTTATCGTCTTCGACGAGCGATTTTCCGATGGGCAATCCCTGTGCCTTGAAAAACGTATAGGCCATGCCTCCTCCGATAAGCGTGGCGTCGGCAATCTTCATCAGATTTTCTACCACTTCAATCTTGTCACTGACTTTTGCTCCCCCGAGAATCGCAACGAAAGGACGAGTTGGATTCGTGAGCGCTCGGCCAAGATAGGTCAGCTCTTTTTCCATCAGCAAGCCCGCGGCGGACTGCTCCACGAAGCGCGTGATGCCAACTACGGAAGCGTGGGCGCGATGCGCGGAGCCGAAAGCGTCGCAAATGAAGACGCCATCGCAAAGAGAAGCCAGTTGTTTCGAAAAAGCTTCGTCGTTTTTCTCTTCTTCAGGATGGAAACGCACATTTTCGAGAAGAAGGATTTCGCCGTCACCAAGCGTCTTGCTCTTGGATTCGGGGACCGGGCCCACGCAATCCGAAGCAAAGCGCACGGGTTTGCCAATGAGGGCTTCGAGTTTTTTCGCTACGGAGAAAAGCGAAAACTTGGAGTCGGGACCGCCCTTGGGGCGTCCAAGATGCGAAGCGAGAATCAGGCGAGCGCCTTTTTCAATGGCAAGACGCAACGTTGGGATGGTCTCGCGGATGCGCGTGTCGTCGGTGACGACCGCGTCCTTGAGAGGAACGTTGAAGTCTACACGGATGAAAACCCGCTTCCCGCGGAGTTCGAGATCGTGAATGGTAAGTTTATTCATGGATTCGTGACTCGTGATTCGCTGATTGTGACTCGAGACATCAGAGGGCGGGGCAAGCCCCGCCCCTACAGGCTGAGAACTAAAACTTTGCTGCCATGAATTTGATCAAATCGCGGCAGCGGCAGGAATAGCCCCACTCGTTGTCGTACCATGCCAGGACTTTGACGCAGCGATCGCCGACAACCTTCGTGTATCCGGAATCGACGATGGAGGAGTTGGCGTTGCCTTTGAAATCGGCGGAAACGAGCTCTTCTTCTGTGTAGGCGAGCACACCCTTCATGGGGCCATTGGCCGCAGACTTAAGAGCCGCATTGACGGACTCAACGGTGGCTGGTTTTTCCACAAAAACAGTGAGGTCGACGACGCTGACGTTCGGCGTAGGAACGCGCATGGCATACCCGTCGAGCTTGCCCTTCAATTCTGGAATGGCGAGATGCAGCGCTTTGGCTGCACCCGTCGAACTGGGAATCATGTTAATTGCAGCGGCACGTGCGCGACGAAGATCCTTGTGTGGCAAATCCAGAAGCTTCTGATCGTTCGTATAAGAGTGGATGGTGGTCATCGTGCCGCTGTGAATGCCAAACGTGTCCTGAAGAACTTTAGCGACCGGAGCGAGGCAATTCGTAGTGCAGGAAGCGTTGGAAACAACGTGATGCTTTGCGGGATCGTAGGTCTTATCGTTGACGCCCAGAACGAGCGTGGCATCGGGGCCCTCTGCGGGGGCGGAAATGATCACTTTTTTGACTGTGCCGCGGAGATGCTTCTTTGCATCGGCGCCATTGGTGAAGAGACCGGTGGATTCGACCACGATATCCGCTCCGACGCTGGCCCAATCGATTTCGCCAGGATCCTTTACCTTGAAAACCTTGAAAGACTTGCCTTCGACGGAGATCGAGTCGGCGGTGTGAGTGACAGTGTGTGGGAGATTGCCGAGAATCGAATCGTACTTGAGCAAATGCGCGAGGGTCTTGGCGTCCGTGACGTCGTTGACGGCCACGAACTGGATGTCCTTATCATCGAGCGCGGTGCGCATGATGTTGCGTCCGATGCGGCCGAAGCCGTTGATGCCGACCTTAATGGGCATTACTTCCTCCGATGGGATTATGAAACTGCGGCGGGTTCTCCAGGGAGAAACGACCGCAAAGTCGAACCTAAAATGCTATGGGCTGCGTGGAGAAATGTCAACGCGAAGCGGGAAGGTCGATTTCCAGTTGTATTGTCCCGACTCCCGCCGTAGCTGCGGAACTGAAATCTATTGCGGGTATTGCTTGATATTGGTTACGCGGTCGCCGTTGAAACGCACGAACACCGTCTTCGACGGTGGCTGGCCGTAGATCCAGTCTTCGATGTCGTTGCCGTCGTTGTCCCGCTCACGAATTTTATGGTCAGGCTTGCCGATGGCCGCTACCACTTGTTCGCGGTCCATGCCCACAATCGGCCGGCGCTCCTGGATGGCTTTCTTCATCTCCGGGGGCAACGTGTCCACCCACACAACCGACGCGGAGCGCTGTCTTGAGAAATCCATGAACGGAGAAAGCAGTTGTTTCAGGTCATTCGGGCTCAAGTCGGGGACAGGTTTGTTGAAATCCAGATAAATTGTGCTGCCTTGTCCAGGCTGTAGCCCCGGAGGGCCTTTTTCTTCCTGCTCCGTTACCTGACCTGTCGGAACGCCGGCCATTTCAATGTGGATGCGGTCGCGCAGTCGCTTTTTGCCGCGTCCGCCGCCATTCAAGTCCACGATAATTTCATGATTTTGAAATTCAAGCTTGCTGATCTGGACCTTATCGCCGCTGTTGACGGCAGCGCCGTGCGTGGCAAGCGCGCGTTCAAGAAACTCCGGCTGGAACGGCTTCCCGACGTAAACAATCAACCCCTCTTTTCCTGCGGGCAGCGATTTGATGGCCTTGGCGAACTCGCCGGAAACATAGCGAATAAGTTCCAGTTTCGAAGACTCCTGTAGCGTCGCGCTCTTCGGTTTGGCGGGCGTTTGCGAGTCGCCTTGTGCGTCCAAGGCAGTGTCCGGAAAGAGGGAAATCTCTTCGCCTGAGGGAAAAACGACAGTGGGCTGCGAGGGCGGACGAAGACTGTTGACGCGCGGAACATCCGCGTCGGCCAGGAAGAAGAGGGTCAAAGTGAGAATGAGTCGTATCGCCATGACTTATTAGGTCAGCCGCCCCGGGACAGCATACCTATTCTATTACGAAATTACCCCCAAGATTCTATGATGCGGGGAACAGGAAAAACAGCCACTGCCGTCCCTGAGACTTAGTTGCTCGGCTTGAATGCGGAGCACACCTGGCAACCCCGCACCAACACCTCTGACGGTGGGTCTGTAGAATGAGGCTAGAGCGCATCTCCTAGCGGGAGATCACCTGAACGCCTTGGCGGTCTATGGTCACAGGCAGGACTTCCCCCCCAGCTTCGACGATAGCGGCCTCCACGCGCGTCCTTGCATCCGGCTCAATAAGCATAACGACGCAACCGCCTCCGCCCGCGCCGCAAACCTTGCCGGCCAGAGCGCCATTGCGCCGCGCTCCATCGACGACCCGGTCAATGGTTTCAGTCGAAATAGTCGGCAGATTCCTTTTGCGAAACGACCATTCCTCTCTCATAAGTCGCCCGGCCTCGTGCCAGTCCGGCTTTTCCATGGCAAAGCGCATCTTCTGGGCAACCTCGGAAATTCGCTCAAGGCTGTTCTGCACGGCTCGTTTGCCGCCAATCTGCGCTTTAAAGACTTCCCAATTGTTGATCCCGTGTTGGCGCGGCTTGCCCGTGTAACAGACCACGATGCGGCGTTCGAGTTCGTCGAGATTGACGCGCAGCTCTACGCGGTGCTCGCCTCCGGGCGGCAACTCGATCGCCGCGGCGCCGCCAAACGCCGGCGGGTAATGATCCTGTGTGCCCGTTGGAACATTGATGACAATCGCTTCAGCGTCGCGGCTGATGTGAATCCAATCGACCTTGCTCTTCCCGGCCCCGGTGTACCGGTCGAGCGCCGCACAGATGGCCACCGCCATAGCACTCGAACCGCCGATGCCCGCACCGTTGGGAGCTTCCGAATCCGTCGTTAGTGTGAAGCCCCCCTGCGGCTGAAAAAATTTCACGATCTCCGCGAGCAGCGGAAGTTTGTATCGCTTATTTTTCACAAGCGCGGCAAACGACGCAAAGCTTTCCTCTCGCTTGATATCGCGCGAAACAAGCTTGATGCGTTCGTCCCATGGAGCATGCGTATGAATCACGCACGAAGCGTACCGCGAAATGGCGGCATTCAAAGTGACTGAGCCGGGATGAAACAAGTACAGCGGCCAGATGTCGAGCGTGCTTCCGGCAAAATCAACGCGGGTCGGAGCCTTGGATTCGATGATCATGAGAGTCCACTGTGTGGATTTGGCGTGTCATCCGTCGACACAGTTTGCAGGAATCAACCTGCAAGCTCAAGCAGCGATGAAGTTCAGAAAAGACAAACTTACACGATTCATACGAGGGTTATTAGTTCCCCGCACCACCGGCAGAGGCCGTGCGATTGCGAATCATCAGTTGTGGCCCCGCGTCTTTTTTCTCCTGGGCCAGCGCGGGATTTGGTTCGAAGCAGCGGCGGCACCGCGCCTCGTACATTCCGCCTGCGCCCACCACAATCAGCTCTTCGCTTTCCACAAGGCGTTGCGTATGCACGGCCGGATTGCCGCAGCGCATGCAAATGGCCAACAGCTTGGTAATCTCTTCCGCAATAGCGAGTAGCCGGGGCATCGGTTCGAACGGGCGGCCGCGATAATCGGTGTCGAGTCCGGCGACGATCACGCGCTTTCCGAGATTGGCCAGTTTGGTGCAGACGTCGACGATCTCTTCGCCCAAAAATTGTGCTTCGTCAATGCCGATCACTTCGGTGCGTGGAGAAAGCTTCTCCATAATTTCGGAAGCTTTTGTGACGTTATCCGAAGAGATTCCCAAGCCCGAATGCGAAACGATTTCGTTCGCCGCGTAGCGCTCGTCAATCGCGGGCTTAAAGATTTGCACGCGCTGCCGCGCAATCTCTGCGCGACGCAACCGACGGATCAGCTCTTCGCTCTTGCCGGAAAACATCGGGCCGACCACGACTTCAATCCAGCCCATATTGCCCTTAACAATGTCCACTCTCGTCTCCTCTGACTATCCTCGCACAGATTCTAACCCGCGCTGCGAGCCGCCCGTCCATACATCCTGGCATTGTAGAAAGGCGCGAAAGCCGTGATCACCGCCACGCGAAAAGATTCGTCGCGCTGAATCAAATCACGGGAGAGCACGCCCCAAGCGCCCTGCCCATCCCGAATGCCGACCGCACCTGCAAATCGATCAATGGCTTCCGATAGATCAAATCCACGCTCAAGAACTTCATGCGCGAGTTCCTCAGGTAGTTCGATGCCGCCGGAACGCCCATAGAAGCCTCGCGCGCCGTCGCTCACGTACGCCCAGCTCTCCAGGAAAACGCGGCGCGTTCGATCATCCTGCAAAACCTCAAGCCCGCCTTCCAATCCCACGAAGAAACGCCAAGGTTTGCTGGACTCGCGGGCCAGCCGCACCAGTGCTTCCACGCGCTGACGCGCTCCGCGCATCAGTTCTTCGCACGACGAGGGAGTGGGGCTAACGCCGCTCTCCACTTCCACCCCAACCACCTCGAAATCGCCATCCGGCACGAGCTTTGGCGCAAAAGCGTCCAGAGCTTTCATAACAGCTCTGAGCTTCGGTTTGCGGGTGCTGCCAACGGCTACGATGATTTTCTTCATGAAGGCAACAATAGGCCGCGCTGATTCTAACGGGAATGTGGTGAGCATACCACGCGGAATTCGCGAGCCTGAGGAAATCTTCGCGAGAACCGGGGAGCGGCTCATAGGCATTGAACTCTGCAAATATTTTCGCGCGCAAATCGGCCCACACAGCTTTTCTAGAATGCACCATGCCGTCGCATAGTCACTGCTGATACGCAGCCTTGCACCGTTCGCAAGGAACTATCAGAACACAGAAACTCTTTGCATCTTTGAATTCTCCCGCAAAGGCTACATAATAAACGCGTTCGCGCAGCCTAGCTGCGACAAGCATGGTCTGCCCAGAGTGTAGTTACGAAAACCCGGAAACCTCGGTTCAGTGCGCAAAGTGCACCACGCCGCTGCCGCTCAGTGGCCAGACGCTGGCCACCAGCGGTCAGGGTTGGTCTGTGCCCGCCGCGGATGGCGTCATCTCCACCAGCGCTCTCGTTCAACTAAGCCCAGGCACCTCCATTGGCAACCGCTATGAAATCGTGCGTTTGCTCGGCCAAGGCGGAATGGGCGCCGTTTACCAGGCCCACGACAAAGAGTTGGAACGCCAGGTTGCCATCAAAGTGATTCGCGCCGACATGGCCGCCAATCCTGAAATACTCAGGCGCTTCAAGCAGGAACTGATTCTCGCGCGGCAAATCACGCACAAAAACGTGATTCGCATTTTTGATTTGGGCCAGGCCGATGGCATCAAGTTCATCACCATGGAGTACATCGAAGGCGAGAATCTGCAGGCAGTCCTTCGACAAAAGAAAAAGCTAGCTCCTGCCGAAGCGGCCAACATCCTGGCGCAGGTGTGCCGAGCCCTCGAAGCGGCGCATAACGAAGGCGTAATCCATCGCGACCTGAAGCCGCAAAACATCATGCTGGACAAGACCGGCCGAGCTTACGTGATGGACTTCGGCATCGCGCGTTCGATGCTCGGCTCGGGCATGACGCAAACGGGAGCGTTGATCGGCACGCCCGATTACATGTCGCCGGAGCAGGCCAAAGGGCCAGACGCTCGATGCGCGCTCGGACCTCTTCAGCATAGGAATTATTTTCTACGAAATGCTCAGCGGCCAGGTGCCCTTCGACGCGGACACCACCATGGGCAAGCTCTGGAAGCGCACAAACGAGCCTGCCAGGCCTCTCGACGAACTCGACAAATCCATTCCGAAACCGCTCAGCGACATCGTTCGAAAATGCCTGGAGATCGATCCGCAAAAGCGGTATGCCAGCGCGGGAGAATTGCTGCGTCAGATCGAATTGTGGCAAGGGCCTGCGGCCGGAACGCGCGTCGTTACGCTTTCGAACGCTGCCTTGCCGTCTTACGCAAAATGGGTGGCCGCTGGGCTGGGAGTCGTGGTGATTGCGGGCATTTTGTTCTTCCGATCGAGAATAACACCGCACCCCAGTGCTCCTCACGCGCCGGTGACGCTGCTGATTGCGGATTTCGACAACAAAACCGGAGACTCAGTTTTTGACGGCACCCTCGAACCCATGCTGGGCATTGCGCTTGAAGGCGCTCCGTTCATCTCCTCTTTCAATCGCGGGCAAGCAAAGAAGGACGCCGCGCGCCTCCAGCCCACGGCGACGCGCATGGACGCGGGCTTGGCGCAACTCGTCGCCGTCCGCGAAGGCGTCAACGCAGTTGTGACAGGCTCCATCACGCAGGACGGAAGTGGCTACAAAGTCTACGTAACCACTCTGGATCCGGCGTCCGGCAAAACAATTCTCTCGGAACAAAGTAGCGCCTCGAATAAACAGGACGTCCTTGCAGCGGCGGGAAAACTCGCCGAGAGCATTCGTAAGGGTCTTGGTGACACGACGCCTGAATCTGCGCAGCAGTCCGCTGCCGAGACCTTCAGCGCAGGCTCGCTCGAAGCTGCGCATGCCTATGCCGTGGGCCAGGATTTTCAACAAGCCGCTAAATGGGACGACGCTCTGAAAGCCTATGGCCATGCGGTGGAATTGGATCCAAACCTGGGCCGCGCCTACGCTGGCATGGCGGCGATTTACGCGAATCTCGGAAAACGCCAGGACGCCGAAAAATATTACGGATTGGCGATGTCGCACATCGACCGCATGACCGACCGCGAGAAGTATCGCACCCGTAGCGGCTATTACCTCTTCATGCGCAATCAGCCAAAGGCCATGGAAGAATTGACAGCGCTGGTGAGCCAATTTCCTGCCGACACAGCTGGACACGCGAATCTGGCGTTAGCTTATTTCTACAGCAGGGATATGAACAAGGCTCTCGAAGAGCAGAAACGCGAGCTCGCGATTACTCACAGTGTTCTACAACAAGTGAATTTTTCCATGTATGCGCTGTATGCCGGAGATTTTGATACTGCTTTGAAGGAAGCGCAATCGATTCTGAAAGAGAATCCGAAATTCGATCAGGCACTGCGCACCACGGCACTGGCGCAATTAGGGCTCGGGCGCACAGTGGAAGCAGCCGAAAGCTACGCGAAGCTCCAGGCGGTGAGCCCTTATGGCGCTTCTATCGCGGCAACGGGACTCGCGGACCTGGCACAATATGAAGGCAAGCTTGCGGAAGCGTCAGGCATCCTCGAAAAAGCCATTGCAGCCGACCTGGCGGCAAAGGATGCGGAGTCCGCTGCCGACCGTGCAGCAATGCTCGCTCTTATACAAACGACGCTTGGAAAAACGAAGGAAGCCATTTCCTTCGCGGATAAGGCTTCCTCCAACAGCAAGAACCAAGCAGTGCTTTATCGCGCGGCGCAGGTTTATATTGTCGCTGGACAAGATGCAAAGGCTCTTCAAATCGTCGCGCCACTTTCGCAGCGCCTCGAATCCGAGCCACAGGCTTATGCGAAACTGATCGCTGGCGAAGCGCAACTCAAAAAAGGAAACGCTCGCGACGCTCTAAGTACTTTCCAGGAAGCACAAAAACTCGCCGATACCTGGCTCGGCCATTTCGATATGGGGCGCGCCTATCTCGATGCAGGGGCATTTACTGAGGCATCTTCGGAGTTCGACATTTGCCTGAATCGCCGCGGCGAAGCCACTTCCGTGTTTCTCGACGATGTCCCCAGCTATCACGTGCTGCCAGCCGTTTATTACTACCAAGGCCGCGCCCGCGAGGGCCTCAACAGCCCTGGCGCCGCCGAGTCCTACAAAACATTCCTCGCCATCAAAGAAAAAGGCGCCGGGGATCCGCTCGTCGCGGACGCCCAACGCCGTAGTTCTGGCCATTAGTTTTCGACTAGGTCTGCGCAAGCGCAGCTCATCGCCACGGCTACGCTATGGTAGCGTGACCGAGACTTCGTTCGAGTTCACGCTCTCCACTCCGCCGGCTGCCGCTCTGACCACATAGAAGAACGTATTACCCGACGGTGCATTCGGATCGGCGAACGTCGTAGCTGCCGCACCGGTCGACCCTACTAGCCCGTAGGGCCCGCCCGAGGTAGTGCTTCGATAGACGTTATAGCCCGTGACGTTGCCTGTAGGGCTGGCCGCCCAAAAGATTTGCGGTTGGTTGCCAGCATTCGTTCCAAAGCCGTTGATCGTCGGCGGCTGCGGAGCAATGCTCAGCGTTACGTTCTCAACATACTGCTGGGCTGGCGTCGAGCTGTCCTTGGCTTGAAAGGCGAAAGCAAAGCTCCCCCCGCTTGTCGGGGTGCCACTCAGTAACCCGTTCGCTCCTGGCGTTGTAATAGCCAACCCGGGCGGCAAAGTCCCGGAAGAAAGCTGATAAGTAATGGGCGGTGTCCCACCGACGGAAGACAAGACCTGCGAATACGCAACACCCGCGGTTCCTGCAGGTAACGTGTTCGGTGTCTGTCCCCCGATAAGCACAACCACCGTCAGCGTGAACGCCTGTGGCGTAGCCGCTGAGGACGGCGGCCCGGCGCTCACGGCCTCGATGGTGAAGTTGTACGGTCCGGCTGGATCGGTAACCGAACTCGAAGTTAGCGCCCCGGTCGCCGGATTCAGCGTGATGCTCGGAGGCAGCGCACCAGCCGTGACTGAGAAGGTTAACGCTCCTCCCGTCCCGCCACCAGTCTGAATCTGCGCCGAGTACGAAGTAGGAGGCGCAGTGCCAGGGAAGCCGTTCACCGTCACTGCTTCCGGCAATGTCGTCGTCGTAATCGTCAGCGGTCCGTTCACCTGCACTGTGTACGTTGCAGTCGCCGTTTGCGGCGGTATGCTGCTGTCGGTCACCGTCTCCGAGAAATTGTACGTCCCCGCCGTTGTCGGTGTCCCCGCCAGCGCGCCTGTCTGCGTCCCCTGTGCCGGCTGAGTGATAGTCAAGCCCGGGGGAAATGACGCAGTGGTCAGCGAGAAAAACACGGGCTGCGTTCCGCCGGTCGTGACAATCGGGTTGTTGTAAGCCGCGCCAACCAAGCCATTGGGCAGGCTCGTGGTGGTGATGGTAAGCGGCGAATTGTTGACTTGCAGCGTGAACTGTACAGTGGTCGATTGCGGCGACGCACTGGTGTCGTTGGCTGTGATTGAGAGGTTGAACGATCCGGTTTGCGTTGGAGTGCCGGTCAAAATGCCGTTGGTGGTCAGGTTAAGACCGGGAGGTAACGTGTCTCCGACCCACGTAACCTGTCCCACGCCTCCGTGCTCCAAGAACATCTGAGTGTACGCCTGGTTCAGCGAAGCACTTGGCAACACGGTTGGAGTCGTTATCACGATCCCAGCCGGCAACGGTGCGGGATAAAATAGTTCCGAATTGGGCACCGTGACGGCAGGTTCAGCGTTGTTGACGCCGCTCGCAAGCAACACGGTGCCATCCGGCGCCACGGCTTCGCGCATCCCCGCCTGCACCGCGGTGAAATTCCCGCTTACGCTAAACGTCTGCGTCGCGGGGTTATAGATATCCGCGTTTATGCCGGCGGGCAGCGTCGCGCCTCCTGAAATGAAGTCAGTGCCGTCGCCCAGTACGATTCCCGCGTAGTGTCCGCGAGCGATGCTCATGTTCACGGTCGGAGTAAATGTCCCGGTGCCAGGATTGTAAAGCTCGGCCGTCGCAGTCAGCACCAGACTAGTTCCAGGTCCGGTGAGTCCACCCGCAACGAGGACTTGTCCGGTATACAACAGAGCGGACGAATGATTCCCGCGAGCGGTAGTCATGGGCCCGGTCAGCGTAAATGTATCGGCCACAGGATCGTAAATTTCCGCCGAAGCGAGCGCATTGTTGTTCGTATCGAGGCCACCGCTGATCAACACTTTTCCGTTGGGCAGCAGATCCGCGTGATGAGCCTGGCGCGCGCTGTTCATCGGATGGCTAGTGGCCGTAAAGGTGTTCGCGACGGGATCATAGATCTCAGCGCTCGCCAACGTATTGCCGCTGTTGTCGTTTCCACCAGTAATCAGAACCTTCCCGTTTGCCAGCAATGTCGCCGCGTGCTCCGCGCGCGGTGTCGTCATCTGCGCCGTCACCGGGTTAAACACATTGTTCGCCGAGAAATATAGATCGGCGCTCGGCTGGGCATTTGTCGTGTCTGAATAACCGCCCGTCACGAGCACTTCTCCGTTGAGCAGCAGCGTCACCGTATGGTCGACGCGAGACGTGCTCATCGCATTGACCGTGCTGCTGAATGTATGCGCAACTGGGTCGTACACTTCCGCACTCGCCAGGGATCCCGTTCCATTCGCATTCGACGCCCCGCCGGTAAGAAGAATCTTTCCGTTGGGCAGCGCAATCACCATGTGATTGCGGCGCGCCGTGATCATGTTCCCGGTTTCGCAGAACCCGGTAACGTTAAACGGATTGGAGACGGCTGACAGCCCCGAAACCGATGCCCTCAAGGCATAGCCATTCTGTCCATGATCGACGCTGAGAGTCGCGAATGTAGCGTTTCCATTGGCGTCTGTCTGTGTGGTGAGCGTGCCGCTGAGTGTCGCTGAGGCGCAGGGTGGCGTTCCGTTGAACGACAAGTTCACCGTCGCACCCGCGATCGCGGCGTCCGTGTTGTCAGCAACATGAACCACGACGGGGCTTCCGCCGATAACTTGTCCACCTACGCTGTTCGCGGGCTGCGTCGTAAACGTCACATTGCCACCAACCGTCCCGGTGAAGAGGATCGTGTAGTTGGCGTTCACGGTCTGGAAGGCTGGCTGCGATCCGTCGTGGACGTTAATACTGAACGTGATGCTGGACGCCTGCGGATTCGCGATCGTCAGCAAACCGCTGCTGGATAGCAACACACCCTGCGCCGGGGATGGCGGACCAAATCCTAAGCCGCCAATGCCTCCGCTCGCGTTGAGCTGAACCGAGTACGGCACGCCAATCGCGCCCGCCGGCAGCGTCAGGGGTGTAATCGCAATCACCGAGCCGATACGAATCGCCGGGGAATAGGGGATCGACTCCGCCGGTGTGGCCGCATCCGTCGCTTTGATCGTTACAGTTGATCCTCCGGGATTTGCGACCGTCGGCGTGCCGCTGATCGTCCCGCTGGTTGGATTGATCGCGAGTCCAGCCGGAAGACCTGTAGCCGTCCAAATGTAAGGCGTTGTTCCGCCGTTGACTGCCAGCGGCGTTGATGTATAGGGCTGGCCCACAACTCCGTCCGGCGGCGTCAGCACGAACTGGAGAGTCAGCGGCGTCGCGCTCACGTTCAAGGTGTAGTTCTGCGTCGTGGTGTTTGCCGGCACGGCGCTGTCTGCCACTTGAACTGTGAATGGGTAGCTCCCTGGCGTGGTCGCCTGGCCGGAAACCAGCCCCGATGAGCTCAGAGTAATTCCAGGAGGAAGCGCAGCGGGAGCCGTGGACCAAGTGTATGTTCCCGGCTTTCCACCAATGGCCTGAAGTTGAATCGAATAGCCTGGGTCGAGTCGGTCCGTGGCTGGGATTAAAGTCGTGACGATGCTCACTGGCGAATAAACAGGAGGCGCAGTTAGGTTCGGATTTCCGGGATTGGCGAGGACGGTCGTTGTGTTGACGGCCTGTGGCACGGTAACGGGACTGATCACGGCTAGCGGATTGAACGATATTGTCGTCGGGCTTGGGTTCACCACGCGTAGCGTGATGTACGCCGTTTCCCCCGGAGCCAGCGTGACCGATGCCTCGTTCGGCGTTGCATTCGTAATGTCGGGATTGGTGATATTCGGATTCGAAGCCGTGAATAACATCGGATTCGTGATGTTGGCCACCGTGATCCAATGCGTTTGCACCCCCAGCACGCAGTTCACAGCAACAGGCGTCTGGTACAGCTTATTGATCAGCATCTGCAATACGATTCCGCTCGGCACCGTGCCATTTACCGCCGTCTTGACGGTGTAGGACGCCGTGGTATTCCCGTTGTTGGTAATGGGATACGTCACGTCTTGAATCGAACCATTCGTAATGTCCGGGTTCGTAATGTTCGGGTTCGTGATGTTGGGATTGGTTATGTTAGGATTAGTAATATTAGGGTTCGTAATGTTGGGGTTCGCCGCACTGACATTCGTCACGTTAAGATTGGTGATGTTCGGATTCGTGATGTTCGGATTCAGGAACGAAGTATTCGTAATGTTGGGGTTCGTGATGTTCGGATTGGTGATATTCGGATTGGTGATGTTGGGGTTCGTAATGTTCGGATTCGTGACTTCGGCGTTCGTAATGTTGGGATTGGTGATGTTCGGATTGGTGATGTTTGGGTTCGTGATGTTGGGATTCGTGATGTCGGGATTGAGGACGGCCGTCGACGTGAGGCCGTTGCTCACCACGGATCCGCCGATCGCCGTGATTTGAGCTACGTTCACCGTGATGGTGGCCTCAGCGTTCGTGGAAGTGGCGAAGATGCTGCGCGACACTGATGAGTAGGGTGGTATGGTGACGTCCAGTGTTATCAGCTTTGAGAACTGCAAAAAGGATGCGGTGCCTCCCGTAGGCTGACTTGCAATTGTGAACCGCACATTGAGCGGCGCTGCCGTTGAGTTTTGCGCTTCCACCGGAAACGCGCGCTGGAACGGCACGGACTTCCCGTTAAAAGTGGTGTTGCCAAGCGGCTTGGCATTCCCCGGCGCTCCTACAACCAACCCTCCCGTTATCTGCGACGTGTAAATGTTCTGATTGCGCATACCTTCCTCGCCGTTTATGCAACGCGGAAGGGGCTGGCCGTTCTCGACGCTCAAGGCTCCTGCGACGACCGGCGCCGTGTAATTTTCCCAACTGCCGCCGGGTGGTGGAGGCACCACGTCACGATTGTCCGTCCACGTCGCGTGGAAAAGCGGATTGACGCTGGGCATAAAGTTGTACGCCCACGAACTCCCACTCGGCAGAAACGCCGGCGACGGCACGATGTCAATGTAGTCCCCAAGAAAAGCTTCTTGCCCCGAATCAAAGAGCGGCAAGTTCGGAACGTTGAACTTGAACTGTTCAATATCTTCCGTCTCTGGGTTGACGCAACATCCGAACTCGTACTGCGACACCAGAACCGACGGCCCCAACACTACAGTCGGAAAGATTCCGAGTTCGAGTACGCGCAAATCCAGCGTATGACGGCGAAGTGTCAGCCCCGCATCGTCAATATAAGTGGTGAACACTTCCGCGGGCATCGGGCTCGGCGGAGCCAATTCGCCCTGCGCTTCGAGCATTGGAGTGTAGTTGCCGAGGCTTGCCGGGTTCGGCGTGTAAAAGTCAGCATAGTGATCTTGCCGCAGATCGTAATAAAGCAACGTGAGCCGGCCATTCGCAAAAGTCATCGCCGGCATGATCTGATGCCCGCGTCCCGAAGGATTGGTTTGCGCATTCTGCGCCGGATTGTCCACAATGATGGCTGGCGTCCAGTGCGTGCCATCGAGTGAACCCGCCGCAACGACGCGCGCATCACCGCTGGAGCTCACTCCGCGCGCAGAAAACGCTACATACACAAAACCGAACATGTCCGAAGTAAGCGCTGGATACGCGTTCGTACGGAAGGAAGTCCCGGTCGTTCCCTGATCAAACGGAGTAAATTTCGAAATCTGTACGGGTGCGCTGAATGATTTCCCCGCGTTCGTCGACTGCGCGATCATGATTGCATCGGAAAATCCAGTGGAAGCAAATTGGCGCCAAGCTACGTATACCGCTCCCGTAACCGGGTTCACGGCAATCGCGCTCCCCTGGCTCGTCGTCGTTCCCGTGTTGATTTGAATCGGCGTGCTCCACGTCACCCCGCAATCCGTCGAGTGCGTAATCATCAAATGCGTCGGCGTGGAATTGGCTTTCGTCGCCGCAAGAAAATCCGTGTAGGCAAGATAAATATTCCCCGCCGCGAACGATTGATGAACTGCCAGCGATCCGCCATTCGCTCCCAGGCCAGGCTCATTCGCCGTGAAGGAACAGGTCGCTGCGCCAGCCCGCGGAATATCCACCGCCATCGACGGCTTATCCAAAAACTGCGTACTGTTGCCCGAAGCGACGATGTGCGTATCTATGTAGGTGATGGGATCGATTTGTTCGTTGTTGTTCAAATCGTTGTAACGCGCCACAAAGATCGAGCTTACTGTGCTAGCGGAAGTCGCGCTCGTGGCCCGGTCGAACGCCAGCCCTGCATAGAAAAACATTCCGTTCGTGCCGGCACGCACAACCGGATCAGCAGCTGCCTGAAAACGTCCGCTCAATGCCCCGCTGTCCGTGCATTGCCCAATGGCATAAGGACACCCTGGCAACAAATTGCTCTGCCACGTAAATCCGCCATCGAACGATTTGAACAATCCCAGCCAAGCGTCGCCTGTTTCGCCACCGCCGCTCAGCACCTGCTCCAGGTCCACCGACCTGTAGTCATTCGCTCCCGCCAGAATGTGCAGCGGATTGCGCGTCGACACCGCCATCGACGGCTCGTTCTGCCGTTGCAAAAACGGATCGCCCGTGGGCCACTTCGTTCCGGAAACCATGTTGACGTTCTGCCCAGCTACCTGCGCAGTCGCCGAAGGTGCCGTCAGAAAAGATGCAGCACAGGCCAATCCGAAGACGGTGCACAGAACGTGTACGGACAATCTCATCGTAAGGCTCCTAGAGGCAGTAGTATCTCGAAGCATAGTTAGAGCCTAGAAAGAATAGGCGCCGCTGCGGGGTATCTAAAACAGACTTAGCAGGTCAAACTTCAGAGGGACGCGGCGGGGGACTAACCACGCACTGACCAACCGAGGCGAAATTCTGTCCTGCATCCTCCGTTATGTCAAGAAAAGATTCATTTCGCCCTGGTATTCTTGCCAATTTCTTGACAACGCATTTCAAATCGCTCGTTTCTTGGGAAGCTTTGCAGCTTGGGAGCTCATACGTGGAAAGTACTGAGAAAGGGAGGGGGCCCTAGGCCCAGGTTTATAAACCCGGGGTCCGAGGGTCCCAGTAGCTCGTCGCAACACCTTCGGGACTACCTTGATTTCAGCAGCGTGAGCACGAGGGTATCCCCGAGCCACTGTTCGTATCGATCGGAGCTCCATTTCCGCTCAACCACCAATCTACGATGAATATCATGACTGGTGAGGGTCCAGAGAATGTCGCGCGCCGCTGTTTCATTTATCTCCGGCCGCAAAGCTCGCTTTTCCTCGAGGAGCTTCACCAAACCGGCCTGCCGTTCATATCGAATTCGCTCTTTTTCCCTGATGAACTCCGGCGCCACAGCGCTGGCACCTCGTAGCACTTCCGATTCGCTTCGCAGTGAATCGTGGATGCGCCGGGCAATTTTGGCGGCAAAGCGGAGCCGCGTCGCCGGGTCGTCGGACTTCGCCGCCTCGCGCACCAGATTCCCGTATTCGGAGCTAAAAGCGGCGCGTTCCATCAGGCCCTGGAGAATTCCCCGTTTAGACCCAAACACCGCGTAAACGGTCGGCGGCGCTACTCCAGCTTCTCCAGCGATAGCTTCGATCGTCGCGTCGGCAAATCCTTTATTCATGATCATCTGCCGCGCTGCATCCAGGATGCGTTCGCGTGTTTGTCCCGCTTGCCGTTCGCGCGTGGGGGAATGGTATTTGCGCAAAGCTCGTTTTGCCATATTTGAAATAGTCTGCTATATTTAGTATAGTATATTATATCAAATCCAGGAAAGCTACCCTGGGTTAGGAGACACGAGATGACATTGTACGCGCTGATTCTCTTCAGTCACATCACGGGTGCATTTTTTCTCTTCGCCGGGTTGGCCCTGGAATGGGCGGCGGTCAGCTACCTGCGTGGGACCACCCCGAGATTTCAGGGGGATTCCTCGCTTCACCTCGCTGGCGTCGCTCCCCGGCTTTACGGCCCGGCTCTGGGCGTAATCCTGCTTTCCGGCGGATATCTAGGTTCCAAAATGGACGCATTCAGCCAAGGCTGGGTCTTAGTCTCGGTAGTGACGCTGTTCTTCATCGGCATCATTGGAGTGGCTTTCACGGCACCACGCTATCGTGCCCTACTGAATGCGTTCGAGAAAAAAACCGAAGGAGTATCGTCCACTCTTCAAGACCGCCGCCGCGACCCTGTTCTACTTGCTTCCGTGCGCTTCCGTATCGCACTCGTTTTCGGAGTGGTGCTCCTCATGGTGAGCAAGCTGAATCTGAGGCTCAGCCTGATAACGATTGCTTGCGCAGTCGCATTCGGTATCCTCGTCGCAATTCCCTCTTGGCGGCGTTCACCGACAGAGAGGGTCCAGGTGTCCAACTAAAGGGTAAGCGGCTTTGGGCGGCTGAAAGGAAAGGAACAACGAAAATGTGATTTCTTGTAATGGGAACACTCTTCTGTCCACTGGCGTTATTGGCTTGTGGAACTGTGATGAACTGGCCAGCAGACGCAATCACGGCGGCGCGAGTGGGCCTGATTCTGTTCGCATCGGCAAATATCCTCATGGAACTAATCGCGCGCTGCTCATAGGAAGGTCACCAGGAGCGAGCACCGCAAGCAGAAAAGCAGCCGTTTGCGCCCTACTAAGCTACCGAAACTGCCGCGCCGCTCGGCTTCAGCAAAGGCATCTCTCGCCCGCGCGCCGTCACCTTCTCAATGGACTCGATCTCGCCCTTTCGCACCAACAGCGCATCATTGAAGTTGTTGACCGTCGTACAAACGTGCCGTGGCAAGAGATAGAGCGATTCGCCAACCGCGGGGCCGGACGCTCCCTCCTTGACCTGCAGAGGCAAATGCTCCTCACTAGGTGAAAGCGGCGTTAGCTCGGGATGTCCCATAACAACGCAGGTCGGCACGCCAGAGTCTGCCGAGACGGACTTGTGCCCGCCATCGCAAGTGACGATCCCCACGCGGGGATGGCTCACAACACGAGTCAAAACCAGCACCGCCGGGCGATACCCGTACTCTTCGGGAAGCTGCGCCAAGCTCGACGCATCGCAATAAACAACGGTTCCTGGCGATACCCGGTGAACAAACCCCGCATTGCGAAAGCCCTCGAAGGAAAGTGAAGTGGGCAGCGTCGGCGTGCCCGCGGTGATTACTTCCGGCACGCGAATTCCAATGCGGCCGATCTCGCTCACCATTTCGATCAAGCGAGTGTAACCATGATGTGCTGCAACCGCGCGTTCCCGCATGTCCGGCTGCCGATGCTGCCCGTCGTAATAATGCACGCCGCGAAACTCGAGGCCGCTGGCCCTAGTCGCCCTCGCCAGATCGAAAACCTCGGCGCCGTGTCCCTCGTCGATGCCGGTCCGGTTCATGCCGGGATTTATATCGATGAAAATTCCCAACCGGCTGCCGCGCCATTGTTGCAACTGTTCCGGGTTCTCGACCAAAACGGAAATGCGCACCTGCGGAAATTGCTCCGCGATCTCCCGCACGCGTCGCGCATTTGCGCCGATCACTGGGTACGCCACCAACACATCCCCCGCGCCGCACTGGCAGGCCACCAAAAGCTCCAGCGTCGTCGCGCACTTAAAATTGCGAACGCCGCGCTCCACCAGCATCAGCAACGTGTAGCCCAGCTTCGCCGTCTTAATATGCACGCGCCAGCGATCGCCATCGCCGCCGAGCAGCGCCAGCGTCCGCTCAATATTGGACGCAATATATTCCGGATACACGACGAGGGCAGGAGTCATCACGTCGTCGAGGTTGGAAACCGTATAGTTCGGGTCCCAAGCGTATTCACTGATCATGGTTTTTTGGATGGTCATAGCGCCCTAGATGATAGCGCGCAAGTCGTCGATCCGCACTCCGTCTACGCCGGCGACTCCACACTCGAACGTAGCGCCGGTCTTTAGACCGGCACTTTCTTGCACTCTCCGAAAAGGGCAACAAACGCGACATATCGCGGTCTAGCGAAAATTGAGCGCCTTCCGCGCGAGAGCGCATAACCTTGCTGGTCGCCTCCACGTCCGATCCCCCAGGAACCGAACTGTCAGTTCTGACGATTACATCCGCGGCGCCCCTGGAGGATCGTTGGACTGAGGTGCCGCATGACCGCGCCATCAGGCAACATGTCCATAACTTTCTCCGAGTCGCTCAAGGACAAACGTTCCGCCATACACGAAGCGATCGCTTCGGGATCCATGCTGAGCGCATCCTACCTGGCGATGAATGTGGCCGCTGCCCTGATCGCAGGTTTGGGGCTCATCGAAAACTCGCCTGCCACCATCATTGGCGCGATGTTAATCGCAATGCTGTACGGCCCAATTGTTGGCATCGGTCTTGGACTGGCGAAGGCGGACCTGCAGCTACTCGGCCGCGCCCTTTTGGCGGAATTCGTCGGCGCCGTTTTCGTGCTGGCTGCAGGTCTCTTGATCGGCGTCAGCACGAGCTACCTCACTATCGGTAGCGAAATCCTCTCCCGCACTTCTCCCAGCCTGGTCGACCTACTTGTGGGTTTCGTTGGTGGCCTCGCCGGAGGATTTACATTCGTCTCGACAGGATTGAGTGGCGTCGTGGTCGGAGTGGCCATTGCCACCTCGCTAGTTCCTCCATTGACCACCTGTGGCATCTTGTTGGCTCGTCATTCGCCCTCTTTGGCAGCGGGCGCTTTTTTGCTGTTCCTTGCCAATTTCGCGGCCATCGCTCTGGGAGCGATGCTTACCTTCTTTTTCGCCGGTCATCGTCCGGCGGCTGCGGACAAAGCCAAAAAGGTTCTCGCACCGCGCTTGGTTTGCTTAGCTTTGGTTCTGCTTCTTGCGCTTCATTTGAACGGCACACTTCGGCGCGTCAGCGCGCAGTCGACAATGCAAAGCAATTTACGAAATGCACTGGCGCAGGAGATTGCGAAGATCCCGGGAGCGCGATTGGTCGACGTCACTTTGGCAAAACGGGATGGTAAACTTTTCGTGCGGGCAGTTGCGCGGACGCCGCAGCCTATATCTCCCGAGCGGGTCGCACGTCTTAACGATCTGGCTAACAATGTCACGGGGCAAAATATAAGTCTTACGGTAAGGTCCGTAATTACTGCGGAAACGACCCGTTACGGCAACGTGTACGAACCTGAGTTGCTTCCAGGTGAAACTTCGAACGAACGGTAATCGCCTAGCGATGTGAGCGTTTACAATCCTGTTCCGAAAGGAAGTCTATGCGATTATCTGCCCTTTGCCTCTTAGCATCTGTCCTGCTGCCGTCGTTAACCCAAGCTCAAGCTCCTGTTTTCGCGATTACTCCGGAAGAAAGCACGATTAAATTCTCCGTGAAGGCGTCGGTATCTCTAGAGGGCAGTTTCGACAAGTGGGACGCCACTCTTACGTTTACTTCGCCTGATGCTTCGACAGGCGTCCTGGATATCAAGATTCAGGCTGCCAGTGTGAATACCGGAAGCGGCCTAAAGGACGACAAGCTGAAGAGCAAAGATTTCTTCGACGTCAAACAAGATCCGTTGATCACGTTCAAGTCAACGAAGATAGTGCGGACCGGTCCGAACACCTACGCAGTGCAGGGCAACTTTACGATACGCGGAGTGACCAAAACAGACACGCTGACGCTAACGGTTGACCCCGAGGGGAAAGCTTCAGGCGATATTAAAGGGACAATGGCCTTCGATCGTCGGGACTACGGGATGAACAGTGGGATTCCATTCATCAGAATCGCCGACCGCGTCGAGGTAACTATCGCCCTCCAGGCGAAGCGAGTCAGCGGGCCTCCTGTTATTTTTAAACAATAGCTAGCCTGGCAAGATGTCGATTCTTCTCTTACCAACGGAAGCGAATCCCAAGTTGGATGATGCGCGGCGTGACAACTCCAGCGGGGCCGCCAAGTCCATTGAAATTTTTCGCCGCGTCAAACGTGGCTCTCTGGAAGTTGGCCAGCGTCAGAACCTGTCCATTGGCGCCAAGGTATAAGCCCGTGAACGGGTTGAGGCAGCTGGCCGTGCAGTTGAAGTTAGGATTTGCCGCGCCGTTTATGGTTAACCTTGGAAGCGGCAAGAGGTTCAGCGCGTCGAAGGAATTATTGAAAATGAATAGCGGGTGGTTGAACACGTTGAAGACATCCATCTTCAACTCCAGGCTCGCAGATTCCCACTTGGGAATTTTGAATGTCCTCGTAAGTGATAAGTCGAACCAGTATAGAGGCAGGCTTTGGCCCGCGTTGCGGACGAGATTGCCGTTGATGGACTGAAAATCTACAGGCGTACCTGTGAAGCTGTCCACCGGGCCAGAAGTGCTAGCTCCGGCGGGCGCCGCAAATGTAGTCTGCAGTGCGGCGCAATTCGCCAGTCCTGCAGCAGAGCAGGCAGCTACGCCAACGGGGCCAACTTCCAGGTTCGTGCCCGCAATCGAGCCGATGTTCGTGGCCACCAGTGCACCTATAGGCGCGTGGGCACAACCTGGCAGGGCTGACCCGGCTGTGCAGATGTTTGGCCTCTGCATGGTTTCGCTGCCGAGGTCTGTAAAATTTAGCCCTACGAAGGAAGCATCGCCGGTCGAAACTGGATACGGTCGCCCGGATTGCAGAGTGCCCAGCACGCCGAATGTCCAGTTGTTCAGGATCGTGCTAACAACCCGGGTGTGTAACAGGTTGTTTGTATCGGCCACGAAGTTGAAGTTGACCAGGTTCCGAATGTCATTCAGGGCGGAAGCATTGTCCAGATGCAGTGAGGCGAGTGGATTCCCAGGTTCAGAAACACCGAAGAAGTCCTCTCCGTTATCCAGGGTATGTGACCACGTGTAGTTGCCTTGGAACTGGAAGTGGTGCGCCATCCGCTTCACGGCAGTGATTACAAGTGCGTTGTACCCCGACTCGCGATCGCTGAAGACCGTCCGGATGGGGCCGAAAGCTGGATTGGGAACGCCCGGCATATAGAAATAACCTGGATGGGCCGGGTCGGCGATTGGAGTCGGAAAATTGGTATCCGTTTCGCCGAGCAAGCCGTGTGCGAATACGCCTTGGTAACCGATGCTATAAGTAAAAGAGGATCCGAGCTGGCGCTGGTATACCAACGAAACCATGGTCATTTGCGGATTTTTGAGCGTTGGCGATATAGGACGGACGCGGCCGTAGTAGCCTACAGGTTTGAAAAGATCTAATAGGCCGGGGCTTGGCTCGTTTGGATAAGCGTTGAGGACCTCCCGGCCCGTGGAGACTCGGTCATTCCCAATCGATCCCGGAGTAATGCTTTCCGTGAGAAGGGTATCGCCATTGAAAATCAATGAATTAACCACCACGTTGAGATCCACCATTTCCGTAATCCTGGCGCCCGCAGCGCGAATCACAGACTTGCCTGGATCTCCGAAGAGCCAATGCATAATTCCATGCTCAAAATCCGGGCTCCAAGCGATGCCGAGACGCGGCTGCCAATTGTTGTTGTCCGATCCGCAGGCCGGGATCAGACCATTGGATTGCAAGCAGCCTCCCGGCACGTGCGGGGCGGGAACGGTTCCCCCTGTGAATGCTCCATCTTCTTTGTCGTAGCGCAATCCATAGTTCACAGTGATGTTGCGCCGGAATTGCCAGGAATCTTGAGCGTAGAATCCATAGATATTGGCGGCCGTGTTCACGACACCCGGTCCCAGTCCGATTGTGAATTGGGACGGGCACTGACCGTCCGCTTGAGGGAAGAGGGAGTTGGTGCAAGGGCCTGTCGCAAAGTTGGAAAATTCGCCGTAGTGATATTGTTGAAACAAAGCATTGATCGGGAAGTGGCTGATGTTCACGCCGAACTTGAAGGCGTGGCTGCCCTTCGTCCAGGACAGATTGTCGATGTACTGGAAACGGTTCTGCAAATCGCCCTGCGGGCAGCAGTAGTCCGCCCCGACATATGCGTTAGGCAATGCCTCTGCAGGTAAGGTGCTCACCGGCGTAGTCGATAGCAGAAAGCGATGCCAGAAAAACCGTCCCTCGTTGACGATGTGAGGTGTCAGCGTAGAAATCAGGCCGATGTTTAAGCCAGAGTCGTGAATGGTCGAGTTGACCAGGCCACTCGGATCGGTGCTCCCCGGCGGCGTATTTATCAGCACGTTGGACGACGTATCACGCTGCACGTTATAACGCACGGTCAGTAGCTGTTTGTCGGTAAGGATTGCGTCAACTTTCGCTGACCACAGTAGCTCGCTGACGGGTTGATTGATGGTGACGCTATTTCCGAAGGGCAAAGTGGTTATTGGAGCACCCTGCGCGGTATCCTCGAGGCTCGTAAACCAGAACAAACGGCTCTTCACAAACGGCCCACCCGCCGTGAATCCATACTCGTGCTTGAAGAAGGGCGCGCGGCTCGTCGGATCATTTAGGTTGTAGAAGAAGCTCGACGCACCAAAGTTGCGGCCGCGGAAGTATGCGTGGAAGTCACCGTGAAAGTCATTCGTTCCGGATTTGGTCACGACGTTCAGAATGATGTTTCCTGCTTGGCCATACTCCGCGTTGTAGTTGTTCGTCAGAACCTCAAATTCCTTTACCTCTTCCACCGATGCGCCGAGCGAGTCGCGCGCGACAAGGATCTGCGCCTCATCCCAGATATTTCCGCCGTCAACATTCACCTGGATGCCGCGGTCATTGAAGCTGCCTGGACCCACGAGGTCAGAGGAATCGCTAGAGTAGTCGTACCGCACCCCCGGAGCCGATACTGCCAAACCTTCGAAAGCGTTCGACACACCACCGACTGCTTGATAGGACGTCGTCGTCGGAAGATTCGCCACGTCCTTATCGTCGATCACCGTCGACACATCCGTTTTCGTTCTCTCCACAAGCGGTAGCTCCGATGTGACGATCACCGTCTGCATTTGCCCCGCAAGCTTCAGGTTAAAGTTGATATCGAGGTCCTCTCCAATCTGCAATTTCACGCTCTTCGCTTGAGTTGTGGCAAACGAGCGGGCTTCGATGGAGAGGTCATAGATTCCGGGAGGTAGGTTGTCAAAACGGTAGATGCCGTCCGAGGTCGTTTGCGTCTGCATTGTCATTCCGGTTTCGACGTTGGTCGCCGTCACCGTCGCCCCAGGCACCGACTCGCCGTTCAGATCTTGCACGTGGCCCGTAATCGTCGCGAATGAGGCACTTTGGCCGTAGGCTCCGAAGGCCGATAGAAGCAGTAACGCTGCCACAGCGATCATCCTCTGGAGGCAGAGCTTACTTACCACGCGGAACTCAATGATTATGTAGTTTGAGAGAGAGCAGGAAGACAGCTCTGTCACTCCGCCCGTAATCCTGGGGGTTTCTGTTTGTACGAAGCTTGCCACATCAGCACAGAAAAAGAAGCACAGCGAGTACAGGAGACTTCATCGAGTATTCTCCCTGGTGCTCGCACCCTGTAACTAGTTCCGCTTCGAGCGCAAATTGTCGCAAGCATATTCTTATGGGTTGGCTGATGCAAGCGGACTAGCCTGAAGGATGAGGCTGGCAGACGCTCCTTGTGTACTTTTGTGGCGCACATGCGAAACCTCGCGCCTTGCTCAGAAATGCAATTTTAGCGTGAACTGTGCCGACCGCGGACCGCCGAGGGCGTACAGCGCGTTCTGACCGGTAATGCTGCCTGATCCATCGGTGTTCGTCGTCGAGCCAGGACATACCTTGCCAAATGTTGAAAGTGCCGCCCCACCCTGGTACCCCCAGAAGCCATCTGGGTTGCATTGCGAACCGGGGAGCCCGAACATCGGATGGTTGAATACGTTGAAGTACTCCGCGCGCACATCCAGCTTCACTCGTTCAGAAATGCTGAACTGACGGCGCAGCGCAAGATCGGTCTGGTCGATCGAGTACGGACTACGCAGCCCATTTCTTGGAAAGTCTCCGTTCCTCCCGGCGGGTGGCGGCGCAAAAGCCGCCGGATTCAACGCGTGTGCCATCCGGTTGCGTGGGATCAGCGATCCAGTAGGATTGACCCGGCACGATGTCCGCCTGAATGCGATTGTATTCGGACTGGGGCACGAGCCCACCGACCGTTACGTTGATCGGCGGCGCTGAACTCACGCGCACGAGCCCGTCCACCGCCCAGCCTCCCAGTATCGCTTTGCCCGCGCGGCCCCAAGCAGGTGTTGGCACCCCGTACGAAATGGCGCCAGCGAAGCTGTTGCGAATGTCAAAATCGGAGGGCGCCAGCGGTGGGAGTACGATCTCGCTTACGCTTGCTGCTTCGAGGCCAGCCACATCACTCGGAACCGTCATCGCTGGATTTTGCCAGCGTGTAAGACACCAGTGCTTGTAGTCCGTGCGAGATTCGTCGCTGGAACTGTACCTGTAATGCCTCATAGTGGGAGTATCCCGCATTCCGCGTTACCAGAATCGACCCTCCACTGCCAATGTTCAAAAAAGAGGGAGTCGAAATGTCGTCCTGCCGCAGCAGCCGTCTACCGTCTGACCCAACATAACTTGCCGTCAACGACTGTTTCGGTCCCAATTGCCGCTCAATGGCCGCGTTCCACTCTAAGGTGTAGGGGAGTTGCAGGTTTGGATCGACAGCGCTTAAAAAAGCCGCGCTCTTATTGATGACCGTTGAGAATGGCGGCGGCTGCAAAGCTGGGTTGCTCGGATCGAAAGGCAATGGCGGTGATGCAGAAATGAAATGGGAGATTTGGTATGGAAACCCGTAGGCGGCATAGCCGACATTCCCATAACCTAGATCATAGAAGACGCCAAATCCTCCACGCACCACGGTTTTGGGCGTGATCTGGTAGGCAGCTCCAATCCGCGGAGCAAAATTATTATACCTGGTGTGCCAAAGAGCTCCTGGCACCTCTGCGAGCGGGTTCGCGTTGAAGATACCCTGCAAAACGTAAAGGGGGTGGCCGGCCGTTGCCGAGACAGGCGGCGTGTTGATCTCCCATCGCAACCCATAGGTTAGCGTCAGGCGATTCGAGACCCTCCAGGTGTCCTGAGCAAACAGAGAGTAGTTGTTCACGATTACCGAAAAAGGTTGGAAGGAAGACAGGAGGGCGAGGTCCGACGTGCCCGCGACCAACTCCGCGTACCCCGACGGGAAAAAGCCGTACCCGGTGCCCTCCAATGAGGTCGGGTTTACACGACGATAATCGATGCCGAACTTAAGCTGGTGCACCCCAACGGCCCAGGAGAATGTGTCCACAAAGTTGAGTTGCCGTTGCACATCGGAATATTCGGTACCCGCCCGAACATCCATGTCGCCGTCGCCGATGGATCCAAGATTAACGAGAGCCTGGCCTTTGTCAGGGCGGTAAGAGGAAGAGGCCGAGAACAACACGGAAGTAGGCGGCGCCACTCCGCCATAAAAGTCTGTAAGGTCGGTTATGAAGGCGGCAGTGTAGTGACTCCAGTTTGCGCGGAAGTCGTTCACCTTGGTGGGAGCAATCAAGATAGTCACCCCCGCGGTAAGCGTGTCCGCATTCGCGTTTTGGTACCCCAATTCCTCCCAGTTCCGATTGGTGCCATAAGAGGGCGCGTGGACGTAGCGTGCGAAGAGCGTGACTTTCTTGTTGAAGTTCTGGTCGATGCGGATACTGGTGGCGTTGAGTGAGGAAGGATTGGAATAAGCCGCACGTAAGATTCGCGAGGCATGGATTTGTGATGTTGTCGCAGTTGGGGTCGATAAGAGGCGCGTTCGCCGGGGGAGCGGCAGGGCGTCGACAATCGGCTCGTAGGCGGGCGCAACCGCGGCCCGGGCCTACGCCGTCAAGAACTCGCCTGTGGCCGTCTGCGGGAGCCGCAACCGCAGCCCTTCGTACGAAAAGAAAAAGAAGGTCTTGTCTTTGCGGATTGGGCCGCCAATTGTACCGCCAAAGTCATTCTGGCGCTCCGCGGGTTTGGGAAGCGGTGGCGCGTCAAAATAATTCCGGGCGTCGAAAATGTCGTTCCGCAGGTAGTCGAATGCCGTGCCGTGGAACTGGTTGCCACCGGATTTGGTGACGATGGAGATTTGGGCTCCTGGCGTGTGTCCAAATTCAGGCGGGTACGACGAGGTCTCGATGCGGAACTCTTGCATGGCATCCACGGAAACCAGTCCATTAGTGCCACCTTAGGCGGTGAAACCGGGTATGGCGCCTCCCAAGGTCTGGCCGAGGCCACTGATGTTTACGCCAAAATTGGCACTGACGCCATCCACCATGAAATAGTTCGCGTCACTGCGCTGGCCATTCGCGCTGAACTGGCCTTGTCCGAGATCTTGCGATGTGAAGACTATGCCCGGCGCCAACGCGATTAACGGCTGGAAGCTGCGGCCATTCAGCGGCATGTTGGCAACGAATTGCTGGTTCACCACGGTGCTGACCGCCGCTGAATCGGTTTGTAATCCGAAAGTGTCGCCCTGTACGGTTACGGTTTCCGACGCGGGACCGAGTGCGAGAATGAAATTCTCGCTGACCGCATCCTGTACATATAGCTGCAAGTTGGGCCGGATGACGGTCCGAAACCCTTCCTTCTGAATGGTCAGCCGGTAGGTGGCTGGGTGCAGGTCGGGCAGGACGTAGATTCCGTCCTCGTTGGTAATGGTGGTGACGGAGACGTCGGTCTCAATATTGGTGATCTTGCACTGCACGTCGACAATGACTGCACCGCTTAGGTCGGTCACCCTGCCGGAAATTCGGGCAGTTTCTGTCTGCGCGATGGCCGCCACAGCGGACAGAAGAAGAAACACAACGAGTACTGGAGACTTCATCAACCATTCTCCCTAGTGCTCGCACCCAGCAACTAGATTCGCTACGTGTTTAAGGCGTCGGGTAGGGTATTTTTACGGATGTGATGACGCAATTAGACAGATTGACAGGTGGGCAGCGCGGGTGGAGGAGGGACCGCGGGGTATCTTACGGCTAGTGGGCATTGCAGGTTGTTACCGGTGGTTGGCCTCCCCCAAGTAGGCGTAGAGCATCTTCTGTCCGCTGGGCTGCTTGCCGCCGGCGGCAGGCTCGACGGTGACAAACACGGAATTGATCTTCCCGACCAGCTCGGGATTATCCACTTTCATGACCCAGCGCCCTTGTGCTTTGGCATCCACGCGCAAAAAACCCAGGCTGTGCGATGTGTTCTTTGCGGCTTCCGGAACGGCCCAGACCTGGAAACCACGCTTTGCGTCTAGCGCCCGCTCTTCATTCAAATCGAAGGCGTAGAAAGTAAGGGACTTGCCTTCGGTAAGGAAGACGCGGCCAAAGGCCTTGTTGGTGTTGCCATTCGGGTCCGTGTCACGAACGTCGATGACGTGCAACTGGCGGGATGCCATTAACTCCCGGACATCCTTACCGGCGGCCGCGAGCTGGCGCTCCATATCCAGCGTGGCGCTTGCAACCCGCAACTTATCAGAGAGTTGCGCGATACGAACTTCTTCCTCCACCAGGGAGGCTTCGTCGTTGAGGCGAAGCTGATTTACACGAGCGGCCTCGTCTTTTGCGTCCGCCAGTAGTTTCTCCTGGGTGCGAGCTTCGTCGAGCAATTGCGCGTTCTGGCTGGAAGACCGTTCGGCATCTCCTCGCGCTTGATCACCGTTGCGGCGAAGGTTCTCGGCTGCGCTGGTGGCATTTCCCAATTCTGTACGCAGATTTTGGATTTCCCGCTGACTCGCCGTGAGCGACTCGTTTAGCTTAGAAAGGCTTGCAGTAAGCGCGGAGTTCTCACGTTTAAGTTGCTCAACCTGCTGCCCTTGCCTCGACTCCCGGGAGGCGGGATGCCAGTAAGCTCCTAAGAAGACTGCCACGACAATCGCGGTGACCAGTGCGGCCGCGGCTGGAACGAAGAGGCCAAAGCGCCTCCCAGGATGCCTGACGGATCCGTCGACGCTCGGGGAAAACACGACACCTTCGAGCCTGGCACGCTGAAGGAATCGACCGCGGAGACCGTTATCGGGCCGCGTCTTTGCGATATCTATGAATTCGCGAATCGGGCTCATCATAAGAGGCATGCCCGAGCAAACGAGTCCGCTGAATTCCTCCTCGGCTTTTTTGCACTCTACGCAATCCTTGGTATGTTCGCGCAGCTCCACGAGTTCCTCATCCGACAGGAATCCGCCCGCTTTCAGAGCGGCCAATTCTTCGAAATGGGAATGATCACTCATGGCCGCTAGCTGTCTTTCCCTTCTCCGGTGTGCGTCCTACAAAGGAACGCAGCTTCTGAAGCCCCCGATAGTAGTGGTGCCGGACATTCGATAGAGAGTCGCCCATTTTGTCGGCGATCTCCTTCATCGAGAGCCCGTTGTAGCTGGCTAGTTCAACGACCTGCTTTTGGGGACCGCTCAGGGTTGCCAGCCCTTGGCGGAGAAGATAGGTGAGCTCATGCTGTGAGAACTTGCCTAGCGGGGTGGGTGTCTCAGGCAAGTGAGTTTCGACCTCGTCCAGATTCGCCTGGTCGTAGAATTTCCGCGCGTTCAGGTGTTGCTTGCGGTTGATAGCGCGGTGATATGCGTACTGGAGAATCCACACCTTAGTAGTGCCTTTGGCGGGGTCAAATTGTGCCACCGACCGGAAAATTTCCAGGAAGACGTTTTGCATGATGTCTTCGGCCTCCCCCGGATCGCGTACGATTTTCAAGGCAATACTAAGGATAAGGCGGTGGTACCTATCGAACAGAACAGCAAGAGCGTCATTGCAACCACCCTGTAAGTGCCTCATTAGCTCGGCATCGTCCAGCCCTTTCAACTCATCGAAGGGTGGAGGCTGAATGGAACGCTTGAAGGGGGAGCTGGCGGATGGGAGCTCAAATTTGGTCAACGAACCGTGCCTGTGGCGCCATCCCGGGGATGGCAGGACTTACTAGGGAGGCTAACTTATATTAGGAAATGTCTCAAAAGGCAACTGTAAGAATTGCTGCTTTACAGGAAGCTAGCGAAGGTCGAGATTTAGTACGGCGCGAAGCGAAAAATTTCACGCGCTAAAATCGGAACAGGTATAATTTCGCGGATTTTGAAGGTCTCTAGCCTAACTGTTGTGAGAAGAACAAGATGAAACGCACCGTCAGGTTTATCCTCGTAGATGACTTCAAACCCTGGCGTAGATTTGTCACTGCCTTGCTACAAGAGAACCCCAACTGGCAGATCGTCTGCGAGGCATCGGATGGGCTAGAGGCTGTCCAAAAGGCCGAAGAATTTCAGCCCGATTTGATCTTGCTGGACATCAGTCTTCCAAAGTTGAATGGCATTGAAGCCGCTGAAACCATCCGCAAGGTCGCTCCAGAGTCGAAAATCCTGTTCTTGAGCGAAAACCGGGACTCAGATATTGCAGCCGCTGCCTTAAGCGCAGGTGGGCATGGGTACCTGGTCAAATCGGACGGCGCGACTGAACTGCTAGTTGCGGTAGAGACCGTTCTTCATGGCAAGCGGTTTATCAGCAGCACCCTCATTGGTTTCGAGTTCGACACCGCTGAAAGGCAACCTAGCGGCGAATTCCGATAGATCAGAACTCCACACTTGTGCACAGGAAGTTGCAGCACCACCTGCGCTGGTGTCTTTTCCAAGTAGACACAACTCGGTTTCTGGAATGGCAAATTCCGCAAAACCACAATCCAGGCAGACCGAGAGTCTTGGGAATACAAAGACCGGCGGCTTGTCGAGATTCTTGAGTCCGGAAAGATGGACGTTGATCTCCGAGTTAAACTTTCGCTGGTTCTCCGAACGGCAGGATTTACATACCATAAGCTTCACCCCACAGGAGGCCAAGATTGAATACGAGCCCAAGCTCGCTATGTCCGAGTGTGCCTTGTTGCCCACCGAATTGTGCCATCCAGTTTATTAAAATCTAGTGACGATAGCGGCCCGGTGCGTAGACAAGGTTTCGAACGCGAGCTATAGGACGGGAGGTTGGGGAACCAAAGCCCGTAAGTCATTGATTTAATGGAGCGACCGGCCGGGATCGAACCGGCACTTGAACCTTGGCAAGTCTGCAGGAGATGGGAGTATTGAAGGTCAGCGCGTCGTTCGCAGCAAGGTCACAAGAAATCCGTGGAATATCTCGCCAAGAGACAATCCGTCGCTTCGACTTGAAATTCTGGCAGCACCTTTTCCCGCAAGCACGTTGGCCCTCCGAATGAAACACAAACAACACAAACAACACAAACAACACAAACCCCTAACCCTCAATACGAACTTCTGGTTGGAGCTGTGCCAGAGTCGTCATCGACACTCCCTTCGAGGTCGATTCGAGTCCATGTGAACTTGGTCGGTCTCCTGGCTCGCGTTTCTTCGGAGAGAATTAACGACAGACGGACAAATAGAAGTTCAAATTTGATTTGCCAGGCACGAAGCGATTCCTTTAGCCAGGATCGTAGTTTAGGTTTGGCCCGAGCCATCGCTCGACTTCCGTTATGCTCATGCCCTTACGCTGACGGTAGTCGGTCACCTGATCACGGCCTATTTTTCCGAGACTAAAATATCGTGATTCGGGATGAGCGAAATAGAGCCCGCTCACACTGGAGCCGGGCCACATCGCAAACGATTCAGTAATCAGCATTCCTGTGTTCTTCTGTACTTCGAGCAACTCCCACAACGGACCTTTCTCCGTGTGATCTGGACACGCCGGATAGCCCGCCGCGGGCCGAATGCCGCGATACTTTTCTTGGATTAAGTCCGCGTTGCTCAGGCCTTCCTGGAGGCCGTAACCCCATTCATCCCGTGCCAGTTTGTGCAGGCATTCGGCGAACGCTTCGGCCAGCCGGTCTGCAATAGCCTCCGCCATGATCGCGTTGTAGTCGTCGTTTTCTCCCCGGAACCGGTCGCACAGTTCTTTGAGTCCAATTCCACTGGTCACTGCGAAGGCCCCCATGTAATCCGCCAGACCAGTTTCTTTCGGTGCAATAAAGTCCGAGAGCGAACGGCACGGTTCGCTACCTTCCCGGTTCGCTTGCTGGCGCAGAAAGTGAAATCGCTCGAGAACTTTTTCGCGCTTGCAGTCGGTATAGAGTTCGACGTCGTCGCCCACAGCATTCGCAGGAAAGAAGCCATACACACCGCGCGCGGTGATCGACTTTTTCTCAATGATAAGGTCCAGCAATGCGTTGCCTTCAGCAAATAGTTGGCGCGCTTGCGCTCCGCGGTCTCCCTCTTCGAGAATGCGCGGGTAAACGCCTTTCAGCCCCCAGGTGTGGAAAAACGGCGTCCAGTCGATGAACTCTCGAAGAGTAGCCAAAGGAAAGTCGTCCAACACACGTACGCCGGTAAATGCGGGCACGGCCAAGTCTTCGAGTCGCCACTCGATGGGAGTCCGCCTTTTGCGAGCCGTCTCAAGGGGAACTACCTGTTGGCGCGGCCCCGCGTGGACCTTGCGAAGTGCCTCGTAGTCGGCACGATGCTGCGCAACAAACTCCGCTTTGCCATCTTCACTCAGGAGGCTCGTCGTCACGGGTACCGCACGACTCGCGTCGAGGACATGCACCACGGGTTCGCTGTACTGTGGCGCAATTTTAACCGCTGTGTGTGCGCGGCTCGTGGTTGCACCGCCGATGAGCAGTGGCAACTTGAATCCCTGACGCTCCATCTCGCGTGCCACGTGCACCATCTCGTCGAGAGACGGCGTGATCAGCCCACTGAGGCCAATCATGTCCGCGTTTTCCGCTTTGGCGCGTTCGAGGATTTTTTCGCATGGGACCATAACTCCCATGTCGATTACCTCGTAGTTGTTGCAGGCCAGGACGACACCAACGATATTTTTGCCAATGTCGTGAACGTCGCCTTTGACGGTTGCCAGCACGATTTTTCCTTGCGCCTTGACGGCCTGCCCAGCTGCAGTCATCGCCGCTTTTTCGGCTTCCATGAACGGTGTCAGGTGCGCCACGGCTTTTTTCATCACGCGCGCGGACTTCACGACCTGCGGGAGAAACATCTTCCCCGCTCCAAACAAATCCCCCACCACACTCATGCCGGCCATCAACGGGCCCTCAATCACCAGAAGCGGACGGCCGAGCTTGACGCGAGCTTCCTCCGCGTCAAGTTCGATGAAAGCGTCAATACCCTTTACCAGTGCGTGAGAAAGACGCTCCTCAACCGTGCCATTGCGCCATTCTTCGGCCTTCTTTTCGCTTGCGACCGTGCCAACGTTCTTCAGCTTTTCGCCGAAATCCACTAGCCGCTCAGTCGCGTCAGGACGCCGGTTGAGCAGCACATCCTCAACAAGCTCTTTCAATTCAGGATCGATCTCCTCATAGACCTCGAGCATCCCGGCATTCACGATGCCCATGTCCATACCCGCCGCGATGGCGTGATATAGAAAAGCCGAATGCATGGCTTCGCGAACTTTGTTGTTGCCTCGAAAACTGAACGAGATGTTCGAAACACCACCGCTTACTTTTGCGTGTGGCAGGTTGGCTTTGATCCACCGCGTAGCGTTGATGAAATCAACGGCATAATTATTGTGCTCCTCCATGCCGGTGGCGACCGTGAGGATGTTCGGGTCAAAGATGATGTCTTCGGGTGGGAAACCAACTTCGTCTACGAGAATTCTGTAAGCGCGCTCGCAAATACGGATCTTTTCGTCGTAAGTCGCAGCTTGACCCTTTTCATCGAAGGCCATGACCACAACGGCCGCGCCGTATTTCAAAACGGTTGCGGCGTTCTGGCGAAACTTCTCTTCGCCTTCTTTCAGCGAAATCGAATTGACGATTCCTTTGCCCTGCAGGCACTTGAGTCCCGCCTGAATGACCTCCCATTTCGAGGAGTCGACCATGAATGGGACCTTGGCCACCTCGGGCTCGCTTGCCAGCAACAGAAGGAAGCGCGTCATTGCCGCAACACCGTCGATCATGCCCTCGTCCATGCAAATGTCGATGACGTTCGCGCCATTCTCGACTTGTTGGCGGGCAACACTGACGGCTTCTTCGAACTTGCCTTCCTTTACCAATCTCGCGAACTTGGGCGAACCTGCGACATTCGTCCGCTCGCCGATCATGATGTAAACGCCAGACTGTTGCGTGAAGGGTTGCGATCCGGAAAGACGAAGTGGCTTAGATTCCGGAGCCTGGAGCGCGTTGTTGGTTTCAATCGCGCTCACGCGGCATTCTCTCTTTCGTGGCGCGCCTCGCCCCATTTCCGCGCCGGCTGGCCTTCAAGTGCTTTCGCAATTGCCGCGATATGCTCCGGCGTGTTCCCGCAGCAGCCGCCGGCAATGTTGATCAGTCCGTCTTTCGCAAAGCTCCCCAAGAAACGAGCCATGTCGTGCGGACCGAGATCGAAGCCGGTTTCCGAGAGGGGATTCGGCAATCCAGCATTCGGATAGCACGAGATTGCCACGTCCGCCTTTTCCGAGAGTTCGCTAAGGAACGGATACATCAGGTCCGGGCCGAGCGAGCAGTTGAGGCCCACGGACAGTGGCTTTACGTGCTTCACGGCATTCCAAAACGCTTCGGTGGTCTGTGCGGAAATAAGTGTTTCTCCGCCGCGCCCAACCGCTGCGGAGATCATCACCGGTAGTTCTTTGCCGTCCTGATCAAAGACTTCGCGAATAGCGACGAGCGCAGCTTTTGCGTTGAGCGAATCAAAAATCGTCTCCACGAGCAGCAAATCGACTCCTCCGGCGATGAGGGCGCGCACTTGCTCGGCATAGGCTGTTTTGACCTGATCGAACGTGACCACCCGAAACCCAGCGTCGTCGGCATCGGGTGAATTCGAAAGCGAAACCGTCAGCGGACCAATCGCTCCCGCCACGAAACGTTGACGCGCAGTTTCGTTCCCAACCCGGTCTGCCCATTCCCGGCACTGCCGCGCCGACTGCTCGTTGATCTCCCCAGCCAGTTTGCGAAGGAACGGATCGTGAATGATCTTTTCGTAGAAGTCGGGATCCTTTCGTCCGCCCTTCTCCCGAGGATCGTCCACAAAGAACTCGCTCTGCGTGATACTCGTAGCGCCGAACGTGTTCGTCTCGATGATGTCCGCGCCAGCTTCCAAAAAACGGCGATGAATGTCGCCGATCATCTTCGGTTGAGTCAGGGAAAAGAGATCTCCGTTATTTAACAGATCCTTGGAGGAATCTTTAAAGCGCTCGCCCCGAATGTCCGCTTCCTTCATTCCATAGGTGCGAATGGTCGTACCCATCGCGCCATCGATGATCGCAATGCGATGTTCGAGAATCTTTTCCAACGGATGTAGGGAGCGCTTGGTCATGGTATCCGGGACAATCCGCACCTTTTCATTATAGCGTCTTCGCAATGCAAATGACCGTCTAGCGAATGGCCCGGATTCTAGAGATACTATTGAGGCGATGCTCTCAAGACGGCAAGCGCTCATGGAGAAGGAATAGTGCAGTCTGTGGCAAAGCAGTGTCACACTCTTAGAAAACCGTTCGTCTCGGCCGGAGCTGTCACGGGAATTGGCAGCCTGCCTCTCACTTCCGTCTCTTCGGCAATCCAGGCGGTCGCGCAATTCTCGCCTGAGGTTCCGTTCTGGCCTCAACTGCCGCAACTCTCGCTATCCGAGAGTGCCATCGGCCAAGGACTCGGTTGTCTCGCAGGTCTCATTGAGCCACGGAAGGAAGGCTACGGCTACCAGGTCAAATCAGGACAAATCGATTCCGTTCTCGAAGCTCTTCACGGCAGCAGCGGATCGCTCACGAAAGAGAACGCGGCTGGCTTCGGCGCGTTCGAAAACGCTTTGTCTTCCGGTCTTTTCCAATCGGCGGTAGCCGTGAAAGGCCAAATCGAAGGCCCCATCACGCTTTCTGCTTATCTGTTTCATCAGGGCCGACCATTTCTCTACGATCCGACACTCTTTGCCGCCATTGCCTTCCATGTTTCGCAGATGCTTGCCTGGCAGATTGAACGCCTAAACGTATCTGGCCTGCCCGTCGTGCTCTTCGTAGACGAACCGGCTTTGTGTCTCGAAAACTCTGCGAATTCCGTTTCTGAAGAGCGACGAATTGACGCTCTGGCGGCCACGCTCGAAAATGCCCGAACTCGCGGAGCGTATGCTGGGCTGCATTGCTGTGCCGCACGGCCGTTTGAACGAATGTGCCGCGCGAAGCCCGATATCCTTTCCTTCGATGCCGATGAGGGGCTCGATTTGTTTTTCACCGACTGGCATGCGCTCGACTTTGTACAACAGGGAGGCACAGTTGCATACGGACTGGTGCCCACCCGGCCTGGCGTGAACGCGGCCGATGCGGCGAGCATTTTTATTCGTTGGCTGAAAGCCGCATCGCTCGCTGGCGACCCGCGGACATTCGCGCATCGTGCCATGATCACCGCAACGTGCGGCCTGGGATTGCTCGACGAAACCTCCATCGAAGAGTCCTTTGGGGTCGCGCACAGCATCAGCAAACTCGTCAAAACGTTAGTGGGTTCAGAAACCGAAGTGGACGAAATTTACGGGTAGACAAGCTATTCAAAATGTGTCCGGGTAGAGGCAGAATTGGTTGCGACAAAAGCCGGCGAGCCGCTCTATTTTTTCCATCAACGTGGGTCATCTTGACGTCCAGACGTTACCGCGCCACTAAAAAGTTGGCGATTTGTGCCCTCAACTCAACCAGGGTAGCGGCGGTCGTGCACACAGGAGAGTGAGCCGGTGGCAAATGCCCCCGTTAGCCGAAATGTATTTCGCTACCTCCACCAGCCGTGGTCTCCCCCGATCGTGAACGTGACACCACTGCGAAAGGTAAATGGCAAGGAAGGGTATCCAAATACGGCTTCATAATGTTGGCTGAACAAGTTTCCAATGACCGTATACACTCTCAAGTAATTCGTTACGGCATAGCTCGTACTGAGGCCGAACACCTGATAAGCACCGGCCAAATTTCGATTGGGGAGCAGCATCGTATTTCCGAAATTACTATCTTCAAGGAAGGTACTGCCGTCTCGGCGGCCCACCAGATACCCGTTCAAGGACGCATTGAATTTTTTGTGGCTGTAAAACAATGCGAGACTTCCCGAATTCGGTGCTCGATTAAATGGCCGGGCCCCTACCAGGGGAGAGAACGCTCCGATAGGAATCGTTGGGAATTCGGGGTTGAACACCGGCTCCCCAAAAGCCTTGGTGATTACCCCATCGAGATACGTGTACTCACCTTGGACTAGAAGCCCGTGTCCGAGATCCATCTTGTATTCGACTTCCGCTCCTTTGGTGCGCTCCGAAGTTGCATTCGCATACGCGCCAAATATACCGGAGCTGTTCACGAGGTCCGGAGGAACGCCTATGGAGATCAGCGCAGCAGGATCCAGGAAGGCGATCAGGTCGTAGAAATTGTTGTAGAAAAAGGTGGCACCCAAGACAGCCCGCCCGTTAAATAATCTCTGTTCAAGGCCGAAATCATAAGTTCGGCTTCGTTCAGGGCCAATTGGTCCTACGTCAAACTGTGCGATCTGCCCCGGTGTTAGCAGATTAATGAGTGCGCCACTCTGTTGTAATGTGCTGGCCTCTTTGATTCCAGTGCCGAAATTAAACTTCAGTTTTGTCTCTCCCAGAAATCCGCCATTGGTCGGCCGTCTCAGGTAATACGCCATGGAGACGCGCGGGGTCGCCGCAAATCCAAAAAAGGAGTTGTGTTCGAGACCGACTCCGAACGTGGTGAAGAAGCGGTGCGAGATACTTCCGTGACCTTCCAGAAATGTACTGTAATTATTTCTTGTGAAGCCATCCCCGTTTTCGTGCTCATAGCGAAATCCGAAGACGCCAACCCAATTCTTAAAGAACTGGTAATCCGATTGGGCATATACGGATCGTCGTGCTTCATAGTCAGGGAAGCTTTGCGGATACGGGGGTGGCGGCCCAAAATCCAGAATGGCCTGTCCCGTCACGCTGTATCCATTTGCGCCCTTGATAGCAACGACGTTTCCGAGGTAATTCCCTTCAAACGGTTCGCCGGCGGGCGACGGGTTGACGAAGTCAGTAGCGAACTGGGCATAAGAAAACTGCACCGAGTTGTGCCACTTCTTTGTTGTTTGATTTTGCATCGAAATTCCACCGTAGGTGTTTAGGTTCGTTTGCCAAGAATTGTCCGGAATTCCGTAGAACGACAACGCGTTCGGTGATCCGACTCCGGTAGCAATGTGGCGAAACGCTGCGCGAATGGAAAGCGTTGGATCGACTTCCCATCCAACGTTCGCACTCACGGTGTTATTCTGAAAATAGTCGTTCGGGAGACTGCCCTGGGTATCGGAGTGAGAGAACTCGGAGAAATAATCAAAATTGCGGAAGAGTCCGCTTAGGGAAACGTCCTGGTTTCCAGTGCTAAAATTTCCTCCATCCACGGAATACTGCACCTCTGGCAGAGGGGTGGTACCGCGGGCGGATGTAATATTGACGACTCCGCTCAGGGCATCGCTTCCGTAAAGTACGCTATTGGCTCCGCGCAAGACTTCCACATTTTCGATGCCGTTATTCGCCAATTGTGCAAAATCAAAGGATCCTCCAATGTCATTTATTGGAATGCCATCGATCAGGATCTTGTTGAAGTCCGACTCGCCACCTCGGATAAACAACGAAGTTATACCCCCGCGCTGTCCGGTTTGAACCACTTGCGCACCAGGCACCTGCTGGAGATTCTCCAAAACATCGAGCCTGTTTAAGGCTTTGATTTCTTCATCGCCAATTACAGTTATCGAGGCACCTACTTGTGACTCTGGCATTGCCGTTCCTGTCGCCGAAACAACGATTTGTTGTGGCAAGGGACCGATGCGCAGTGACACCATAAGTTCTTCTTGGTTTGAACTTTCGATCGATACGGGCGGCAATGTTTGCGTCGCGAAACCTGTGGCTTCAACGCGAGCAATGTAACGACCCGCAGCGGGAACTGTCAGCGTAAACGTCCCCGCCGCATCGGACTTCCCTTGCACAATTTCTTTATCTCCCTGCAGCAACACAATGGTTGCGTCGGGAACTGGTTTTCCGAGTGGATCGATGATTTGTCCGTGTAAAGAGAAAGAGAGGGGCGATTGCGCTTCCAGTGGGAGCGTAAACAGTGCTGCTATAACAATACAAATTGTCGTCACCAAACGAAAACGATGAAACAAAAAGACAAACATACGAGTCCTCCTTCGCCCTAGAAAGAGCGGACTATGGGCTTGGCGGGACCGGTCTCCTGACTCGCGACCTACTACCTGGCGACTGCGCCTTCCCACCCTCGCGGGCAGTGGCTTCGTGCAGTCGAAAAACGGTCGCATACAGTTGCAGGGCAGTGCCGGCTTTTCACCGGGCTTCCCGAACATCTCGCCAGCGAACTACTATTTCGTGCTACTTACCGAACGAAGCGGTCCTCCTTTGCGACTTCCCTGCTACGAAGGCTTCGACCCGTCTGAGCGTGCCTCCTTTGGCAATTTAGAAAGGCTCAACGACTTACGCCATTCACATCGAATTAAAAAGAAAAACGGGATGATATGTGTGTCATCGAATGAAACACAATCAACACAATCCGCTAATCCTCAATACGAACTTCTGGTTGGAGCAGTGCCAGAGTCGTCATCGACACTCCCTTCGAGGTCGATTCGAGCCGATGTGAACTTGGTCGGTCTCCTGGCTCGCGTTTCGTCGGATCGAAGCTGCCTTCCCAGTGCATCGCTGCACCAGTGGCGTACTTGCCTCGCTCCTCCACGCTTACAGTGGCGGGGCCGCTCCGGATTTGCACCGGATTCCCATGCAACACCAAGTCCCTGGTGTTATACGGCAAGTGCTGGAGAGCAGTCAAGTTGCAGACTGCCAAGGCGGGCCTATTTCGAGCGGTCTGCCAGAAACGAGGAAGGATCGTGACCTGCCTGAAATGTTTCGAGGGAGACGTAGTCCGCATGGAGAGACGGCGTTCCACCACTTCGCGCCTCGAGCAGCGTCAGACGTAATTACGACATCCACGACAAGCGCAAATCGGTCAGGCAGCTGCGGGCGCAGCGATCCTTCTTCCGGATTCATGCTGCCCAACCGCACAATGCGAGGACGGCCGCCCCACTGCGCAGCCCTTTGCTCTACAATTGACCAAATGAAATTTGACAATGGAGAAACTTGATCGCATCACTATGGACGTGGCTCGCATGAATGCGAGCCGTGCATCCGCGACCTTCGCCTTACCATCCGCCGCGTGCTAGAAGCACTTGCCGTAGATCCCCACCGCGCCGAACTCAAACGTGAATACCCCGAACTCGAACTCCTACTAGCAAAGAAAGCAGTTTCCTTCGCATCTGCTCTCCTCACTGCCCCATCGGGTGGGCGGCACTGCCGCCAGCCTTGCCTAGCTCATCGAGAGCCGCCTTGAATCCGGCTGCAAGTTTGTCGGCTGGGCCCCTGCCCCAGTAGTGAAGGAAAATCACAACCGGGCGATCGCCCGTCATGTGGTGATGAATCGCGACAACTTCCAAGCCATTCTTGCGCAGCGCTTTCAGGACTGGAGTCACTTCGTTTTCTAGCATGGCAACGTCACCCGCAATCGCGGCGTCTTCCTGCGTTCCGACGAACGCAGCCCAGGTGTTCAGACCCATCCGGGCATTGATGACCGCGCCGTGTTCTTTCATTGCAAGGTCATCTCGTCCGACGGTGATTTTGTACACGGCGCCAGATTGTTCACCATCGTGGCCGACGATTTTCGCGAGCTTGGCGGTATCGAGTGCCGTGCCGCCAGTGCTCGCCGCAACAGGAGATTCCGCTTTTACGTGACCGATCAAATCCAAGCCTGGCTTGACGCGGCGCGCGAGATCCGCCGCTTTCCCCATACCGTGAACGTGCATGTAAAAGACCTTTGGGTCGTCCCAGAAAAAATGATTGTGCAAAGCCGTGACATCGATACCGTTGTCCAGCAGAGCCGAGAGGACGGGATTCACTTCCTCCTGAAGCAGGACGAGATCACCCATCATCACGTCCTCGCCGCCATCTCCTTTGGTCAGCGCGACCCAACCGCCAAAGCCAAACGGCGTTGGCGTCGAGAATCCTTCGACTGTCATCTTCAAGTCATTGCGGGGGATATTCACCTTCAACACGCCCGCCTTGAAATCGCCTTTCCGGTCGAGTGACTTCAGCACTTCCTGGTAGTCCGCGGGCATGTCCTGCGCGGACACCCTCCCGGAAAATGCAATCAAAGCACCCACTACTCTAACAAACGGCAACACGCTTTTCCGTACGACTCTCATCTGAACTGCTCCTCTCTTATTTGGCTGAGAAATTCTTTTACTCACCTTCACGTTCAACGGGGCGGTCACTCAACGGAGTGATAGAGCCCTTCGATCATCTCCATTCCCCGTTCGAGCAGATCCTTGTCCGGCAAACCTTTCCGTGCCAAACCGTTCAGAACCGCATCCACGCCGAACGCTTCTTTGCGGCCAAACTTCCCGTCGCTCAAATCGGCGTCGTGAACCATTTCGCCTATCACCGAGACTTTTCTGTCGCGAATTCGAAATTCCTTCTGCAGCGTTTCGAACGTGCAGTCTTCACCGCGGTGTCCGAAACCACCTTGGAACATGTCGAACGGAACTGCGTCAGGCGATACATCTGCTCCTTGTGCAAATATGAATCGAGCCTTTTTGTCGATAAATTTCCGGATGAACCACGCCGAGGCCGAGCGATCAATCCCCGGACGCGGTCGAGTGACCCACGCCCTACCCACATAGTCTTTCAGACGCACCATTGTTCCTCGCTCCCTCGACTTGGGCGACGCTTCAACATTTGCCAGTAGATCTTCCACACGTTTCTGGAGAGCGCTTCTGAAAAAATCAATTTCCACGATTTCCCGAAACCGAACCCTCAAGCGACTTATTCGCCCGAAGGCGCGCTTGGGCGGTGTCACGTTGGAACTCTTTTGTAGCTCTCGAATCAGTTCCTGGTAGTCGCGGGCGCGTGCCTCGGTAAAGCGAGTCACGAGTTGTGGAGTGGAAAGGTTGTCGATCGACTGAACGCTGACGACGGAGGCTTCGCCGGCATACTTGCGTATCGCCTGGGCCAGCCATTCAAACCGCTCTTGATTGATCGGGCTGTTCGGCAATAAGTAGCCGGAGTTGCCGAGCGGCACGGAGCCATAGCGTTGCAGGTTGCGCCACACTTCCACCCGTTGGCTTGCGCGTTTTACGGGGAGCGTGAAGGTCAAGAGCAACCAGGGCACCTCCACACCAGACAAATATTTGGATACATACATTTCTCCTGTATGTTATATCCATAACAATTCTTGAGTCAACGAGGGACTCGACGCGGCGAGACACGGAATATGGCTCCGCATCATTCTTCACTGTGATTTCCCCGCCATCGGCAAGAGTTGAGGCGCTGCCACCCACCTCCCGAGGCAGAATTCTCCCGGGCTGTGCAAAAGAGGATAGTTCCCTATCCGGGAAACATCGATACTGTTCCAAATAGCACAGACGCCAAACTCAGGAACGGGTATATCTGGGCCGTTTCTAGATTGGAATTTTCTTAAAGAGCCGGCGAAACCCGGAGTTTCCTAGAGTAGGTTGGCCGCTGCCAGCAGTCTTGAACGTTTTGTACCTGGGTGAAGAGGAGAAACTAATGCGCATATTGCATGTGGGCAAAATTTGGATTCCGGCGTTCCTGCTGGCCTTCGCAATAGCCGGGTGCGGTCGAGAACAAACAGTACTCGTGGTCCCCACCGTGACTTCCACAAACCCCGCGAATCTCGCCGCGGGCGTGCCGGTCACCCAGATAGTCACAGCTAGCTTCAGCACCGCGATGAATCCCACGACGATCAATTCGATGACCTTTACTCTGGCAGGGCCTGGCGGCGCTGCAATCATGGGCGCGGTCACCTCCTCCGGCACAACGGCAACGTTTATTCCTGCAGCCAATCTTCTCCCCAGCACCGCATATACTGGCACCATTACAAGCGGCGCGACAGATGTAACGGGCAGTTCACTGGCAGCGAATTTCGTTTGGACGTTTACCACCGGCACCATACCGCGAGTGACTTCTACGATCCCGGCGAACGGCGCAACCGGGGTACCGCTGAACCAGAAGATTTCCGCCACTTTCAGCGAGTCCATGAATTCGACAACCATCACAATGACAACGTTTACGGTAACCGGGCCCGGCACGACGGCTGTAGCGGGCATGGTCACGTACGTCGCAGCAAGCAACACCGCCATCTTCACGCCATCCGCCAATCTGACCGCTAGCACGGTCTACATAGCCACGATCACCACTGTAGTTAAGAGTGCACTAGGGAGCCCACTGGCGACGAACTATGTGTGGAAATTTACGACGGGCACAACGACGCAAGGGAGCCTCCCCACGATCATTTCCACAATCGCGGCGAATGGCGCGACGGCGGTGCCCATCAACCAAAAAGTGTCAGCGATATTCAGTACGGCAATGAATGCTGCAACGATTAACGGCACTACCTTTACTCTAACCGGGCCCGGCATGACGGCCGTAGCGGGCTCGGTCACTTACGCTGCGGGAAGCAACACCGCGCTATTCATGCCAGCGGCAAATCTGGCACCCAGCACCACATATACGGCCACCGTCACGACTGGGGCGCAAGACTTGGCAGGCAATGCCCTGGGAGCTGGCCCCGTCCCCAATCCCTGGACCTTTACGACCGGGACGGCGGCCAGCACGACAGCGCCGACGATCACTCTCACCAATCCCGCGAATGTTGCTACGAACGTCCAACTTAACGCGACCGTCAACGCCACATTTAGCGAGGCGATGGATCCGACAACGCTCACCACGGCGACCTTTACTCTCACAGCGCCGCCCGGCGCGACGCTCGTCACTGGAACGGTTAGCTACGCTCCAGCGACCGACATCGCGACGTTTACGCCTTCTAGCCAACTGGCGCCCAACACCGAATACACAGCCACCGTCACCACCGGCGCAAAAGACACGTTTGGCAATGCGCTAGCGGCTGGCGCCGTTCCGAATCCCTGGACCTTTACAACTGGCATCGCAGCGGGGCTTCAGCCAATCGACCTCGGATCGCTCTCTACCTTCGGGGCGTTTGGGGGGACCGCTGGAATGACCAACCAGGGCATCAATACTGAAATTAATAACGGAAACATAGCCACTACGGCGGTTTCCACCGCGGTGACCGGTTTCCACGATATGACCTTGCCAGGGAGCCCGCCTCCTTGCAGCTATACCGAAACCCCCCTGAATATCGGCGTAGTCAGTGGAGAGATATACACCGCGGCTCCGCCTCCCACTGTCATGTGTCCGAATGAAGGAACTGCTGCCACCTTCGCGATCGCAATGCAGGCTGCGGCCGACGCGCTTTCTGCCTATAACGCCATGGTTGCGTTACCGCCAGGTGCGAATCCAGGCGCCAACCTCGGAGGGCTAACTCTCGCTCCAGGCGTCTATACAGCTCCGGGCGGTTCCTTCTTGTTGACGGGAAGTGATCTCACGCTGGACGCCCAAGGCAACGCGAACGCTGTCTGGGTCTTCCAGATGGCTACATCCCTCACAGTTGGTGCGGCGGGAGCCCCTCGCAGCGTGACCCTCATCAACGGCGCTCAGGCCCAAAACGTTTTCTGGCAGGTTGGCAGCGCCGCGACGATTAACGGGGCAGGCGGTGGCACCATGGTCGGAACTATCATCGCCATGTCAGGAATTACGTTCTCGACTGCCGGCAACAATGCACCGCCGTTCACCGTGCTGAATGGAAGAGCGGCGGTGCTGGTCGGACCCGTGACGATGGTGAACACCGTCATCAACGTGCCATGAGGCAGCAGGTTATTCGGGACGAACGCAGCGAAGTTGACAGATCTATGCCGGGATTGAGGCAGGCGCATCACGAAGCAAAAGTCAGGAGCTGACGATGAAATTTGTAGCGCGTATGTTTGCCACCCTTGCGGTTGCTTCTCTGCTGGTGTTTCCAATCCGGGCAGACGATACACCAAAGCCACGAACCACAACGAAGCCGGCATCCACAACGGATAAGGACGGGGCTGTCAAATCCAACGCGGCAACCGGCGCCGAAGGTGAAGCTACACCGGCTCCTCCCGCGCCAAAGCCCGTGCCGCCATCGGGGGGAGTGGGCAGCGATACGCCCAAGTTTGAACTCTTCCTGGGTTATTCGAATCTGTTGGCTACGCCGATGAGCTTGTCAAACCGAATCGTGGATCTTCAAGGCGGGGACGCGAATGTCGCTTTCAACTTCAGCCGCTACGTGGGGCTTGTTGGCGACTTTGCTGGCTACCACGCCAACACACTCACGTTTAATCAAGCCGGAGGCCCATCTCGCGACGTTGGCGCTGACGGAAGGGCCTTCACATACATGGGAGGTCCGCGTTTTTCCTATAGGCGGCCCCACTTCACTCTCTTTGCTCAAACCCTGCTCGGAGTCGCGGACGCCCGCCAGGTGACGATCAATAATTGTACAGGCTCTCCTGCTTGCTCGCCCCTCGCTTCCGCAAGTTCCTTTGCTGCTGCCTTGGGAGGCGGTTTAGACCTCAACCTAACCCGCCATTTCGCTTTCCGCATCATCCAAGCCGAATACTTTATCACCCGCTTCACGGATCCTTCTTCTGCCGCGGGAAAAAGCGGCACTCGCAATAACGTGCGCCTTTCCTCGGGAATCGTCTACCGTCCCGCCGGAAATCCTCCAGTGCCCCCAACCGCCGCATGTTCGCTACAGCCGACCGAAGTCTTCGAAGGCGAGACTGTGACCGCGACGGCCACTGGTTCTAATTTCGATCCCAAGCGTACGGTCACATACAGTTGGAGCGGCACCGGAGTAAAGGTTACTTCGAGCGACGCTTCCGCGCAGGTTGACACGACCGGCTTGCAGCCCGGCGACTATGTAGTCACAGCCAACTTGAATGAGGGTGGCAAGCACCGTTCTGCGTCCTGCAGCGCCAGGTTAAGCGTCAAAGTTCCACATCCACCGGTAATTTCATGCTCGGCAGATCCATCGAGCGTATCCATGGGCGGCACCTCAACCATCACATCCTCCGCCAGCAGCCCTGACGGCCGCAGGCTGATTTACAGCTACTCCGCAAGCTCCGGTAACATCGCTGGCACTGGCCCCGCCGCCACCCTGAATACACAAGGTGCTCAACCGGGCCGCATCACCGTCACCTGCAACGTCAATGATGACCGCAATCCGGCGCTCACAGCTTCGTCCACCACCATCGTGGAAGTGCAAGCTCCACCGCCGCCTCCTCCTCCAGCGCCCGAGATCAAGCAGTTGGAGACCAGACTCGCACTTCATAGCATCTATTTCCAGACTGCTCGTCCCACTGCGGAGCATCCCGAAGGCGGCCTGCTCGATAGCCAGGCGGAAATCTTGACAGCTCTCGCTGCCGACTTCGCTAACTATCTGAAGTACATGCCGAATGCTCACTTGATCCTCAGCGGCCATGCCGACCCGCGCGGCACGCCCGAATACAACAAGAAACTCACCGAGCGCCGTGTGGAACGCGCCAGGAGTTTCCTGGTAGAACACGGCGTCCCCGCTGATCACTTTGAGTTAAAAGCACTTGGCGAAGAGGACCAACTCACTGCCGACCAAATCAAGGAACAGATGGCGGAGAATCCAGATCTGAGTCCCGAAGAACGTCAAAAAATGATGCGCAACCTCCAGGTGCTTGTTCTGGCCAACAATCGCCGCGTAGACATCACCTTGAGCACTACCGGACAACAGTCCGTTCGCCGATACCCGTTCAACGCCAAAGATTTCTTGGCGCTCATTAGCATCAAGGGCGGAGAAAAAAAGCCACCACAAAAGAAAAATCCCTGAAGGTAACGACGGAACACGGATTTCACTCGTTAGCGTATTCGGAGCGTGGCAGGATGCCCGGCCACCTCAGTCTTACGCGGCGTTGCAAGCACCGCAAGAATGACACCGTACTTTCTAGGAAGCAAATGTCAAAGTCGTTTGTTTCCTGTTATTACTGACGGCGCGACTCCTGGGTAAAACGTATCGATATAACAGGGGAGTTACCAGTCCCACCTTCTTCGGCCTCCTGTCGCTCACTCCGGAGTTGCGCCCATCGCGCGCACGAACTCATCGTGGGCGCGCGCGTAGTCCAGCTGCGATTGCAGCAGGAGAGCCTTGGCGTCAAATTCTTGAGCACTCGCCGTGGCGGCCTGCGACTTGAGCGCGGCTCCTCGCAATAGTTCTTGCTGCTGAACGCGGTTCGATTCTTGTCGTAGCGCCAGGATCTCTTCCGATACTTTGAGCATCTCCTGGGTCCGTTCTAGTTTGTTGTAGGCGGTTTGGACCTGCAGTTCGACCTCATCCGTCACTTTCGCAAGGTTTTCTTTTGCTTCGGACAACTGGGAATCGCGTTCATGCAGGATGGCGCGCTTCTTGCCGGCGTCAAACAGGTCGTAACTGAAGTGAATGCCGAACGTGCCAAAGTTGCGCGCGAGAAACGGAACATTGTTCTGGTAGCTATAGCGGCCAAACGCGTCAACATCGGGCAACCAGATATCGGTCTTGGCCAAATGCGCAGCAGCCATCGCTTTCTCGACCTCGGCGCGGGCGGCACGTATTTCCGGGTGTAAGTTCTTCGCCGTGGCAACACATTCCTCGCGTGGGCAACTCTCCTGAACTTCGCCAACCGTTGGATCGAGATCAAGGGGCGTGGTGAGTGGCAGACCCATGAGATCGTTGAGCTTCAGCTTGAGGTCCGTCAACGCAAGATCCGTGGTCAACAATTCCTGCTTTGCTTGCAAGAAATTCGCGCGGCTTTCGATGGACTCCTGTTCGAGAGAAGCGCCGAACTTAACTTGCGCGATGCGTTCGGTCTCAAGGTCCTGCGCGGCTTGGATTTTCGCCTCGGTGGCGCTGCGATGCGCTTGGGCAATCAAGACCGTGTAGTACACCTCATGCACCGCCAGAGCCACGTCATTGCTTGTCAGTTGCGCCTTCGCGCGTGACACTTCCACCTCGGCCTGGGCAATTTCGTTCGCCCGTTTGATTTTCAGCAGCGAGGTCAATGGTTGAGTGATCTGGGTTCCGCTGGTTGTCAGGTTTCGTCCGCCTTGATTGAGGATGCTGTTCTCCACGGGAATCGGCGTGCCGCTGACCGTGCCTAAACTGCCGGCCTGAATCTCAATCAGTTGCGTATCAGTCACTCGCGCAAAGTTGCTGTCGTTGTGTATCGACGGGAAATAGGAACTCTTTTCAGCCTCTTTCGCGTGTTTTTTTTCGTCGACGGAGAATCCGGCGAGTCGCACGTCATGGTTATGTTTTAGCGCTAACTCAACGGCCTCGCGCAGGGTAATGTGGCGCGGCCCCACTGAATTTGGTGTCTGACCAGCCACGCCGGGAGAAGTCCAGAGTGTCGCCGTCACTAGCAGAGCAAGCGCCTTTCGCTTCATGATTTTGCCCCCTTTTGGAGAGACAACGATTGCTGGATGGCCTTGAGATCGCCGTAGTCGAGCGGCGATTTGCGCAGCAGGGCCACCATGAGCAGTGCACATGCGCAACTCCAAGCGACCAACAGAAAGCCGTCGACAATGCTCAGGCTGTAGGCTTGAAGACGCAGTCGTGCCGCAATCAAATCCACAGCGCGTTCTCCGGCAGCCGCTATGCCGGCCGATTTCCCGGCCAACCCAGCCGTCATCGCGCGTATGTTCTGAGTAGTGATCCACTCTCCAGCGCTGACGTGAAGCCCCAATAGGTTGGAGTGTAGTTTTTCCCGCAGAGCCAGGAAGTGCCCCACATAGATAGCGCCCGCGGTTCCGCCAAACAGGCGGACCACATGGAAGAACGCCGAGAAGCTAAGAACCCATTCAGGCTTCGACAAAGCACCCGTGAAGATGGCCTGCAATACGATGCACCCGACGAGTCCGATGAAGGCGAAGGCCTGTCCGACTCCGGTCAGCAATTCAGTGCGGTAGAAATTCTCGGCTGCCCACGTGCTGCTATACAGCGCGTTCAACCACGCAGCGAATGCGGTACAAGCAAGGCCGGCTGCTAAGAGCAAGCGCGGATCGACTTTGCGCAACAGGAGATATCCAGCCGTAAACGCGATCGGCAGAAGCGGAAGGGCGCTCCAAATAATCGCCGGCCCGATCTGATCGGCTTCGAATCCGCGTATGGCCAGCGACTGCGGAATAAGAATGATGGTCGTTACCAGTGTGAAGCGAAACCAAAAAAGCAGGCCGCCCAACAACACCGTATTCCATTTCGCCAGATACGGCAGCGCCACAAGGGGGTTGGGGCCGCGCAACCTCCGGACGAGCGCGCACAAGAGAAAGAACATCCCGCACCAAAACCAGGCATTGAACACGCCGGAACGAAACCAGTCGAGTCGTTGACCTTGCTGCAGAGCGGCAAATACGAAAGCCAGACCCAAGCTCAGGTATAAGAACCCAGCGAAACTTGGCGCAGGACCCGTCTTCTTCCGTGGCGGCGACGGCGGAATGCCCAGGTACACGCAGAGAATCATGAAGGGGGCGATGGCGGCCGAGTTCCAAAACATCCAGTGCCACGAGAGGTGGTCTCGGTACCAGCCGTAGAGAGAGGGCGCAATATTCACCGCGCCGTCGACAAAAGTGGCATACAAAGCAATCGTAAATGGAAGATAGCGCAACGGAATGGCGCGGAGCGCGAACGTCAATGTGAGCGGATAGAAGGTGCCTGAAGTCATCCCGGCAAGGACCAGCGCCGTGAGAAGGAGAGTGTAGCTGTGTACGAATGGAAGGAAGACGCAAGTTAGAGCGAAGATTGCGGCGGCGCGGAGCAGGATGCGTCGCGGGCCAAACAATCCTCCGAGGTAGACGGTGAATGGCCCGATGAACATCAATGACGCGTTGAAGGCGCTATCCAGCCAGGCGCCATCGTCGAAGCTTATGCCAACGTGTCCCTTCAGATCCGCAAGACCAAGAGTCAACATCCGGCCTGTTAGCGTCACCAGTCCTGCACCGAGAACAACTCCGAGAATTCCAAGCAGCGGACGTGTCGACACCTCCGATGGGATAGCAGCAGCGGCGCCATGCGCAATGTCGAGTGGGGAGGGGCGGATGGAAATGCTCGAAGTTCCCATGGTTACGGCTACGGTCTCGTCCGGACGGTTGCTATCACGGAAAGTCCGGGACGCAGTTTCGCGGCGAAGGTGGAATCATCGAGCGCGATCTTGACCGGAATCCGCTGCACGACCTTGGTGAAATTCCCAGTCGCATTGTCGGGCGGAAGCAGAGCGAATTGTGATCCGCTGGCCGGGGCTATCTCCAGCACTTTTCCGTGAATCACCTGTCCCGGGAATTGGTCGATACGAAGTTCAGCGGGATCGCCAACCTTAACATTGGTGAGCTGGGTTTCGCGGTAATTGGCTTGTACCCATTTCGTGACATCGACGAAGGAGATGACTTGTGTACCCGGAGAAACAAGCTGTCCGGCACGGACTTGCCGTTCGCCTACCGTTCCATCTCCCGGGGCGTAAATCTTTGTGTATCCCAAATTGACCGTCGCTGCCACCAGGCTGGCTTGCTTTGCGTGAAGATCGGCCTTCAGTTGCAAGTCCTGAGACTCGAGCACGGCCTTCGTGCGGCGCTCGCTTTCGGCCCCAATCTCATTGCTGCGCAACTGCGTGCGGGCTTGTAGAAGATCGGCGTCACGGCTTGCGAACTGTGCAGAGAGGCGCGCTTCGTCGGCTACGGCGGTTTCCAGTTTTTGTTGCGTCGCCGAATGCGCTTGATACAGATCTTCTTGGCGCTTTCGCTCAGAGCGGGCGCGAATTAAATCGGCTTCCACGGCCTGTTTTCCGGCCTCCGCCGCTGCGATTTGCGCCTTTGCCTGATCGATCCCGGCCAAGGCCTTGTCGATCCGGGTATCCTGCAACTCGCGTTGTCGCCGGTTGTTTTCGATCGCTGCCCGGGCCGCTTCGACCGCCGCGCTGGCTTGATCCACCTGCGCTCGGTAATCGTCGTCCTGCAGTTCGACGATGAGATCGCCCTTGTGGACTTGTTGATAGTCGCCGACGTGGACCGCACGCACGATCCCCGCGACTTTGGTGCTCAGCGGCGTCAGATCGCCGCGAACATAGGCGTCGTCCGTGACCTGTTCCGTTTTGCCGCCCTCCCACGCATTCCAGTTCCGCGTCAGCGTAATCACGATGGCCAGTGCGAGCAGCAGGACCACAAGAGGGGTCACAAATTTCTTCCAGCCCGCCTCCGGTCGAGCAGCGGTCTGAGTTTGATCTCGCTCGGGCGCCGGTTTCGCAACAGGTATGTCAGACTTGGCTGGCACGGGCGTGGAGGACATCAACTTGCTCCTTGGTACCAAGAAATTTTTCTAACCGCAAAAGCTTTCAAGGCTGGTTTACGCGGCGGCATTGGCAACGAGAATCAACTTCTTGTTCACAAACTCTTCCAGACCGAGGCGTGCCGACCATGTTCGAAACGCACGATCCGCCGTTGCCAACGTATCCATCACTTGTTGATCGGTAAGTTCCGGAAATGTTTTAAGTACTTCCCCTGTCGCCGGGTTTACGCTGCGATACGGCACCTTAGGATCTCCTTTTGGCGTAGCAGGAAGTTACCGATCTTCTCTTTCATTTCCATCTCCTCCGATTGCTGCGTCCCGCGAACGCAGTCATCTTAAGATGACTGCTGTAAAGAAAACGGTGGGACTTTTTTTGACCTGCCTCTGGTAAAAACTCGACACTGACGAGGCATAGAATTGCCGGTTTGCCGTAAACCGAGATTGAGAATCGCCGGGCTCTATGGTGCAATTCTGTATCCAAGGCAAGACCTCCGCTCTTGCGGGGACGCGCTTATCCCCTGTGTTTTCAATCGAAACGCAAGCGATTCGTACAAAGGAATTGGTCAGCGAGGGTTTCTGTCAAGGGTTTGACGAAAGTGTCGATTTCGTGGCGGATCTGTGCGCAGTGCCGTACCCGGCCGTTTCTGATTTCAGGTCCATGTGAACTCTTCTAAGGCAAACACAAAGGACTCATACGGCGCTCGTGTCGCATGTTCCATGCCGACTTCGCAGGTTTGGTTTGCACACAAGTAGAGCTCACGGTTTTCGCGCATGGCCTCGCCGGCTTCCTCACGAGTGGCCGATTTGGTCAGCTCCTCATGGAGCGGTCCTCGGTCGCCCGCGAAGGCGCAGCATGTCGATGTGAGCGGGAAAAAGGGCTTTTCCGCTACTGCGTTCGCTATTTTGCGCAGATTTTTCTCCTACCCACTGAACTCCTGTGCCGTCGATTTGTAAGCAATGGCGAAATTTCCTTGAGGATCGCATGTAAATCTATTTTCCCAGGCCAGCACATCTTTGGGCAGGGCCCGATCAATTCGTATAGATCCGCGTCACGACATGGGCCTAGACCATTCCGCGAATGTTGTCCTTGAGGAGTTCGAACACCTGGTCGCCGCGATGGTCCATGACCATTCGAGTCATCGCCAATGCAAATCCGCGCGCTTCTTCATAGGTTGCTTTCGGAGGTGCGGACAGGGCGTCTGGATCGGTGGTCACATCCAGCAGAGCTGGTCCGGGATGTGCCAACAAACGCTCGATTGCGGGGGCGAGCTCTGCCTTTCGCTCGACACGTTCCGCGTGAAAGCCCATGGCTCTTGCGACGGCGCTGAAATCCGGGTTTTGCATTTCGGTTCCCCAGAAAGGGTAACCGCCAACCATCATCTCCAACCGAACCATCCCCAGCGTTGAGTTGTTGAAGACAATGATCTTGATGGGCAGTTTTTCGGACACGATGGTCAGGAGATCGCCCAGAAGCATTGAGAGACCACCGTCGCCGCAAAAGGCAATGACTTGGCGTTTCGGAAATGCCATTTGAGCGCCGATGGAGTCAGGCATGGCGTTAGCCATGGTCCCGTGATTGAACGAAGTTATTACTCTTTGGCCGCGACGGAGGTGCAGGTGTTGGGCGGCCCACACTACACACATGCCGGTATCCGCAATAATGATGGAATCCTCTGCGCACGCCCGGCTTACCGCATCGCCCACCTGCTCGGGACGGAGTTTCCCGTCAGATCCACCATGCTCCGACATAGGTCTGCATGTGCTTCGTAGCGTTCTGGTGGGCGACGAGCACTTCATCCAGAAATGCCCGTTCGTCGCCGCGCGACTTGATACGTGGAAGAAGCGCATCGAGCGTCTCGGCGACGTGGCCACAGAGCCCTAGTTCCAATGGGGCGCGGCGCCCCAGGTGCGTGGGATCGCTGTCGATCTGAACGATTTTCGGCTGCTTTGGAATGAAATCGACGTAGGGAAAATCCGTTCCCAACATGATTAAAACGTCGCAGCGGTCCAGACCGTACTGCAATCCACCCCAGCCCGCGAGACCGGTCATTCCCACGGCGTTGGCGATTGTCGGCCTCCAACATGTCCTTTCCGCGGTAGGAAAATCCGACAGGGGCATTGAGTTTTTTTGAAAGCGCCAACAACCTGATCGCGGGCGCCTCGGCAGCCTTCGCCTCCGAAAATCACAGGCCGCCGCGCGGAGTTGATGATTTGGGCCAGCTTGTCGAGATCGCAATCCGTCGGACGAATGCGCGGGGGATCGGTAGCGAATGGATGCGTTGGCAAATCGACTGCGGCGGGCTGCGCCAGCGTATCGCCGGGAATGCAAACCATGCCAACCCCGCGCTTGGTGATCGCCGTCTGAATCGCCAGCCTGCTCATGGTGGCGGCCTGGACTGAGGTGTACGCCGCTTCGCAATAATGGCTGCAATCACGGAAGATTCTTTCGGGATGTGTTTCCTGAAAGTATTGGGTGCCGAGGAAACGGCTTGGCACCTGCCCGGCGATGGCAAACACCGGCGCCGCGTTGCGATGAGAATTGTAAAGCCCCTGGATCAGATGCAGATTGCCGGGACCGCACGATCCGGCGCACGCCGCGATCTGCCCGGTTAAAAGAGCATCCGCACCGGCCGCGAACGCGCCAACCTCCTCATTTCGGCAGTGCACCCAACGAAGTTTTCCTTCGGACCTGCGAATAGCGTCCACGATCGGATTGATCGAATCACCGACCACTCCATAGACGCGCTGAATGCCGGCATCGATCATCATTTCCGCGATCTGATCTGCAGCTGTTTTTCCCATGACGTCTCCTTGGGCGTATAAGCGGTTTAGCGAAGTTCAGCCAGCAAACTATCGATGTAGAGCGCGTGCTTATTTCCTCAAATCCTTCAGTGTTTTTAGGTCGTCAACGATGTACGCCATGGAGGCGCGCACGCCCTTCCCCGTGCGGAGTGGCGCGAGGTCAGAGATTTCTTCACCGTCGGCTACAGGCAGCTTGAGCGAGCCGTCTCCAATCCATGCTTGCTCAATCTTCACATCGTGCGGAACATTCTCCACCAGTTCGTGAACGACCGGTTTGTCTTGCTTGTCCGCAGCGAGCCGAGGGAAATGCAACAAGTTGATAACAGGTTTTTGCGTCAGCACCGATGGATCCTTTATCGGTTCTCTAAGCGTTACGACCGCCTCGGCCAGACGGCGACCGCATGCCGTGATGGAGCCTGCAAATTTCGATCCCGCCGCAAGTGGTGGGCCGGCTTTTCCGGTAGCCGCGTAGTATCTGGTCTGAAATATCTGGCCAAATCGCTTTGGATAACCCTGCGTCCAGCCGCGCGCCAACGCTGCATCGTTGTCGACAAAAATATACGGACAATAGGTCATAGGTTTTCCGTTGTACAGAGCATCGACAAGGATGAAAAATTCACGGTACTGGTAGCGCTGTGGATCCAAATACTCTTCATTGTTTCCGCTGAATTGCCAATCGTAGAAGAAGGCTGCGGCGTGACCGTTCGCGGCGCGGTCCGCTTCAAGCCCCGGCGGCAGTATCGCCGCGACAGCAGAGGCATCCGCCCAAAACTCAACGCTCAAAAAATCCGCCGAGTAGTACCAGGGAGGCGCTGGATTCAGTGTCGATTTCCCCTTCGGCGTAAGCGCATAGTGGAAACCCTTGAGCATCGATGCTTCTCCTTTTGGTCCCCCAACGGCGAATCTCAGTAGCCGATTCTCACCTCTAGCCTGTTAAGCAACTCGGAGTCCAAAACGGGATTTCGACGGAGAACTCAGATTGGCGGTGTTTTTCGAAATAACAGGCGTAGCGGCAGCAAGGGCACGTGACGCAAACTCGCAGTCAGTGGCGGAGGTTTGACGATAATGTCAAACTCATGACTGCATCGCGAACGTTCGGACTACGCCCTTGTCGATCAACACTTTCGACATGAATCGAGCGTGCCCGCTCACGTGGTGTGTTGACCTTGCGCTTTGGGTAAAGGCACTCAATTTCTTGTATTCGCCTTGAAGCGATTCTTGTCGATTTTCAGCGACTTAATCTTCGATTCCAGCGTCGACCGGGGAACACCCAACTTTGCCGCGGCCCCGGTGGGTCCAAACACACGTCCACGGCTTGCCTTTAGAGCCTCCTCTATCATGTTCTTCTGTTGCGCCTCAAGCCTTCGAGGAAGCTCAATGTGGTGCTTCGACTCTGCCCCCGAAAGCGGCGAAGGTAACCAGCTTTCGTCGATCGAAAAAATGTCTGACTCGCAAAGTATCACCGAACGCTGGATAACGTTCTGTAATTCGCGGATATTTCCAGGCCAAGGATACGACCGAAGTACTTGAAGTGTTCTCTTCTCGACATTCTTGAAGTGCTTGCTCGCTTTTCGCGCATAGCGATCGATAAAGTATTGCACCAGCAGAGGGATGTCCTCTTTTCGTTCTCGAAGAGAGGGCATCTCGATCGGGAAAACGTGCAGCCGATAAAACAGATCGCTGCGGAACGATCCAGCGCCGATTGCCGCCTGCAAGTCACGGTTTGTGGCCGCGATTACTCGCACGTCAGCGCGGATTCGATGACTGCCGCCGACACGCTCAAACTCATGCTCCTGCAAAACCCGAAGCAGAGCGGTCTGAGTCTCGGCTGGAAGGTCTCCGACTTCGTCGAGGAAAATCGTGCCCCCATTCGCTAGCTCAAACCGACCCAGGCGCTGCTGAGTCGCGCCCGTAAAGGCACCTTTCTCATGGCCGAACAACTCAGAAGAGATAAGATCACGAGGGATGGCTGCGCAGTTCACGCCGACGAGCGGACGAGAGACCCGGAATGATCGTCGGTGGATGGCGCGCGCAACAAGCTCTTTGCCCGTTCCCGTTTCGCCCGTGATTAGAACGGTCGAATCTGTAGCAGCTACTTTGATCGCCCGCGAAAGCACAGCCTGCAACGCCGGCGACGTTCCCACAATCTCTTCAAACATGCAGACCCGATCCACTTCATCTCGTAGAGCCAGGTTCTCCTTGTCGAGCTGTTCCCTTAAGAGTTCTAATTCCTCAACCGCGGATTCTAGAGCCGCCTTTTTTTCAAGATGTTCAGCCCCATCCGAGAACTGGGGTGTCAAATCCCTGAGCTTGGCCACTCGGACGAAATCCAAAACTATCTTCATGGCGGCGCGAATGCCAATGATCCTTTGGGAGTCGTGGACACAATTGTGGACAGATTCACTCGGTGAATTGATTGTCTGGAGCTTGTTGCCTCGTGGCAGTCCGCCCGAGCTGTCATGTATTTTAAAACGCTCGCGAACTACATCGAGGTCACCCACACCCTGATGACCGTCTCGGAAAGCCACCATTTGTGTCGCCATAAATCCGAGCCCCCTTGCTGAACGGCCTCTTTTGAGGTGAATCTGGACCTCGCTGGGCCGTATTCTCAAGGAGAGGCTTTGGGGAAGTCCTTCAGGTAACTCTGAAAAAGTATGAAAAACTCGGAATCGTTCACGAGAACGAGCCTATGGCTTCCTAGGACTATCTGAGCGAGTCAGAGCAAAAGTGCGCTTTCTCAGATCATCAAGGGGCGGGGGGCGGCGAGTTATTAGGTCAATGTTTATTCAACCTTGATCTGGTCCGACCTGTTCGCCACTATTTCAGTGGAGTGCCCATAGCTGGCAAATGGAAGGCTTGGGGTTGTAGGATGATTCGTGTCAAAAAAACAACGTCTGCGTTTCGGACAATCATAAGGCGGTACATGCCGCATCACGGAGGTTCTACTTGGCCTGCTTCGCTCCCAGCCGCCAGCGGAATTGCTATCGTCGCTCGAATGAATGTGGCCCGAGGGCGCCGATAAGGTGTTCTTCGGTAGTATTTGCTCTGGTCTTGCCCTGTTTATCGCTGCTCGTCAGTTGTCATTCCCAACTCAGTGTGCTGGAACCCAGCATCGAATTCACCAGGATTCCCCCCGCGACCGAGGGTGGTGTAGATAAGCTGGATGTGATCGAAGGGCGAGTCATTGGCGGAAATCCCAAGCTCAAGCTGGTGTTGTATACGAAAAATGGCAGGTGGTGGGTGCAACCGATTAGGAACGAACCATACACCAGCATTCGTGCTGACGCGACGTGGACGAATTTCACGCATGTGGGCACGGAGTACGCTGCGGTGCTTGTCACGTCGGGATTTCATCCCGCAAGCTCACTGAATGAGATGCCCAGCCGCGGGGGGAACGTGGTGGCAGTAGCCATAGCCAAGGGCACGGACCCTGGGTCACAAATCTCCAAGACTCTTTGGTTCAGCGGATTCGAATGGAGAATTCGGAGCGCCCCGAGTAACCGAGGGGGGAGAAGTCTGTACGATGTAAACAATGCGTGGACAGACTCGAACGGTGCGCTACATCTTCGGATAAAGAACTCGTCAGGCGAATGGACGTGCGCCGAGGTGGCGCTCACACGGAGTCTTGGCTATGGCACCTACTCGTTTACGGTGCACGATACTTCCCAATTGGAGCCGGCGGCCGCATTTGCCATGTTTACCTATGACTATGCAGAAGCAGGGCCGAACGACAGGGAAATGGGTATTGAGATCAGTCCGTGGGGAGATCGAAGCACCACGAATGCGCAATTTATAATTCAACCCTTCTACGTTCCGGAAAATACCTCGCGATTTTCGGTACCTCCCGGAGTACTCACACATTCTTTCCGCTGGGAGCCGGGGCGCGTTTTGTTCAGCGCATCGCGCGGGACAGATGGGGAAGGCAAAACAGGCACAGTCGCCGAGCATGAATTCACGTCGGGTGTTCCGACGCATGGTAGCGAGTCGGTGCGCATGGCTCTCTATGTGTTTCGGGCCGCGAAGGAACCGATTCAAAAAGACAACGAGGTCGTCATTGAGAAATTCGAATTCCTCCCATAAGCGCGAGAGGCCGCGATGGCCGTCAGAGTTGCTGTTGGCCGTTCTGACGATGGTGTGCTTTGCGGCCTCGGCGAACGCTTTGAGTTCGAAAAAAGCGATCTCGGAGTACATACGAGACCGCTGGGATGCCGGGACGGGATTTCCAGGTGGACCGGTAAATGCGTTTGCGCAAACCCCCGACGGCTATTTATGGATCGCCACGGAAAAGGGCTTAGTTCGATTTGATGGTTTGAATTTCGTTCTGATTGAACATTCGGAGGCCACCACAGTCCCATTCGGTCCCGTTCTTGGCCTGGCGGTAGACGCGAATGGAAGTCTGTGGATACGCCTACAGGGTCCGACCTTGATGGTACGAGATCGAAGTGGGACGTTTCGGAGCGTTACTCCAGATTCGTCGCAGGCGGAGTCCGACATTACGGCCATGTGCAAGGGGAAGAATGGTGAGCTGCTGATTACAGGGTTGACAAAAGGGATATTTCGAGACAGGAACGGGACATTTGTGCCCAGCGCGACCGGGGATGAGTTGCCAAGACATGTTATATCGATGATCGAGTTGGCTGACGGCGTGGACTGGCTGGGCACAAGAGAACAAGGGCTCTATTCGCTAAACGGTCAACGCATCTCCCGTTTTGTCGGGGAACTGCCTGACAAGAAGGTCAACGCATTGTTATCGCTGAACGGTCGCGACTTGTGGATTGGCACGGACAAAGGTTTGGCGCGCTGGGACGGGAGGGGATTGTCGCGGGTTTCCACATCCGAAACCTTGCAAGACGTGGAAATCGTTACCCTGGCTCGAGACCGGGAATCGAACGTTTGGATAGGTACCTCGAACGGATTGGCCCGTGTTAGCAACGACGGGGTCACGTCCGTCGATTCGATCCAAGGTGGGTCGGCCGAGCCGGTTACTGCCTTATTCGAGGATCGTGAAGGAAGTCTCTGGGTGGGCAGGGCGGACGGAATCGAACGTCTCCGCGACAGCGTGTTCATGACTTACTACGCTTCCGTTGGCGTGCCGTCGCGGAACAACGGTCCCCTTTTTGTCGATTCGGAAGGACGCACATGGTTCGGTCCGAGCGAGGGAGGTTTATATTGGCGCAAAGAGGGCCACCTGGGGCGAATCACCGCAGCCGCGATGCAGAATGACATTGTCTACTCGATTGATGGACGCAGAGGAGAACTGTGGATAGGACGACGCGGTGGGTTAACTCACTTGCGAGAGAGTGGTGCTTCGTATATAGCGAAGACATACACGGCTGCGGATGGGCTTGCTCAAAACAGGGTGTATGCGGTTCATCAGAGTAGTGATGGAACGGTATGGGCTGGGACCTTAAGCGCAGGGCTCAGCCGGCTCAAGGATGGGAGCTTCACTACCTACACCGCCGCGAATGGTTTAGTTTCGAACAGCATCTCTTCTATCGCCGAGAGCTCCGACGGAACTATGTGGTTTGGAACGCCCAACGGACTCAATGAGCTTTCGGAAGGACACCTGCGAGCCTATACAAGTAAAGACGGATTGCCCCCCGGGAACGTGAACTGCCTTCTGCCAGACTCCAACGGCGTCCTTTGGATCGGAACGGATAACGGTCTGGCGTTCCTCCGTTCGGGAACCGTGCATGCGTTAAGCGACGATGTACCAGACTCCGTGCGTGAGGAGATCTTTGCGATTGCGGAAGACAAAGCAGGTGCTCTCTGGATGGCAACCGCAAAACACATTGTCCGTGTCGACCGGGACAAGTTGCTGCTCCAAGCGGTTGCTAGCAGCGACATACGGGAATATGGTCTCGGTGACGGCCTTCTCAGTACCCAAGGTGTAAGACGGCACAAATCCATTGCGGTGGACCCGAGCGGGGGAATTTGGATCTCTACGAATCGAGGGCTTTCTTTCGTTAGTCCGACATCCATGAAATTCGATTCTGCACCCCCGCTGGTGCATGTGGATGGAATCTCCGTCGACGGCCGTCTTATTCATTTGGGAGAGCAGATTCGGGTCCGACCGCCTCATCAGAAGATCACGCTTAGTTACTCAGGTTTGAGTCTCTCGTTTCCTACACGCGTCCGGTTTATGTACCGGCTTGACGGGTTCGATCAATCCTGGACAGAGCCGACATCAGGCCGTGAAGCGACTTACACGAACCTGGAGTCAGGTCAATATTGGTTTCACGTGATGGCCAGTAACAGCGATGGAGTGTGGAATAGTACGGAGGCCATTCTCCCATTCGAAGTCGAACCGGTGCTGTGGAAGACGTGGTGGTTCCGCGTGTCATGCGTGGTCGCTTTTCTCGTATTGCTCTTGGCGCTTTATCAACTCCGGCTCAGTCAGGTGGCGCGCCAATTCAACATTCGGCTAGAAGAGCGCGTCAGCGAGCGGACACGCATCGCGCGGGACTTGCACGATACCCTGCTACAAAGTTTTCACGGTCTGTTGCTGCGCTTTCAGGCAGCGGCCAATCTGCTGCCGGAGCGTCCGGCCGAAGCCAGGAAAACACTCGAGAACGCTATCGATCAGGCCGCCCAAGCGATCACTGAGGGCCGGGATGCCGTACAGGGTTTGCGCTCATCCACGGTTGTGGCCAGCGATTTTGCGTCGACAATAAACATTTTGGGTCAAGAGCTCGCGTCTGGTGAAACGAACCCAAATGCTGCCGAGTTTCATGTAGAGGTGGAAGGAAACCCGCAGAACCTCCATCCAATCCTCCGAGACGAGGTCTACCGGATCGCAGGGGAAGCACTGCGTAATGCCTTCAAGCACGCACAGGCGCAACGGATCGAAGTGGAAATCCGGTATGACGAACGGCAGCTTCGGTTACGGGTACGGGATGACGGAAAGGGCATTGACGCGAAGCATCTCGATGGAGACGGCTACGCTGGGCACTACGGTTTGTGTGGCATGCGCGAACGCGCCAAGCTAATGGGAGGTAAGCTGGCCGTCTGGAGTGAGCTCGATTCTGGCACGGAAGTTGAGCTGAGCATTCCTGCCTCCCGTGCTTACGAGACATCTCCAGCTCGACGGCGTTCGTGGTTGGCAGAAAAGTTCTCTGGGAAGGACACGGAGATAAAGTCATGAGTGCGGAGCACGGTCCGATTCGGATCCTGTCGGTCGATGACCATGCCCTCCTCCGCGAGGGGATCGCGGGACTTGTGGCGGGTCAGTCGGACATGAGTTTAGTCGCGCAAGCCTCGAATGGGCGGGAGGCGATCCACCAGTTCCGTACCCACCGTCCGGACATCACGCTTGATGGACTTGCAGATGCCGGAAATGAATGGTCTAGATTCGATGATCGCGATTCGCGGAGAATTTCCCGAAGCGCGAATCATCGTACTAACCACGTACGCCGGGGACGTGCAGGTCCTGCGGGCGCTCAAAGCTGGCGCGCGGGCCTTCCTACTGAAGAATAGCTTGCACAAGGAACTTCTGGAAACGATCCGCGCGGTGCATGCCGGGAAAAAGGCGCTTTCCGCTGAGGCCTCCTACCAACTTGCCGAGCATGCCACGGATGACGCGCTGACCCCGGCAGAAGTGCGCGTCCTGCGCCTGATTGCCGATGGGAATGCCAATAAGGAGATTGCCGAGCAGCTTTCGGTCAGTGAAGAAACCGTTAAAGGCCAAGTCAAAAACATCCTCTCCAAATTGGGCGCCAACGACCGAACCCACGCCGCGATGATCGGTCTGAAGCGCGGAATCATCGAGTTTTAGTTCACTCAAAAGAGTGTTTCGCGCGTGCCTTTTGGGGTTTTCGGCTGGCGTCGGGAAATTCTACGCTCGACCTGTTTTGCGACGACTTTTCTCCACATTCGCTCGCGGCTGGCCCGGTGCCGGCCTTCTACTCATGCGCTTGGTCGTTGGTATAGCATTACTCGTTCGAAGAATTATCGAGCTGCAAAGTGCGCCGCCAACCAGCCTGGCAGTGATCCACGTTCTCGCGATTGCCGCTGGAATACTGCTGCTCGCAGGTTTATGGACACCCATCGCGGGAGTACTTCTGGCAATCATTGAGACTTGGAGCGCCTTCACGCATCCCCGTGATCCGTGGAGCTATATCCTGTTGGGAACCCTCGGTGCCGCCCTTGCCATGCTCGGACCAGGCGCCTGGTCGGCCGATGCCCGCCTTTTTGGATGGAAGCGCATAGACATTCGAGATCGAAAGAATTGAGTCTCCTACTACTTTTGAGTTAGTTCTCACCCCTATAAAAGGGCATTCCTTCTGTTCCGATATGGTGTCTACGGCGACTCCATCTGGGGTTGTCCCCAGACGGGACGGGCTCCAAAATGCGCGACATGAACAAAGGGGTCTGACAAGCATGCAACGTCCCTAGATCGGTGAGGCAAGTTATGGCTAGCGTCGCGGTAATCATGGCGGATCTAAAGCAGTCTGAAGAGAGACTCAAATACACGAGCGTCGCCCTGCCCGAAGAAATCAATAAGAGATCGATGTGCGATGAGATCGTCGGAAGTTCTGGCGCCTTGAAAAAAGTACTATCGCTTGTGTCTAAGGTTGCTCCAACAGACGCCACCGTTTTGGTCACGGGCGAAACAGGGACAGGCAAGGAGCTTGTTGCGCGCGCTATTCATAGGCGGTCTCATCGATCCTCACGAGCTTTTGTCTGTGTGAACTGTGCTGCCGTTCCGCGCGACTTGATCGCCTCAGAGTTGTTTGGCCATGAGAAGGGGTCTTTTACCGGAGCGTTGCAGCGGCGCCTGGGCCGTTTCGAATTGGCCGAGGGAGGCACGATCTTCCTCGATGAAGTGGGAGAGCTTCCTCTCGAAACCCAGATTGCTCTATTGCATGTCTTGCAGGAACACGAATTTGAGCGTGTCGGTGGAAATCGGTCCATCCAAACGGATGTCCGCGTGATAGCTGCTACCAACCGTAATTTGCAGGCGGCGATCGCTGCGGGAACCTTTCGTAGTGACCTGTTTTACCGGCTCAACGTGTTCCCGATTGATATGCCTCCTCTGCGAGAACGACGAGAAGACATTCCTGTGCTGGTCGAATACTTCGTCGATCATTGCGCGAGGAAAGTGGGAAAGAACATACAGGGGATAACCAAAGAAAGCCTCGACTTGCTTCGCTCCTTTCCCTGGCCGGGGAACATCCGCGAACTGCAGAATGTGATTGAGAGATCCGTCATCATGTGCGAAACAGAGAATTTCTCGGTCGACAAGACCTGGCTTGCTCAGCAATCGCTTGCGACCGACCCGAAAATCCCGCTTGAACTCTCCAAAAAACTCGCCGCTCAGGAAATCGCTTGAGAGCCTCAACATAGGAGCTTCCAGTGAAAGGGCTCTGGGAATGACTCTCGCATTGCGCGATCTCGGTAAGGATAGAGAATCGAGCCTAGCCAATGGTTACTTATACCGTTTCGGCCAATTTGAGATGGATTCCCGGAAGCGCACTGTATCTCGCGCCGATTCGCCCGTTTCTCTGACCCCCAAAGCTTTTGACGTCCTGCTCTTCCTAGCTCAAAACCCCAACCGTCTGGTCACCAAAGAGGAATTGCTTCAAGCCGTGTGGGGCGACACGTTTGTAGAAGAGGGGAACCTGACGCAGTACATCTCCCATTTACGCAAGGCGCTAGACGACAACTCGGAAGACACCCGCTTGATCGTGACCATCGCTCGAAAGGGTTACCAGTTCACAGCTAATGTCGCTATTGCCGAGGTGGCAGATACCGCAAAACATGCCACGCGTCAGGCCCCCGAGACCGAAACCTCAAAAACCGATGTACGATCTGTGGAGTTTCCAACCAAAGAGAAAGCCACAAAATCACCGGCAGCTCGTCTCCGCCTGCACAAATGGTTCGCGGCAGCCGGGCTGTTGGCAGTTATCGCTGCGGTCTTCTGGTTGTACTGGAGTTACCCCCGCCCAGTGACGCTCTCCGCCACGGACACCATTGTTCTCGCCGATGTCAAAAACGAGACCAGCGATCCGGTGTTCGACGACGCATTGGACACAGCTTTGCGCTACGAAATGGAGCAGACGCCCTATCTGAACATTCTGGGCATCGATAAAGTCTTCGGCACCCTGGCGCAACTCAACCTCCCGCCGACTGCAAAGTTGACACCCGACGTCGCACGCCAGATCTGCGGCAAGACCAACAGCAAGATGGTGATCTCCCAATCGATCGCCGATGCCGGCAACGGCTACCATTTGCAGATGCGGGCGCTCGACTGCGGGTCGGGAGCAACCTTGGCCAAAGAGCAGGCGGACATCGGTAAGCGGAATGAGGTCGTACACGAATTGGGAGTCACAGCCGCACGCCTTCGCGCGAAGCTGGGAGAGCCCGCAGTTTCGCTGGCGCGCTTCAATCAGCCGCTGGAAAAGGCGCTCAGCGCTTCGCTCGAGGCTTTGCAAGCCGGCACTCAAGGGAACAAACTTTCCCTCGCCGGCGACGCTGAGGGAGCGCTCAAACTCTATCAGCGAGCTGTCGAACTGGATCCAAACCTTGCCGTAGCGTATGGGCGCATGGGCGCGGCCTACCTTTTCCTTGGTAACACTGAGTTGTCGGCGGCTTCGTATACGCGTGCGTACCAACTCCGCGACCGATTGACCGAGAAAGACCGGTTGAATACCGAAATCGCCTATTACGGCCGGGTGACCGGCGACTGGGAGAAAGAATATTCTTCCGTGCTTCGTTTCTTAGAAATATTTCCTCGGGATGTGTTCGCTCATGCCAACCTCAGGGCTGCATTTGTGTATCTCGGCCAGCCCGACCGCGCCGCTGACGAAGCGGCTGAGACTGGCACGGTTGCAGCCGAGCTCATATTATTTCGGTAGCGCGATACAGTCCATCAGGTTCGCAAGCAGATTCAATGAGGCAAAGTCATGGCTCGCCAAAGCGGACGCCCTTAAACTCGACAGTTCACTAATCCGGCGGGAGAGACTAATTGTGGCATTCGCTACAGGCGACCGGGACAACGTCGAAAAGATCCTCAAGGAGGAGGAGCGAGGCAGCTATCGAGAAGACTTCCTGCATGAACATTCCTTGATCGAGATTCAGCAGGGTCGCTTTCACTCCGCCGAACGTCTGCGCCTGCAAGCTTTGGGGCGAACCTCGAAGGCTAGCAATGGCTGACTGGTGGGTGGTCCTCTCGGCCCTGGAGGATGCCGAAGTCGGAAAGGACGTGCAAGCTCGACGCTATGAAAGCAAGGCAGCTGGAAGCCCGCTAGATCGCAATAACAAGATCGCCCTGGCGCTCGCGCTCGCACGATCAGGACGAACAGCGGAAGCCGGCAGACTCGCAGACCAGATCAGCGCGGAAAGGCCAGAGGACACGCTCGTGCAGCATTACTTCATTCCCACCATCCGGGCCGCGATCAAGCTGCAGCAACACGATCCGGCAGCAGCCATTGATCTGCTCCGCGGCACTGCCAAGTACGATCTGGCGTTTACGGCATCGTTCGAGTCTGTGTACCCCGCCTACATCCGCGGACTCGCGTATCTGGAGCTCGGCGATGGCCGATCGGCCGCGGCTCAGTTCCAAAAGCTGATCGACAATCCCGGTTTTACCGTGAGACATGTCACGGGACCCTTGGCCTGGCTCCAGCTTGGCCGCGCGCAGAAGATGATAGGCGATGAAGCCGCCGCACGGAAGTCCTACGAGACTTTCTTGGATTTGTGGAAGAACGCCGATCCCGACATTCCCATCTACCAGCAAGCCAAAGCCGAGTACGCCAAGCTCCGAAAATGAATTGCACAAGCGTGATGACGGTTTGATCGAAACGAAAGTGGATCCGCTACTGAAGAGCTTGCACAACGACCCGCGCTATGCCGCGTTCTTGAAGAAACTCAACCTGCCCACCTGAGATATGTCGCCGCATTTAAGAATAATTTGTGGGAAGCGGGAGCCCTCAAGTTCCCGGAATAACTCTGAAGCGATTCTTGTCAATCTTGAGTGACCGGATCTTCGATTCCAGCGTAGACCGCGGTATCCCCAACTTGGCTGCAGCCCCTGTAGGTCCCGATACGCGCCCACGGGTATCTTTCAGTGCAGCCTCGATCATGTCCTTCTCTTGCACGAGGAGTCTGCGAGGGAGCTCGACTTTGTCGTTCGACCCTGATGTCAGAGGCGGCGGCTGCGATAGCCAGTTTTCGTCGATCGAGAAAATCTCCGTTTCGCAAAGTATCATCGAACGCTCGATGACGTTCTGCAGTTCGCGAATGTTTCCCGGCCACGGATATGACTGAAGCAATTCCAGCGTCTTCTTGTTGACACGCTTTATGTTCTTGCCGGCTTTTCGCGCGTAGCGATCGATGAAGTATTCGACCAGCAGAGGGATGTCCGCTCGTCGTTCTCGAAGAGAAGGTATCTCGATCGGGAAAACATTCAGGCGATAAAACAAATCACTACGGAAGGACCCAGCGCTGATGGCGGCCTGCAAGTCACGGTTGGTGGCCGCGATCACTCGGACGTCGCCGCGGATTCGACGAGTGCCGCCGACACGTTCAAACTCGTGCTCCTGCAAAACGCGCAGCAGAGCAATCTGAGTCTCGGCTGGAAGTTCTCCGACTTCGTCGAGGAAGATCGTGCCTCCATTTGCCAATTCAAACCGGCCCAGGCGCTGCTGAGTCGCGCCCGTGAAGGCGCCCTTCTCATGGCCGAACAACTCAGAAGCGATAAGATCACGGGGGATTGCCGCACAGTTCACACTAACGAACGCGCGCGAAGCACGATCTGATCTTCGATGTATGGCGCGTGCAACTAGCTCTTTGCCTGTTCCTGTTTCACCCGTGATGAGGACCGTGGAATCACTCGGCGCCACTTTGGAAATGAGCGAGAGAACACTTTTCAAAGCGGGAGATGTTCCAACGATCTCTTCAAACATCGAGGCTTTGTCGATTTCTTCACGTAGAGCGACGTTTTCGCGGTGAAGCCTGTCTTCCGCCTGCTTGCGATCTTCGATATCCGTCGCGGCAATGTACCAACGCGTGATCTGTCCCTGTTCGTCGCGCAATGGGTTAAAACGAGCCAAGAACCAGCGATAACTTCCATCCCGTTTGCGCAGTCGCAATTCCAGCTCGTTAGCAGAGCCCCGCGCCGCAGCGTGACCAAAAACACCGGCGATTCGCCCGTCGTCATCAGGAAGAACGTAAGTGCCGCTACCAGGGGTCTGTTGCCACTCTTCGAGACTTAAGCCGAGGTAATCGAGCAAAACGCGGTTGGCGTAAAGGCGTTCACGGTTAGGTCCGAATACCCCAACATGCTGAGGCGCAAGGTCCAGCATCTGCCGGAGCTCCAATTCACTTCTGCGCCGCTCGTCCTCTGCTTTTTTACGTTCAGTGACGTCGATCACAGTTCCCACAAATTCAAGCAGATCGCCGGACGTACTCAGAACAGGATGACCTACGACATGAATGTCACTCACCCGGCCATCCTGATGCACGATTCGGTAGTCCGCTTCCCACTCTGCCTTCTTGTGGATCGCCGTCTCGATTGTTTTCCTCAAGCCGGGTTGATCGTCGGGATGAATCCGGTCAAAGAATTGTTCGAACCGCGGCAAACCATCCTTTGGATCGAAACTCAGAACACGGTAGCATTCCTCCGACCAGTACCTGATATCGTCGTCTGGACTCCATGCCCAACTTCCTGTCTGGCTGAGTCTCTGCGCCTCTGCTAGGTACGATTCACTTCTTCGGATCTTTTCCTCGGCGCGCTTTTGCTCGCTCAAGTCGAGGACAAATACGACGCCCTCGTTCGGACTTTGCATCCGCGCGCCTCCAACTAGCACGGGCACGCGGCTGCCGTCTTTCCGGAAATACTCCTTCTCGTACGCTTGAAAAACCCCAGTGGCCAGGAACTCTGCCATGGAACGTTCGTCGCGCTCGCGCCATTCGGCCGGTGTTATATCCGCCCATCGCAAGCGACCCGCGGCGAGATCCTGACGGTCGTATTGCAGCAGTTGTAGAAATGCCTGGTTGGCTTCGACTATTCCACCCTCCACGGTCGCGAAGAAGATTCCCAGAATGCCGGCTTCGACCAGGCGCCGGATCTTGTCTTCGGTGGTTTTGCGTTCGGTGATGTCCGTCACCGCCCCGACAAACTCGCGATTGCCAGATGCATCCTGCAAAACGTGGGCTAGGGCGTGGACGTGCTTGACTTGCCCGTCAGGCAGCAGCAAGCGATACGCATGTTCGAAATCTGTCGCTCCCGCAATGGCGCGATTGATGACCTCTTCGAAGCCGGCGCGGTCCTCGGGATGGACGCGCTGCACCACTGAATCTATTGTTGGCTTGACGGAGCGGTCGTACTCGAAGATACGATAGGTTTCGTCTGACCAGACAATCTCTCCGTTATCAGATCTCCACCCGAAGCTGCCGGTGTGACTGAGCCTTTGAGCTTCGGATAGGTACGCTTCACGTCGCCTGAGGTCCTGCGTCAGGAGCTCGTGTTCCGTAACGTCAATGGCACTGCCAACGTACTTTTTCAGGCTTTGGTTTTCGACGACAGGAGCACTGACGCAGCGAATGTACCGGACCTCACCATCGGGACGCACGATGCGCTTTGTGGCATCGAAGGGCGTAGCTTTCACCAAGATCCGGTTGATCAGTTCTGCCATGGACTCGCGATCGTGTGGGTGGACACGATCCAGGTACTCCTCAACGCTAGGCGGCTTGCTGCCCGGATCGAGTCCGTGCATCCGAAATAATTCGTGAGACCAATAGTAGAACCCGTCGGGATCGAAGGCCCAGCTTCCCATATGGGCAAGACGCTGTCCTTCCGCAAGATAAGACTCGCTTGTTTGCAGCTCTTGGGCGTTCCGGCGAAGCTGTTCTTCCGCCGTTTTGCGCTCGTCAATATCCATGCTCGATCCATACCACTTGACGATGTTGCCGTTTGCATCGCGAAGTGGCACTTTCCGGTGGAACATCCAGCGGTATTTTCCATTCGCTCTGCGGACACGGGTTTCGTACTCGAAGACTTCTCCAGTCGCGAGGCAGGCTCGCCACTGAGCAACAATCCCATCGACATCCTCAGGGTGAATGAAGGCTGTCCAATTCCAGCCGGCCACTTTGTCCAAAGTGACGCCCAGGTACTCCAGCCAAGGTTTATTGAAGTAATCGAGGTAACCGTCGGGCCTGGCGGTGTGAATCAGCGCAGGAATCGAGTCGACAAGGAGTTGAGCATTCAAACGCTCGGATCCCTGTCCGAAGGAGGCCATGGCGGGCATCATACACCCACACATCGGCGCATCGATAAGATCGATTGACCGAACTCCCTGCAGTCGTGATATGGCCAACCGCTTACTAGCATGCCGTACTTTAAGGCCCATCACCCAGGCCTCCCACCGTTCGATTCATTGTGCGACTGCGGGGATAGCCCTTTTTTTCTCGAAGTCCACATTTGAAATTCCGAAACATTTTGTCCAGGCGCTCGCCAATTGTCGAAAGTTCGGCGTTAACTCGGGCACGAAGAGGTTGTTTTTCAACCATTTGCGATTGGAGCGTCAATTGCGTTCTGAACTGTTGTCGATGAGGAGTCAAATGCTGAGGATCACCAGGACGGCAAACGGTGAGGTGGTCTTCAGAGTTAGCGGTCAGCTAAACGTGGAAAACGTGGCGGAGATGGAGACACTCATTGAGGCAGAAACAAAAGGCAAGCGAATTGTCTTGGACTGTACAGATCTGAGGTCGGTGGACGGCGAGGCCGTTAAGTTTCTGGAGAAGTGGGAAGCCGACTCGATCAAGCTGAAGAACTGCGGCCTTTACATCCGAGAGTGGATCAGGAGGCAACGACTGGATAGAAAGGCTGACAAAAGTTCGGAGACTTAAAATGAGCGTCCCCATTGATCTGATACGACAGAACCAGGTACACGCTGGGGGGAAACCGCGGATTACAGAGTCTCCGGAGTTTCGGACACGGAAAAAAGCTTTGGCTTTCTTACGAAACACGGAAAAACTGGTTGTAGACGCAAGCATTATTTGGGCGGGCAGGTACACGGATCAACTTAGGCAGGAAGGGTTGGCGCGAACATAGGAGTGAAACATGAGTTCAGCATTTAATTCCGTAGTTCAAATTAACGAAAATGTAGGAAACATGCCAATGAAGGCCGTTGTGTATCGTAGGGACGAACTACACGCTCGCAAGGAGGAGCGCGAGGGAATTCCCTTTGTAGAGACAATCGTAGGCCGACATGGGAGTCTCCGTGGCATCCTCTCTCTAGTTGAAGCGGTTGCGCCCACGAGTATGACAGTTCTGATTGCGGGCGAAACTGGCACTGGAAAGGAAGTCATCGCTCGCGCGATTCACGAGTTCAGCCCACGCCGGAACCGAAGCCTGGTGAAGCTGAATTGTGCGGCAATCCCCGCTGGCCTTCTCGAAAGCGAGCTCTTCGGGCACGAACGCGGAGCTTTCACGGGCGCGGTTAACTCTCATGTCGGCCGCTTCGCGTTGGCGGATCGCGGCACACTCTTCCTCGATGAAATTGGAGACATGCCAATAGAGCTTCAGCCCAAGCTGCTACGAGTGTTGCAGGAGCGTGAGTTCGAGGCTGTTGGCAGCACGCGCACAACGCGAGTCGATGTTCGCGTCGTTGCGGCGACCAACCAAGACTTGAAGCGAATGGCTCAGGATCGTGAATTCCGCGAAGATTTGTACTACCGGTTGAATGTTTTTCCGATCTTTCTGCCGCCATTGCGCGAAAGGAAAGCCGATATTCCTGAACTCGTGGAATATTTCGTTCAACAGTTTGCCGCCTCGATGGACAAATCGATCGAATCGATTCCTCAGGAAACCATGCGCTCCCTTGTGCGCCACCACTGGCCCGGGAACATTCGAGAGCTTCAAAACTACATTGCTCGCGGGGTCATCCTTTCGAATGATGGCGTCTTTGAACCAGCACCTCTCGAAAGCTACGAACAATCGGAACCCGAGATTACAAACCCGACCCTCGAAGACAAGGTGCGTAGAGAAATTCTCGCTGCTTGTCAGCGCGCTAATTGGAAGCTCGGAGGTCCGCGAGGTGCAGCTGCCAGACTTGGCTTGAAGCGCACAACGCTGTTTTACAAGATGAAGCGCCTTGGTGTTGCGCCACCAACAGATCATTTGCAGGACTAAGTCGAGAATCCGAAGTGCACTTAAGTTCCGCACTGGTCTTCGAAGGTGAATAGATGATGCTGAGGGCCATTGTGAAGTGGTAGGAGCAGATCAATGCATCGAAAGGCGCACGTGACGCTGTGTGGTGAAACTACTGCCGACTTAGTGCGCGCAGGGCTGGAACAGTATCGCTAGAACCATCAAATCATGCGACGTAAAAAGCCATTGCTCGGCATGGTTTTCAAGAGTCCCGGTTCGGGAAATAAAACCCAAACGATGGTGCTTAACGAGATTCTGTAGATGCCCGGTGCATATGCCTGTGAGGTTCGTAACTTCCGCGCACGTGAAGATTTTTTGGCCCGCTTTGACGGTGATCATGACTCAAGTCGTGGCAACCCCCAGAGTCCCTTGCGTCTCCATGACTCGGACGATGAAACGGGCGTCCTGCGAATGGGAGTTACCAGAGCCCGCTCCGTCCGATCCGAGAGCTTGCGTCTTGCATGAAAGAGCCGCGCCTTGAAAGTCCCATAGGAAACACCGAGCATAGTGCAAGCTTCTGCTGCTGACAGGTCGTTGTAATAAGTCATTGCGAATGCCTGTCGAAGCGCGGGCCTCAGCTTTCCCAGCTTCTCATGGATGAATTGAAGAGTCTCGCGTTCGGCGTAAATCATTTCTGGATCCGGCTGCGAGTTTTGAATATTCTCGGTCCAGTCGTCGTCATGGGAGGCACCGCTTTCGGAGAACGAACTGACCGTGGAGAGCTTACGTTTCCGCTGTACCATCAATGCAGCATTCAATACGATACGAGTCAACCAAGTTCTGAGTGCAGATCGCCCTTCGAAGCTGCGGAAGTGGCGATACGCCGAAAGAAACGCCTCTTGCACCGCATCTTCCGCGTCTTCTCTATTCCGCAGAATCGAGTACGCAATCGCCAGGAATCTTTTGCGGGATGCGACAAACAACTCCTCCAAAGCCTCCTTTCTTAGGACTTCTTCTCGTCGTGTCTCGACCAGTTTGCGAGCCCTGTAGCTTGCTGTCTTGGAAGGGGCTGAGTGCATATTCTTTTTAAGTGCCGGGAATACGGGCAAAGAATTCCTGCTTGCAACTTGGTTGCCTTGCCCGTCCGAACTCGCGGTTGCCAATGCGTAGGTCATATGCAATCTCCGTTTCCTCACCTGATCCATCCTGCAAATGTATGCCCATGGCGGACTTTGCCAGGAACTGCAGCTAGGCGTTTTGTTTTCAACGGGAAAAAGGAGTGCCGGAGGCAGCGCGAAGGCGGGAGATTTTTTAAAGTTGTAATCTAAGCCAGAAAATTGACGGTAACGTCGACGTCATAACTTTGGTGCAGGCCCAATAAGGTCGGGCGCGTTTCCTACTGTTCATGCGCTTTCCCCATCAACGAGATATTCCGACCAACTTGTGATTGCGCTCTGGTCCGAGCGTTGCGGAGAACTCAACCCAATTCGACAACCGAGTACATGCTGAGGATTGAAGTTTAAGCCGACCGGGTCTCGGGTCCGAAGCCTCTCCGCGACAGATCTTCGACAATTTCGTCAATCAAGAGACGCAACAGCACATGCAACGAGTCGTCACTATTGGTTTTCGTCAACCGTAAGATGCTCAATCAACGCAGTTTGTGGTTTCGAGCTCCGAGGCAGTCGCTTGGAGACTGCATTGCACAGTACGGGTGTGCAGACGACTTGGTCTTCAGCGGCGATTGCTGTCACCAGCCGCTGGTTCACCAGAAGTCTTAGTGGGGATGCTTGATGAGGATCGTCGAGACGATGCAAAAGGCGGATTGGTCGGCAATCATCAGTCGAGCTATGGGCGTTGCTATACTCCTCGCGGGCGTGCTCCTCGTCGCAGGGTTGTGCACCGCAGCTCCTCAGGACAACTCCGTTCCCAGCATTTTCGATGCACATTCCACGCCAGCGAATTCGATCCGCCACCTCTCTCTTTTCGTCCTCAGCGTGACTGGACTGATTTTTCTTGTGGTTTTCAGTCTACTGAGCTACGCGGTCGTGAAATTCCGCAGTAGAGCGACAGACACAGAGCGCGAGCCTGCGCAAGTATATGGAAGCACACAGATTGAACTCGCCTGGACCATCATTCCGATTCTGATCGTTGTTGTCCTTTTTCTCGCAACGGCGCAGAGTCATTCACGCAATCCAGGACGCGCCCAAGCCTGCTGAGGCGGTCGAGGTAACCGCAATCGGGCATCAGTTTTGGTGGGAATTTCGCTATCCCGGGCTCGGCATCGTCACCGCGAACGAACTCCATGTTCCCGTGAGCGATCCCGCTCATCCCACACCGACATTCTTGAAATTGCTTTCCGCCGACACGGATCACAGTTTCTGGATTCCTCAGCTTGCAGGAAAGACAGACTTGATTCCGAATCGCGTGAACGAGATATGGATCGATCCTCACGAGACCGGCTTGTTTCTTGGCCAATGCGCGCAGTACTGCGGCACGCAACACGCGAAGATGCTTTTGCGCGTGTACGTGGAGAGTCCGGAGGACTTCAAGGCGTGGGTACGCGCGCAACAACAGCCTGCGAATGAGGATGCAGAAGAAGCCGCCGGAAGACGTGTCTTCGAAAGCAACTGCGTGCCTGAACTGCCATGCAATCGACGGCACAAACGGCACCGGGCGTTTTGGCCCGGATCTGACTCACCTGATGAGCCGCCGCACGATCGCGTCAGGTGCAGCGGAAAATAACGCCGCAAAATCTTCGCGCTGTGGATTCAGAACCCGGATGCCATCAAGCCGGGATCGTCTGATGCCGGCAATGAAATTGAGCGACGCAGAACTGGATGCGCTCGTGCGCTATCTCGAAACACTGCAGTAGAGAAAGAGAGTGGAGATCAGCAATGTCGTCGGATGCCATAGCCATTCAAACCGCAGAAGCCGCGGGCCGCCTTGGGTTGCAAACGCTGCACGAGTGGGTGACCACGGTCGATCACAAGCGGCTGGGCATTCTGTACATCCTCTATGCCCTGTTCTTTCTCGTCATCGGCGGTATCGAAGCAACCATCATTCGCATCCAGCTGATGCGCCCGCACAACGATTTTGTTTCGCCGCAAGTGTTCAACCGCATGTTCACCATGCATGGCACGACCATGATTTTCTTCGTGGCCATGCCCATCCTGTTCGGCTTTGCCAACTACCTCGTGCCACTGATGATCGGCGCGCGGGACATGGCGTTTCCGCGCCTGAATGCCTTCAGCTTTTGGCTGACGGCGTTCGGTGGATTTCTGCTCTACTTCAGTTTCTTCGGTGGCAACGGACTTTACGGGGCCGGCAACGCGCCGGACGTGGGTTGGTGGGCCTACGCTCCTTTGACTTCGCGTGCGTTTTCTCCGGGCCACAGCTCCGATTACTGGACCATTGCTCTGCTGGCCTCGGGTTTCGGCAGCATCGGCACGGCGATCAACATCATCGCCACGATCATTTCCATGCGGTGCCCCGGCATGACGCTGAGCCGGATGCCTCTGTTTGCATGGCTGAACCTGGTGATGGCCGGCATGGTCTTGCTCGCCATTTCGCCACTCATCGGCGGCTCAAATCATGCTGCTCGTCGATCGCTATCTTGGCGGGCACTTCTTTGATACGCAGGCGGGAGGCTCCGCAACGTCTGTGGATGCACTTCTTCTGGATTTTTGGACATCCAGAGGTTTATGTCCTGATCATTCCCTGCTTTGCGTTTGTATCTGAAATTATTCCGGTATTTTCGCGCAAACCGATTTTTGGATACCCGGTAATGGTGGGCGCCACCGTCTGCATCGCGTTTCGTGAGCATGAGTGTTTGGGCGCACCACATGTTCACCATCGGGATGAACTCCTACGCCAACAGCTTTTTCACGATCACCACGATGGCGGTCGGCATGCCGACCGGAATCAAAATCTTCAACTGGCTGGGCACGATGTGGGGAGGCAAGATTCAGTTCAAGACGCCGATGCTGTTCTGCATCGGATTTCTGTTCCAGTTTTTGATCGCCGGCCTCACCGGCATCATGCTTGGCTGCGGCGCCCTTCGATTGGCAGCTCAGCGGCTCCTACTTTGTCGTCGCCCACTTTCACTATGTGATCGTCGGCGGAATTCTGTTCGCGCTCTTCGGCGCATTTTATTACTGGTACCCGAAAATCACCGGAAGAATGCTGAACGAAAGCCTCGGCAAACTCCATTTCTGGCTGTTTCTGATCGGATTCCATCTCACCTTTGATCTGATGCACATTCCCGGCTTGCTTGGGATGCCGCGGCGCATTTACACCTACGAGCCCGGCCGCGGCTGGGACACGCTGAACTTTCTGGTGACCATCGGCGCATTCATCCAGGGCATCGCCATGCTGGTGTTTGTCGCAAACCTGGTCATTTCTTACTTCAAAGGGGCCAAAGCGGGAAACGATCCGTGGGATGCCTGGACTCTGGAATGGTCCGTAAGTTCGCCGCCCCCCGTCTACAACTTTGCTTCGATCCCTACAGTCGCCAGCCGCAGACCATTGTGGGATTTGAAACACCCGGAAGATCCGGACAGCCGCTATGAGTAAAGGAATCGATCAATGAGCGCAATCACGACTCCGCTCCCGGAAAACTCCGATAGCTTGGAAGCTTCCCGTATCGTGGGAAGGTCGGCATGGCGTGTCTCATCATCGCCGAGTCCGCCATCTTCACGATTTTCGTGGTGGCCTATCTCTTCTACGTGGGGAAGAGCCTCTCCGGACCGACTCCACGCGAAGTGCTGGAGACGCCCATCTTCTACACCATCTGTCTGCTGTCCAGCAGCCTGACGATCCACTTCGCGGGAAAGCTTCTGGAACGCGGCAGGCGAGGCGCATTCCTGGTCTTGTGGTTGCTCACGATCGTTCTCGGTGCCCTCTTTCTGTACGGCACCGGGCCAGGAATGGCACCGCTTGATCTACGAACACGGGCTGACCATCTCCACGAATCTTTTTGGAACAACGTACTACTCGCTTGTTGGCCTGCACGCCTTTCACGTTACGGCTGGACTGAGTCATGCTGACCATCGTGCTGTTCTTCGGGCTGGCAGGGCGCGTTGGACCGGAGCAGTCTGCTCGCGTCGACGTACTTTCCCTGTACTGGCATTTTGTGGATGCCGTGTGGGTCGTTGTTTTCACCGTTGTTTACGTTCTCGGCCGCTGAGGGAGAAGAAATGGCAACGCTGCCATCCGTGGAACAACGAGAGCAGAGCCCGCGGGCTCCGGTTGAGATCGAAGTGCCCGCATCGACTGCGTGGCCCCTTGTTTTGGCTTTTGGCTTCACCTTGATGTTCGCGGGCCTTCTTACGAGCGTTTCGGTCAGCGTCCTGGGCGTCGTCCTTGCTGTGGCCGGTTGCGTCGGGTGGTTCCGCGAAGTGTTTCCTCACGAGCATGAGGAAACCGTGCCGGTCGTGTTCGAAGAGCATCGCATCACAACGGAGCGCCGCGTTGTCGAACGTGTTCCGATCGCGCCCGAACTCGTCCGTGCGTGGCTTCCTCTCGAAGACCTACCCGATATCGGCCGGCATAAAGGGTGGCCTCGCGGGAGGCAGTCGCGATGGCCGTGCTGGCCTGTGCCTACGGGCTGCTCAAAGCCGGAAGCATCTGGTATCCCATCAACCTCCTTGCCGCTACTGTCTATGCGCGAATCGCTTAAGCCTCGGCCCCGCCCAACTGAATTCGTTTCATGCGGACAGTTTCGCGATTGCCGTGGTCCTGCACGGCATCGGATCCATCTTCGTGGGACTGCTCTATGGCGCGATGCTTCCCATGTTCGCGCGGCGGCCGATCGTACTCGGAGGGCTGATTGCCCCAGTGCTGTGGTCGGGGCTTCTGTACTCGATCATGCAGCTTCTCAATCCTTTGCTTGCCAGCCGCATCGACTGGTTCTGGTTTATGGCGTCGCAGATCGCCTTCGGCGTCGTAGCGGGCCTCGTCGTCGTGCGCCAGGCACGCGTCTCGACTCGCGAGAATCTGCCGTTCGTCGTGCGCGCGGGAATTGAAGCTCCCGGAATTATGCCACAGCGAGAAAAGCGAGGAGAAAACAGTCCGTGAACGCATTTCGGCATCTTTGCGTACTGTTTGCGCCCCTCGCTGCGATTTTCCTGGCATCGGGTTGTGGCGCGCCGCACGGCCAGCCGACGTAACGGTTCGGAAGTTCTCGCGCCGAATGAAGTCTTGGAATTTGGCACTCTCTACGCGGAAAACTGCGCCGGCTGTCACGGCGCGGAGGGACGCGGAGGAGCAGCTATCGCGCTTGCCAATCCTGTTTATCTGGCCATCGCAGACGATGCTGCCATCCGCAAAGTTATCGCCAACGGCGTGCCGGGAACCGCGATGCCGGCCTTCGCCGAAAGCGCCGGCGGAATGTTGACGGACGCGCAGATCGACGTGATCACCAAAGAAATTCGCTCGCGTTGGAGCAAGCAGGGAATTCTCGACACGGCCACCGCGCCTTCTTATGCGCCTAAATCGAGCGGGCGACGCCCAGCGAGGCGAAGCCGCCTACAAGACCTACTGCGAATCTTGCCACGGTCCCGGCGGACGCGGTGGACACAAGGGCAGCGCCATCACTGATGATTCCTTTCTCGCGCTCGTCAGCGATCAGGGGCTGCGCACGATTGTGATCGCGGGTCGCCCTGAATTGGGAGCGCCTGATTGGCGCGGAAACTTGCCCGGAAAACCGATGTCGGATCAGGAAGTCACCGACGTAGTTGCGTGGCTCGCCTCACGGCGGGTTGCAGAACCCGGGTCAACCATACGCTGCTTCGAATAACACCCAGCACCAGGAGTCTGAAGATGCCAAACGAAAATAGCATTTCCCGGCGCGGACTGTTCATGAAGTTGGGAATTCTCTTCAATGGATTGGTGGCGACGGCTCTTGCCGTACCGATCGTGCGATTTCTTCTTGTCCTCGGTTACGCGGGGACGCGCAGGCGCGTACCTGTCGTGGGTACCTCTCGGTCGTGTCAACGAATTTCCGGAAGGCGAGACTCGGCTGGCCACATTTCGAAATCCCTACGTGATGCCGACCGACGGCAAGACGGTGGACACGGCCTGCTGGGTGCGCCGCATTGAGGGCGAACAATTCCAGGTCTTTGCCGTTAACTGCGCGCACCTGGGCTGCCCGGTTCGCTGGTTTCCGCAATCCGGATTGTTCATGTGCCCGTGCCATGGCGGAGCTTATTACCGCGACGGCTCACGTGCGTCAGGTCCGCCGGAACGGGGACTTTTCGAATATCCGCACAAAGTTGAGAACGGACTGATCACCATTCAGGCCGGCGAATTGCCCACGCCCGGGCGCGAGCGCCGCTCTCACTGGAAAGAAACCGCCATGCGCCACTAGTCTCGCAAATTGGAGAATGGTTTGATCGGCGGCTTGCAGCTCGCGGCTCCGATTCGCGAAGCCGCCGAGCACCCAGTGCCGCGAAACACCGCAAGCTGGTGGTACGTCTTCGGCAGCGCCGCGCTCACTGTATTCCTCTTGCAGCTGGTGACCGGAATTCTTCTGGCGCTGATCTACGTTCCTTCGGCTGGCGAGGCATGGAGCAGTCTGCAGGCTCTCAATCACGACGTAACTCTTGGGTGGTTCATCCGCGCGATGCACGGATGGGGCTCGAATTTCATGGTGGCGATCGTTCTTATTCACATGGTCCAAGTGTTTCTGTTCGGGGCCTACAAATTTCCGCGGGAACTCACCTGGATCATCGGCGTGTTCCTTTTGCTGATGACACTGGGCATGGCCTTCAGCGGACAAGTGCTGCGCTTCGATCAGGACGCTTACTGGGGACTTGGAATCGGGCTTCGATCGCCAGTCGTGTCCCTATTGCCGGTCCCGCGATCGTGAAGTTGATGCTCGGAGGACCGATTATTGCCGGTGCCACGCTTTCTCGATTCTTTGCGCTGCACGTCTTCGTGATTCCCGGAATGTTGATCGGTTTCGTGGCCCTTCATCTTTTGATGGTCGTGAAACTGGGAATCAACGAATGGCCCATGCCGGGACGCCTCGTGAAGCGCGCGACCTACGTGAACGAATATCATGAACTGACGAAAAAGGATGGCGCGCCGTTTGTTCCCTACGCGATCTGGAAAGATCTGTTCTTTGCGGCTTTCATTCTTTTGGCCGTCGCAGCCTGCGCCGTGTACTTCGGTCCGTTCGGACCGACCGGCAGGCCGGACCCGACGATCATTCAAACGGTGCCGAAACCTGACTACTTCTTTTTGTGGCTGTACGGCTTGCTCTCATACTTCCGCCTTCGATGGAGACGCCAGCTCTCCTCATTGGCCCGGTAGTCGTTATCGCGTTTCTTGCTCTTGCTGCCATTTCTTTCCGGAGAAGGAGAAAAGAGTTGGCGCCGGCGGCCGATCGCTGTTTTGACGGTCCTGCTGATCGCCATAATCCTGGGAACACTCACCCATCTCGCTGGATTTACGCCGTGGAGTCCGCACATGAATGCGTGGAGCGGCGATCCGGTGCCCGATCAGATTCCTGCACGGCAGCACCGCTTTGGAGCGACAAGGCGCGCTTGTATTTCAGGCCAAACAATGCCGCAATTGCCATTCGCTTGGAGACTTGGGCGGACAAAGGGGGCCGGCGCTCGACAGCGTTGCCGTGCGGCTGACGCAAGACCAACTCATCCGCCAAGTGATCCAGGGAGGCGGCAACATGCCGGCTTACGGAAAAAACTTGAGTCCGCCGGAAACCACTGCGCTTGTCGCGTTTCTCGAAACTCTGCATCCTCGGACACAGGCGCCAGCGCGAGATGCTGCTCGCGACTTGGTCTTAGGTCAGGAACAGGATCGACTGCAGGATTCACAGAGATAAAGACGTAGGCATGTCACCCCACTTCAATTTCGGTCAGGGCTGCCGGGAATTTCCGGTTTCGCTCACACTCACTTTGCTCTACGAGGCTCTCCAGTACCTGCTCGGATGGATACCCCTTCGCTTGATTTCTCGGACGGCCATTCCGGCTTGGAGCGCGGCCAGTTTCTTTCTGGGTCTGTTCTTGGTCTGGGCGGCATGCGGATCGTCGCTTGCGGCCTACGATCACAGCCTCCTGACAGTCCACATGATCAAACACCTTTTGCTGATGACTATCGCTCCGGCGTTGATCCTCTTAGGTGAGCCAGTACGAGTTTTCTGGATTGGAATGCCGTTGGTCGTGCGAGGCGCCTTCCGTCGGGTATTGCGGCGATCGCCGTTGCGCCAATTTGCACGGATGGTGACAAGACCTGCGCTGTGCTGGACCCTTTCTGCGATGACTCTTCTTGCGTGGCACCTACCGGCACTATTTACGCTCGCCATGCGGTCAGAGAACGGGCATATAGTTGAACAGATATCTTTTTTCGCAGCCGGACTGTTGTTCTGGTGGCCCATTATCCAACCGTGGCCAAGCGCCTCAACTGGCCCGCGATGGTCGATGCTTTTGTACCTCTTTCTGGCGACTGTGCCGTGCGACATCCTTTCCGGATTTCTTGCCTTCTCTGACCGCGTCGTATACCCGATGTACTTTTCCACTCCGCGGCTTTTTGGTTTTTCTGTTCTTGAAGATCAGCAGTGTGCGGCCGCCCTCATGTGGACTTGCGTCACGTTCGTCTATCTCGTGCCAGCGGCGATTATCTCTTTGAGGCTCCTGGCCCCACGAACCTCGCATGAACAAGATTTGCTACAGTCGCAATTGTCCGGCGGCCTGGTTTCACAAAGTGCTCGACGAAGCCTGGAGGTTGTCTAGAAATGGCGACGGAGCCAGTGCTAGCGAGAAATGAATGTGAAGGAAATGCCCAGAACAATGCTAGTTAGAATCCGATTCCCGAGGTTGTTTCCCATCCTGCTCTTACTTTCTCTTGTCCAGCTTCCTGCATCTAATGCCCAAGACGTCGAGCCATTCAAATTCTTTCGCGACTATGTTGGACTGAAAGAAGATCAGATTGCGGCGATCCGAAACGGAAAAGCAATTGCAAGAGTAGTGGAATCCCGCACTCCGGATGAAGTGTTTGTATTCGGCTCCGTGTATGTGCACTCGACTCCCGAAAAATATCTCAAGCTCGCTGCGGACATTGACGCGCTTCGCAAACTTCCCAGCTATCTCGCAATCCGAAAGTTCAGCGATCCACCACAGCTTTCCGACCTCGACGGTTTCACTCTAGAGGCGGACGACCTCAAGCTACTGAAAAACTGTGAGCCGGGCAAGTGCGACGTCCAACTGCCCGCCGAGGCGATGGATGCGTTCAAGCAGTCCGTGAACTGGTCTGCGCCTGATGCGGCAGATCAGGCAAATCAGCTTGCAGAGAAGATGGCGCTCGAAGTAATTCAACGATACACACAAGGAGGGAACGCGGCCTTAGGCACCTACATGGACAAGCATCATCCGACCGTTGTAGGAGAGACGTTTGCATCTTTGCTCAGCCGTTCGAAGGCCCTTCCCGTTTATTTCCCCAAACTGGAGCACTATTTGCTCGAGTATCCGCAGGCGCAATCAGACAACATCCAATCCGAGTTTTATTGGGAGAAGGTACAGTTTGGACTCAAACCGACTCTTCGAATTGTGCAGGCCATAGTCTACCGAGACCCCCGTTCTACGGATCCGGCCTATGCCGTTGCTGTGAAGCAACTTTATGCGAGCCACTACTTCGAAACCGCTCTGGATTTGACCGTTTGCGTGCGAGACCAGGAAAATCCCGACCGCGGCTTCTATTTGATCACCCTCAAAGGTTCACAGCAGGCCGGGTTGACGGGCTTTAAAGGCGGAATCGTGAGAAAAGTCGCCGTAGACAAAACCCGCTCTTCGCTCGAACGGGCCCTTGAAGCGATTAAGCAAAAATTGGAAAGCGGGACGGATTGATCCGGCTGCTTGTGGGGACTCATGGTTTTTCCTGATCGCAGAACAACGAGTGTTTTACTGACTATCCTTCTCTTCGCGATTGTACTCACCGTCGTCTATGTGGCGCGCGCTGTGATCGTCATTTTTGCTTTTTCGATCTTGTTCGCATATCTGATCAATCCGATCGTGCGATTCCTGCAGCGCCACTCTCTCTTTTTAAAAACCTGCGAGGCCCGCACGTCTTGGAAGCCTATCTCGCTTTGATCGTCTTCACCGTGCTTATCTCGCACGGTCTTTTTCCTGATTTTCGCAAGAACGCGGGCCAGCTTCTTGCGGCAGTTCCCACCCTGACGGACCGAGTCTCCTCCGGAGAAATTGCTAACAACCTGGGAAATAACCTCGGTTGGGCCGATGAGCAAGCCGACCAGATCAGAATCTTTCTCCAGCGCCATCGCGCGAATATTGAGCGCGCCGTGGCGAAAATCGAACAATCCGGGCCGCCGGCGTTAGCCGGATTTCTGGTGATTCCGATTCTCGCAATCTTTTTCCTGAGCGACGGAGAGAATCTTGCCAACCAGGTCATTCATCTCGTGTCGACGAAAGAAAATTACGCAGAGGTGCGATCGCTGGCTGACGAATTGCACGTGATGCTGCAGCGCTACATCCGGGCAAAAGTAATCCTTGGCGGGCTCTCTCTCTTCTATTGTTTGATCGCCATGCTCCTGTTGGGTTTTCCAAACGCGATCGTGCTGGGTGTTCTTGCCGGAATACTGGAATTCATTCCTGTGGCGGGCTGGATGACCGCAGCGGTAATTATCGTCACGGCTGGAGCTCTCAGTCACTCGCATTGGATATGGATGCTTGTCTTGCTCGTCGTCTGGCGCATTTTGATGGACTACGGGATTGCGCCGCGGGTCATGGGGCACGAACTCGAAATTCACCCTTTGCTCGCAATTTTCACTCTTATGGTGGGCGGCGCGGTGGGCGGAATCGTGGGGATCTATCTTTCGGTGCCTCTCGTCGCCGCTTTGCGGGTCATCTACCGAAGGTTCGCACCGCCTCCGTTTGGTGCGACCGTCCCAGGCAGTTTTGTTGGCAGCCCGGAACCAAGAGGAGAGACCTCCGTGGTGGCCTGAGGCTACGTTGAGACTGAGATAATTATGAGACAAGAACTTCAGATTGTTAGAGAACCACACAGCCATGCGCGTTCATTCGCAAACATTGAGAATGCGATTGCAGCCGTACGCGCGGGACAGATGGTGATCGTTGTCGACGACGAAAATCGAGAGAACGAAGGTGATCTCACTATCGCCGCTGAGAAGATTACGCCGCAAGTTATCAATTTCATGGCGCAGCATGGCCGCGGATTGATTTGCTTGGCGATGACAGCCGAGCATCTCGATGCGCTCGAAATTCCACTAATGGTTCCTCACAATAGTTCGCGGTTTGAAACCGCTTTTTGTGTCAGCATCGAGGCGAAAGAAGGTACAACCACGGGAATTTCGGCCGCCGATCGCGCCTCTACCGTGCTCACCGCAATTAATCCGGCGACAAAGCCTTTGGATCTGACCCGTCCTGGTCACATCTTTCCGTTGCGCGCAAAGAGTGCCGGAGTGCTGGCGCGCGCGGGGCAAACCGAAGCGGCCGTCGACTTGGCCAGACTAGCCGGCCTTCATCCTTCCGGCGTCATCTGCGAAATCATGAACAGGGACGGCACCATGGCTCGGGTGCCACAGCTCCGTCGTTTTGCGCGCCGACATGACATTCCACTCGTCGCCATCGCGGACTTGATTGCCTATCGGATGCGTACAGAGTCAGTGGTGAAGCGCGTGGCCTCCACAAAACTGCCAACCGAATACGGAGAATTCCGTCTTCACGCGTTCGAGAATCAGATCGATAAGCAAACCCATGTCGCTCTTGTTCGCGGCGAGATAGGAGACGGGCGGGACGTTCTCGTGCGGGTACACTCACAATGCCTTACGGGCGATGTTTTGCGTTCCGCTCGTTGTGATTGTGGCGCTCAACTCGATAGAGCCCTGCGTCGGATCGCGACGGAAGATCGCGGAGTACTGCTTTACCTGAACCAAGAAGGGCGAGGGATCGGCTTGGCCAATAAGATTCGTGCCTACGGCCTGCAGGACGAAGGGCTCGACACCGTGGAGGCCAACGAACGCCTTGGATTTAAACCCGATCAGCGAGACTATGGCATCGGCGTGCAAATCCTGCGAGAACTGGGCGTCCGCTCTATGCGGCTCTTGAGCAACAATCCCCGCAAGCTCGTCGCCATCGAAGGCTACGGGCTATCGGTGACGGAATGGCTTCCTCTAGAGATTCCTGCGACAGCTTCGACACTGCGCTATTTGACAACAAAACGAAACAAGCTCGGACACGTTTTGCGCACGCTCTAACGCTGCGCTCATAGGGGATTCCGTCCGTATTGTGACCATCACCCGCACAGTTCATCGGGATCCGTTCAACGCTTTTGTGCCTGTGATTCACCAACCTAAAACTACGCGTGCGCCTTTGGATCGAGTTTGAATTCCCCCAAGTCCGTCAACGCCTAGGCAATTGAGTCAACGTGTTGACAGCAGTTCTGCAGCCCGAATTATCTCGGAAAATGCAACGCGCCTCTTTTCAGCGACCTAAGCCAACAACATCTTTGGCCGACAGCATGCTTTTACTCGTCGTGGCTGTCACAAACGCAAGGCAAACGGAACAAAAGGAAACCTCATGGCGAGTCCAACAAAAGAAATCAAAAAAACACTTCCTCAGCCCAATTCTGACTTCTACCAGCTCGTAGAGACGTTGCCCGCGGAAGAGCTGGCGGTCGTGAAGCAGGTGCGCGCGTTCATGGAAACCAAGGTCCAGCCCATCATCACGAAGTACTGGGTCGAAGATTCTTTCCCGTTTGAATTGTTGCCTGCGATTAAGGAACTCAATATCGGCGGCGCTGGCATGACCGGGTATGGCTGCCGAGGCGGAAGTGTTCAGCTATTTGGCTTGATCGCCATGGAGATGGCGCGCGTCGATTCCTCAATCGCCACATTCTTCGGTGTGCATAGCGGCCTGGCGATGGGGTCCATCTATCTGGGCGGTTCAGAGGAACAAAAGCAAAAATGGCTCCCGCCGATGGCCCGCTGGGAAAAAATTGGCTGCTTCGGCTTGACCGAGCCTCTCGTCGGCTCGGGAACCGCAGGCGGCCTTACGACTACGGCCAAGCGTGACGGGGACACCTGGATCCTGAACGGCCAGAAGAAATGGATCGGCAACGCTCCGTGGTGCGACATCTCGATCATCTGGGCGCGCGATCTCGCCGACAACCAAGTCAAGGCGTTCATCGTTGAGAACAAGACCACACCCGGATTCAAGGTCGAAAAAATCCAGAACAAGATCGCCCTCAAGGTTGTGCAGAATGGCCTGATCACGATGGAGAATTGCCGCATTCCGGAGGAAAACCGCCTGCAAGCCGATCAATCGTTCCGCGACACGGCCCGCGTCCTGAAAATGACGCGATTCCTGGTCGGCTGGGAGGCGACGGGATGCGCGATGGGCGCTTACGAAAATGCGCTCAAGTACTGCCAGGAGCGGTTGCAGTTTGGCAAGCCAATCGGCTCATTCCAGATGGTGCAAGACCTCCTGGCCAAGATGCTCGCCAACATCACCGCTTCGCAGTGCCTCTTGGTGCGCATGTCCCAGTTGCAGGCCGAAGGCAAACTGACGGACGCGCACGCATCCCTGGCCAAGGCCTTCACCACTGCCAAGTGCCGCGAGACGGTCGCGTGGGCGCGCGAACTGCTCGGCGGCAACGGCATCGCTGCTGAGTACAACGTCGGGCGGTTCTTCGTGGATGCGGAAGCTCTCTACTCCTACGAGGGCACGTTCCAGATGCAGAACCTGATTCTCGGCAAGGCCATTACCGGTCTGAGCGCCTTCATCTAGCCACCTGAGAACACTTCCGTCGAAACGATGCTTGATAAATGAAAAGAATAGAGAAAGGAACAAAGATCCCATGCCGTCTTCAAAAGCTTCCAAGTCCGAAACAGTGAAGTCCGCCGCAAAGACTGTGGGCCGTTTGTACTTTTTGGATCTGGCCGCCGGGCGCGTCCTTACAGCGAATCCTGACGGAACCAACTTGAAAACTATCGTCAGCGAGGGTCGAAAACTCCCCGACGGTGTCGTGGTCGACGTCGCTGGTGGCCACATTTACTGGACAAATATGGGAAACCCCAGCGCGAATGATGGCTCGATTAATCGAGCTGACTTTGATGGTGGGAATATTACGAATATTGTTCCGGCCGGTAGCACCTTTACTCCCAAGCAACTCCAGCTCGACAAGAAAAACGGCAAGCTTTACTGGTCGGATCGCGAAGGGATGCGCGTCATGCGCTGCGATCTGGACGGTTCACATGTCGAGACCCTCCTGGATACCGCCCAGGGCGAAAGTCGTCCCGGCAAGGATCCGACGAAATGGTGTGTCGGTATCGCAGTCGATGTGAACGGCGGCAAATTTTACTGGACGCAAAAAGGAAATGACAACGCCGGCCAAGGACGCATTTTCCGCGCTGGCCTCGAAATCCCAAAGGGCCAGACTCCCGCAAACCGTACGGACATCGAAGTTCTTTACGACAACCTACCCGAGCCAATCGATCTTGATCTCGACCTCGGCAACCGGGTGATCTATTGGACCGACCGCGGAGACCCGCCGCGTGGAAACACCGTGAATCGAGCGCCGATGGATGCGGCATTTGGAAAGCGCAAAAAGCCTGAAATTGTCTTTAACCACCTAATGGAAGGCATCGGCCTGTCCTTGGATCTTCCGAACAACCGAATGTTCCTGACCGATTTGGGCGGCTCCGTTTACAGCGCAAATCTCGACGGATCGAACAAGAAAAATATCGTTTTCGCTGAAGGGAATTTGTCTGGCATCGCATACGTGGAGTTTCCCGCCGGATCCTAGTGCAGCTTCGATTGATCGCGACACCAAGAGGAGAGAATCATGAGTTCGCCGGCTTCTGCTTTGAAACTTGAGAACGTTCTGTACGAGAAGAAAGGTCCGATCGCCTACGTAACCATCAACAGGCCCAAAGTACTGAACGCTCTGAACGCGAAAACCATTTCTGAATTGCGATCCGCGTTTGAAGACGCCCGCGATGATTCCGAAGTGCGTGGAGTCATCTTCACGGGAGCGGGAGACAAGTCGTTTGCGGCCGGCGCGGACATCAGCGAAATGGCGAACGATACTCCACTCACAGCGGAACAGAAAACGCGCGTCGGTCAAGCGCTTACCGACCTCATTGAAAACCTCGGCAAACCGGTCATCGCCGCTGTGAACGGTTTTGCGCTCGGTGGCGGTTGTGAACTGTCGATGGCCAGCACGATTCGAATCGCCGCTGAAACCGCGAAGTTTGGTCAGCCCGAGGTGAAGATCGGAGTGATGCCGGGCTATGGCGGCACGCAGCGTCTTTCCAGATTGGTCGGCAAGGGCCGCGCATTGCAACTCATTCTTACCGGCGCAATTATTGACGCGCAAGAAGCCTATCGCATCGGTCTGGTGAATGAAGTCGTTCCGAGCGCCAACCTAATCGCGCGGGTTGAAGCCCTCCTCACCCAGATCATTTCCAACGCACCCGTCGGCGTGAAGTACTCCATCGAGGCGGTAAACAGAGGATTGGACACGAGCCTCGCGGAAGGCTTTCTCCTCGAAGCTTCGCTTTTCGCGATTTGCGCCGGGACCGAAGACAAGAAAGAAGGAACATCCGCCTTCCTTGCGAAGCGCGCTCCCAAGTTCCAGGGACGCTAACGCAGAGCAGGTTCAACTTCGTTTTTAGGTTTTTCCTAGTCAGAAATGGAAAGAAGGAAAGTCATGGCAGACGAAAACATATTCTCAGGACTGAAAGTCGTGGACCTCTCCAGCTTCATCGCTGGCCCCAGCGCGGCGACGATTCTGTCCGATTTCGGAGCCGACGTCATCAAAGTTGAACCACCTGAGGGCGAGCTGTGGAGAAAGGGGCAGAAGATCCCACCTCAGCCGCATTCCGAAGAGGCTTATCCCTTCCAATTAGCGAATCGCAACAAGCGCGGAGTCGCGCTCAATCTGAAATCTGCGAACGCGCAGCAGGTTCTCCAGCGGTTAGCCAAGTGGGCCGATGTGTTCATCGTCAACACACCGCATTCCGCGCGCAAGAAACTGAAGCTCGAGTATGACGATGTTGCGCAATGGAATCCGCGCCTGATCTATGCCGATCTCACCGGCTTCGGCGAGAAAGGTCCGGACGCTGATCTCCCAGGGTTCGATCTCACGGCCTTCTGGGCACGAAGCGGCTTGTTATTCATGACGCGCGATGCTGGAGAGCCGCCGACCTGGCCAGTGGCAGGCAGCGGGGATAATGCAACTGCGGTCTGCATTTATGCCGCGATTGCGACCGCGCTTTATCGCCGCGAACGCACGGGCAAAGGATCCTATGTCACGACTTCGCTCCTCGCGGCGGGTGTCTGGTCGGCGAGCGTCTTTATCCAGGCCGCTCTATGTGGTGCGAGTTTCTATGGGTTGCACGATCGAACCCATCCCGCAAATGCAGCTTTGAATACATATCGCTCTTCCGATGGCGCCTGGTTCGTTCTCGTAGCCACTCCGGACAAGGTACCCGCGGTCCTGAAAGCAATGGGTCGCGAGGACATCCTGACGGACCCGCGATTTTCGGATCCTGCCAAGCTGGCGCAGAATCGGCCACAACTGACGGCAATGCTCGATGGGATTTTTGGTTCACAGCCAATGTCGCATTGGTATGACGTCTTTAACGGCGTTCACGTTCCCTTTGGCGCCGTTCGTGACCCGCACGAAGTCATGAACGATCCGCAATTACGAGCCAATGACATCGTCGTTCCACTCGAAGGAGCCGGCGAGAAGTTGACCTCGACCATCAGCAGTCCGATTCAAGTCCACGGTGTTATTAAAGTACCTGCCAGGCGCGCACCGCGAATTGGCGAGCACAACGATGAGGTGCTGAAGGAACTTGGTTTCACAAATGACGACATCGCAGGCCTGCGTGCCGGCGGCGCGGTTTCGCAAGCCTCGCATTTGGAATCGACGGCCGGAGGAGCACGATGACCGACATTGTTACCGAACGCTCCGGAAGTATTCTGCGAGTCCAGTTTAATCGACCGGCCAAGAAAAATGCGATGACTTCCGCCATGTACATCACCATGGCGGATCTCCTCAACGAATCAACTAAAGACGATCGCGTCCGCGTGGTGCTTTGGCACGGGGCAGGAGACTCTTTCTGCGCTGGCAACGACCTGGAGGATTTTCTCAAGAATCCAATGGGACCCGGCGACAGTCCACAATCCCGCTTAATCGACGCTTTCATTGCCTTCGACAAACCAATCGTGGCAGCCGTGCAGGGCTTCGCTATCGGTGGCGGAACTACCATGTTGACGCATTGCGACTTTGTCTACGCAGGCGAGAGCGCGAAGTTCCAGATGCCGTTCATCAATCTGGCCTTGGTGCCGGAATTTGGAACGAGCTACTCGATTCCCGCACGCATCGGGTATCTCCGAGCGGCCGAGCTGATTCAGTTGGGACAGCCGTTCGATGCCCACCGCGCAGCGGAACTCGGACTTGTTACCCGTGTCGTGCCGGACCAATCACTGCTGGCAGTGGCCACGGAGACAGCGCAAAAGTTGTCTGAGAAACCTGCCAGCGCGCTCCAAGCATGCAAGAGACTGATGAGGCAGCCTGTCCGACCTCAGCTTGAGCAAGCAGCAAAGCTGGAGAACGAGGAGTATTCCGTGCGACTCCGCTCCGACGATGCGAAGGAGGCGTTCACGGCGTTCCTAGAGAAGCGCCCGCCGGATTTCACGCGGACAAAGCACTCGGCAACTGCCGCCTAGTCGCTGTGTGCGGCGTCGGCAAAACCAATGAGAGGAGCGAATCATGGCGAAACGGGATGGAGTTGGAAGCACGGTTTACAAAGTCGTGGAGGTCATCGGAACGAGTACGCAGTCCTGGGAAGACGCTGCGAAGAATGCAGTGGAGACCGCCGGGCTCAAGCTGCGGGATCTACGCGTGGCGGAGGTTGTAAAGACGGACATGACTGTCAAGGACGGCAAAGTGCAGGCGTACCGCACGCGCGTGTTGCTTTCTTTCAAATATGGAAGCTGAGAGCCGCGCCCGCCGGAGGCTCTGGTAACATCAGCCGAAGTGAATCGAGGTAAAGATGGCGCAAACAAAAATCGTGATCGTCGGCGCGGGGTTTGGCGGATTAGCCGCAGCCAAGGCTCTGAAGAACACGCCCGCCGAAATTACTTTGATCGATCGCACAAACCACCACCTGTTTCAGCCATTGCTCTACCAAGTGGCAACTGCAGTGCTGACGCCTAGCCAGATTGCGACGCCCATCCGCGGAATACTTCGTAACCAAAAGAACGTTACCGTGATTCTCGGTGAGGTCACGGGAGTAGACAAAGACCAGAAGCGCGTCTTTGTGAGTGACGCCGATCGGCAAAACGTTCCGATTTCGTATGACTATCTGATTTTGGCTACCGGCTCCACGCACAGTTACTTTGGCCACAACGAATTTGAACAGTTCGCACCTGGATTGAAGAGTCTCGCGGATGCCGAGGCAGCCCGAAACAAGATTTTGCAGGCTTTTGAACTAGCAGAGGCTGAGGATGATCCCGCACGCCATCGCGATCTACTGACTTTCGTTCTGGTTGGTGCCGGTCCCACCGGTGTAGAGATGGCCGGCGCCTTGGCGGTGCTCGTTCGGACAAGCCTGAAGTCGGAGTTTCGCCGCATTGACCCGGCTTCAGCCCGCATTGTGCTGGTCGATATGGCACCTCGAGTACTCGGCCCCTTTTCTGAGGACCTCTCCAAAGCCGCTAAGACACGCCTCGAAAAATTGGGGGTCGAGGTCCATCTTGGCCACGCCGTCGACCAAATCGACGCAGACGGCATCGTGGTCGGGGGCGAGCGGATCGCCAGCAAGACTGTGATTTGGACCGCAGGGGTGGCGCCATCGCCCGCGGGAAAATGGCTAAACGTTGAGACGGACCGCGCTGGCCGCGTGCGAATTCAGAAAGATCTCACGGTGTCTGCGCACGCCGAGATTTTTGTCGTGGGCGATACCGCGTCTCTCGATCAGAACGGCAAGCCGCTGCCAGGCGTTGCGCAAGTAGCAATGCAGCAAGGGCGCTACGCGGCGAAGGTGATTCATAACCGTATAGCTGGCAAGCGTCCGCCGGATTCCTTCAGCTACTTTGACAAAGGAAGTATGGCTGTCGTGGGCAAAGGATTTGCCGTACTGCAGAGTGGCAAAGTCCAGTTGAGCGGGTTCGGGGCTTGGCTCACTTGGGCAGCCGTACATCTCCAGTTCTTGTCGACGTCGAGTCTTCGCTTAACCGTTTTCCTCCAATGGATTTGGACGTACGTCACTGGGCAAAGAGGGGATCGGCTGATTGTTCATCATCACGCGTCATCGGCGTGGACGCCAGCACGCGACACGGCTGCGCAAAGCGCTGTGGTGGGTAAGTGAGCCGCGACAACAAAGGGTTTGGCAGTAACCAGGATTCAAAATTCGAGGAGGAGTCTTTTTATGGCAAGCAATAAGCAGATTCAAAACGTAGCAATCGTGGGCACAGGAGTCATCGGTGCGAGCTGGGCAGCACTCTACCTTGCGCGTGGTCTCAATGTCATCGCAACGGACCCAGCACCCGACGCCGAAGCCAACTTGCGTCGTTACATCGACGCCGCCTGGAAAGACCTCACCATCATCGGCCTTTCCAAGAACGCGTCACGCGATCACCTGAAGTTCACAACGGACTTGAAGAAGGCGCTCGCGGACGCCGACTTGGTGCAGGAGAACGGACCCGAACGGAAGGATTTCAAGATCAAGCTCTTTGCGGATATGGATGCCGCGACTCGACCGGATGCGATCATCGCTTCGAGTTCATCTGGACTGACCATGAGTACGATGCAATCTGCCTGTAAGCATCCCGAACGTTGTGTCATCGGCCATCCTTTCAACCCTCCCCATGTGGTGCCGCTCGTAGAAGTAGTGGCGGGCGAAAAAACGTCGCCGGAAACAGTCCAGCGTGCAATCTCCTTTTACGAATCGATTGGCAAGAAACCGATTCATGTGCGCAAGGAAGTCGTTGGCCACGTGGCGAACCGCCTCCAAGCGGCGCTCTACCGTGAGGTCGTCTATCTCATCGAGCAGGGTGTATTGGATGTTGCCGATTCGGATGTTGCAGTGTGCTGGGGACCTGGACTGCGTTGGGGCCTGATGGGTCCGAATCTTCTGTTCCACCTCGGCGGCGGTCCAGGCGGAATTCAGCATTTCATGGAGCAGTTCACCGGGCCTTTGGCCACCTGGTGGAAAGATCTTGGGACAATCACGGAGTTCAGCCCCACCGTGAAGCAAACCATCATTGAAGGTGTAACCAAGGAGGCCAATGGCCGCTCGATCCAGGAACTCGAACGTGAACGCGACGGTATGCTGCTGGAACTGCTTGCCACTCGCGCTAAGGGTGAACAGGCGGCGCAAACAGCAATCGCCGGAGGCCACGGCGACTAGCTTCAATCAGTGAGGTGCTCTGGTTGGTACTTCGTGGTTCCAGGCGCTCCATCATTGGACAGCACGCGATGATTTACGTTCATTCGCTCGGCCGGGCATCCCGGTATTACGCGCAGCGCACGGCGCTGGTTGTCGACGACGCCGCTGTTTCTTTTAAGGCGCTCCACGAGCGCGTCCGGAATATCGCGGCTGCGCTCGCCGCCAAGGGCTTTGCGGCGGGCAACCGCCTCGCGCTTCTGTTGCCGAATTCTCCCGAGTACATCGAGTTGGTCTACGCGTGCAGCTGGCTCGGCGTTACCGCAGTCCCGATAAACGCGCGCCTCTCCGCAGCTGAAATCGACGGTGTTCTGCTGGATGCAAAACCGCATGGGCTGGTGCGGCATTCCTCGCTCCCGAAGCCTGCGGTGCCGCTCCCGTGGCAACTCGTCCTCGATGAAGAGCCCTTGGACGTTCGGAACGACTCCTGTCCAGATCCTGTTTATGACCCGGAAGCAATTCTAGCCCTCATCTATACGAGCGGCACGACGGGCAGGCCGAAGGGCGTTATGGTTACTCATGCCAACATCCTGGCGAACCTTGACCACTTCAGCTATTGGATGGGATACCGAGAAGGCGGCGTCTATCTGCATGCCGCACCGATTTTTCACATTGCCGATTTTCCCGCCATGTTCGCAGCGCCGGCTTTCGGTGCACGGCAAGTCACGATTCCGAAGTTCAGTCCTCAAGGTTTCTGTGAGTTGGTCCAACGCGAACGCGTGACTCACACGGTGCTCGTGCCGACAATGCTGAACCTGCTGACGCAGATGCCCGAAGCAAAGTCGTATGACCTCAGCAGCCTCCAGGTTCTGGCTTATGGCGGCTCTCCAATGGCGCCGGAACTTGTCCGTCGCACCAGAGAGCTCTTGCCGAACGTGAAACTTCTCCAGTGCTATGGACTCAGCGAGACCGGCTTCCTCACAGGTCTCGAAGATCAGGAACATGTAGAGTCCAAGCTCCTATCTTGTGGGCGGCCTTGTCCAGGAATTGATCTGCGAGTCGAGGACGAGACGGGAAAAGAAGTGGAAGTTGGGCAGCATGGAGAATTGGTCGCCCGGGGTGCCAACGTCATGCGGGGCTACTGGAACGATGCACAAGACACAGCTCTCGCATTTCGAAACGGAATGATTCGCACGGGAGACATCGGCTATCAGGATTCGGATGGCTACTTCTACATCCTCGACCGCCTGAAAGACATGATCGTCACAGGTGGAGAGAATGTTTATTCCGGCGAGGTCGAAGCGGTCATCTACAAACATCCCGCGGTTCGTGAAGTGGCGGTCTTCGGAATTCCTGACCCTCAGTGGGGTGAACTCGTGATGGCTTGCGTCGTCCTGAAGCCAGGAATGGCTCTGAGCGCGAACGATCTCACCACCCATTGCAAGCAGTTCTTAGCGAATTACAAGATCCCCCGCCGCGTCGAGTTTTCGGATACCGAACTGCCAAAAAGCGGTTCCGGGAAGATCCTCAAAAGGCTTCTTCGCGAACGATTCTGGGCTCACCAAGAGCGAACTGTAGGCTAGAAGACAAGAATGCGTTTAATCGCCCGGGATAGATGCACTCATGCGCTTTTAGAACCGGCTATTTGGTGGTGATATCTTCCCGGCGTCTGGGCCTAAGACTTTCTCGAGCCAAAAAGCGGAGTCATAGAAGTCTCGTTCGGATGTTGATTTCCGAAGTAAGCGTGCGGTGCACCGGGCACTTGTTGGCAATTTCGAGCAGTCGCGAGTGCTGTTCTGCGCTTAAGGGCCCCTCAAATCGCAAGTCCCGCTCGATTCTGTCGAGCATGCCTTCTCTCGTTTCACATTCTGAGCAGTCTGCAGCGTATGTCTTCGAATGTCGAAGCCAAACCGTGACCCGTTCTAGCGGCCAATTCTTTTTTCGCGCATACATCCCGACCGTCATCGAGGTGCAGGAACCCAGAGCGGCGAGCAAGAAATCGTAAGGGGATGGCCCGGTATCAGTGCCTCCAACGCTAAACGGCTCATCGCCTTTTAGCCGATGTCGGCCTGCCACAATCTGTTGTGCGAACGCGCCCCCTTCACCCCAAACGATGACGTCCGCCGATGTAATGCCTTCAGGAACAGCGCTCATATTCACCTCTCGGTCTCCACATGTCGTAAGGGTCAAAGACGCCAGGGAACTCGGCATTCCCCGAACGTATCTCCCGAGGCTGGCTCGTCGGGGGACCTCGAAAAGGTAGACCGAAGTCTCTATTCCTCTCGGGATTTCTTCGGAACCGAGAACACCACCCTCATCGAAGCGGCTTACCAAATCCTCAAGCGAATCGTCTGCCTGCTCTCCGCGCTCCGGTTTCACGATTTCGCAACGCAGTCTCCCCACGGGGTCTGGATGGCGATCGGTCACAAAGCTTGGGCTCCCAAAGTTTCCTCTCCCCCCGTTCGCATCGTGCGTATGTCCGGGCCTGCCCTTCACTTTGAAGTGAAGGGACTGCGGAGCTTGGGCAGTACGCCCCTCTTGGGCGCGCACTATTCGACTACGGTAACTCGAATGAATTGAAAACGTTGGATTCTGGCACAGTTCTGGCACAGTGATTCTCAGCATTCGGTTAGCGGGCACCTGCCTTTTTCGTTACAACTTACCGGAGAGGACTTTTTCCAAGGAGAACCAGCAAGCTGCGATGACAAAGGAAAGCCAATTTCTCTTCTTATTCACATTGTGTTCGCGGTTTTCCGGCGTTTTTCCCCGACTACCGTGACACTCGCGTAACACCCAACCCTTCACCGTGATGGCAGAATGGTTTGGAACAAGTCGTGCACTTTAAGGCTGGGCCTGAGCGCGGTTGCGAGCACTCGGCGTGACCTTCCAGCTAAAAAATTCTTGAAAGACGCCGGCGACAGTCGTTTCACCGAGCCTGATGAGTGCCGTCGAAACAACTAAGTGCGCCCCACTCCTGCTGCCCGGCGGAGCGTAAAGAGTTGCAAGGCCGCCTGACGCGAAGGCTCCGCCTATGTTCGAGTAATTTGGTTCGAGTTTGCCGTTATCGCCTCTACACATCACCGAACTCGTCAGCGCATGCAGAATGCGCGACTTCGTACTACCTCTTCCTTGATAGAAATAACGTGGATCCTGTTTCAGAAGCGACGGCAATATGGCTCCTCCGATGAACGTGCCGCCAAAAACGTCGGCGTAGGACGCCCCGTAACGCTTGGCGTACCCTTGCGCCCCCTGCCCATACCCGGGCCATTGATTGGCCGCCTGCTCTACTCCCGCTACGGCACCAATCGCCAATAGCGTGAATGGATCCACAGATGACTTCCAGGCGAGCCTGAACTTTAGCTTAGGCGTCAGGGGAACTGGATGAGGGTCGTAGGTCACGAAAAAATTTGGGATCAGCCCGAAGACGCGCTGCTTCTCTGCCACTTTGACTTCGTCCTGCGCCTCCTCCGCGGGCGTCACGCCTACGCGCACTTCGGTGACTTGCGTCGCAACGATCAAGACCACATCTGGCACGGTCAAGGACTGCCCCGCGCTCAATGTTTCGTAGATAGCCTGCCCGGTCAAACCCTCGGAACTGACGGTCAGTTGCAAAAGACCCGGTGCGAGGTTTGCAAAAAAGAACAGACCATCGTTGTCGGTCTGCGTCAGCAAATCCTGTGATTGACCTTCACGGGAAAGGGTTACGCGTGCTCCGCCGATCGCAGCGCCTGATTGATCGACAACTTTTCCGCGAATTGTCCCGAGAGATTGCGGGTCACTTTGCTGTGGGTTGGTTGAATCGTCAGCTTGAATTGGTGCGCTCGATAAGGTCACACTACTTTGCGCGACCGGTTCTTGTTGAGACTTCGCGGCCGCTGGCAACACGAGTCCCAGTACGAACAGCCCCACCGTCAACCGTCGCCTTAAGCCGAAGCCCTGGCGACTCTTCGTGCAGTCGACACTCACCGCTTCTAGTCCTTTTCGTTGGATGCGAGCTGACTCGCAAACGTCTGCAATCGACGCACTCCTTTTTTATTCAAAACTACCGGTCACACCTTGAAAACCGTGGCTGGCCTGCTTCGCCAGCCACTTCATTACTCTCGCGATGTCGTAGCAGTACGCCACGTTGTAGCCGAGCGTCGAGAAGCAATTCGGTTCGCAGCCCTTTTTCATTTCGGCCAGTTGTTTCAAGTCAAATTTCTGGTTTTCAACCGTGCCCCAATTGAAATTCGCGTTGTACATCGGGAAGCAAGGCGCGAGCGAGCCGTCGGTGCGGATGATCAGCCAGTTCTGGCCGGCGCGGCAGCCCCAGTGCTCGCCCACACCGCGCATGAAGCCTTTCATGTTCTGCAAACGCGGAATGGAGTCCACCATCTTGTAGCCCTGGCGTTGCTTGTCGATCAGCCAATCGAGCAGGTCATCAACCATCGGAAAATCCTGCGGCCGGATGTACGTATCGTTTTCGTGGAGGTGCTTGAAGTGCGATTGCTCCATCATCGGCGCTTCGTTTATGTGAAAGGTGATGGATATTCCGTGGGCGTGCGCGATTTCCACGAGTTGCTTCACTTCCTCGATGTTGGTGCGGCAAATGTTTGTGTTAAAGAAGACGGTGTAGCCGTAGCGGTACTGCCGTCGCACGAGATAGTCGAAATTTTTCGCCACGTGCTCGAACGCTTTCGGCAAGCCCGGCTTTTCCTTGATGGTATCCACCGCGAAATTGATCGTCGCGATCCCCGCATCGGCGAGGCGATCGGTGACTTCTGGGCGCAGCAAGCGCGCATTCGTCGCCAGGTAGACCCAGAAATCTTTCTTCGCGGCGTAATAGATGACCTTGTGCACGAAGTCCGGCCGGAGCAAGGGCTCGCCGCCCGTTGGCGCCAGCACACGGCAAGGCGTCCCTTGAAGCCAGTCGATCGCTCGCCGCGCCGTGTCTTCGGTCATGCCCTTTACACGATTGTCGTAAGACCAGCAGTAGTGGCAATCGAGATTGCATTTCCACTCTGTGAACAGATACGCGATGATGGGCTGAAAATCCCCTGGCAAAACACGCGATTTAAAATACGGCACCATCCACCCGCGCATCGTCTTGAGAATGCGCGAAACAGGCCAGTGCCGCTTTCCTGTGTCCACAACGTTCTGGTGCGCTGCAATGTCCTGCATGTCCAGCTCGTGGAACAATTCCGGGTGCTGCGGAAAGACGGGAACTGGCAGCACGGCAGGCTCGTTGGTCACGGACGGCAGCGGCAACCTCGCGGGCTCCTGGAGAAGACTGTGCAGTGGGACATCAAGTCGGAATGGTTGTGCAGGAACCGTTGGAAGAGACTGCTCGACCGTGTCCATCGGACACACCTCCAGAGTATGAAGTTTTTCCCGCGGTTCGGGCTCCGCCTGCGCGCGGGTGAGTCATCAAACGTCGACCATGAGATGTTCAGACCTTCGCACTGCGACTACTTTGGCCTGGAAGGAAAAACGGCCAACCCCTGGTCATGTCCGTTTAGATAGTGGAAGCGGCAAGGTAGATACACGGAAAATCCGAAAAAGTTTGGTCACCCCTCGCAGTTTCCTGTGGCCGAGCCGAAGCGCGGCGCATCAATATTCTTGGACGTACACCGTCAGCGGAAGTATGTTGAAGTGCCCATACGCAGAAGCCTGCGCGGCATCGGAATTTGAATCTATGGCGCAGTGGTTACAGTTCAAGTTGTGGATGAAGCTGGCATTCGCAAGCTTCGGTGGATTGGGGATTTTCTTTTCCGCGTTTGTGGATTCGTCTTTTGTTCCCCTTCCGCTGGTTACGGATTTGCTTCTCATGGAGCTTTCCAGCCGGCATCCTGTGCGCATGCCGTATTACGCAGCGATGGCAGCTCTCGGTTCGCTGGGCGGATGTGCCTGGATTTACTGGCTGGCGCGCAAGGGCGGGCAGAACTACTACCGCAAGACGCAGGGACAGGCCCCAGGTTGGATTCGAGCGCTGATCCAAGAGCATCCGATGGCCAGCGTATTCTTTCCCGCGGTGGCGCCGTTTCCCGTTCCGTTTAAACCGTTTGTGATTGCACAAGGCGTGTTTCGGGTGCCCTTCGGCATCTTTGTGATCGCCACGCTGAGTGGCCGCGGACTTTTGTTTTTCTTTGAAGGCTTCCTCGGAGCACGATACGGCGAAGCAGCGAAACAATTTCTACTTACCCAGAAACTGCCGTCGCTAATAGTGGTTGTCGGGCTCGTCCTGATTTTCCTGATAGTGCGCCGTATGTCGATTCTACGGCGGGCGCAACAACCTCAGGCAGAATGAAGTTCTCGCACGCGGCGTTCCAGTTCGCGCGTAATGTGCGCGGGGTCTTCATTCATTGAAAACCGAACGGGCTCGCCGATAGTCACTTGAACGTGACCGGGGCGCGTCGCGAAGCGTCCTTCCAATTTCAAATCATATACGCCAGAGAGATACATCGGTATGACTGGCACGTTCAGATGCTTCGCGAGCAGCCCGATTCCTGTGCGGAACGGGGCCATCGCGCCGTCAATAGTGGTTTGCCCCTCAGGGAAAACGAGTATGTTCCAGCCGCGATCAGCGAGACTGCCGACGAAGCCGAAACTTTTCATAAATCCGGATCTTTGCGGTAGAGGGAACACGTTGAAAAGAGCCGTCGCCAGATAATAGCGAACGCGTTCGAGCGTTCGCTCCCCAAGGCTTAGACTTTTCGCAGGCCGCCGCATCCTCGCAAGCCGTTCGCCGCCCATTGCTGTCGCAAGCCGATTTCGCAGCCGCGCGGGCAGCGCGGGCAGAATCCACGCGATGTCGAGATAGGTGACGTGGTTGGAGACAACCAGCACAGGCCCACGAAAACCGCGCAGATTTTCACGACCGCGCACGCGAGGTGCAGCCAGCAGATACGTCGCCGGCCACGCCAGCGCATAGTAAATCGCCAGCCGTGCCGCGGTGATCAGCCCGGATTGCGGCCAGGTGGGGAAAACGTGCTGAACAGCGGGTGCAGGGTCGGACGAAATCAGTTTCTCGAGCTGCTGAATCGTGGTGGCGTCTTGAAACTGCGCTTCGCTTAAGTCGACCTGATAGCGCTGTTCGAGAACGCTCATCAATTCGACCCGGTCGAGCGAAGTCAGTTGCAAGTCGCTCTCGAGATTTGCGCTGTTGCTATTCGAACGATCAGGAACAGTGCGTCCTGTAATGCGAGAGATGATTCCCACCAGCGAATCGGAACTCCCTCCAGTCTGAGTAGCTGCGCTGCCGGCGTTCTGGACAAACTCACGAATCCGAGGGAGCACCGGCTTCTGCGTGGGCGTCCTGGGAAAATCCGCCTCCGCCCACACCAACCAGTGGCGGATCTTTTGATATTCGGCGAGCGTTTGATTCGCGGCGTCTACCGCAAGAGCCGCCCCGGTCTCGGCAGACGTGCTCATCAACAACACTGCGTAAGGTTCCTCGTTGGCATCGCGTTCCAGCCCCAGTACCACACAATCGCGGACATTAGGCTGCGCCCGCAGCGCTTTTTCGAGGTCTTCCGGATAGACATTCATACCCGCCGAGGTCACGATGACATTTTTTCGCCGGCCCTTGAAATACAGTCGGCCACTCTCGTCCTTCTCCGCTACGTCGCCCGTTCGGAACCATCCGTCCGTCTCAGATAACGCGCGTACTTCGCCGTTTTGGCGATACGCCGACGAGACATTTTCTCCGCGTACGAGAATCTCGCCGTTCTCGTCAACACGGACTTCCATCCCCGGAAACACTCTGCCGATCGAGCGCTTCGCAGACCGAAACGGGTGGTTCACGCTGATCAACGAAGTCGTTTCGGTCATGCCATAGCCCTGAATTACGGCATACCCGAGACGATTCCAGAACGTTTCCGCCTTTTCCGGCAACGCTGCGCCACCGCAAATGAACGCCCAAAACTTCCACCCGAAGCGGCCGTGTGTGCGCCGGAATCGCCACCAGAGGCGCAAAAAGTGTTCCCCCTCCGCGAGCGCAAAGTTCTTACGGAAGCTGACTGACTTTCCGTCTCGCTCCTCGCGTCGTTCGATTTCGCGCTGAAGCGACTCGATGAATCGAGGCACGGCCACAAGCACAGAGACGCGCTCGCGATGGATGGTCTCCGGCAACTCCGCCGCGCTCATGGAATCTATGAAGACCACCGTGCCGCCGAGGAGCGGCGGAATAAACACGCCGAGCATCTGGCCGAATACGTGGCTAAGCGGCAGAAGGTTTAGGAAGCGAATGGGATGAAAGATCTTTTCATAGCGCAGATATTTTTGAATCTCCCGCTCCATCGGCTCGATATTGGCGAGGACGTTCCCGTGAGAAGTCACGACTCCGCGGGGCTCCGCGGTAGTGCCGGATGTAAAGATAATCTCCAGCGTGTCCTGACGGGTAAGCCGCGGCGATGGATACGCGGAGGAGTCGCGCTGGGCGACAATCCCGCAAAGAGACTCAAACGCGATGGACGGGGTATTTCCACACACGTGGCGTCCGCCAGCGTGCCCGCCACCCTGGAAGATGAGCGATGCGTTGACTTCCTCCGCTACCCGGCCCGCGAATTCCGATGGCGAGGCGTGATCAATCGGCACAACCACCACGCCACAAAGCAAACATCCGAAGAACGCGACTATCCACTCGGCCGAATTCTCACCCCAGAGGAGAACTGCATCACCCTTTTGAATGCCGCGAGCATCTAGTTCCCGGGCGAGACGGTTTGCTTCCGCGACTATTCGCGCGTAGGTCCAGCTCTCCGTTCGATAGCCGCGCTTCTGACGCACGGCGATTTGTGCGCCGTGCGCCGCAAATTTCTCTACGAAATTAAGAAGTGACTCCACAAGCTCCTTGGACATCTATTTTATGAGCGCCGGGACACACCTGTGCCGCAGCGCTGCTGCTCGTTAGATTGCGTGAGACACGCTCGGGATATATGGAAAAAGTCGTGATCATCGGAGCAGGAATCTCGGGCCTCGCGGTTGCTTATCGCCTGAAACGCCTGGGAATCCCCAGCCTCGTGGTTGAAGCGAACTCACGTCCGGGCGGCGTCATCGCCACCACGCGGCGGAACGGCTTCCTGTTCGAAACCGGGCCGCAGTTCCCGCGATTCCCTGCTCCGCTTTGGGAGCTGGTCCACGAACTGAATCTCGGCAGCGAATTCGTCGCGGGCAACTCCGCGGCCAACCGCTACATTTTCCGGCATGGACAACTGCATCCCGCACCCTTTTCGCCGATGGGCGTCATCAAGACGCGCTTGGTCGGTATCTCGTCGAAGCTCCGCATTCTCGCTGATCCATTCGGCTATTCGCATCCCCCCGACCACGAAGAAAGCCTTGCGGAGTTTATTGAGCGGAAATTCGATCGCGAAATTCTCGACAATCTGGTCGATCCGTTTATCTCCACCGTATTTCTTGGCGACCCCAGCAAGATGGGCATGGAAAGTGCCTTCCCGGCATTAGTTAAATGGGAGCGCAGCAATGGCAGCCTTCTGCGCGGCGCACTCAGCGCCCGAAAAGCGCGGAAGAATCCTTCGGTGCCAATCGTGGCTTCACCGCGATCTACGGTTCACGACTCCACGCGTGTTGGCACCAATGAAAATGAGAACAAGTTACACGTCACAGAAGCCCTGCCTGCTCTTGGCTCCTTCAAATCCGGTATGGCCACTCTTCCGGAGCGTCTCGCTGACGAGTTGGGAACGGCGGTCAGATACAACGTTGCGGTGTCTTCGATTGGCCAAACACATCACGATGATGCGCGCGCAACTTCAAATTGGCAAATCTACCTCTCAGACCGCGAGTCGATTTCCGCGGAGCACGTTGTACTGGCCGTTCCGGCACACGTTGCGTCGATTCTTCTGACACGAAGCGCGCCACAGCTTGCTTCCCTGCTGGGCGGAATTGAATACGCGCCCATCTGTGTGGCGTCTTCCGCCTACAACCGCTCTGCCGTTGCAAACACCCTGGACGGCTTTGGCTTCCTGGTGCCACGGGGCGAAGGTTTGCAAACCATCTGCACGTTCTGGAACTCGTCTCTCTTTTCCGGCCGCGCACCACAGGGAAAAGTCGTGATCACCACGTTCGCCGGACGCGAAGTTTGCAGCGGTGTCGTTGCCCCGGCTGGAGACGCTTGCGTTCAGGCAGTCGACGCAGAAAATTCTCGCATTCTCGGAATTCGCGGTGCGCCGCTGGATCGCGAGGTCTGGAAGAACCCTCGGGCCCTCCCGCAATACAACGTCGGACATGCCCTTCGCGTTAGAGAGATTTCCGCCACTTTGCGTTCGCTTCCAAATCTGCACCTCGCCGGAAACTATCTCTCCGGCCGTTCGATAGGCGAATGCGTCGACGTTGCTAACGGTGTAGCAGAAAATCTGCATAGCCAACTTCAAGTTCCAGTCATCTAATCACACGAAGAATGGCAGCGAGGAGTAGCCGCTTGTTTTACATTGTGGGTTGGATGTGCGGAATCGCCGTGATTTGCGGCGTTGCAGGTTGGCTCTATCAGACGCTCGGCACCCGCCGCGACAGCAAGCGTTTTCCTCCGCCCGGCCGCTTGGTCGATATCGGAACGCACCGGCTGCACCTTATTGAATCCGGCCAGCGCGGCCCCACGGTCGTGTTAGAAGCCGGGCTGATGTCTACAGTGCTTAGCTGGACCGCGCTTCAGCGACATTTATTGCAATCGTTTCGCGTTGTGAGCTACGACCGCGCCGGCCTGGGTTGGAGCGACGCCGGCCCAATGCCCCGTACGTCTGACCGCATCGTGGACGAATTGCATGCTTTGCTTCGGGGCGCGGGCATCCCTCCTCCATATATCCTTGTGGGACATTCCTTTGGAGGCTTGACCATGCCGCTCTTCGCCGTTCGCTACGCGCAAGAAACGGCAGGCGTCGTCCTTGTGGATCCCGTTGCGCCGGCGGAATGGAATCCGCCCTCCGAACACGATCGCAAACTCACCCGGATTGGCGCCGCCGTATGCCGGCGCGCGGCATATCTTTCGCGTATCGGTCTTACTCGGTTTGTCGCATCTCTTCTATCTACCCGCTTGAAAAGAGTTGCAGCATCCCTCGTTCGCCTTATCAGCCGAGGCGCCCCGGGCGAGTCCGGAACGGTCTCGAGTCCGTGGTTTTCGGCGCTTCCCTCCCAAGAACGGGAAATGGCAGCGATTTTCTGGATTCAGGACAAATTCGCGGTCACCATTGCCAGCCAGCTGGAGCATCTTCCGGCCAGCGCAGCAAAGCTCGCGAAGTTCACCAGCATTTGCGACAAGCCGGTGATCATCCTCTCAGCGAAGACGTCACCGGAACATCGACGGAAGGAACACGCGGCGATGGCTGATCGGCTGCCGCATGGCGAGTTCGTCTCAGCGGAGAACAGCGGCCATTGGATCATGCAAGACCAGCCGGAACTGGTCATTCAAGCCATCCAAAGAGTTGTTGACGCCGCGTTCCGAGCGGAAAACTCGCACGCGATTGCCGGCGCGAACTCCGTTTCCGAACAACTCGCCCAGCCACAATAGGCAGAAGACGCATCCACTCAACGCAGCTGTTCGCTCACGGAGCGAAAAGCCAGTACCTCACAAACGCCCACAAAAGCGGTCCTGCTGCGGCGATGGCAATCGCAAACCCCGTGACTACACGCATTCCAGAAAGATTCAACACCTCGGCCGGGATGACCCTCTCCGCGGCAACAGCCTTCGGCCGCACCACAATTCGCGCCAGCATCTTTCGTTCGTTGTTCATATTTGCCTACCTTACATCACCTTCCGATACACCCTTTTGATTCCCGATCCCGGCAGTTGGGCTCAAGAAATCTCACTATCCAATTCTCGCCAATCAATAAAAGTCTCTCGTACTCGAGAAATCCACGCACAAAACTGTATCTTTTTCTTCGTGGATCAAATCAAACCGGTGATGAGCGAGCTTCCTGCGTTGCGGGCTATCTCCCATTACGTCCGTATTGGACGAAATTGGTACCGAGGCTATGGCTACTCGATTCGCGTACTCGTCAAGATGGGTCTTCTTCGCTTGTCTGCTCGGACTGGCTCCGGCAGCATTTGCGCAGGGCAACAGCTTTGTCAGCCGGCCTGAGTCAAACACACCCCCTCCTGTCTACGCTGCGCCTACCGCGAGCCTCACAAGCGAACACATCATCGCCAGGTTGCTCGAGCGCAATCGTTTTAGAAGTTCGCAGCTCCAGAACTACTCCGAGGTCCGCACTTACGAAATTAGGAACTCAGAAGGCGAGCTCTCTGCTCAGGCGGTCGTACGCGTTATCTATGAGGCACCCGACAAAAAGGACTTCAGCAAGATGTCGGAGCAAGGTTCGCTGCTCGTCCGGCACCTGGTGTTCGATCGCCTGATGCAAGGCGAGAGTGAGACAACGTCCGGGCGTGAGCATCAGGACAGCGCGATTACTGCAGAGAATTACTCTTTTACGCTTGCGGGAGAAGAGCGTCTTGGCCCGTACCCCTGCTTCCTTCTCGAAGTGACTCCGAAGCGCAAGGACAAGTATCTCTTCGAAGGAAAAATCTGGGTGGACGCGGACGATTTCGCGATCGTCAAGATGGCCGGACATCCCGCAAAGAAACCGTCTTTCTGGGTAGACGATGCCGAATTTGTTCGGCAATTTCAGAAGATTGACGGCTTCTGGCTTCCCTATCGCGACGAAACTTCCATCGAAGTCAAAAAATACGGGCGCAAGACCTTCACCGTCGACCATCAGCGGTACATCATAAATTCCAACACTCCTGCGGAAACGAAAACTGGCGGGACCGCCGACCCCGGCTAGCAAGTTCGGCGCGCATTTCGTTCTGTACTGATCTCCTGCCAACCCCTGCACTGCACTCTTCATTCTTCCCGCGAAGGGAAGGAGAAGTTGGCTCCCCCGGGCTAGAAAGGCTAGACAGAAATGGTTGAACTCATTATAGGCTTCAGCCGAACCGCAGCCAAGAATTCTCGGAAGAATCCGCCGAAGTGGGATACTTTCCGGGTACGATCTTGAGTTTTATCGGGTCGTATTCGAGACACGAGCGACCAACTCGTCCAATCTCGAAAGCAAAAGCTTTAGGATGGGAGACTGGTTCGACTTTTTGTAGCCGAGGACCAGATCGACAGTTGGCGCATCTCCCTTGAGAGGACGACTCGTTACCGACGAAGGGAGAAAGTTCTGTGCGTAAGCAGGTAACAGCCCTACGCCGCCTGTCGACGCTATTAAGGACATTCCCATGGTGACGTGGTCCGCCTCGTGAGCTGGCGTGATATTGATTCCGGACCGCTTCAAGTAATTGTCGATGACCACACGCAGTACAGGAGCCGTGCTCGACACAGTCACGAATGTCTCGCCCACCAGATCCTGAGGACTGATAGCTTTGAGCGCTGCGAGACGGTGGTCACTAGGCAAGACCACCACCAAGGGCTCCTTGACGAGAAGACGGATACGCCAAGCTCTGGCACGCCTTTTCCCGCCGAAGAAAAGCCGCATCGATTTTTCCTTTCGAAAGGCCGTCCGCAAGCAGCGGAGAGTATTGACTCGATATCATCACGTCGATGTTAGGCAGTTCGTCGCGCAAGATCCGCAAGGCTTCGGGCATCCACGTCAATTCGTGTCCGGTCAGAAAGCCCATGGCGAAGCATGGCTTGGCGGGATGAGCGACCCGGCGTGCAGCTTCGCTTGCCGCTTCAACCTGCGATAGCACTGAGCGGGCGTGATCGAGAAAGGCTCGACCGGCGGGTGTCAGCTCGATGCCGCGAGCGCTGCGCGTCAGAAGTTGGGCGCCCACTCTCGTCCTCAAGATCTCGAATCTGCCGGCTCAACGAAGGTTGTGACGTGTGCAGTTTTCGCGCTGCTGCCACCGTCAGACTTCCTGCCTCCGCAACCGCGACGAAATAACGAAGATGTCGTAATTCCATTTCCACTCCCATGCTTGCGAGGCATCGCTGCCAGCTTAACAAAGTATGCTTAAACAGCGCTACCAATAGCCTGTCTCGCGATCCAATCGAAGTGATCTGAGCTGATTCCGAAGCGAGCTCTTAGGCAGACTCTTAGTCATGCCTGAGTTGCATGGGTCCAGATCAAGGAGGAAGTGCTATGAGTTCACCAGTTGTTTTAATTACCGGCGCGCTGACAGGAATCGGTCGCGCCACGGCCTTGGCCTTCGCGCATGAAGGAGCGCGGGTTGTTGTTTCCGGCCGGCACGACGATGAAGGCCAGAAGCTCGCCACCGAACTGCGCAAACTCGGCACTGAAGCCGAATTTGTGCGCACCGATGTGCGGCATGAAGAGGAAGTCAAAGACCTGGTCGACAAGATCATTGCTCGTTTCGGCCGCCTCGATGTTGCCGTCAATAACGCCGGCACCGTGGGCACTCCCGGCTCCGCTGCAGACGCGAACCACCGAGAGCTATCAAGCCATCTTCGACACTAATGTACTTGGCGTGCTTCTGAGCATGAAGTACGAGATTCGGGCATATGCTTCGGCAAGGCAAAGGCAGCATCGTCAACATCTCGTCTGCGTACGGAAGGTCGGCGGCCCGAGTGCGGCCGTGTATGTCGGCAGCAAGCACGCCGTGGAAGGCATTACGAAATCGGCGGCGCTTGAACTCGCCGGCACGGGCGTTCGTGTCAACATCGTTGGCCCTGGGCCGGTGGAAACCGGAATGTTCAACCACTTTACGCAAACAAAGGAAAACAAAGCAAATTTCCTCGACGCACAAGTTCCTAACAAGCGCATCGGCACTCCCGAAGAAATTGCAAACGCCATTGCATTCATTGCCTCTGACAAGGCCTCCTACATCATCGGTGCATCCCTGGCGGTTGATGGAGGAATGACCGCGGACTAATTCTCAGAACTCGGAAACAATGACAGAAGAACTCTATGTTCATCAGAGTTGGGAGGGTTGATAAAATGGCTTCGCTACAAGGCAAAACTGCGCTGGTGACGGGCGCGTCGCGGGGAATTGGGCGCGCCACGGCATCAGCGCTTGCCGAGGCTGGGGCGCATGTTCTGGTTCACTATGGCCGTTCTGCACAGGATGCGGAATCTCTAGTCGCCGGCATCCACGCAAAAGGGGGACGCGCGATGCGATCAAGGCGGACTTGGGAACTCCAGATGGAGCAACACTGCTGGCAAGGGAAGTTCGCTCGATCGTTGGGGAGCGATTGGACGTTCTTGTGTCTCAACGCCGGAATCAGCAAGAGCGGCAACCATCAAGGACCATACGGTGGAAGACTTTGACAACTCTCTTTGCGACGAATGTACGAAGTCCATTTTTCCTGGTGCAGCAACTCCTGCCCGTCCTCGGTGAAGGCTCGAACATCATTGTGATCTCTTCACTCGGGGCGCACGCCGTAGTTGGGAAGCCAGGTTTGGACAACCCCTCGATCCTTGCTTACGCCTCAACGAAAGGAGCCTTAGAGACTCTGGTCAAAAACTGGGCTGCCATCCTCGGGCCCCGGGGAATCCGCGTAAATGCCGTCGCTCCGGGAGTAATCGACACTGACATGTCGAATTTCGCGAAGACCGAAGCGGGTCGGGAGGCAGCGCTTGGAATGCAAGCATTGAAACGAATCGGTAAGCCAGAAGATGTTGCGGACGTCGTCGCGTTCCTGGCGTCAGACGCAGCGCGCTGGATCACAGGAGCGAGTATCCCGGTCGACGGTGGGTCGAAGCTCTAAGGAACCGCGTATTGTTCGCACCAGCTGGAATTACGTCGATGTGAAAAGGAGGAATGGCAAATGACAAAAATGAGAGCAGCGAGTGAAAAAATCCAATCGAAAAATAAAGCCCTAGTTCTAGAAGCTTTCGACACGCTGTTCAACAAGCGCGACTATGCAGCCGCCGAGCGCTTCTGGTCGCCTGACTACATCCAACACAGCGCTCACATCGCAGCCGGGCCGTGAAGGTCTGTTCAATCTCATCAAGAGTCTTCCGCCAACGTTGAAGTACGAACCCGGAACGATCGTGGCCGAGGGAGATTTCGTGATCGTGCATGGGCGATTTTCGAACTTCGGCCTACCCGTGAACTGGATCGCGGCGGACATCGTTCGCATCGAGGATGGAATCTTTGTTGAGCATTGGGATGTCATTCAGGATGAGGCCACACGAGAACAGTCAAAGAGTGGTCAGCCAATGTTCGGGAGTACGTTCGCGACCCATGGGAGTGCCCGATGAATGTTACGGTTTCGCGCCCGGCACGCGTTTCAGTTTCTTGCAAGAAAGCTTGCAACCAAATGTGATTCTTAACATCACATATTGGAGGAGGCGCCTCATGTCAGTGAAGAGCGTCCAATTTGCCGTGGCCACGCACATCATGGCCGCGCTCGGGATTTACCCTGGCGGGGAGATTGGCTCGGCGACTCTGGCTGACAGCGTGAAGGCAAATCCCACCTTCGTTCGGAAGTCCCTGTCCAAACTCTCCAAGGCGGGCTTGGTTTTGACAACGCGCGGTAAAAGAGGAACAAGCGTTCTTGCGCACCCTCCGAAGCGGATCACGCTGTTAGATATATACCGTGCAAGCGGAGCACCGGCGGTGTTTGCCATTCATTCGTATCCGGTGGAAGCGAGGTGTCCGGTCAGTCGCAACCTCAAGGAATGCATGTCAGCAGTCCTTTCTGAAGCTCAGAACAGTTTTGAGAAGTCGCTGGCGAGAATAACGCTGGCGGACGTAATAAGGCAGATTCGAGCAAAGGGACGATGACTTTTTTTGATTTTAATTGTGCAGATAAGAAGAACAATACGTCAGATCAAGGAGGTCGGAGCCATGAGTTCACCTGTTGTTTTGAATGCTATGTATGTAATTTTGGGGGCGAACGGAAACACCGGATCGATCATCGCGAATTCGCTGCTATTGAAGGGTGAGAAGGTGCGCGTCGTGGGGCGGGACGCTGGGCGATTGCAGCGCTTCGTGCGTAAAGGCGCGGAAGCGTTCACGGCCGACTTGACCGATTCGGCTGCGCTCACGAAAGCCCTCACGGGGGCGCGCGCGGCATACTTGATGTTGCCGCCAATTACCTCCCGGGAAGACCAAGAGCGAGAGAGCGACGCGATCGCGGGAGCCGTGAAGGAGTCTGGCGTGCGCTACGCGGTGTACTTGAGCAGCTACGGCGCGCATGTCCCGGAAGGCACCGGACCAGTTACCGGGCTGCATTCTTCGGAGCAAAAACTCAACGCAATCAGCGATTTGAACGTCCTACACCTGAGAGCTGCGTATTTCATGGAAAACAACCTGGCGGCGATCGACATGATTCATGGGATGGGACTGTTCGGGCATACGCTGCTACCGGACCTGAAGATGCCCATGATCGCCACGCGCGACGTCGGCGATTATGCCGCGAAGCGCCTCCTGGATCTGGATTTCTCCGGAAAGCAAACGCGCGAACTGCTTGGCGAGCGCGACCTGACGATGGCGGAAGCTACTGCGGTGATTGCTAGCGGCATTGGCAAGCCAGGTATGCGTTACGAGCAGTTTTCGTACGACCAGATGCAGCAGGCGTTGACACAAATGGGTTTTTCGCCGAAGAAAGCTGCCGTGTACATCGAGATGTTCAGGGCCATTAACACAGGAGTCCTCGCTGCGCAGGAGCCGCGTTCGCCGCAGAACACCACACCGACTTCCTTTGAAAAATTTGTGCAGGATGTTTTTGCGCCTGCGTATCGCGGGAAGGCTTCCGCCGCTTGAGTTCAGCGGCGCTCGTTATGTCTGTTTGCAGGCGAGAATTTCGGGGAGCAGCTTATGGTTGTCAAATCAACCAGACTACGCTCGGATGAGCTTACTCAGAGAGAGGAATCGATGACAACAATAAAGGCGATTCGGCTGGCTTCGCTGGTCACGGCAATCAATGTCCTGATCGCGAGCGGCTTTTCGATCGCTGCGATCATCCGTCCGCAATACCTGGTCCCTGCCGAATCCGTTCCAACGGAGGCGTCATTGCTATTGGCGATGTACGCGGCGGCGCCCAGAATTCCTCTGGCTTTGTTCGTATTGGGGGCGATCTACAAGAAGGCGACGCCTGCGTTGCTGATCCTGGGTGCGCTCGCCGGGGCCATGCAATTGCTGGATGCCGGAATCGGTCTGTTTGAGCATGATCTTGGGAAATGCGCTGGGCCGCTCTTTATCGCCGTCCTCCAATTCTTCGTGGTGTATCTGCTTCACAGATCCGCGCAGACCACGCCGCAAACCAAGCGCGGATAAACGCACGCTGCGGCCCGGCTCTCACGGCTTAAGCGATCGCCCAAGTGGCACCGGTTGCGCCTGTTTGTAGAACAGAATTTCGGCAAGCAGCTTGTGAAAATTATCGGTGCGGAGATCTAGTCATGAATGGAACGGTTTCTAAGAATAGAAAGTTGTCCAAACGCCGTGCTGAACCGAGCACTTACCGTCGCATCGTCACGGGAAACGTAAACGGGAAGGCCGTCGTTCAAAGCGACGAACCGTTGCCAGCCTATGAGTTCAAGACTGTTCCTGGCTACGAGCACACCCTCATCTGGGTCAATCCGACGACGCCGGATCTCAGCTCTGAGCAGAAGTTTGACCGATATCCCGACTCCGTTGTTCCAGGACCTGGCGGTACCAGCCTGCACTTCGTGACCTTTCCGCCCGGTTCGGTTTTCGCGGATCCCTCCTTTGATGCCGAGGCCGCACAAAAAGAAGCGCTCGTTCGTCTGCGAGGATTAGCCGATCACTTCGAAAAGGAAGACCTAGGAATGCACAAAACGAACACCGTCGACTATGCAATTGTCTACGACGGACAGATGTGGTTGGAGTTGGACGACGCCGAGACTCTGCATTTGAACCGCGGCGACGTCGTCGTGCAAAACGGTACCCGCCACGCATGGAGAAACAAAGGGAACAAGCCCGTCACGATGCTTTTTTTCTTGAACGGCGCAAAAGCTCGCGAAACCCCGCAAGCCTAAAGGAGGATTTGATGACTCCTAAAAATAATCTCATGACCGTTAGCCAGTTCGAAGGTAACACGTACAAGAGCTCGCAGGTTGCGGAGCTAACCCTGAACGCGGCGATCCTGCGCGCCGAAATCGCCAGGAGCTACGAAGAGTTTCTAGAGATCTTTGATAAATTCTATTCTGATAATGTCGAGGTGAGCAGTGAAGATTCGCCGGGGCCAATCCGTGGAAAGCAGAGAGTGCGTTCCTTTTTATTGAATTTCCTTATGCCGCTCCACGTAATGGCTGAGGTTGCCGGATTGTCGATGTCAGTTCAGGTGACTGAGGTTCCTCGAGACACCGCCAACGAGACACATTCCGAATGGAAAATCGATTTCACCGGTGTCGGCGGGAGACGGTGCACTTTGAAGTGGTACGCGATTCGGGGATGGGCGGCGTCCAAGGTTGTCTACGAACACCACTACGGTCATGAGCGGATCGGCGGGCCCCTGACTCAGGACGATTTGAATTTCAATTGGGGTCATTCGGAGGTCGGGTTTCAATCGCCCGCTTGAAGCTTGAAGGGGCCCAGGACCGAATATTCAACACTGGGGGAAACAGCAATGGTCAGCGATCTCGAGGAGAAGAACAAGGCACTGGTACTCAGGGCTTTCGACACGCTTTTCAACAAGGGTGACTATGCAACGGCGGAGAAGTTAACGATCGTGGCGGAGGGCAATTTCGTCATTGTGCGCGGACGGTTTTCGGGATTCGGCGCGCCCGCAAATTGGATCGCTGCCGACATCTTACGCATCGAAGACGGATTACTCGTCGAACATTAGGATGTGATTCAGCATGAGGCCACAGAAGAGCAAGCAATCGAAAAGTGGCACGCCTATGGTTCGGACTGACTTTTCCAAAGAAACGGAGTGGTTGAAAGGAGACGCACATATGGGGAACGAAGGGTCTTACGTAGCTCTCGGGCTCAAAACGTGGAACGCCCAAATTGATCGCGCGGACAAGCTTTTTGGAGGCCTCTCCTCCGAGGAGGTTCTGCGGGAGATAGCGCCTGGCAGGAACAGGCTTCTTTACTTGTGGGGACATCTCACAGCCGTGCACGACGCGATGCTCCCGCTATTGTCGCTGGGAGAACGACTTCATCCTGAGTTTGATGTCGCCTTCGTCTCGAATCCCGACAAATCGCGAGCCGACATTCCTTCGCACGAAAAGGTTCGCCAGGCATGGAACGCCGTCAATGCCGAATTGCGGAAGGGGTTTGAAAAAATGTCGTGGTCCGATTGGGTCCAGAGGCACTCGGCCGTATCGGAAGAAGATTTCGCCAAAGATGCTTCGCGCAATCGCTTCGCCATCCTGCTGAGCAGAACGAACCATCTTTCCTATCACCTCGGCCAAGCAGTGCTCGGACGCAAGTGATCGAGAGTGAAGGATCGGAGGTCGCGAGTTCGGAGCTCAGCAACAACGGAGAAAGGCAATGTTCAAAAAGCTTGAGGGCAAGACCGCCGTCATCACCGGCGGGACAGAAGGAATTGGGTTAGCTACGGCAAAACTTTTCGTCAAAGAGGGTGCCTATGTCTTCATGACGGGCCGCCGGCAGAAGGAACTCGACGAGGCCGTGAAGGCAATCGGCAGCAATGTTTCTGCGGTTCGGGGCGACATTGCCAAACTGTCCGACCTCGATCGTCTTTACGAAAGGGTCTCTAAAGAGAAGGGGCGAATCGATATCGTTTTCGCCAACGCAGGCGTTGCCGAATTTGTTCCCTTTGGATCAGTCACCGAAGAGCATTTCGACAAACTATTCAACATCAATGTGAAGGGAACGTTTTTCACGGTGCAAAAGGCCTTACCGCTACTGAAAGATGGCGGCTCTATCATTCTCAATGGTTCCGTCGCGAGTGTTAAGGGTACTGCCGCCTTCGGCGTCTACGCCGCGAGTAAAGCCGCCATCCGATCTTTCGTGCGAACCTGGACTACAGATCTGAAGGACCGTCGTATCCGCTCAAACGTTGTTAGCCCGGGTCCGATCAATACGCCGCTGGCGAACCGGCTATCTGCCGACGTACTTGCGCGGATTGTGTCCACTATCCCGATGGGACGCATGGGAGAACCTGAGGAAGTTGCCAAGGTGGCGTTGTTTCTGGCGTCGGATGACTCCAGCTTCGTCACGGGGATCGAACTGTTCGTTGACGGCGGCAGAGCCCAAATCTAGCCGAAAGAGAAGAGTCACTTGGTGGATTCGCTCGTAGGGCCGAGCAACGAAATCGACGTGGAATGGAGAAACGTCATGAATGGTAGAGCCTCGCGGAAAAAAGAATCTTCGGAGCGTCGTGAGGAGCCGAGCACCGGCGTGGAGTGACGGAAAACGTAAACGGGAAGGCTGTGGTTCAAAGCGATGAGCCGCTATTGGCATACGAGTTCAAGACCGTCCCCGGCTACGAGCACACGCTGATCTGAGTCAACCCGACGACCCTGGACCTCAGCGAGAAACAAAGGTTTGACCACTATCCCGACTCTCTGGTTCCAGGGCCTGGCGGCACCAGTCTTCGCTTCGTTGCATTTCCGCCCGGCTCGGTCCTCGCGGATCAGTCCTTCGATGGGGAGGCCGCACGAGACGCAGTGTTGATTCGTCTGAGGGGACTAGCCGATCACTTTGAAAAAGAAGATCCCGGAATGCACAAGACGAACACCGTTGACTACTCCGTCGATTATGAAGGAGAGATTTGGCTGGAGCTCGATGACGCCAAGACCATTCATCTCAAGCGCGGTGACGGCGTCGTGCAAAACGGCACGCGCCACGCTGGCGGAACAAAGGCACAACTCCAGTAACGATGTTGTTTTTTCTGAATGGCGCGAAAGAGTGACGCCGGAAGTTGCAGAAAAGACTTCAGGCTGGTTCTCGCATCGGCATGCTCTCCAGGCATGGCAGATAGAATGAAAATTACGAATTTTGGGCATGTAGATGACTGGCCCCTGCTTCGCATAGATCTTAACGACCATGCGGCAGGCTGCCCAACGCCACCATTCTTTCCTTCCCGATGCAAACCAAGTATCGTTTGTCCCGGGTCCTGCATCCGATGGATTGGATTCTAAGACTTGCTACGGTGGTGCGAAATCGTGGGGAACGATTCGGAAATCCTTGCCGCCTCCGCCCTCGAAACTCGATTCGAGACTCTCGTCCGTGTGTCTCAGGCGATCGCAGCGCACCGCGACCTGAAAGAGCTTTTCGGTGTGCTGGTCAACGAACTGCACCGTGTAGTCCAATTTGACTTCATCGGAGTGTCATTTCGCGACAAAGACTCCGATTCGTTTCAAAATTATTTCATCGACATGGCGAGTCGGGCGGAGCTGGTTCCCGAGGAGAAGCTAACACCCGAGGAGACGCTCACCTTGCAGGTTTACGAACGCCAAGAACCTGTCCTGAGATCAACGAGCGAAATGGAGCCGTGTTGTGCGCGGCTACAGGCGATCTTGAAAAGGCTCTCCATTCGCTCCATCTGTGCCCTACCGTTGACGACGGCGCACCGCAAACTGGGCGCCATCACTTTCGGCAGCAGGCAGGTCGACACCTATCCGCCAGAAGAAGTCCGATTCGTGTCCGAAGTGGCGGGTTATATTGCGCTGGCGTTCGACGATGCTTTGAATTTGGCCGCGTTGCGGCGGGCGACTGAGGAACTTCAGAGTAAGAACGAAAGGTTGCAGCTTCTTCTTGACGTCACCAATCAGGTTGTCTCAAATTTGGAGATCCGCGACCTCCTGCGTGCCATCTCTCAAGACGTCCGGCGCGTAATGCAGTGCGATTACGCTGGCTTGTCGCTCCAGGATGCGGAAAACAAGCAGCTGCGACTTTACGCAGTTGACTTTCCGGAGGGCAAAGGATTCATCCACGAAGAGTTGGTTTATTCGATCGAGGGATCGCCTTCCGGTACGGCATTTCGTACCATGAAGCCTCTGACGCTCCAGAGCCCGTTCGCCGGCTGGCTCGATTCCCCAATCGCTCAGATTGCGGCGCGAGAAGGTTTGAAGTCTGTCTGCTGTTTACCCTTGATCAGCCGGAATCGCGCGATTGGCGTCTTGGTTCTCGGCCGGCTCCGGGATGATGCCTTCAGCCACGCCGATCTTAGTTTTCTTACCCAGGTTGCAAACCAGGTTGCTCTCGCTGTCGAGAACGCCCTTGCCTACCGCGAAATTCGGGAACTGAAAGAGCAGCTTTCGAAGGAAAAACTCTATTTGGAAGATGAACTCCGCGCGGAAATGAATTTCACTCAGATCATCGGGAGCAGCGCTTCTCTGCGCAAAGTCCTAAAACGCGTCGAAACCGTCGCACCGACCGATTCGACAGTGCTAATTTACGGAGAGACAGGGACAGGAAAAGAGCTGATTGCACGCGCCATTCATGATCTGAGCCCGCGCCGCACGAAAGCATTCGTCAAGCTGAACTGTGCGGCAATCCCGACCGGCTTACTGGAAAGCGAGCTGTTCGGACATGAAAAGGGCGCATTCACGGGAGCAATCGCGCAGCGAATTGGCCGTTTCGAAGTGGCCAATGGTGGGACGATTTTTCTCGATGAAATCGGAGAGATTCCTCTCGAATTGCAGACGAAGCTGCTCCGCGTTCTGCAAGAGAGGGAGTTCGAGCGGCTGGGAAGCTCGCACACACTTCGCACGGATGCACGACTGATTGCCGCAACGAATAGCGATCTCGAAGCGATGGTGGAAGAGCATAAGTTTCGATCGGATCTATTTTTCCGTCTCAATGTCTTCCCCGTCCAGGTTCCACCCTTGCGACAGCGTGAAGGGGATATCCCATACTTGGTGCGGCACTTCGCGCAGCAGTTCTCCAGGCGCATGAACAAGTTCATAGAAACGATTCCGTCACCGACGATGGATGCCCTGTGCCGATATCATTGGCCTGGAAACGTACGAGAACTCCAGAACGTAATCGAACGCGCCGTAATTATTTCGACAGGGTCCCTTCTGGACCTCGATCTTGCCGATCTGCAATTTCCCAAAGCCACTCGCCCGGAGGAACCACCCGCGACTCCGAAATCCCACACAAACGGCGCGCTTCATGACGTTTTGCAGGAAACGGAGCGTCAACAAATCCTCGAGGCTCTCCTGGAGTGCAATTGGGTTGTCGCAGGTCCTCGTGGCGCAGCGGCACGTCTTGGAATGAAGCGGTCCACGCTCCAAAAGCGAGTCCATAAGCTCGGAATTGCGCGCAGCTTAGCGTAGTTGTCTCGCCTCTCTTTCATTCAAACCCTTTCCGATATGTTCCTGCCCTCACTTTTCTTTGTCGGTGCTCCGAAACGGGCAGCCCGCCACGTGAGTGGCAGTGCCACGGTGGCAGGGTAATCTGAAGACCTCTCTGTCGGCTCGCCATCCCGCTACAAATCAATAAGTTCCGCAACCTTGAAGACCCTCCGCGCTTTGGTCCTCGTGATGCATTTAGAGTGAGTGAGGTATTGGCCATGGGTGGAATGCAAAGCCTAAACAGAGCGACAGATTCTCAATCGCACTTCCCTAAAAAGCGCTCTCACTCCCCCATTCTTGAAATTGATTCCTGGATGCCCAGCCAAGTTCAAGCGATCTCGCCGCTCGTGGATCGTTTGATGAAATTGATTGAAAAATCCCAATGTGTTCCGGGAGAAGAGTTCGATACCGAGTTGGCGCTCCGCGAAGCGCTGAATAATGCGGTCGTGCATGGCAACCGGGAAGATCCAGAAACGAAAGTACACATCCGCTGCCGCTGCCAGCCGGGCAAGCAACTGTTCATCGTCGTGACGGATCAGGGAAAAGGATTCGACTTCAAAAAGGCAGTTGGTAACGGCATGACAGAGGATCCCGATTCCGAGCACGGCCGTGGCGTCCAGCTGATGAAAGCGTACATGGACGACGTGCACTTTGAACGAGGCGGGTCAGAAGTACATATGCGCAAGCATTCGCGAACTGCGATCCGTTCGTGAAGATCACGGTCGCGGGAACCAACAAATTGAGACGGCAAACCGGTTGACGAAAGACCGTCAGCGGTCGGCCAAGCGCGAGTCATGAGAATGCTACGAATCACGATTGACGAAACAGTTTCCGAGCAAAGGTGGACGCTTGAAGGCCGACTCGTTCAGCCCTGGATTTCAGAACTGGAGTCCACCTGGAGGAAAACAGAAAACGCTCGCCGGGAACGGAAATGCGTCGTCGATCTCAAAGGGGTGACCTCCATCGACAAAAACGGAGAGAACGCGCTCGCAGCATTGTCCAAAGAAGGCGCTGAACTTATCGCAACCGGCTGTTACACACGGCACCTCGTCTACAAGATCAAGAAACAAAATCGAATCGTCAGTTCTCAGGAAAGGAGCACGTCGTGAACAAGGAAACGGGCAAGTTGGTCAGACAACGCATGACGACGAGAGAGGAATACATCTTTGTTGCCGCCGCAAAACGTGGAGACTCGACCGCATTCGAGACTCTTTGCAAGCAGGCCGCAACCACGGTCTTTCACGTGGCTTGGCGAATGATGCGGAACAATGAGGATGCCGAAGATGTATTGCAGGAGTCATTTCAGCAGGCCTTTATTTATCTCGGGAGCTTCAATGGCGCTTCCCGATTTTCTACCTGGCTGACCCGCATCGCGATCAACGCTGCGCTGATGAGATTGCGGAAGAAGAATCGCTTGAAGGATGTATCGCTCGATGAACCGGTCGAAACAGAAGAGTCGTCTACCCGGATCGATATCGAAGACCTTGGCCCAAATCCCGAACAACTCTGTGCCCAAGAGGAACGGCAACGAATCCTCTCCGAAGCCATGAATGCGCTAACGCCAGGAACGCGAAAAGTAATCGAATTGCGTGAGCTTGACGAGCGATCGGCTGAGGAAACCGCGCAAATCATGGGAATTTCTGTCAGCGCGGTAAAGGCTCGAGTGTTCCACGGGCGAAGGAAATTGCGCGAAAGATTGAATCACTTTGCCGGATCAACGTGGAAAACGGCAAGAGGCGTTTCGAGAATGAACGGTGACACGAGACATATCTCGCGAGATCAAGTCGCCTGCAATGCGTGAAATCAAACCGGGGCGCGGAGAGGTCTCATGCTCACATTTCTGCCCGCACTGATCGTCGGAGCCTGAGGGAAAAACAAACCAAGCTTCACCGGGAGGAGTTTTAGTTATGTGGATTGTTCGAATCGCTTTAGACCGACCATACACCTTCATCGTGCTGGCAGTAATGATCTTGGTTCTTAGTCCGATCATGATCTTGCGCACGCCGACCGATATTTTCCCGAACATTAATATCCCTGTGATTGCGGTCGCATGGCAGTTTACCGGCATGAATCCCGAAGAACTGGAAGGCCGCCTCACGAGCCCGTTTGAACGAATCTTGACCACCACCGTCGACAACATCGAGCACATCGAATCGACCACTGTAAACGGTCAATCCATTATCAGGATCTACCTGCAACAAGGCGCGAGTTTGGACACCGCGAATGCCCAAGTGACAGCAATATCGCAAACCGGACTTCGGCAATTCCCGCCGGGAACTCTCCCCCCCATAATCATTAACTACAGCGCTTCGAGCGTGCCTATTCTTCAGCTGGGCTTGTCTGGAAATGGTCTCTCGGAGCAACAGTTGAACGACCTCGGACAGAATTTCCTAAGGCCCCAACTGGTGACGGTACCTGGGGCCGTGATTCCTTACTTGTATGGGGGCAAGCAACGCCAAGTCATGGTTGATTTGAATCCCGGCTTGATGCAATCGAAAGGGTTGTCGCCCCCAGATGTTCTTAATGCTGTGCAGCAACAAAATCTGATTTTGCCTTCCGGAACTGCAAAGTTGGGCCCGTTCGAATACGACGTTCGACTGAACGCCAGCATGAGGACCGTCCCAGAACTGAACGATATCCCGGTCAAGGTCGTCGGGAATTCCACCATCTATCTTCGTGATGTCGCGAATGTGCGCGACGCTTTTGCTCCCCAGACCAACATCGTGCGCCAGGATGGTCGTCGCGGCGCCCTGGTCTCAGTCCTCAAGGCCGGCAATGCTTCTACAATCGACGTCGTGAAGGGCATTCGCGGGCTTCTTCCGCGTGTCACGCAGACCTTGCCCCCGGAACTGAAGATTTTGCCTCTGGCCGATCAGTCCATCTTCGTCCGAGGCTCCGTGAACGGTGTCATCCGGGAAGCCGTTATCGCCGCGTGTCTCACCGGGCTGATGATTCTGCTGTTCCTGGGAAGCTGGCGCAGTACCGTGATTATTGCCATCTCCATTCCGCTATCTATTCTGACCTCCGTCATGATCCTTAGCTTCCTGGGCGAAACCATCAATATCATGACGCTCGGGGGACTGGCTCTCGCCGTCGGAATCCTTGTGGACGACGCTACGGTCACAATTGAAAACATCGAGCGCTACTTCGAAGAAGGGCATGCGCAGCGCGACGCCATCCTGGAAGGCGCGGCGCAAATCGCCGTGCCCGCCCTGGTTTCTACGCTCTGCACCTGCATCGTATTCTTGCCCATGTTCCTTTTGAGCGGCGTAGCGCGATATCTCTTTGTGCCTCTCGCCGAAGCGGTGGTCTTCGCCATGCTCGCATCGTACATCTTGTCCCGGACCCTCGTGCCAACGTTGGCGATGTATTTGTTGAAGGCAAAACAGCACGATCGCGACCGCTCTCGGAATCCTCTCGTGAGGTTACAGTTGGCGTTCGAGCGCACATTCGAACGACTTCGCAATTCCTACCACGCGCTCCTGAAAACGCTTGTCCACCGGCGGTTGCTTTTTGTACCTGTCTTTCTCCTGGCCTGCGCGGCGGCGTTTCTCCTCGTGCCGTGGCTCGGTCAGGACTTCTTTCCGAGCACGGACAGCGGTCAATTCATCCTGCATCTCCGCGCCAAGAGTGGAACGCGAATCGAAGAGACCGCGAAACTGTGCGACCTCGTTGAGGGCTCAATTCGCCGCGAGATCCCAGAGCGCGAGGTGAACAATATCCTGGACAATATCGGACTGCCTTACAGCACCATCAATTTCATGCACAGCACCTCCGGCCTCATAGGAGCGAACGACGCCGATATTTTGGTATCCCTCAACGAAGATCACCACGCTACGGCGGACTATATCCAACGCCTGCGAGAGACGCTGCCACGCGAATATCCCGGCACAACGTTTTACTTCCTGCCTTCGGATATCGTCACTCAGGTGTTGAATTTTGGGTTGCCTGCGCCCGTCGATATCCAAATCGAGGGAACCGACATCGAGGGCAATCGCGAAGTCGCGGCCCGGATGTTGCAAGAAGTGCAGCGCGTTCCAGGAATCGCCGATGCTCGCATACAGCAAGCGTTTGATTACCCGGAGTTCGATGTGGCCGTGGACCGTACGAAGGCGGCCCAGGGCGGCTATACGCAGCGCGACGTAGCCAACAGCCTGTTGAACTCACTCAGCGGTAGTTTCCAAATCACGCCAATGTTCTTTTTGAATTGGAAGAACGGTGTGAGCTATAACCTGGTGACCCAGACTCCCCAATATTCGATTCAATCGCTGGAGGACCTGCAGAACACTCCGCTCAACGCCTCAGCCGCTGCGCACCCCGAAATTTTGGCGGATGTTGCCTCCATCAAACGCTCGAACGAGATGGAAGTAATTAGCCACTACAACATCCGGCGTGTGGTCGATATTTACGCCGCCGTCCAGGGCCGCGATTTAGGAGCCGTGGGCCGCGAGGTCACGCGAATTGTGGACGCCAATCGAAAGTCATTGCCGCGCGGAAGCTTCGTGACCGTTAAGGGCCAGCTGCAAACCATGCGCACCTCCTACCTCGGGTTGCTAGGCGGACTCGTCTTCTCCATCGTTCTCGTCTATCTCTTGATCGTAGTGAACTTTCAATCTTGGCTCGATCCCTTCATCATCATCACCGCGCTTCCCGCCGCGCTTGCTGGCATCGTCGGTTTCTTGTTCGTAACACATACAACTCTCAGCGTCCCCGCCTTAATGGGTGCAATTATGTGCATGGGCGTTGGCACGGCGAACAGCATTCTCGTCGTTTCATTTGCGAAAGAACGGCTCCTGCATCACGGAGACCCGGTCGAAGCGGCCATCGAAGCCGGCTTCACTCGGTTCCGCCCCGTACTCATGACCGCTCTGGCCATGATCATCGGAATGATTCCCATGGCGCTCGGGCTGGGCGAGGGCGGCGAGCAAAACGCGCCGCTGGGCCGCGCCGTAATTGGCGGCCTGTTGTGCGCTACGGTTGCCACGCTGGTTTTCGTTCCTGCGGTCTTCAGCTTACTCCACGGACAGCGCGACCCTTCGCCTGTCCAACAACCAGCGGCGGGCAATCCCGAGGCAATACAAGCCTGAGTTAAAGGAACACCATGACATCGAGCGAGGGAAATATGACGAGCACGCCAGCGCCAGAAACGATCGAAGTGCAAACCATGCAACCGAGCTCCGATGGATTTCGTTCTCATCCCGGAGCGCGGCGCCACACCGCAATCATTGTCGCGGCCGCCGCGCTCGCCCTTCTTGCTCTCGTGATTTACTCCGGCATCCATTCGCGCGCTGTGGCCGAAACGCGGCTCAAGCAACGCACCGAAGAAGCTGCCATTCCCACGGTCGCCGTGGTCTTTCCCCGTGAAGGTGCTCCCACACAGGAAATAGTTCTGCCTGGTAATACCCAGGCATTCAGCGACGCGCCGATCTACGCGCGAACTAGCGGTTATCTCAAGCATTGGTATTTCGATATCGGGGCGCACGTGCAAAAAGGCCAGTTGCTTGCGGAGATCGAAACCCCGGAAATCGATCAGCAGCTCCAGCAAGCTCAAGCGGACCTGGATACCGCGCAGGCCAATCTGAACATTGCCAAAATCACCGCCAGCCGCTGGCAAGACCTCGTTACGACAGGCTCCGTGTCTCAACAGGAAACCGACCAGGCGGTCAGCAATCTGAGCGCAGTGAAGGCCGCGGCCGAATCCAGCGCCGCGAATGTGCGGCGCCTCGGACAGTTGCAATCGTTCGAAAAGGTCTATGCTCCATTTGATGGCATCATCACCGCGCGCAATACCGACATTGGAGCTCTCATCGATGCCGGGGCCAACACACAGCCGAAAGAACTCTTTCACATCGCCGCCATCCGCACGCTCCGCCTGTACGTCGCGGTCCCCGAGGTGTACTCCCGAGCTGCACGCGCTGGCGCGCAAGCCGCATTGACGCTCGATGAATTCCCTGGCCAAACCTTTCACGGCACTCTCGTTCGCAACGCCAACTCCATTGACATCGCGTCGCGTACGCTGCTTGTCGAAGTCGATGTCGACAATCCGACCGGCCAACTCCTGCCGGGCGCTTACGTTTTTGTCCACCTTAAGCTGCCCGACGAGACTCGCTCCGTGACTATTCCATCGAATACCTTGATCTTCCGCAAAGAGGGCTTGCAGGTCGGACTGGTTCGCGATGGCAAAGCGGAGTTGGTTCCGGTCAAGATCAGCCGCGATTACGGCAACAGCGTCGAAATCGTTTCAGGACTTCAACCAACGGATGCCGTCATCGTCGACCCATCGGACTCTCTGGTCGCTAGGATGCCCGTCCGCCTGAGCAACCAGCCAGCAATTGGGCCCGGCCGATGAGGTACATCTTTCCTGTTGTGCGTTTCATTCTCACGAGCATCGTCGTGCTGCTTCTAATGCTGCTGATCGTAGCTCTCCAGGGTTGCACCGTCGGACCCAAATATGTGAGGCCTACCGCGCCCACGTCAGCAACCTTTAAGGAAGAAACACCGGCTTCCTTCAAAGAATCAGGCCAGTGGCAACCCGCTCATCCCGGCGATCTGGCGAACCGTGGAAACTGGTGGGAGATTTTTGGCGATCCAGAACTCAACAAGCTGGAAGAGCAGATCGCCGGTTCCAACCAGAACCTGAAAGTAGCGGAGGCGCGTTTCCGCGAAGCTCGCGCGGCGATTCGGTTCAATCGGGCCGCGCAGTTTCCGACCATCTCCACATCGCCGAGCGCCACCTACGTCAAGAGCTCGGACTTTTCCCAGAGTTTTCCGTCCAAGATACAAGAGGCCAGCACTGGCAATTTTGTGCTGCCGTTTGATCTTTCCTACGAACTGGATCTTTGGGGCCGCGTGCGGCGTAGCGTCGCTGCCGCGCGGGAGGAAGCGCAGGCCAGCGATGCCGACTACGAGACCGCAAAGCTCAGTCTCGAAGCGGAACTCGCCTTGGACTATTTCGAATTGCGCAGCGCCGACGCTCAGAAGCAGCTTCTCGACGACACGGTAAAAGCCTATACCGACAACTTGCAACTCACACTAAATCGCTTCAAGGGCGGCGTAGCCCCGAAGGCCGACGTGGCGCAAGCGCAAACGCAGTTGGACACCACGCGCGTGCAAGACACGGATGTCACCGTGCAACGAGCGCAATTTGAACACGCCATCGCGATTCTGATCGGAAAGCCGCCGGCGGACTTCAGCCTCGCAGCCGCGCCGCTCAACTCCCAACTCCCCAGCATCCCGGTTGGACTCCCTTCCGAACTTTTGCAGAGGCGCCCGGACATCGCCGCTGCGGAGCGTCGAGTAGCGGAAGCCAATCAGCAGATCGGAATCGCCCGCGCAGCGTATTTTCCTACTGTGACTCTCGGCGCATCCGTGGGTTTCGCTGGCACGCATGGTTCAAACTGGTTTACCTGGCCGAGCGGCTTCTGGGCCGTCGGTCCTGCCCTCGCCCAGACTCTCTTCGACGGCGGGCGCCGTCGCGCCACTTCCGAATCAGCGCGCGCGAACTACGATGCCACAGTCGCAACCTATCGTCAGACTTCCCTCACAGCGTTCCAGGAAGTCGAGGACAACGTCGCCGCCTTGCGCATTCTCGAGAACGAAACGCAACAGCAAGAGGAGGCGGTCGCGTCATCCGAAGAATCGCTTCAGCTTTTTACGAATCGCTACAAGGGCGGTGTCGACACATACCTTCAGGTCATCACCGCACAAACGACCGAACTCGCCAACGAGCGAAACGCCATTGATATTCAGCGCCGTCGATTGGACGCGAGTGTCCTCCTAATCAAGGCGCTGGGGGGAGGCTGGAACGTATCCAATCTTCCCACGTTCGGTGCATCCTCCGTTCGGGACTATTAAGATGTTCTAAAGGACGCCGTCATTTTCGAATCAGACGGACGGAGGCCAAGGGGCTGGAGGGAGTTGGCCCTTCGAGGCTCAGGGGAAACGGGGATTGAGATTGTTTTCTGGAGCTGTAGGAATGCGTGGAAAAGTGTTGGGAGAGGGTGAGTAGTGAATAGTGAGTAGTGAGTAGAAAGGCCAGAGGTGGTGTGGACTGACCCACCGTTTGCAAGAAACAAAACCGCAGACGGCCAACCAAGAGTTAAGGCACCGCCACCCGCCCCAGAAAAACTCAACGACTAGCCGACGTGGTAGTATGACCCCTATCACGGGGAGCGAGTCGTACCCTCAGCAGGGAGCCAAGAAAACATGGCGGAATTGGAATCCGTTGGCGCGCCGCTGGCAGCTTCTGTCCCAGCCTCTGCCTCCTCCGTCCCGGCCACGACAATTCCTTCGCGCCATGCTCTTCTTGTCCGCGTCACTCACTGGATCACCACCCTCTGTTTCCTCGCACTGCTCGTCACCGGCGCCGAAATCGTCATCTCTCACCCGCGCTTCTACTGGGGCGAAACCGGCAACGTACTAACCACGCCCCTCTTCAAACTCCACATCCCCTCCTCGCGCGCCATGGTCCCCTCCGGCTACGGCTACGTCCTCCCGGACCAGAACGGCTGGAGCCGCTACCTCCACTTTCAATCTGCCTGGATTGTCGTACTGACCGGCTTGCTCTACGTGCTCTACGCCTTCTTCACCGGGCACTTGCGCAAAAACTTGCTCCCCGCCAAATCCGATCGTTCGTTGCGCGCGTTCTGGACGGCAATCGCTAAGAATTTCCGCTTCCGTCGCCCGCCTGCCGCAGAAGCCTGGTCGTATAATCTCCTTCAGCGCCTCGCCTACCTCTTCGTGATCTTCGTTCTGTTCCCGTTAGTCATCTGGACCGGCTTGGCCATGTCCCCCGCCTTTGTTTCCGCGTTTCCCGTTGCCGTCAATTCGCTCGGCGGCCAGCAATCCGCACGCACGCTTCACTTCTTCGTCTCCCTGGCTCTCGTTCTCTTCCTTCTCGTCCACGTGGCCATGGTTTTTCTCGCCGGATTCTGGAGCAGAACGCGCGCCATGATCACCGGCCGCGCCGCCACCACCACTCCCACGGAGCACCCATGAACAATCTCTCCCGTCGCAAACTCATCGGCACCGGACTCGCCGCCACTGCCGGTGCCGCAGGCCTCGGCATAGCCGCGCGCCTCGCGCAAAAGTATGGATTCGTCCCGCCCGACCACGGCGGCATCTTCGGCCTCGGCGAAACGCTCACCTACGCTTCCCAGCGCCTGCTCACCCGTCACTCCCAGGCTCGCGAGTTCTCTCCCAGCCAAATCTCCAAGCCTCCGCTCGCCAACGAAATGGCTCCTTTGCCTGACGTCTTCAAGCGCCTTCAGGCCGGCGGATTCGCCGACTGGCGTCTCTCCATCGACGGCCTCGTCGACCGCCCCGCCTCGTTCTCCCTCGCCCAACTCAAGAGTTATCCGTCTCGCAGCCACATCACCATGATCCAGTGCGAAGAGGGCTGGTCCTATATCGCCGAGTGGACTGGCGTGCCTCTCCACCACGTCCTCGATGCCGTCGGCGTCCAGCCGCACGCCCGCTACGTCGTCTACTTCTCCATCGATAAATACTGGTGGGACAGCATCGATATGGCCGATGCCGCACACCCGCAAACTTTTCTCGCCTATGGCATGAATGGCGATGAACTTCCCGTTGGCAACGGCGGCCCGCTCCGCATGCGCGTCCCCCGCCAGCTCGGCTACAAAAACGTCAAATTCATTACCCACCTCACCGTCACCGACAGTCTCAAGCGCTTCGGCAAGGGTCTGGGCTCCGCCTCCCCCGAATCCGGCTACGCCTGGTACGCCGGCATCTGACCGCCTCGTCTCCACAACTGTAGTGGCGCAGCATGCTGCGCCCCAAACTCCTAGCCCGCGTCTCCACCTACGAAGTAGCCCCCATCCGGCGTCCGCGTCCTCCCCCTAAAAGGATTCCGCGTCAACGTGACCATCCGCCGGGTGGAGGTCGAGGGGTTGGAAAGAGTTGTCCCTTCGAGGCTCAGGGTAAACGGGGATTGAGATGGTTTGGTGGGACTGTAGGAATGTGTGGAAAAAATAACCGGCAGTCTCCACGGACGAGCGCCCCGGGGGCGGCAACGCGACAGAAAACGTCGCGCGCGTTCCCGATTTCCCAAACGCTGCACGGCGACATAGGAAACCCCAAGACCCACTCTCGAAAAACGAGAATGGGGAACCCTCCGCGTCTCTATACTTTTTCTAAAGATGCTGAGCGATGTCCTCCCTTCGTAGCTCACGTCTAAGCATTACAAGTTCGGCTTGTTCAGCCCGGGCCAGCCGCCCGTTTGCGGGTTCGGGTTTTTGCAAAGGGTGGGCGACTCGCAGACGGGTTGGCACCCTTTATTTTTGAACCGCGAGAGGGTTCAGGAGTCCTATTCAGATCGTAGTATTGTTGGTCCGCGAGCCATGATTGTTTCCGTGCACGGGACTGCGGAACTTGGGTAGCCCGCCTCTCTTGGGCGCACGACACTCGACTCCAACAACTCCATCCATCACCTCTAACTACTAACGTTTCCAACAAATCGGGGAATCTGTTTTTCGCTCAAAGATAACTCGAGTGGATTGAAAACGTTGGATTCTTGCACAGTTGGTGCACAGTTGAGATCATCGCGAGCATTCGGCTAACAGATGCCTATTTGTTTAACCACGCTATACCGGAGCGGATGACGGCGGCATCGCCCAGTTAGCGCGAGATCGAATGGTTTCCGGGGGACTAACATTGATGTGACGTAGAGTCGGCATAGTTTTCGGTTGCTTAACGCTCACGCCAACGTGGGTTTAGAATTCGCCAACTGAGTAACCTAAGTTGCCCATTCCAGAATATATTCAACAAACGTAAGTGATTGCAGTAGTGCGTCTTATCAATTTATTTACATCGTTCGCAACGAGGAAGCCGTGAGTCCGAATCCCTTCTCGTCACCAATCTTTCCCACAACTTAAACCAACCAGCGCAGGCAGTCCGGTATCATCGTTTCTGTGCAGCCGTTTCTCGTTGCTTCAGGGAGACTGGTTCTGCGTTTGATGTCGTACCCAGAGGTATGAACCCAATGACCATGAAGCGGAACCGCCGTGAATTGTTGACGCAACTGGCTGGAGCTTCTGCGGGGATGCTGCTGGCGCCCGCCGCCGTTTTGGCGAATGTTAGTCTGCGAATCGCTGGAGAAGACTGCGAAGTTCAACTCACCTCAGTAAGTGGTCACACTATTCGCCTCAGTGTTCTTCCCATCAAGCGGGGTATCACGACCGGCGTGCCATCCGATGGGTCACTCACGAAAACCTCTTGGGGCAACATTGTCACCAAACTCAGCGGCGAATTCCAAGCACAAACGATCGAATGCGGAAACACGAAGATATCACTCTCGCCCGACCCGCTCACGGTCACTATCATGACTTCGGAAGGGCAGACGATCCAGCGCCTTTCGATCGAGGAACAAACAGGCGTGGTTTCGTTTTTGACGGGAGAATCGCCACTGCTCGGCCTCGGAGAGGGCGGACCGCAGTTCGACAGGCGCGGCTCAACCGACCGTATGAAGAGTGGTCAAGGCGGCTACCAGCTGGCGACGCACGGAGGCCGCGTGCCGATTCCATGGTTGATTGGCACGAGTGGCTGGGCGATGTTTTTCCATCAGCCTTTCGGCACGTTTGACTTCACGGGAGCGCAGAGCAAATTCCTGCCAACTAGTCCGCAAACTGCTCTGCCGCTCGATATTTTCTTCGTCGCGTCCCACGATCCCGCGACGATCATGGCCGAGTACGCCCGACTCACGGGGCACGCTGAGAAGCCCCCGCTTTGGAGCTTCGGCTATCAACAATCCCACCGTACGCTAGCCAGCCGTGAAGAAGTCCTGGCGGAAGCCAAAACATTTCGCGAGAAAAAGCTTCCTTGCGACACGCTGATTTATTTGGGAACCGGATTCTGTCCCTCCGGTTGGAACACGGAAAACGGATCCTTCGTGTGGAATTCGCGCGTATTTCCTGACCCTAAAGAAATCCTTGATGAACTCCACAAGGACAATTTCCGGGTGGCGCTTCACGCTGTGATTCTGTCGGACAAGCTGCGTGGCACCGTTCGCGACGCGTGCGAATTGCCGCGCTTTGATGAAGAACTGGCGAGCTGTCATTGGGACGCGCATCGCAAGGATTTCGCGCTTGGAGTTGATGGCTGGTGGCCCGACGAAGGCGATCCGTTGGATATCACTTCGCGATTGGTTCGCAATCGCATGTACTGGGAAGGCCCGCAACTCGACAGGCCAAACGAGCGTCCCTACGCGCTGCACCGCAACGGTTATGCCGGTATGCAACGCTATGGCGCGTTTTTATGGTCTGGAGACGTTTATTCCACTTGGGAAACGCTCAAGGTCCATATCCCTATCGCCATCAACACGGCTCTAACCGGAATTCCCTACTGGGGCACGGACATTGGCGGCTTCGTACCTACAAAAGAATTCACCGCCGAGCTTTATCTGCGCTGGTTTCAGTTCGGCACTTTTTGCCCGCTCTTCCGTAGTCACGGACGCGCGTGGAAGCTCCGGCTGCCATGGGGTTGGAATACCGGCGATCCTGGCCCAATTGAAATCAACAACTACAATGGCGCAGCGGTTCCAGATTCCGGTCAGCTACACAACGAACAAGTCGAGATTATTTGCCGCAAATATCTCGAACTGCGGTACCGCATGCTTCCTTATCTCTATAGCGCGGTGCACGAATGCGCTACGACCGGGATGCCCATCATGCGCGCGCTTTGGCTGGAGTATCCGAACGATCCGAAAGCCGTTGCGTGCGGTGACGAATACTTGTGGGGGAAGAATGTACTTGTGGCGCCCGTCGTGGAGAAAGGCGCCGAGACACGCCAAATCTACTTGCCTGCGGGCGGCTGGTACGACTTTTGGACGCACGAACGCCTCGAAGGGAGCCGCGAAATCAGCCGTAATGTTGATCTCGGGACAATGCCACTCTATGTGCGCGCAGGGTCCATATTGCCAGTCGGTCCCGTGAATCAATTCGTTGGCGAAAAAGTGGACCAGCCGCTTTCCATTTCGATCTACCCGGGCGGCGACGCTTCCTTTTTGCTTTACGAAGATGACGGCAGTTCCTTCAACTATCGCAAGGGTGAGTGGATGGGAATCCAAATGGATTGGCATGACGCGACTCGTTCCCTGACTCTGCGCCTGGCGGCGGGATCGCGAATGCTGCCTCCAACGCGTAGGAAGTTGGACGTAAAGTTTGAGCAACAAACGCGTTCTGTGGTCTTCGACGGCAGCCCGCTTAAAGTGTCCTTTTAGCGAGCTGCCCAAGCAGAGAAGATTTCTACGTTTTCAACCCACTGCAGTGCGGTGACGCTCGCACAAAATGCCAACTCCGCTGTTGAAGTAAACGTTTGCTCAGTGTATATCTATGGCCCTCGAGGGAAATACTTCATGATTTGTTTTCGTTCCGGGATTCCCCAGCTGCGCGCGTGCATCGCAGCGGTCCTGCTCTGCCTGTTGTTTGCTCCGGGGTTCAGAGCGTCCGACGAGCCCCGAGCGTTCCATGTGGAGGGCGACGTCGTCGGGGCGCACGATCCCTCGATCATTAATTTGAGCAACGCTGACATTCACGCCCACAATACGTTCGAGCAACGAGAGGTGGTTGTTCCTCAGACAAAACCGTTGAGCATCAGCGGAGGAACTCTCGTGGTTGAATTTCCGCCAGCGTCTGTGGTTGCGATGAACATTCAGCTGAACTAGACGGCGCCAGCGCTCACGGTTCCTTCGGCTTTCGAATGACGTCCTGCGTTTGGACCGAAAAGAGCTGGAACTCAGAAAAAGTGTGCTCGACGATCATCCGGCGCCCGGCGTAATCCGTGTAACCTATCGCGAACTGCGGCAACCACGCCTCGACATTCTGCGCTCGAAATTTCACGGGAGCGTAGTCCACCGAAAACGCACTCTCCTGGAGCTCAATCAAGGGAATCTTTTCCAGTAAATTTGTTTCGAGGTGCACTACCTGCCCGGAGTTCGCGGCGATCCAGGCGCGCCCCGCGAGCCTCAGCGGGCGGATCTCCCTTGCGTTCGGGTCGTGCGGCGCAAGCTCCGAAGCCGTCTCCATCGTCACCGTGCGGGGGCGCTTCCCTTTTTTCTGAGTAAAATAAACAACCCAGGCCGGTTGATCGTTCCACGTAGCAGAACCCTCGCAACGCATTTCATAATCACCTTGCATCGAGGGGAGAAAAATCAGAGCGAGAACCGGCAACCCTTTGCCGACAATGGCGTCGAGGTTAGCGTTAGCGGTCCCTTTAAGCGGTGTTCGATGCTCGCGAACGTGGAGCGGCTCAGACCTTTTTCCGAAGTCAACTATGTAATCAAACTTCCCGGCGAACGACATGTTTTCCGGTTGTCCGGGAATCGGCCCAAAGCCGGTGACACCAGTCGGACCCGACATACTCACACTAGGTATTTGTCGTAACGAATCTGCTCGTGAGCGATGAAGTTCTGAAGGTGATCGATTAATTCCACTGCCCTGTCGCCGGCCATTTTCAGCACATCGGGAAGCATGCAGGGCGGCATCGCGGACAAAGACCCGATCGGAGCATCCACGCGAGGAGGAACCCATCGCAACGCATGTGGCTTCTTTTCTTTTTCTTGAGGATAGGCGGCCGATAGGATTCCTGCAGCCGCGAGGTTCGCGAGAAAGACCAGCTTGCAGCAGAAAGCGAGCGCGATCAATCGGGACATTGCTTTGCTACAGGCGGTCACAGGGGGCCAAAGCACCGAACGTACACGGCAACTTTTCATTCTCACTGTGCCTGACGCTTCGCCTCTTGAGAGCATGTAGCCATAAAAAAACAGGCGGGGCTTCTCAGCCCCACCTCTATTCTGCAAAGCCGACAAGCTCACATAGGTAACTTGTGAAGTCTCAAAAGCGCACCGGACAGTTAGGCTCGAATCAAGAGCCCAAGGGACCGCCGCTCGGGGTGTGGAGCGACGGTCCCTGATGTCGTAATCCCTATCCGAAATCAGGTCAGAAGTAGAGCTTACCTCCCAATTGCCACCATCTTGGCAGAGTCTGGGCGGTCACCTGGCCAAAGTTGCCCTGGGATATGTCGCCCTGAATATTCTGGAAGTTGGCATGATTAAACAGGTTGTAAAACTCAAACCGGAATTGAAATACCAGGCGCTCGGTTATGTGCGTGTTCTTGTAAATGCTCATATCTGTCTGTATGAACGACGGATTTCGGAACGCATTAAATCTCTCGTTGCCGTTCGTGCCCGCGGTAGGCACCGTAAATTGCCCGGCCGGGAAGACACCTGTAGTGTAAGCGCTCGATGAGCTTCCCTGCTGATAGCTGGTGACATTCGGGAAGCTGAAGTTGTCTCCGTTGGCAAGGTAGTCTCCGGTCTGGGTAGTTTGCGCATTGGCGCCCGCAACGTAGTTTGCGCCGTTGTAGGCTGCGGATGTAAACACAGTGAATGGATAACCAGTCTGGTAAATGCTGGTCCCGCTCACACCCCATCCGCTGGTCAAGTGCCCCACGAAGCCTTGGCCGGCGTTCAGGCCCGGCTGCTCATAGTTGAAGCTCGCGGAAAAGCGGTTGGGAGCGTCCCATGGCGAAGGTCCGTAAAACGCTCCGGGATTCTCCGGCGTTGGGTATCTGCTCGCGTCATCTTTGGAAGAAGAGCGCGTGTAGGAAACATCGAAGAACCCTCGACTTGCCCTGGCCCTGAGATCAAACGTCACGGCTTCATAGTTGGCGTACCGATTGTTCTGGGTATAGGCGATTTGACCAAAACTCGGATTGGGCCGCGGTGGCGCAGAGCCAAGAGGCAACCCTATCAGCGCTCCCGGTAATTGATTGATGTCAACACCATAGGAGACCAAACCTCCTGCGTTGCCGTTTCCGACAAGGTTTGAGGTGTGCGACCCGCTGTAGAGTGCCGAAGCAACAAAGTGGCTACCAATCCCATGTTCCAGGGTACCCGACCAAATATAGGCGGTAGGCGAAACAATGTTGGGGTCGATTCCACCGATGCCTAGGCCTGCTCCAACGATTCCCCCAGCTGCGTCAAGACAGGGAGCCACAGGACACAAGGTTGTGCCAGCGAGTTGCGGGAATACGAACCCAAACGGTGGTGTGCTGCTGGTACCTTGGACGAATACAGGTTGGTTCCCCGGCGCATTTGCTGCGAAAAATGTAGGATTGATTAGCCCCGGTGGGTTGCCTCGGAATTCCTCCTGAATGTTGGCGGGCGTAAGCCAATTAGAAAACATCCCGAATCCGCCGCGTACCAGCCAGTCTCCCTTTCCGGTGATATCCCACGCAGCACCGACCCGCGGTGTATAGGCTTTAGGCGCACTAGCCAGCGCGTTGTGCGTCGGTTTGGCAACGCCAGCGGCAACCTCGTCTTGAAACGTTGAACCTGAGCCGAGGTAAAAGTTACCAAAAACCGTTGTGGGTGACTTGGAATATGGGTTCCCTTGATCGTCGAAGCGAAAGCCAAACGTCAAAGTCAGATTGCGTCGCGCTTTCCAAGTGTCCTCGGCAAAAATGCCCCAAGTCTTGGAGGCAGCGTCCCAGCTCCAAAGCTGCTGAACTCCGGTTAAGGGGTTGTACATGACGCCGCTCTCCGTTAGCGGCGCATCTTGAGCCAGCGATAACAAGTTGTTGAAGCTAAATGACGGGTGAGACCACGGCCCCTGGAAAGGCTCGACGTCATCGCCGTATAACCCTTCGTAGCCTACTTTTATGACGTGAGCGCCACGCACATGCGTCAAAACGTCGCGCCAGTGATAGTTGTGTTGAATGAAATCGCCTTGCGCGAACCCTACACCGTATCCGACGCTCTGCCCCGTGACGCCAATTCCGGGGATAGTGAAGTCACCAGTTTCGCCAAGTTTCCCCTGGATGCGATTTTGGGCAAAAATTGCTTCATTGAGTGTCGTTGGACTGAAATCATGCGTCCAATTCACCTGCAAGGCCCGCTGCCAGTAGTTATTCGTGGTAGAGAACTGAGGTATGACATTCGGCGCAGGATTTGACTGAAGGGTACGAAAGAAACTACCGTAAATGCGATCCTTGCCGAAATATTTATCCACGCGAACGAAATACTGTGTGCCGTTGATGACGTTTGCGGAATTGAATATTCCGCTGTCAATCATGGGTGTAGAGCAAGGCAAGTTCTCCGTTGTCACAGTCCCACACGTTCCGGGGAAAATGTCATTGGCCGTTTTCGAAACCGCAACGCCAACTACATGAGTAGGAATGTAAGTATTCAAAATTGTTGTTCCGAATGTGCCTGGATTATTCGCTTGAGCAAAAGCTGCGAATGCCGGGTCAGGGAAAGTGATGACATTGTTTCCGGTAGAAGCGGAAGAACGCAATGCTTCTATGCCGAAAAAGAAGAAAAACTGGTGATGGGGAATAATCGGGCCGCCAACCGTTCCGGATAGGTTGTTGCTATGGAACGGATTATACGGATGATCGGAGCCAGGTAGAGAATACTTGGCATACATCGATTGATAGTTGAAATAATCGCTCGCCAAACCGTGGAATTGATCCGAACCGGATTTCGTGGTCATGGCGTTCTGGAGGCCACTCCCACGTCCGTATTCGCTAGAATAGGTGTTGACCTGATTGCTCACTTCTTGAATATCGTCAGGGTTGGGCGTGAGATTCAATACTCCTTGTCTAACGCTGCTCGTGACGTCCAGACCGTCAATGATCCACATATTCGCGACGGTTCCTTGACCGTTAGCGCTCACGTCAACCGCTTCTTCTGTCGAGAAGTTGCCGGCATTAGATCCCGGAGTGCCCGAAGCGACGCCTGGGCCACCCGCAAGCCCCAGTCCCGTGACTCCCGGGGCGATGGTGGTCAGCGAAAGCATATTGCGGGCCGCAAGCGGTATTGTCGACAACTCTTGCGTTTGGAGAGTCTGTTCATTGCGCGTCTCGGTCGTGTTTACGAGCGGATTTTCCGCGCTGACTGTCACGGTCTCGGTCGTTACTCCAACCTTTACCGCAATGGGAACGCTCAGGTTCTGATTCGTCTCCAGGGTGACAATCGTTTCAGCTTTGGAAAACCCCGCTGCATCCACTGAAATTTTGTAGGAACCGGGGGCCAAGCTGAGAAATCGGTAGACACCTTCGGCGTTCGTCGTGGTAGCAGCCGAAACGTGGGTTGCCATGTTCTCAAGCTGAACCTTTGCTTGAGTCACCGCTGCACCGCTCGGATCTGTTACGTTCCCTTGAATATTTGCGTTGTACTGGGCCCACGTCGAACCAGCCGTTATCAGAATGCCTATGAGCAGTCGGACGGACTTTCCCACGAACGATCTCGCTTGCATTTGCCTCACCCCCAAAAATGGAGAGCAAACATTCACAGAACGATTTCACTGTAAACGTTTTCTCGATTGCCGAAATTTATATGCCACCTGAAATCGGCTGTCAAGTATTTTCTAGTAGTTTTGTACTAGGCAGGGCTGGGAAACGTATCCCACGTTTTTATCACCGGCGTTAGACCTTCGACCATCCGCGGTTTGCCACTTGTCCGGCCCCCTCTCGCAGGGTGACAAGCTGATTGATGGGAAGATGTTTGTAGGACTCTACGAGCCCGTTGGGCCAGTGCACTTCGAGGCTTACTATGGTGTTGTTTCCGAGGCCAAAGTGCAGCCTGGGATCGTTGCAAGAATAGAAGCTGGATTGACTCAAAACGCATTGAGCCTGCGTTTTCCCGCCATAATGGGCCAGAACACGGGCTCCTATCGCACTTCGATTGGACTTGACGCCCTCGAGTTTGACCTTTATCCAATTCTGTTTCCCTTGGAGATCGTTGCGCAACAAAGACGGGTTCTCATTCAAATTAATGATGAGCATGTCGATGTCGCCGTCATTGTCGAAATCCCCGAACGCGCATCCGCGGCTGGAATGTGCCTCGGCGATGCCTGAGCCTGCGGCTTCGATCAGCTCTTCGAACGTGTTATTTCCCAGATTGCGAAAGACCGCCCGCGGGGTCTTGTTTGCATATTGAGGTAAGGTTCGTTCGACTTCTGGGTAAACGTTACCCGTGACCATAAACAAGTCTGGATGCCCATCATTATCGAGGTCCACCATTCCTGCGCCCCAGCAGATATACCTTGTCTCCACTCCAACGCGAGACGTTCGGGTCACATCGTCGAAATTCCCTTTTCCGTCGTTGTGGTAGAGCACGTTGGCATCGTCCGCGAAGTGCGTCTTGAAAAGATCCAAGTGCCCGTCGAGGTCGTAATCGCCAACGCCAATACCCATTCCCGCCTGTTCTTCTCCATCGTCGCTGAGTGCTACCCCCCGCAACACCCCCTCTTCGCGAAACGTTCCGTCATGATTGTTCATAAAAAGCAAGCTGGGGGTCGAATCGCAGGCCACATAAATATCGGGCCACCCATCTTCGTCCAAATCGGCCGCCACCGCCGTCATGCCGTAGCAATTCGTCGCCTTCGTGATGCCTGCCTGCTGGCTGACGTCGGTGAACGTGCCGTCGCCATTGTTCTTGTAGAGCGAATGCCGTCCAGTCGGCAACCCGCGCGGTCCGCACTCCACAGGAACCCCCTTCCAGTTGCAGTTCGTGTTCGCTCCGGGGACCGGCGCATGTTCAATGGAAAAACGAATATAATTCGAGACAAACAAATCGAGGTGCCCATCACGGTTGTAATCGAGGAAACTGCACCCGGCGCCCCACCGCGGCTGCTCGTTCAACAACCCGGCGGCTTTCGTCACGTCCGTAAACGTGCCGTCGCCATTGTTGCGGTAAAGAATGTTTTGCCCGAAATAGGTGCAAAAAATATCTTCAAAGCCGTCGTTGTTGTAGTCCCCGATGCAGACGCCGCACGCCCAGCCAACGGCATGCAGGCCCGCTTTTTCGGTAACGTCCGTGAACGTCCCGTTACGATTGTTTTTGTACAGCCGGTTCGTTGCCTCGGCCGGAGCGCCTTCCAGCCTCGTGCCGCACAGCAAAAAAATGTCCATCCACCCGTCGTTGTCGTAATCAATGAACGCGCAGCCGCATCCAGTAGATTCAAGAATGTATTTCTTGCTCTCTATGCCGCCATAGATCGTTGGCACATGCAACCCCGCGGCTGCCCCTATGTCGACAAAATGCGCATTGAACGGCCGCCCGGACGGAGCTTGCCTGGCGAGAGGTTTAGCTTGGTGAGCCGCCACGCCCTGTCCAAGCAATCGCTCGGCGGTCATAGCCATCGCCGACCCGAGGGAAAGTCCCATAAATGCGCGGCGCGTATAGATCATTCAGACGAAATTCCTTCTTTTCAAAGTGCGCTTCCAAATTCCAACGATCAACCACTCCCAGCGCCTGCCAGCCACGTCTTGCGGCGTAAACAAACGCAATCGCAACACAATAAGTACTCGCTCCGCTTAAGGCTGTTTCGCCGCCGTGTCCTCTTCAAAGAGTTTGTATTTGTAGTGCTCTTTTTCTTCTTTGGTCGCCTGTTCCCGCAGCTGTGCCAAACGCTGAAGCAGCTCCGGGATCTCTTTTTTGTCGCCGGTCTTGCGCAATGCCTGAATCAGGCGGTACACCGCGGTTTGATCTTTGGGATCGATCGCCAACGCTTTTCGGCACTGCTCAATCGCTTCCGGGTACTGTCCGGTTTGCATGTATAGTTTTGCCAGCACCCCGCGAGCCGCAGGAAGCGTCGGCTGCAACATCACTGCTCTCTTTGCCGACTGCATCGCCAGCTTAAACTCCGGTGTTCCAGGCTCAGCACCCTTTTGCGAAAGAACATCCGCCTGCAAGTAAAGCAGCAGGGGATCGTTGGGCTTCCGGGCCAGTTTTGTCTGCACCGACTCCAGCGCGTGATCAAGATCATTCGCCTGCACAGCTGCCAGACCCTGCGCCGCGGTACTCAAAGACTGGTTGGGGTTCAATTCGTAAGCCTGCTCAAAGTCCGCCTCGGCTTTGTCATACTGCGCCAACTGCACGTACAGAACCCCTCGCGCGACGTAAAGGTCGTCCGCTTTTGGCTGCAACGATAGGCCCTCCGTGATCACATCAATTCCCACCTGAAAAGACTCGTGCGTAAAACAAATGTTGGCAAAATCCAAATACAGGCTGACGTTCCGCGGCGCCAGCAAAAGAGCCTGCCGCAACGTACTCACAGCCTGGGGAGTATCACCCACATCTTCGTAAGCCGTCGAAGCGAGCTGCAGCGTGTCCGCATTCACATCCGGGGCCTGCAACAGAGGTTGCAGCGTGGCAAGCGCGTCTTGCGGCTTCTTCGCCATAAGCTGAATAGACGCAAGAACAAGGTGCTCGCGCGGATCCTCCGGCCGAAGCGCCAGAGCCCTCTGAAAAGTTGCCACCGCTTCATCCATCCGCTTGAGCTTCACGAGGCAAGTGGCGTACGCATGCAGAGCGTCGACCTGAGAATCAAGCAGTTCGCCAGCTTTCGCAAAATGCGAAACCGCCGCAGCGCAGTTTCCCTTTCGATATTCCAACACGGCCAGCATGGCGTGCGCCGTCGGCTCTTCAGGACGCAATTGGAGCAAATGATTCAGCAGCGGCACAGCGGTTGGGTTCCCCGCCTGGTACTCGATCTGCGCCGCCCCCGCCAGAGCCGCAATCGTGTTTGGAGAAATTTTCAGCGCCTGCTGAAATGCTGTCAGCGCGTCTTTGTTGTCTCCCTTGCTTGCAAAAGCAATGCCTTGCAGTGTCCACAATTGCACATTGTTAGGCGAAATTTTGAGCGCTGCGCGGCTCAACTCAACTGCTCTATCATAGTCTCTGGAACGCAGAGCCGACGTGATCGGCTCAATCTGGCTCTCAGAACTCTGAGAAAAAGCTGCAGAATGGCAAGCAATGAGAAAAACGGCGAGCCCAAGAATTCCGCGGATGACTTTCGACAGTTCAGGAAAACGCATCATCTGTTCGAACACAGGATACTTCATCCGGGAAATCGATGACAGCTAGTGTTTGACGCCGAGCCTCAGGCGCGCTATACATATGTAATTCGAGATAACGCTTACTTGAATTCTCGCGCTCGGGCGTCCCTCCCAAGCGCACCTCCCGAAATCCGCGGAGGCTGTCCGTTAAGCGATCTCCGGAGGTTTCGTGATGCAAAATAAGACCAGACGTCAGTTCCTCAAATCCGCAGCAGTTTCAACGGCTGGCTTACTTGCCACACGCTCTCTTCCCGCGTGGCCCCGCTCTTCGGCAACGGTAGCCATCACGCCCCAACTTTCGATTTTCGGCTATTCGCAAGTGCAACTGCTGGGCGGCCCATTCCGCGCTCAATTCGACCAAAACCACAAGTTGTTCCTAAATCTCGATGAAGATGGTCTACTCAAACCTTTTCGGAAACGCGAGGGAATGCCGGCTCCGGGCCCCGACATGGGAGGCTGGTACGACGATGGCGACGATTTTAACGAGAAGGACAATTTTCACGCCTTCATCGCCGGCCATTCCTTCGGCCAATATCTTTCGGGTCTCGCTCGCGCCTACGCCGTCACCGGCTCCAAGCCCACGCAAGAAAAAGTACACCGACTTGTGCGTGCTTTTGGCGAAACGGTCGAGCCTGCCGGAAAGTTCTACGTCGACTATCGCCTCCCCGCCTACACCTTTGACAAAACGTGCTGCGGCCTTATCGATGCCCACGAATTCGCAGCGGATCCCAACGCTCTCGATGTGCTGAAGCGAGCCACAGACGCGGTTTTGCCGCATCTGCCAGAAAAAGCCTTGAGCCGCGCGGAACAGGAAGCGCGGCCGCACAAAACCATCGCCTACACCTGGGACGAAACCTACACGTTGCCTGAAAATTTCTTTCTTGCGTATCAACGCAGCGGCGATAAGCGCTACCGGGATTTGGCAGAGCGCTTTATCTATCATGAGTATTACGATGCGCTCTCGGCAAATCAAAATGCCCTTCCAGGCAAACACGCTTACAGTCACGTGAATACGTTCAGCTCGGCGATGCAGGCCTACCTGGTTCTAGGCGATGAAAAATATCTCCGCGCCGCAACGAATGGCCTTCGCATGGTTCAGGAGCAAAGCTACGCGACCGGCGGATGGGGACCGGACGAAGCGTTTGTTGTACCTGGGAAGGGACTGCTCGGCGCGAGCCTTGGCAAGACCCGCTCCAGTTTCGAAACCCCGTGCGGCGCCTACGGACAATTCAAGATCACTCGCTATTTGCTGCGCGTAACGCACGACTCTCGTTACGGCGACAGCATGGAACAAGTTCTATACAACACCGTCGGCGGTGCCAAGCCGATTCTTCCCGACGGCACCAGCTTCTATTATTCCGATTACAATTCCGACGCCGCCACAAAAGTCTATTACAAGGACAAATGGCCCTGCTGTTCCGGTACGTTCCCGCAACTGGCCGCCGACTACGGCATCAGCTCCTACTACCCGTCCAAAGAAGGCGTTTACGTCAACCTCCTCCTGCCCTCTAGCGTCACCTGGATGCAAGGCGGCACGAAATGCACCCTGACGCAAAAAACCAGCTACCCCACCGCGAACACCACGCAACTTGAATTGGAAATGGCGCGCCCCGAAAAATTCACCGTCTACCTGCGCGTTCCCGCATGGGCGGACCCGAAAACGCGCATCTCCGTCAACGGCAAAAAAGTGGAAGGGGATGTCGTCGCAGGAAAATTCTTCGAACTATCCCGAACTTGGAAGACCGGCGATCGCGTGGAGTATGAAATTGGAATGCCGCTCAGCCTGCAAGCCGTCGATCCAGAAAACCCACAGATCGTCGCGCTCCGCCGTGGCCCGCTCGCACTCTTTGGCGTAGGAAATCTACCTTCAAACTTTTCGCGCGCTCAATTGTTAGCCGCGTCCGCCGCTTCTGCGTCTTCGGAAAACTGGCTGGTCCAAGGTGACGCCGGAAAAATCACTTTCAAACCGTTCGGCGCCGTCGGCAACGAGCCTTATCGCCTCTATCACACCGTAAAAGCCTAACCGCACTTGTAAGGGGGAGTTGCTTGCCCTGGAGCTTCGAGGGCCCCTTCCTCTGGCCTGCTCCGCGGCGATAACCAACTGCCGTTAGGCGCCCCTAAATTTCCTACGCCTTCACCACTGGCGTCCAAACCTGCATCGGCGTTCCCGCACGATTCGCCCAAGCGTAGTAAGGCACAAAACTCAACTCCACCTGCCGTCCTTTGGCAGCCTCCGCACTGTAAGAACGATAGAGCGCACCCTGCGAACTGGCCTTCTCGCTAACCGCGCCAACATGTTTCAACACCACGATCCCGCCAAGCAAATCCTTTCGCACTTCCTCATGAAAACCCGCCCCACCCTTCGCTGCACATCCAACGAAACATCAAACAACTGCACGCCATCGGGCTGATCCAGTTGCTCAAACAATAAACCAGTGGCCCGCGCTGAACCGCCACGCGTCCGTAGTCATCCACCACGCGCGGATTCGCCTCGATCACCTGCGGCGTCATTCCAAATTTCACGCTGATCACGTCGCCAGCAGCCCAACTCCGCTTCAACGCCAGATACTGTCCCGGCTTCGCACCAGAAACCGCTTTGCCATTTACCGAAACCTGCGTCACGTCCGACCATCCCGGCACACGCAGATAAAAAGTGAACTCCGTCGGCTTGGCTGGCGTCACCGTAATCTCCGTCACGCCATCCCACGGATAATTCGTCTTCTGCGCAACCTTTAGCCCGGTTCCATCTTCCAAATGCCAATCCAACTGCGAATTGTCATACAAGTGCACGTAAAGTCCGTCTTTGCTCGTGCTGTAAAAATATCCCGGCAGCGAAGCAAACGTCCGCTCCAGATTAGGCGGGCAGCACGTCGTGTCGTACCACGGATTGCGAATATGGTCTCCGCCCGACGGATCAAATCCCAGCGGATTGCGGTAGCAATACATCGTCCCGTCCAGCGACATGCCCGAATTGATGCCGTTATACAAAGCGCGCTCGATCACATCCGCATATTTCGCTTCGCCAGTTGCCGCCAGCATTCGCCAGTTCCACATCATGTTCCCAATCGCCGCGCAACTCTCTCCATACGCTGTAAAATTCGGCAACTCGTACGAATCGCCAAACGCTTCGCCCTCGCTCCGCGCCCCGACACCTCCCGTCACGTACATCTGCGAGGACACCAGATCCTCCCAAAGCACGTTCAGCGTCTTCAAATAAGTTGCATCGCCGGTTTCCAGGTAATAGTCCGTCGCGCCGCAGCAGGCGTACATCGCACGCACCGCATGCCCCTCAAGATGCGTCCGCGTCGTGAACGGAATCCCGCAAAAATGATAAACGTACCCGCGCGGCGGCAGCTTGATTCGCTCATCGCCTTGAAGAAGATAGCCCGCGAGATCGAGATACTTCTTCTCTCCCGTCGTGCGATAAAGCTCGATCAGCGCCAGTTCCATTTCCGGATGCCCGGAAAGAAGAGGCTTCTTGTCGGCGCCCGGCCCAAAATTCGGCAACAAATAACCGTCCACGAACTTAATCCCCGCGTCCAGCAACGTCCGGTCGCCGGTCGCGCGATAGTACGCAATCGCTCCTTGAATCATGTGCCCGAGGTTGTAGAGCTCGTGCCCCCAGCGCTGCACATCAGGCAGCATGCGATCCTTCGTTTTCTCGCCGACGTAGTACGTATTCAAATACCCGCTTGGCTCCTGCACCGCGACAACTTCCTTGATAATCGCGTCCGTCTGCGCGCGCAATTCAGGTCGATCGCCCGGACTGCAGCGCAAATCCCACCGCCTCCGTCCACTTGTAAACGTCTGAGTCCGAATAAACCGGCCCGTGCTGCGCCGCATCGCTCTTGCCCACGAGCCGCAGGAAATTGTTCATTCGTCCATTGCTCTCGAGCAATTTCTCCATCGACGGGATGCTCTTCTCGACGTTCGTCTCGCGCCGCGCCCCCCAAAATCCAGCGGTGATCGTCACCGCGTGCACGGGAATGTTGTGCAATTTGGCGTATGGCGACTTGTCCACAAACAGTACGCCCTCGTCTTTCCACTCTGCGTTCGGCGCACTCACACCGCCGCGCCAGGACGCCCCGAACAATCCGCGCGCAGGCACCGCGCTCACCGCGGCCGCAGACAACGCAGCCCCCACAAATTCCCGCCGCGTTAATTTCGCTTTCTTCGTCATACTGGCCTCCCGAATAGTGAGATTGCGTGCGCTCTGGAGCAAACGTTTACACGCCCTGCACGATAAATCATACTCGTAGATGCATGCAATCACTTTTCCAACTGTCGGCTGACGCGCCTTCACCGCCAAACCTGGTACACCTGACGGTCCGGCCACCGTCGTTCCTCAAGAAGTATACTCCGCGGGGAGGTCGGGCCATCGGCCCGTGCTTCCGCGAAAGGATCCTTTTATGATCCGACGTGACTTCCTCCGCCGCGTGCTTTATGGCGGCACCGCGCTTGCCGCCACGAAGGCAGCTGGCATGGACTTGCCGGGCACTCATTCGCTTCCGAGCCCCGCCGCCGTTCCATTTCGCCTCGAAGATGTAAGAATTCTCGACCCCGATCTCCTCCGCATGCGCGGTCAAACCCTACAATATATGTTGGCCCTGGATTCGGACCGCCTGCTGCACAACTTCCGCGTCAACGCCAATCTGCCGTCGTCTGCCGAGCCGCTCTATAACCGCGAGTCTCCCACCAACGGCTGGCGCGGCCATTATGTCGGCCATTTTCTTTCCGCCTGCGCCCAGATGTACGCCTCCACCGGCGACGTCCGCATCAAGGCCAAAGCAGACGCCATGGTAACGGAACTCGCAAAATGCCAGGCGCAGCTCGGCGACAAAGGCTATCTTTCCGCGTTCCCCGAATCGAGCTTTGACGATCTGGAAGCGGGCCGGCCCGCCGCCGTGGTCTGGTATGCGCTCCATAAAATCATGGCTGGTCTACTCGATGTTTACGAGAGTTGGCAAAATCCGCAGGCGCTTCTGGTGCTCGAACGCATGGCCGCATGGACGGACTGGCGCACCGGCCGCATCCCCGAAGAACAGATGCAGCGCACCCTGCAAACCGAATTCGGCGGCATGAACGAAGTCCTGGCGAACCTCTCCGCCGTCACAGGGAATCCCCGTTATCTCGAAGTCGCGAAACGCTTCGACCATCACGTCGTGATGGACCCTGCCGCGCAGGGCCGCGACACACTCACCGGCCTCCACGCCAACACTCAGATTCCGAAATTCATCGGCGCCGCGCGCGAATTTGAGCTGACCGGCGACCCGTACTACCGCGACGCCGCGCAATTTTTCTGGCAGCAGGTCGTGCTGCACCGCAGCTACGTCACCGGCGGCAACAGCGTCAGCGAACATTTCCGCACGCCGCCAGATGTGCTCGCCTCCGAACTCACCGACCTCACGCAGGAAACCTGCAACACCTACAACATGCTCAAGCTGACCAGCCATCTCTTCAGCTGGCACGCCGAGCCGCAATACGCCGACTATTACGAACGCGCTTTCCTGAACCACATCCTCGCCACTCCCAACCCGGCAGAAGGCTCCCCGCTTTATTATCTCGGAATGCAGCCCGGCCAGTGGAAAGTTCACTTTGTGCCGCACGAGGGCTTCTTCTGTTGCTGCGGCACGGGCCTGGAAAATTTCTCGAAGCTAGGCGAAGGCTTCTATTTTCATATGGGATGACAGCAGTCCTCGCTCTGGGTCAACCTGTTTTTTGCTTCTGAAGTGAATTGGAGGGAAAAAGGCGTCACCATCCGTCAGGAAACGCGTTTTCCCGAGGAAGCCGGGACTCGCCTGATCATCCAGGCGAAATCGCCCGCCCGCTTTAGCCTGAACGTGCGCATTCCCTATTGGGCAGAAAACGCCAGCGTCGCGATCAATGGCAAACCTTCGGCAGCCAAGCGAAGAGCTGACGCCCTCCAGCTACGCGAAAATCGACCGCACCTGGAAGAACGGTGACCACGTGGAAGTGAAGCTACCCATGCGCTTGCATTTGCAGACGATTCCCGATGACCCAAAACTAGCAGCGATTATGTACGGCCCGCTGGTGCTCGCCGGCGAACTCGGCACCGAGAATCTCGACCCCAAGCGCATTTATTCCGAAGACAAAATTCTCCATGGCGGTTTTCCCTCCATCGCCGTGCCTGAACTCACCGGCGACCGGAATGCCCTCGACAAATGGATTCAACCGGTCAGCGCGAAAGACAAAGTGCTCACGTTTCGCACCGTGGGCGCGGGCCGTCCTGAAGACGTCACTCTCAGTCCCTTCTATCGCCTGTTCAACCAGCGCTACTGCGTTTACTGGCGCTTCCCCGCTGCCGTTGATGTCTGAGCTCGAAGCCGCCGATGCTTCTTTCTTTCATACTTCGCGGATACCCCTGGGTGGGGATAGAGCGTTGTCAACTCCGAGAGTTGGCCTTCTCAGAGACGGAAATCAATGTCGGCAGCACGTCGCCGAACTCCCCGGTGCCCGGCTGACCAAACCCGAAATAGATCCGGCTATATAGCGCGTACAACGAATTGTAGACCTTCTGTGCCTCGGGCTCAGGCGTAAACACCGTATGGCCTGGACATATTTTATCCTGCGCCTCTTCCACGGTCTTAAATGTACCGGCGGCAAGAAACGCGAAAATCGCGGAGCCTAGGCTCGTCACGCTTTTGCTCGGCACCAGCACAGGCCGCCCCAGCACATTAGCGTAGATCTGATTGAGCACGTTATTTTTTTGCGGAATGCCGCCCGCATTGATCACGCGTTTTATCTCAACGCCATGCTCCGCCATGCGATCCAAAATGATTCTCGTGTGGAATGCAGTGCCTTCGATCGCGGCAAAGAGTTCGTCCTGCGCGGTGCTCTGCAAATTCCAGCCGAGCGTCATTCCGCGCAAATTGGGGTTCACCAAAACGGTTCGGTCGCCATTGTCCCAGGTCATGCGCAATAGGCCCGTCTGCCCCGGCTGATATTTCTCCAGCCCTTGGCTCAGCGTCGCGACATCGGTCCCGGCGCGCGTGGCAATGGCGTTGAAAATGTCTCCCACCGCGGAGAGCCCGGCTTCAATTCCGGTGCGCTCCGGATGCACGCTTCCTTGCACGACCCCGCAAACACCGGGAACCAGATTGACCGAAGGCGTGATGCCGATGATGCAAGTCGATGTTCCCACGACATTCACCATGTCGTCGGTCCGGCAACCGGCTCCGATCGCGTCCCAATGCGCATCGAATGCGCCAACCGGTATCGGAATACCCGCTTTCAGCCCGAGCTTTTCTGCCCAGTGCAGCGGAGAGTCGCCCAGCAATGTGATCCGAAGTGACATATTCGCCCTGAAGTTTTTCTCGAACGCCGGCAAACAATGGATCGACTTTCACGAGAAATTCTTCGGAAGGCAGGCCACCCAGTTCGCGGTTCCAGAGCCACTTGTGGCCCATCGCGCAGACGCTGCGCTTTACTTCGCGTGCGTCCGTGATGCCGCACAGCGTCGCCGCCGCCATGTCGCAATGCTCAAAAGCGGAAACAAACTGCGCGCGTTTTCCTGGATTGTGCCGCAACCAGTGCAGCAGCTTCGAGAAGCCCCATTCGGACGAATACACCCCGCCGCACCACTGAATCGCCGCAAGCTCTTCGCGATGCGCCGCTTCCGTGATCTCCGCCGCTTCTCCTTTGGCACGGTGATCGCACCAAAGGTAATATTCGTCGAGCGGTTCCAGATTTTTCCCAACGGGAATGACAGAAGAACCGGTGGTGTCTATGGCCAGCGCTTGCACTTGATCGCCGGCAATGCCCGCTTTCCGTACTGCCTCGCGCGTAGCGGTCGCCAAAGCGCGCATCTGGTCGTCGTGCGATTGTGTGGCATATTCCGGATCTTCGCGTTTGCGGTGCAGCGGATATTCGGCAAGTGCGGTCGCGAGCAAGCCTAGTTCGCTGTCCACAATGGAAACGCGAACGCTTAAAGTTCCAAAATCAACGCCAGCAACAATGGCCATGTAATTTGCACTCGCTCTATACAAGTAATCCGTTTAAAGAAATTGCTACCCCTCGTGGGCATACATATCCCAGCCGAGGTAACGCGTTGCAGCTTCATGCACCGCGGGAGCCACCGACGAAAAATTCGCAGCCACGTGATGCTCGAATCCGTTCTCGCAAATGTAGCGCAGCAACTTCTGCAGTCCGGGAATTTCCACCACGCCCGCGCCGCCAAATGTTTCGAGAGGATCGTCTGTAAATCTTCCGCTGCCGGTGTAACCGCGAATCCGCCCAGCAAAGTCGTCCGTCGAGAACCGCGCGAAACACATCGCTCCCGATTTCACTTGTCCGACGCACGTTCCGAACGTATTTTCTTTCCCGACCGTCCCCGCGATGATCGCCTGGTAATCCATTTGGACGCTCTTGAAGAAATGCTTCGGTAGATTACTGCAGTGGAAGCACACCGCCTTATTCGGATCGTTTCCGTAATTATTGTTCCAGTCGAGCAGCGCGCTCGGCGTCTCCGAAGCCAGTTGCAGAGCGTGCATTCCCAGCACGCCGCACACATCCACTTCGCAAGCGCTCGAAAGCAGCGACTCGCTCATCATGCTCATCACCGTACACGGCACCACGCCAAGGTTTTCTTCCAGCGAAGTCCAGCACTGCACCGCGCTGATCTGCAAATCGGTCGACTTCATCCACTGATCGATCACCACTCCCAGCTTCGCCATCTTGATCAGCGCAGCCTGTGGAATATTCGCCGTCGAAACATATTTCTGGATGGATTGCAGTTTCTGCACCGCCGCTTCGTCGGTATCCTTCATCCGTTCGATGCGCCCAAGCACTTCGGAAAGATCGAGCGTCTCGACCGAAATGCCGCTGCGCTCCAGCAGTTTCTCGCTGTAGCGCACCGTGTTGAACGCCGTCGGCCGCGCACCCAGCGCGCCGATGCGCAGATTGCGCAAACCTTTCACCACCCGGCAGACTCCCGGCGAACCACTCCAGATCTTTCGCAAACTCCGGCGAGTCTGGCGTCTCGGTGTGCAGCGTGGTCAGCGAATACGGAATGCCGTACTGCGTCAAATTGTTGCAGGCCGACATTTTTCCGCAAAAACTGTCGCGCCGGTCCGTGATCGTCATCTTCGATTGCGTATCCGGCGTAGCCTGTACCAGCACCGGTACATTCAGTCGTGCCAGCCGCAGTGTGTCGGCGATCGCGCGCTCGTCGCCAAAATTCGGCAGCGTTACAATCACGCCGTCGATCGCTTCGCCTTTCGATTTGAACAACTCGGCACAGCGCTTTGCTTCTTCGTAGGTCTCTACAGCTCCGTGCTTGCTCTGCTCCGGACCGAGCACCACCACATCGATGCCAGCGTTTTGCAGGACACGCGTCATCTCTTCCCGCCCGGTCTTCGCCAGATGCGCCGGGAAAAATCCCCGGTTCCCTACAATCACTCCCATCGTCATTTTTCGTTTGTTGGCCATGGTCCCTTAGGTCGCTTTCTCTCAGTCACTCCCGTTCAATGATGCTCAACAGGCTCGTTAACGTTCAGCGAAGACACAAATTATTTCTTAGACTGCTTTTGCCCGTAATACGCTTTCGCGCCGTGCTTCCGCAAAAAATGCCGGTGGTGAAGCGTCTTGCCCAGCGCGCTCGCACTCGCGTTGATCGCTACGGTGAAATACGCCATGCGCGCCGCGGCCTCCAGCATCCACGCGTTCTCCACCGCTTCATGTGCATCCGCGCCCCATGCGAATGGCCCATGATTTGCCACTAGCACTGCAGGAATCGACATCGGATCGAGGCCCTTAAATGCGCGAACGATCACCTCTCCCGTATTCGCTTCGTACTCGCCGGCGATTTCGTCGATCCGTCATCACTTCGGTCAACGGAATCGCACCGTGAAAATAATCGGCGTGCGTCGTGCCGAAACATGGGATGGGCTTGCGCGCCTGCGCCCACGCTGTCGCATATTCCGAATGCGTATGCGCAATTCCGCCGATGGCAGGGAAGGCGCGGTACAACGCGGCGTGCGTGGGAAGATCCGAAGAAGGCCGCAACTTCCCTTCGACCACTTTGCCCTGCAGGTCGGTAACGACGAGATCCATCGGTTTCATGCGGTCGTAGGGAACGCCGCTGGGCTTGATGACGATCAAACCTTCTTTCCGCGCGACGCCGCTGGCGTTGCCGAAAGTTGAAAGCACCAAACCTCTGCGGACCAAGTCCAGATTAGCTTCCAGGACTTGTTCTCGTAGTTTCGCTAACCGCATTTGCCCTCGACTCCATACCGCCGCGTTATTTCCGCGTTGAAAATCGCAAAACTGTCGTCGTCCGATACATTTCGCCTGGCTTCAAGACAGTTGACGGAAAACTTGGATGGTTCGGTGAATCAGGAAAATGCTGTGTCTCAAGGCAAAGGCCGGTTCGATGGGTATACATTTGGCCACCCTTGCCCTTTGCAGTGCCGTCCAAAAAATTGCCGCTGTAAAACTGAATACCCGGTTCCGTTGTGAGCACTTCCAAGACTCTTCCACTCGTGGGCTCGAAGACTTCGGCGGCGAATTGCAGTCCGCCTTTATTCGTTGGTTCCAGTACCCAGTTGTGATCATATCCTTTGCCGAATTTCAGTTGCTCGTCATCCTGATTGATGCGCGCCCCAATTGCGGTCAACTTCGTAAAATCAAAAGGCGTGCCGCGAACCGCGCGCAGTTCTCCTGTCGGAATCAGCGTCGCGTCAACAGGTGTAAATTGCGGCGCGCGAAGGAGCAAATGATGATCCACAATCTCTTTGCTTGTGTCGCCGGATAAATTGAAATAACTGTGATTTGTTAAATTGATGACAGTATCTTTGTCCGTCGTCGCGGTGTAATCGATCCGCAATTCGTTGGCTTCGGCAGGCAGCGTGTACGTGACTTTCACTTTCAATGTGCCGGGATAGCCTTCTTCTCCGTCCGCACTTGTATAACTCAACTCAAGAACCTGTTCACCCGCACTCGAACGATCAACGGCCGTCCAAATCCTTTTGTTAAACCCGACGGTACCGCCATGCAAACTGTTCGGCCCGTCATTCGTCGGTAGATGAAACCTCTGACCGTCCAATGAGAATTCGCCGCGCGCGATGCGATTGCCGTATCGACCGATCGTGCCTCCAAAATAGGATTTGCCGTGTTCGTAGCCTTCTACGGTATCGTACCCGAGCACAACATCCGCTGACTTGCCGGCACGATCTGGGACTTTTAGTGAGACGAGCGTCGCTCCATACGAGATAACGACCGCCTCGACGCCTTGCTTGTTGGTAAGAACGTATCGGGAAATGGAGATGCCGTCACTTGTTTTGCCAAATTCCGAAACCTGCACCTGGCGCTCAGCTTGCGTGGCATGGGAAGGGATTGTGAACAATGGCAAAGAGAAAAAGACGAAAAGAATTGCGGGAAGTATGTTCATGAGCCGTCCCTTAAAACCTGAGAGCACCGTAATTGCCGGGCAAGTTAAGTAAACGTTTACCACGATGATGCTGGCTTTGCAAGAGCCTTTGGGGTTATGCTTTGAGACTCGCCACCGTCTTAAAGCCAGCGTTGCTTCGATAGCACTGTTGAAACAAGGCTGGATCTTCGTTATAAGTTCCACCCATGGCTTTCACAGCCAGGACGCCAGTTGTCACTTGTTTGGGATAGCGTATACTGTAACCGACGACCTTTACTCAGGACAAAAGAGGACTCGTGGACATTCGGGATGTCGCCAGACGAGCAAAGGTATCGACTGCAACGGTATCACGCACAGTCAACCAAGTCGCGACAGTCGATGCACAATTGGCAAAACGCGTTTGGAAGGCCATTGCGGAGCTTGGATACTATCCCAATCGACAAGCCAGAGCACTCGTTTCCGGACGGAGCAGGGTGTTCGGGTTGATCGTTTCTGAAATCACCAACCCCTTCTTCCCCGAAATCGTGCAAACCTTCGAGACGCTGGCCGTCGAACAGAATTACGAAATTCTTTTAACCTCGACGATTCACGATCCGAAGCGAATGGAACTCGCCGTTCGCAGAATGATCGAGGGCCGCGTAGATGGCGTCGCAATCCTTACGTTTGGAATGGAAGACGAGCTCCTGGAACATCTGCGTTTCCGAAATCTGCCGCTCGTTTTCGTTGACGTCGGGCCCAAAGCGCCGCGCGTCAGCAATATACGCGTCGATTATGCGCACGGAATCCGCCAGGCGGTGCAGCACCTCGCCGCAATGCGGCATGAACGCATCGGTTTTGTAACAGGGCCTCTCAGGCTGCGCTCAGCCGTCGCCAGGAAAGAGGCATTCGAGGCTTCGATGCGGGAGATTGGCCTGCAAGTGAGGCCGGACCTTATCGTCGAGGGCGATCACCGGCTGGAGGGCGGAAAACTCGCCCTGCAAAAGCTCTCCAAGCTCCGAGAACAGCCCACGGCTCTGATGTGCTCGAATGACATGACCGCCATCGGCGTGATGAGGCAAGCGTTCGATCTGGGAATTAGCGTGCCTCAGGAATTGTCTATCATAGGATTCGACGACACGCGACTGGCGGACTTTATGATTCCCCCGCTCACTACCATTCAAATGTCGCAGGCTGAATTGGCAACCTTGGCGTTCAATGCCCTACTCAAAGAAGTCAAGCGCGAAGCCCCGGCGCCGAACGGAACGGAATTTGTGCTCAAGACGCAGTTGATTCTTCGCAATTCGACGACATTTCCTTCGAGCAACAACCAAATTAAATCGCGTTCCACGCCGAAGCGCACGTCACCGTCCGCGTCGGAAGGCAAAGAGTGAAACGCTTTTTCTCCGCGCGATAAGGCCCGCCGAATGATCCGGCGATCACATCTCACGCTAACGGCGCAAATTCTCGTTTTAGGCCTCTCCGTCTTTCTCATACTTCTCAGCAGCGTTACTTTCGGACGAGGCCAATCCGCAAGCGATGCCGCGTCCGCACAGGAAGCCGCGGCTCTCGCGCAGCCGCTGCCGCACGCGCCCACCGGCGCGAGTCGCTGCATGTTCTGTCACCCCTCCGAGGTCGAGGGCTATGCACGTTCGGCCATGGCCCATTCGCTGCGGCGCGCAGGGCAGGAGCCTGAAGGCACTGTGAGTGCACATGGCTCCAAGATCACGATGCGTTCTTCGCCGACTGGGAGTTGGCAGCGTTGGGAAAATGGGGACGAGAGCAGCGACTATCACGTCGACTATGTCATCGGCTCCGGAAATCATGCCAGCGGTTATCTCGTCGACATCGGCGAGCATCTGTTCCAGTCACCCGTTGCTTTCTATACCAGCCGCAAATCCTACGACCTGGCTCCCGGCTACGAAAGTGTGTCCGATCCGGACTTCACACGTCCCGTCAGCGAAGAATGTGTGCTCTGCCATTCCGGAACCGCACTTCACATATCGGGCACTCTGAATCAATATCGGCCCCCGATTTTCGCCGCGGAGGCGATTAACTGCGAACGATGCCATGGACCTGTAGAACGGCACCTCGCCGATCCACGAGCGGGCACAATCGTTAATCCGGCGAAGCTTGAGCCAGCTGCGCGCGACAGCGTCTGCGAGCAATGTCACCTGTTCGGAGCGGCGCGCGTAGCCAACCCTGGCAAGAAGCTGAGCGACTTCATCGCCGGGCAGCGGCTGGAGGAAACATTCACAATCTACCGCAATGCCCTGCCACCAGGCGCGCCAGCCGGCAGTTTCAAAGTGATCAGTCATGTCGAGCAACTTGCCCTGAGCGCTTGCGCCCGAAACAGCGGCGGACGCCTGTGGTGCGGGACCTGCCACGATCCACACGACAAGCCAGTTCAACCCGTGCGGTATTACCGCGCGCGATGCCTCACTTGCCACACGGCAAACTTCCCCGCCGCGCATCCCAGCCGTGACACCGATTGCCTGAGCTGCCACATGCCGCGCCGGAACGCGCAAGATGGGGGGCACACTGTTTTTACGGATCACCGGATTCAGCGCCGCCCTGAGACGGTGCAAGCCGATCTTCCCCTGGATGCAGGTATCTCCGCGTGGCGAGAACCGTCGCCCCAGCTACAAAAAAGGAATCTCGGTATCGCTTACATTGATGTCGGCATGCAGCGCCACTCGTCGTCCTTTATCATCCAGGGGTACCGCACGTTGACGGAAGTGCAGCGGCAATTCACCAATGACAGCGACTTTTTCAAATGGATTGGCGAAGCTCTTCTAGTTGGAAAACAGACATCCGATGCGAAATTCGCCCTCGAACGAGCGCTGCAGTTGGATCCCAGTTCGCCGGTCACGGAAGCGGGAGCTGCTTCGCCTTACATCCAGGAGGGAGACGTGCAAGGCGCGATCGCCCATTTGGAACGCGCCGTCACGCTTGATCCCCTGTATCTGCCAGCTTCAAGCACGCTGATCGACCTGTATCAGAAACAAGGGAAGACCGCTGAAGCCGCTGAACTCTCCGGCAGAGTCAAAGCAGCAATGAACGAAGCGGCCTACAAGCCCCTAGCGGTCCAGAATTCAACCCCAGACGCCCCACAAAAAGGGGCTGAAGATGTCTTCAAGAATATTCAAATGCTCAAGGGCGTTCCGGCCGACCAAGTCATTCCTTCGATGGAATTTATCTCCTCCTCACTAGGCGTGGAGTGTAACTTCTGCCATGTTGAGGACCATTTCGAGAAAGACGATAAGAAACCGAAGAGAACTGCGCGCGAAATGATGCAAATGATGTTCGCCATCAATAAGAATAGCTTCGAAGGCCAGCGCGAGCTGACTTGCTACTCCTGCCATCGGGGAGCGCGTGACCCGGTTAACACCCCGATTGTGGACGGCGTAATGCGCGCGAACGGCAGCGTCCAGAACTCCGAGACGCAGAAGCTTCAAGCTAATTTGCCGACGGCATCTCAGTTGCTTGAAAATTACATCGCCGCGGTCGGCGGCGCCACTGCTATCGAGAACGTCACAACTCGTGTCGCAAAGGGCAGCGAGAACTTCCGCGGCCAATCCACAAGCATTGAAATCTTCACGAAGGCTCCGAACGAACAGGCGGTGGTGCGCCATTATCCGAAGGGCGACAGTGTCACTGTATTTGACGGTCAGGCAGCTTGGTTCAGCACTCCGGGGCGCCTCGCACGCGATCTACACGGTGCCGATCTTGACGCTTCGAGGTTGGATGCGGACCTGCAATTTCCATTGCACATTCCGCAGTATTATTCCGAGTTACATGTCGAATATCCTGAGAAACTCCGTGAGCGCGAAAGCTATGTGCTATCGTGCGTGCGAGAAGGCCATCCGCCAGCCAAGTTCTATTTCGACGTGCAGTCGAGCCTGCTGGTGCGGGTGGTGCGCTACAATGAGTCCGCTCTTGGCCTTGATCCGCAGCAAATCGATTACTCGGATTATCGGAATGTGGACGGCGTTCAAATGCCGTTCCGAATCACCACATCCGAGCCAACGAGCAGTTCCACCATTCAGATTGACGAAGTGCATCAGAATGTTCCTGTCGACGAGCCCAAGTTTTCCAGGCCACCTTCCTGAAAATCAAAGGTGTGAGATAGAACCGGGCAAGATTCGAGCCTGGTATATGAAGTGGGCATCGGCGAACCGAACGCGAAAAATTGGATACTGCGCGGAGATGAGAAGTTGTGTCGCGCGAACTAAACCTAGATTGTGAGGATAGCCAATTTGCACAGTCTTTGCTGAGGAGGAAATTGGGGGACTCCATGCATGCGGGGCCACATTTCGGTACAACGTGCCACTACTAAATATTTTTCTATCTCTTTTGTTTTCAAAAACAAGATTGAAAAGGAAGGACTTCCAAGAGATAGCCCCTGTGGTTCGCCAGTGGCAGGTATTTCTGAGTGGCTATGCAGTGTTGTTGATTCCAGTTTCAGCCGAGTTGCCTTTTCCAGACGGACTTGATCTGCAAGGCGCCGAATCGTTTCAACGAGTGTGGGATTCACAGTTTCTGATGCGAGCGACCCTGCGTTGGGTTTGCCAATACTTGCGGTCTCCACGGGCCTCGTAGGTCAGAGTCCAGTGGGCGTGCAAGTCGTTGCAAGCCGCTATCGCGAGGATCTTTGTCTGCGCGCAGGTGAGGCAATCGAGGCTCGAGGAACGCCGCCCGCTCCCATAGATCCACGCAACTGACACTGGGATTTGAAGATGCACCAGGGAGACGTTATCGCAACACAAAGACCTCCGCCACTTGTTGGCGAGTTCAAAATCGTCCTGTCTTTTGCGCTATTGCTAGGGTGAACGCTGGTGGAGCGCGCCACGGTCGGCTGCTTAGTTCCGCTCGCCGACTGAGAAAGCGCTCGCAGGCAACGGTTTCCTAGACCGTTGTAGGAACCTCGGTTGCTCGGTGAGGCTATCCATCATCGGCGTGACATTGTTGTGACAGCACCACACGAAACGGTCCAGATTCAGCCGACTAACATTAAGCGCGTTCGGCTTTCAACCGAATGGTCGTCGGCTTAGCCTGTTTGCCTTCCAAAGATCTTGCCGACAAAGCCTTGCACGGTTTCGAAGCCCGCCGACAGCCCTACATCGAGATCACATTCCCGGGCCAGCGCTTGGAACACCGGTTCCCACTCCGCAGGTGGCGACTCAAGCTTCCAAGGCATGGGGTGTGTCGCTCTTTTCGCGAACGTCGCTCTTATGGCGGCCACAAGTCTCGGATTGTCGAGCTTCCCCTGCCCAATCAAGAGCAGCATATCGATCAGATCTTTCGTTCTAGTGTTCACGCGATCCCCGCGCGGCAGCGAGTACGCGTGCACTTTCTCTGCAAACTGCTGCTCTCGCGAAATGACGGGAAATGAAGGCTGCGCTATTCCGCCAAATCCCAGCCAGTCTCTTCCCTCGACAACGTCCAGTGGCTCCAGCACTTCGTCGCCGATCCCTACGTCCACGTTGAAGCGCGCGAATTCTCGCCCGTCCATGCGGGCATCGACAGGGTAACGGCTTCCACCTTCGGGCGCTCCGTCTAGATCTTCTCGCGCCTCTCCCACAAGGAACTCAAAGTAGTCGTTAAGTTGGATCGCGGCGGACTCTTGTAGCATCGCCCGTACTTGCTTCCGCCGCTCGTCGGGGTCTTTGGCTAGGCGAGTTCCGTCGTGAAGCGTCAGGTCGATGTCTTTCGTCGTTCGTGCCGAACGAATTCGCAGCTCCATCGCATAACCTCCCTTCAATATCCACGGATACGTTCCCTTTGGCCCCTTCGGAAACAGTCTCGCCAGAAAGCGATCAAAGGCGACTTGCCTGCGCAGGCGCTGCAAGTCCGTCCGTTCCACCTGTGCCCGTGTCTGCAGTCTGGTTTCTAGAGCCGTGCGAAATGCACCGGCCGTTTTGTAGTGTTTTACTTCATCCATTAGAGAGGTTGTCCGGTAAGCTCTCGAAATGAGTCTTGGACTTTATCGTGCGGCAATGCGTCGACTTGCTTCTTGCTGATGAGCCCGCGCCGCATCGCCTCCTCGATGGCTTGACGGATCAGATTTCGGTCCACATGGCCGGTTTGGAGCAAGTCCAGAATCGTACGCAGTGGGCGTGTAACTCGCATGCCGTACATCTCCTGCAGGTCACCTTCGGCAAGATCTGCTCGGTGAAGAACCAGAATTCCCGGGATGCGACTGTTTCGGCGAAAATGTTTGGGAATCGTCATGTGCAGCTTCGAGGGCATGATATCGGAGAGTTCGTGAAGACTGAGAGCCGTGTCGTGACTGTATGTGCCTTCCGGAACTTCTTTACGATTCTGCGACCACAGATACCAAAGCATCAGATCTGGACGCTCCGCCGTAGGAAAATCGGCCAGCCGATAAATACCACGATGCTCCCTGATCCAGTTTCCAACGTTCACGTGATAGGAATGGGTCTTTTCCGCGAATCCTGCCTGTATGGCTTGCTTCGTGGTGAAAAACCCCTGCTGAGATTGGGCCGTTTCGTATAGTCGTCTTGCGGCTTCTTTGTAGGGTCTCGCCATAGCACAATCCCCTTACTTTATTGGGGAATTATGCATCAAGCCCTGGCATAAGGCAATAGTCAATCCTGCCGTGCTAACCTCATGAAAACCAGGAAGATCCACCCGCAGAACAGGGCTCTTGCCCAATAGCTTCCGCTCGAAAGCCGCAGCAAGACCCCACGCCAATATCCGACGCTAACCCCCTCGATCCTACCCTGTGTGGGCGTTAGGAATAGTAAGATTTCGAGACCGAGAACAACGAAGAGCGTTCTCAGCCCTATCTCTTTCGATATCGATCTGAAATTCAATTTCACGTAGCTTGCTCCGCTGCTCAGCAAATCGATGCTTTAACACTCAATTAGTTACATCCACAGTCTGGCGAACTGCCTGTCAGGTTTGAAACCACTCCGGCCCCGATATTCCTCGAAGCATTCGCCCTTGCGGTCGCTCCCTGGATGGATTGGTTCGACCGGATCGCGAGACCACGATCTAGATATGGCGAGGTCGTACTGAAAGCTTTATTTGTTGAGCTAGGCCCACCAACCAGACCTCCGAGAGCCCCCAGACCAAACGCCATGCCCAGACCACTCCCCGTGGTGCATTTATTCTCCCATCGATTCAGGATTAACATTTGAGTTATGTTTGACAAACCTCCTAGCCTGGAAAATTCATGATTTCAGAAGCACGAAAGGCCTCGCTATGGTACAAATCCGTTGTCTAGGCAGATTTGAGACCAAAAGTGAGGCCTTCGCTTGTCCGAACATACCACAACAGACTGTCTTCTTTTTCCAGATATTTTTGATCGACCGGTGGTCGCGAAATTTGATCAACGACAGGGCAGTTCCGATGGCGGAGCGATTCTGCTGAAGGCTGCCGAGCGACGGTTAGGCCTGACTTCAGCATTGGCGGCTTGTCTGAAAGATGACCGGCAACCCGGTAAGGTGCAGCATGAGTTGCGTGAGTTGATTACGCAGCGAGTCATGGCCATCGCATTGGGATATGAAGACGCCAACGATGCGGCACGGCTGGCTGGCGATCCGATCCACAAGCTGCTGGTCGGTCGGGATCCTGTCGCCGGCGAGGACCTGGCTTCGCAACCTACTCTGTCGCGTTTTGAAAATACTCCGAACCGCAAGGAACTGTTGCGCATGACAGAATCTCTTGCGGACCGCGTCATTGAACGCCATCGCCAGCGTCTATATGGTCGCGCCCGGCGGATCACCATCGATATGGATCCCACCGACGACCCCACGCACGGCCAGCAACAGTTCACCTTTTTCAATCGCCATTACGATAGCTACTGTTACTTGCCGATGGTTTGTTTTCTCACCTTTAATGAGGAGGCGGAGCAGTACTTGGTGGCGGCGGTGTTGCGGCGGGGCAATGCGACTGGGTCGCTGGGTGCGCTGGGGATTCTGCGCCGTCTGATCGAACGAGTAGGTAACGCCTTTCCCAAGGCGAAACTCCGGGTGCGACTCGACGGCGGCTTCGCGTCTCCGGAAGTTCTGGATTTTCTGGATTGTGAACCGAAAGTGGAATACCTCGTGAACATGGCCGCCAATGCGGTGTTGAAGCGTAAAGTGAAATCGGCAATGAAATTGGCTCGTCGTGCGTCGGAGCTCTCCGGCCAAACCGAACACGTCTATGGCGAGTGCCAGTACGCTACCAAAAAGACTTGGCCGTGGAAACGACGGGTCATCTATAAAGCCGAGGTGGTGCGCGCCACGAACAAGGAACCGAAGGACAACCCGCGCTTCGTAGTCACCAACCTAAAACAGAGTCCGCAGTGGATTTACGAGAAGACCTACTGTCAGCGGGGCGATGTCGAAAACCGGATTAAAGAATTGCACGACGGCATGCAGATCGGCCGGACCAGTTGCTCGAACTTTTTGGCGAACACGTTCCGCGTGCTGCTGACAGCGGCGGCATATGCGCTGATGCAGGAGATGCGCCTTCGCCTGGCAGGGACCCGCCACGCCCGGGCTCAAGTCGCGACCTTACGAGAGCATTTTCTAAAACTCGGAGCGCAAGTTATCGTCACGGTGCGTCGCATCGTGCTGCACTTGCCTCAAGCGTTTCCCTACCGTGAAAGCTTCCATCGTCTCGCCTTAAGCTTGGGCGCGCAAAGCGGATAGTCCAGGTTCTCCACGACAGGAACTTCTTACACGTCAACCTTCTGGTTGGGGTGTCTCGTTTCGCTTCAAAACCTGAACTTGAACTCCACTAACAACTTTAGAATCAGTCTTGCAGTTCAACTTATCTCTGCCATTCCTCGCGGATTGTCGCGCGCGCAAAACAATCATCGCCGAATCACTCTTCACGAATAATGCGCACTAGAATGGCCGCACCCGTCCAAGTTACGGCGACGAATGGGGCGGCTGCTCCCGCCGCCGCTCCCACGCCGGTAGCGACAACTACTTCCTTGAAGTCGACGTTCTTTAGGGACTTACCCTGTCTGAAGTTATTAATCTCCTGTCCGGCAAGATCCCCAACGCCACCAGCGATGGCTCCTATACCTGCTGTGATCAAGGGGAGGGGAATATTCCCCTCTGGATCTACATAGTTCAAGGGCCGATTCAGGACGTATGTATAGAAATTGCCTCCGCCTTGGAAGGCAATGGGATCTTCACTTAAGAATCGTCCCGAGGAAGGATCGTAGTATCTGGCGCGGTAGTACGATGCCCCAGCATTCCGCCAAAAGGTCAAAAGAGCTTGCGAAGCCCCATAAATGAAGGGGCAGGCCTCTTGCCGACGCGGGGACGTTCGCTTTTTCACCATTGCCCAGATTTTACATTTCGGACGGAAGATTTGCGGCCCGTATTTGTGAGTGATGTGTCCATGCGTTTTTGCCCGAAAATGCGCCGTCATAGGGGTCCGGTCGCTGCGCGCACAGAAGTACTGGGAGGCTGTGGACTTGATGAGCGCACGCAAACAAAACGCCAAGGTTGTGCGGCTGGGGTGAGGGCGATATGATTGGCCAAGAGGATAGTGAGGATAGTAATGACGACTGATCGAATTGAGATCAACCCGGCGATCATGATGGGGAAGCCCGTCATTCGGGGGACGCGAATCACAGTGGAGCTAATCCTGCGCAAACTCGCTGAAGGCGCGAGCGAGGGTGAACTGGTGCAAGACTACCCGCACCTCACCACAGAGGCCATCCGGGCGGCAGTGGCCTACGGCGCCGCCAGCGTAGCCCACGAAGAAGTGGTACTGCTTCCCGACACGCCGATTCCTGGCAAATCCTGAAACATGAACTTCCTGGCCGACGAAAGCTGTGCTGGGCCTGTCATTCGGGCGCTGCGCGAAGCTGGCTATGATGTGGTTGCGATTTCTGAAGTCGCCGCGGGCGCAGCAGACGACGAGGTCCTGGAGCGCGCTCTGAATGAGAAGCGCGTACTCATCACCGAGGATCGAGACTTTGGCGAATTGGTGTATGCGCGCGGTCGGTCGTCGACCGGCGTGATTCTGGTCAGGTTTCCTAGTAGCGCACGTCGCTCTAAGCCAGCCACCGTGGTCGAGGCCGTGGCGACGCTGGGCGCGCGGCTGTACGATTCGTTTACGGTGATAGAACCCGGAAGAGTCCGCGTCAGCGGTCGACCCTGAGCCTCTGGGAGCGGGATTTCGTGACGAAGCTTAGACTAAACGTCATGAACAGTGAAAGCGAAACCACCGAAAGCTCTCGCGTCGAGTCGTCTGACTACGAGACGGACACATATTACTACCGCGCCAGATACTACGACCCACAAGCAGGTAGGTTCCTCACCGAAGATCCTGCGAGGTTTGGTGCCGCGACCGACTTCTACCCGTACGTTGCGAATCGTCCAGTGGATTTTGTGGATGCTTTCGGTTTGTGTCCCAAGGATCCCAAGAAGTGCTACGGAGAAGCCCGAGTAATTGGCGCCGGCAAGAAGGGCACCGGCGCATTCGGAGCACCAAATCTCCCGGGCACACTAGCAATTATTCCGACACAATTCACAGGCACAGCTGGCGCCACTCCTCGCACGTACGCCGGCGCAAAAGGCAAGTTACGGCCGATAATTGGAGAAATTGGTGTGTCCATCGCAAATCCTCTCACGGGCGAACCGATGGTTCCGCTTGGTCCGATCACTGACGTCATAGGTCCGACCAGCAACGCGGGCAAGTTGATGCGCAACTTTCCGGGAGATCTCATTCTCGAAATAAACGGCGTTCCCGAGGGAGCTGGGCCGAAAGGTCCTATGAGATTCCTGCCGGTTATAATCACGGTTCCTAACGAACTGCCCTGTCCGACAGGAACGACCGAGGTCAAATGATGAACATGAGGCTGTTGCACGCTTGTAAGTTCGGAGCCATGCGAACTTCTGCGCTTGCTGCTACCTGTCTGCTTATAACACTGACACTCAGCGCGGTTTGTCGGGCGCCGAGCCCGCAAGTGTGTGCGGAATTCTTTCACAGTGATGCCGTTTTGACTGGGACCGTCGTTTCCGTTCAAGAATGGCCAAAGCAGGAGGCGAGCCCGGAAGGGTGGCTCTATCGTCTTCGATTAATAAAATCGTATAGAGGTCCCTCAGTAGGTCCAATTGAAATTTTTACGGGCAATGATACCGGCGCGTTTCCTTTGCAGAAGGGACAAACGTACTTAATATTCGCTACAAAAAGGGCGGTATCCTGTATATCGACAACTGTGGAAATTCGGCAGAATTGTCCAAAGCAGGCGAAGCAATTCAGCAGATTGAGACCTTAGTCACCAACATAAAGTCGGCGTCAGGCGGTGATATCGGTGGGCGAGTAGTAGTCAGTCAGGAAAACGCAAGCGCGAGTGGCATCGCGGTGACGGCGAAGGGAGGAGGGAAGACGTATACGGCCATTACGGATCAGGACGGTCGCTTTCATATTCGGGTGCCGCCCGGAAAATACATTGTCTGGCCTGAAACCTCTCGATGGACTGTGACGCCGTACGAGTTGAGCTACGACAACGAAGACCACGTATCGATCGAGCTCGGGAGCTGTGCTGAGCTGCAGTTTCTAGCCTCACCAAAGTAGCCTGGTGGCACGTTGGCTGTCGAGGCCACCCAGAGTTGTCTCGGCCGCCCACGCTGGCTCCGCCTGCCTTCACGGGTCAGTCTGTTGGCCACGCGTCCTCTCACTTTGCGGAATCTGCGCCAACGATTGTAAATTCTGACTTCAGGCGGGTGAGGCAGACATTTGGAGCTGATAGCTTCGCTTACTTTGCCTTCGGTCGACGGATCGAGAAAACCTCGCCAACCACGACGAGTGTTTTTGCGTGCGACGGCGAAAGTCGGTACGGCCCCTGGCTCCAAGTTGGGAGCCTCAGGCGCCTGGAGAGCAGTTATTTCCTTTCACGAAGAAGTGCGGCGATGACGCGAGGATTGCGGCGGCCATGGAGTATCGCCAGAACGAGCATAGGCTTTTCATCCGGTGCGTAGGCAATGAGGAAGTCTCGTACAGAATGAAAGCGCAATGGGCGGGAAGCCAGATCGGAGCGCCGGTGGCCCTGTTGAGGGAAGGGGACGAGAGCCCGGATCGCCTCGAAAATTTCTTCAAGAACGCCGTCGGCAGCGCCTGGATTGTCAGCGGCGATGTATTCCCAAATTTCGTCCAGGTCTGTGAGCGCTTCTGGATGGAGAACAAAACCGCTCATGCACCGCGGCGGTCCTTGCTCTTTTGGCGCAGCCGGGCAAAAGCGGCCTCGCCATCGATAGGCTGCACACGGCCGCTCTTGACATCGTCGTATCGACCATCCAGCATGTCGTGCACTTGGCTTAATTCCGCGAGGTATCCGGTCATGGCGTCTTCGACGAGTTCATCGGGAGCGCGGCCGGTGGTTTCGGCAAGCTGCCGAAGACGGAATTCCGTTTCGACCTTGAGGTGCACTACCATAACTGCCAGTTTAGGGATGCGCCGAGGACATGTCAAAGCGAATTGCAAGGTTTCCTGGGCAGCTGCGGATCGCTCGAGGCGGTTCATGTTGGATGTCCCTGCAGAGAGGCAGACACCGATACGCTCGAACGTGACGATTTCCAAAGCATCATACTACCGCGCCAGATACCTTGGCTGCCGCACTCCTTGAATGGAGCAAGCAGGCGACTTACCGCCAACCGGTGGACTGGGTGTTCGCTAGTCCGAAGATGAGTGGCAAGCAACCGTACTGGCCGGAATCAATGCTCAAGTGCTATGTGCAGCCCATCGCCAAACGCCTGAGCATCACGAAGAAGATAGGGTGGCATACGTTCCGGAGAACTTTGGCAACGCTTCTCACTGCCGGCGACGAGACTGCCAAGACCACGCAGGAACTGATGCGGCACGCGAACGCCGGAATCACGATGAACCTGTATGCACAGGCTCTGACGCCGGTGAAGCGTGCGGCACACTTAAAGGTGGTTGAGATGATCCGGCCCGTGGCCGAAGGGGGTTCTGTTCCTTTGTGTTCCCACGCTGAGGAAGCAGAATCTGTAAGTGCTTGATTTAATGGAGCGGCCTATCGGAATCGAACCGACACCTGAACCTTGGCAAGGTTCCGTACTACCACTATACTAAGGCCGCTCAACGACAGTTCTTTTTATAACATGCTCGAGCGACTGCGACAAGCCTTGCGTGGCTCGCTTTTCGCCTGCCAATCCATAGTCAATACTGAACTCCGGCTTTAGGAAACCATCGTAACGCGAGCGGACTTTACCACCGGCGAACGCTTCTGCCGGTCGGCGAAGCGATCCGCTTTATCTTTATCGGTGTAGACGCGGCCAAACTTCTCGCCGTCAGCGTAAAAAACCGTCACCAGAAAATGGTGATGTTTGCGCCGCTTGTCTTTGCCGAAATTTGTTTTCTCTTTTTTTGGAGGTTTTTTTGTTGGAGTTTTCGTCACAGAGGCCATCCCTGATTAGGTTGGTAGGTCACTGCGTTCACTATCGCAGGGAAGCGCCACTCGCGCAAGTACCGCTATAGATAGTAACGCTGCATCCATTACAAGAAATTTAGGCAATTGAGGTATCCCGGGAGTCGCCCGATTTCAAGGTATCGGTTCGCCGTTTCGCGCATCAAACTCTACGGTGAGGTTGAATGTGGAGCTGGCTGGGAGCCAATTTGGACCACCCTCCCATGCCCCTTTCCTCGCAAAAATGCGAGCAAATTGGCGATTTCATCGAAAAATCGCTCCGGGCACGCCGAAACATTCTTTAAAAGAAGTTGCCCCCCATGAAACTTTTCCCACCTTTTTTCGTCTTAACTGGTGAGGGTAACGATAAGCTGAATGTGGCGGAGAACGAACATGATTATGACAATTACGAAACACCCGCCCCTCGTGGAAGACCTGCGAAATCATCCGCAGGAGCAGATCGCTGAATTGCGCATGCTGCTTCAGTCCGGTGCTCCTTCGCGGCCAGATCCGCGGCGACCCGGCTTCTTTGAAGTCGAAGGGCGTTCAAACGTTTATTACGTTTTTAAATTTCCTACGGGAACGAAAGTAATGCTGCTTGGCGTTTGGGACCGCGAAAGCGATCCTGTAGCGGAGCTCGTGGCCTGCACCTGTCCTGCCGCGTAATTTTCGATTTTCTCCTGAGAGCGTAAAAATCTGAGAGGCGCTCCGGCCCAGCCGGGGCGCTTTTTAGTCTTATTTCTTTGCGTCCAAATCAAGGGAAGCGGAGTTGATGCAGTAGCGCAACCCCGTTGGATTTGGGCCATCCTCGAAGACATGCCCCAAGTGCGCGTCGCAGCGGCTGCACTTTACCTCGGTTCGGGCCATGCCGTGGCTGGCGTCAGTTTCCGTCTCGACGGCTGCCTCATTCGCCGGCGCGTAGAAGCTCGGCCACCCAGAGCCCGAGTGGTATTTGGTATCGGATTGAAACAACGGCTGCCCGCAGCATACGCACTTGTACACGCCGGGCGTTTCGGTGTCCGCATATTCTCCCGTAAAGGGCGGTTCCGTACCCTTTTGCCGGGTTACAAAGTACTGATTTGACGTGAGTTGCTTCTTCCAGGAAGCCTCGTCCTTGCGAATCTTTTCGTCCATGGCTATTTCCTACTCCTCCTCGAATTTGCTAGATCTTGGTCTTTTGTTTCTGTCTTGTCGCTACTGGGTATTGGATACACCGCACGGGGCAGACGATTCATCCTGCTTCACGCATTGAGAAACAATCACGATTCTACTGCGCAAAAAAGCCGTTGTTGACACTGAACCCGATTTTCTTTAGTTTCTTAGTATGAACTCTCGGGCGCATCGCCACCATCATCATCACGGCCACACGCCGCGCCCGATGAGGTGTGCATAGAGTTTCGCATCGCAAAGCACTCATCGACCCGCTGGCGCAGTAAGCCCCGGCGGGTTTTTTGTTTTCAGGCTGCTGATTTGCGGGAGGGACGGACGTGGAATCGGTGAACATCGACTTCGAAAAAGCTGGCGGGCTGGTCCCCGCGATTATTCAGGACCACCGATCCGGCGACGTGCTAATGCTCGGATTCATGAATTCTATCTCGTTGGCGGAAACCCAGCGATCTGGCGAAGTGGTCTTTTTCAGCCGCTCGCGAAATAAGCTTTGGAAAAAAGGGGAATCCAGCGGACATGTGCTGAAGGTGCGCGAAGTTCGTGTTGATTGCGACGCCGATGCCCTGCTCGTGCGAGTGGAAGCCATCGGTCCAGGCGTGTGCCACGAAGGCTATCGCAGCTGTTTTTTCCGCCAACTGGATTCCGATGGCAACGCAAAAATAACGGACAAACGCGCGTTCGCTCCAGAAACTGTATACGGCCAGCGGCAGGAGAAAAAAGCATGAGCTGTCTGAAGCTCGGCATTCCCAAAGGCAGCTTGCAGGACGCGACGCTCGAACTTTTTGCTCGGGCCGGCTGGAAAATTACCCTCAGCTCGCGCAGTTACGTTCCTACCATCGATGATCCTGACATTGAATGCTTGATGGTACGCGCGCAGGAAATGGCACGCTATGTTGAGACTGGCGCGCTCGACGCTGGAATTACGGGCCACGATTGGGTGGTCGAAACTGGCGCCGCCGTCGATGAGCTTTCTGAACTTGTATATGCGAAGCAGCGGCTGGCGCGCGTGCGGTGGGTGCTCGCCGTTCCTGAGGACTCCGCGATGCGCGATGTCAGCGACCTTGAAGGAAAAACCATCGCCACTGAAGTCGTGCAAATCACGGAAAAATATCTTGCGCGGCACGGCGTGAAAGCCCGCGTCGAATTTTCTTGGGGCGCAACGGAAGTCAAAGTGCCGCAGCTTGCCGATGCGATTGTCGAAGTCACAGAAACGGGGTCCTCTTTGCGAGCGAATCGTTTGCGCATCGTCGATACGGTGCTGGAATCCGCTACAGTGTTCATCATGAATCGCGCTGCAGCTGCGGAACCGTGGAAACGTGAGAAGGCGGAAAACCTCATACTCATGTTGCAAGGGGCGATCGCTGCGGCTAGCAAGGTGGGATTGCTCCTCAACGTTCATCGCGATGATCTCGCCGCTGTTCTCGCTGTCCTGCCCGCTCTTAAGAAGCCCACTATCTCGGCGCTCAGCGATCCCGATTGGGTCGCCATCAACACCATTGTTGAAGAGGCGGTGGTGCGGCAGATATTGCCAAAACTCAAAGCTGCCAAAGCCCAAGGCATCGTTGAATATCCTTTGAACAAGATCGTGCTCTGATGCGCATCCTAAGACTCACTGGCGCTGTCGAAAAGAATCTCCTCCGTTCGCGCCACGAGCGCGATCGCGAAGCCGAGCGCGTTGCCGCTGGCATCATCGGCGATGTTCGCAAGCGCGGCGACGTAGCGCTCGCGGCATGGGTGAAGAAACTGGATGACATAGATCTTCGCCGAAGCGGCGTCTGGGTCTCGCAGCGCGAAATCAACACCGCTAGCAACCATGTCAGCCCGGACTTTCTCCGTGCTGTGCGCCACGCAGAAAACAACATTCGCCGCGTCGCCGAAAAACAACTGCCGCGGGCGTGGTCTGTGGATGTCGAGCCCGGCGTAACCATTTCTCAACTCGTGCGGCCCATCGAAGCCATCGGCTGTTATATTCCCGGAGGACGTTTCGCGCTGGTCTCGACTTTGCTGATGACCGTTGTCCCCGCGCGCGTCGCCGGCGTGAATCGCATCACCGTGGTTTGCCCCAAGCCCAACGCAGAACTGCTCGGCGCTGCAAGATTGCTTGGCATAGCGGAAATCGCTCGTATCGGCGGTGCGCAAGCCATCGCAGCGCTGGCCTACGGCACAAAAACAATCTCCCGTGTGGATAAAATCTTCGGCCCTGGCAACCGCTACGTCACGGCCGCAAAGCAGCTCGTCAGTAGCGATTGCGCCATCGATCTTCCGGCGGGCCCGACCGAAGCAATTGTCCTCGCAGCAAAAGGGAATCCGAAATGGATCGCGGCCGATCTTCTCGCGCAGGCAGAGCATGCACCCGACGCGGGGAGTTTTCTTGTAACTCCATCCCTTAAGTTAGCGAACGCCGTTCTAAAAGAAGTGCAATCGCAATTGGCAAATCTTCCGCCCAACAATCCTGCGCATTCCTCGATGCGCGATACAGGAGCCATCTTGCTTGCGCCATCTCTCGAAGCCGCTTGCATTTTCTCGAACCGCTTCGCGCCGGAACACCTGAGCCTTCCGGACAATTCCAACACGCTGCTCAAAAAAATCCGCGCAGCAGGTACGATCTTCCTTGGCCCTTGGGGCGCACAGCCGCTTGGTGACTACATCAGTGGGAGCAATCACGTTCTGCCTACCGGCGGGTGGGCGCGCATGCGCGGTGGACTTTCGGCGAACGATTTTGTGAAGTGCATCAGCGTGCAAACCATTAAGCGCAGAGGCTTTCAGCGTCTTGCAGATCACGCGGTAAGATTGGCGCGAGCCGAAGGATTGCTCGCTCATGCCAACGCCGTCGAGGTGCGCAGATGAAGGTTCGCAAATGAAACCGAAACTCCACGTTCGGCAAGCGATTCTTGATCGCCGCACCTACGAACCGCCCGGCGAGGGCCGAGCCGACAAACTTCGGCTCGATTTTAACGAAAACACTGCCGGCTGCTCGCCAGCTGTGCAGCGAGCATTAGCGAAACTCACGCCGAAGCTTCTTTCGATGTATCCCGAGTACGACCGTGGCACTCGCCGCCTTGCGCGTCACTTTCAAGTGACTCCTGAAGAACTTCTCCTAACCAACGGCGGTGATGATGCGCTGCGCCTTTTCTTTGACGCGTTTGTCGATGCCGGTACCAGCGTCGTCATCTGCCAGCCGACGTTTCCGATGTATCGCTATTGGGGAGAAGTGGCGGGGGCGAAAATCGAAGTGGAGCGCTACGGACCCACGATGGAATTTCCTCTCGACGGGGTGGTTCAGGCGCTCGCGTCTCGTCCGCGCGCTTTGTTTATCTGCAATCCCAACAATCCTACGGGAACGCTGCTGCAAAAAGATACGATCGAAACGATTCTCAAGGCCGCCACTCACACGGCCGTTGTTGTCGATGAAGCTTACGCCGAGTTTTCCGGGCTGACAGTGATTCCCTGGATCAATCAATACCCGCAGCTCTTCGTAGCGCGAACTTTTTCTAAAGCCGCAGGACTGGCAGGGCTTCGCCTTGGCGCCGTCATCGCTAGCGCGGAATCGCTCGCCGTCCTCCGCCGCGCTACGGCTCCCTTTCCGGTCAACGTAGCCGCACTGGCTGCTGCGGAAGCCGCTGTGGGTGATTCTAGAACGATGAACCTCTACGTCAAGAACATACTGCGTACGCGTGGGTGGTTTGAGAAGGAACTCCAACGATTGGAGGTAAGGACCTATCCGAGCGCTGGGAATTTTCTTCTAGCCGATTTTGGTCCGGGCGGATCTGAAATGTGCGCGCAACTACTAAAAAAAGGCGTCCTGCTGCGAGATCGCGCGAAAGATATTGGCCCTGGCATCGTTCGCGTCAGCATCGGCACACAAAAGGAAATGGAGCGCTTGCTGAAACTGATCAAGCGCTACAGGTAAACACATGCCGCGATCCGCAACCATTCATCGCCAGACAAACGAAACTGACATTCGCCTGAAGCTGAATCTCGACGGACGCGGAAAGTCTCGCGTCTCCACGGGCATTCGGTTTTTTGATCACATGCTCGATCTTGTGGCGCGGCACGGCGCCTTCGATCTGGAGATTGCTGCGAAAGGCGATCTGGACGTTGATCAGCACCACACCGTGGAAGACGTCGGCATCGCACTTGGGGAAGCCGTCGTAAAAGCGCTCGGCTCAAAACGTGGCATCCTGCGCGCGGGATATTTCTTGATGCCGATGGACGAAACGCTCGCAGCTGCTGCCGTCGATCTCAGCGGCAGACCTCATTGCGTCGTGAATGCGAAAATCTCCGCAAAGCACGTCGGCGATTTCCAGACCGAACTCACAGAGGATTTTTTTCAGGGATTCGCGCAAGCGGCGCGCGCCAATGTTCACCTGCGCGCCCTTTACGGACGCTCGTCGCATCACCAAGTAGAAGCCATCTTCAAAGCCTTCGCACGGGCGCTGCGCTTCGCGGTTTCACGAGATAAACGCCTTCGCCGTGTTCTTCCCAGCACGAAAGGCCTCCTGTGAAGGTCACTCTCATTGATTACGGCGCTGGCAATGTCACCAGCGTTGAGCGCGCCTTGCAGCGTCTCGGCGCGCTGAGCCAACGATCCTCGTCGTCGGAGTGCATTGCAAAAGCCGAAGCGCTTCTTCTCCCCGGCGTCGGCCACTACGCCGCGTTGATCCGCGCGCTCGACGAGCGCGCTCTTCGTGCGCCTCTTCTCGATGCCATTCAACGTGGTGTTCCTTTTCTAGGTGTCTGCTTGGGTCTCCAAGCCCTCTACAAAACTAGCGAAGAAGCTCCCGAACTTGGCGGGCTTAAACTCTTTTCCGGTTCTGTTCGTTCTCTTCCGACCACCGTCAAACTGCCGCATATGGGATGGAACCAACTCAAGCTCATCGGCCCTTCGCGTCTTCTCGAGGGAATCTCAGCCGACGCGTATTTCTATTTCGCCCACTCTTTCGCCGCTACCGGCGCGAACGGCGAATCGGTCGCTTTCTGCAATCACGGAACGGATTTTGCCGCGGTGATCGAAAAGAAAAATATCTTCGCCGTGCAGTTCCATCCTGAAAAAAGCGCCGACGCAGGCGCGCGGCTCCTTCACAACTTCTTAGGGTTGCTGCGAGTGAGCCTCGCACACCGCATCATTCCCTGCCTCGACACGGACGGCGCGCGCGTCGTCAAAGGCGTGAATTTCGTCGGCCTCCGCGATGCCGGCGATCCGGTTGCTCTCGCCGCTCGCTACAACGCGGAAGGCGCCGACGAACTCGTCGTACTCGACATCGCCGCTTCACGCGACCGCCGTCCTACTTTTCTCGAAACGATTCGCAGAGTCGCTGCCGAACTCGCCATTCCGCTAACAGCGGGAGGCGGGATTCGATCGCTGGACGACGCACGCTCCGTGATTCGCGCTGGGGCCGACAAAGTGACCGTCAACACTGCCGCCGTTGCGCGCCCCGAACTCATCTCCGAACTTTCGCGCGAATTCGGCGCTCAAGCCGTGGTGCTCGCGATTGACGCGAAACGCGTCGGAGATCACTGGGACGTCATGGTCCGCGGCGGCCGCGATTCTGCAAATCGCGACGCACTGGCATGGGCCAGACAAGGCGTCAAACTCGGCGCCGGCGAAATTCTACTTACTTCCGTCGATCGCGACGGCACGCAACTCGGCTTCGACACGCCACTTACTGCGGCGATTTCGCGGGCCGTTTCCGTTCCCGTCATCGCTTCGGGCGGCGCAAAACTTCCTGAGCATTTCGCGCAAATCTTTTCCGAAGGTGCGGCCGACGCCGCGCTAGCTGCTTCCATCTTCCACGACAGCGTGCAATCCATTCGCGAACTCAAACAATTTCTGTCTGTCCGCAATATTGAGGTCCGCCTGCCGTGCTGATTCCCTGCATCGATCTACAAGACGGCCAAGCCGTGCAGCTAGTCCACGGCCGCAAATGCGAGCTTGCCGTCGCCGACGTTTTCGGTCTACTCGAAAAATTCAAATCTTACGAATGGCTGCATCTTATCGACCTCGATGCAGCCATCGGCACCGGAAATAACAACGCGCTCGCCCGCGAACTCTGCCTCCGCGCCCGCAAGCGCTATAAATTGAAAATTCGCGTCGGCGGCGGCATACGAACAGGAGCTCGCTCCCTGGAAATCGCCAAGTGGGGCGCGGACCAAATCATCATCGGCAGCGCTGCCTTTCGCGAAGGTAAGATCAACAGCCACTTTCTCCGCCAGCTCGCGCAAAAACTCTCGCCTGCTCGGATCGTTATCGCTCTCGACACCGCAAAAGGCCACATCACGATTAACGGCTGGCGGCGCAAACTAAATCTGCGCGCCGAAAATGTCATGTCAGAGCTCGAACCTTTTTGCTGCGCGTTTCTATGCACCGACGTGGACCGGGAAGGCACAATGGTCGGCGCAAATCTCGGCTGGTTCCACAAACTCCGCGCCGCCACTACCCACTCCATCATCGCCGCAGGCGGAATTAAAACCCGCCGTGAAATCTCTTCCCTTGAAAAAATCGGCATGGACGCTGCCGTCGGCATGGCGGTTTACAAAAACCGACTTCGCTGAATCAATCGTCAATCCGCGGCGTGGTAACAGGTTTATTTAACACAGAGGTCGCAGAGGTCACAGAGTTCATAGTGAACAAATTGCCGTGGACTTCGACAGGAAGAGCGGAATGCATTCGCGGAACCGAATTAGCCTCTTGCTTCAAACCACACTTGCGATAGGATACGCACTCATGCGAAAAGCAATCTTGTTGTCCCTGTTGCTTCTGGTTTTTGCGAGTACGATTCGAGCACAAGAAGCTGCGACGTCCGATTCCCTGCTCTTCACCTTAAAACCTTTGGGAAACAACGTTTACGCGGCTATCGACAAGCCCAAGAGCGCCGCCGGCTCGAATGCCGGATTCGTGATCGGCGACGACGGAGTCGTGGTGATCGACACGTTCGAGGATGAAGCTGCCGCTAGACAATTGCTCGCCGAAATTCAGAAGCTCACCAAACTTCCCGTTAAATTTGTTGTCAACACTCACTATCACCTGGATCATGTGACAGGCAACGGCGTGTTTGCGCAGGCGGGTGCGGTGATCGTGGGCCACAGAAATGTTCGTACCTGGATTCACACAGAAAACCTGAAATTTTACGGCAAAGATATCAAGCCGGACCAAAAAAAGATGATTGAGGAATACGTTGCGCCTCAAGTCATCTACGATTCCGAAATCGAGTTGTACTTGGGTACGCGGCGAGTTGTGGTGCGCTACTACCCAGGCCACACTGGCGGCGATTCCGTCGTCACTATTCCTGATGCTCAGGTGGTCTTTTGCGGCGACCTCTTCTGGAATAAGACCCTGCCAAATCTTATCGACGGCACGACAGACAAGTGGGCGGCGACCGATGTGAAACTGGCGGCAGAAGCATCTAAAGCCACGTTCATTCCCGGTCATGGAGATGTGGGGAACGCCGCGGACGTTCAGGAATTCGCTGGCTACCTCAACGACTTGCGCTCCATGATGACCCAGCCGGTGAAAGATGGCCTCATGGGCGATGCACTCATTAACGCCATAATGCCAAGCCTAAAACAGAAGTACGGTAACTGGAACTTCTTCGATTACTTTGCGAAGCGCAATATTTTGGATATGGCGAAAGAGCTGCGCGGCGATAAACAGCTCCCTAAACCTGCCGACCTACAATAAATTCTGCGCTTTGATTTCGCTCTACTTTCCTCAACAGGCAAGTCATTTCGGCGGGCAAAGCAACTCATCTCAAATACGCGTCGGTGATGTACTGCTGCACCATACGCTGCGTATTGAAGAAGGATCCGTTGATAGCGATGGCGTGCTGCATGATCTGGATGTATAGCCGCGGCTCTTTGTAAAACATCGGCAGAATGATGTTTTCTAATTTCCAATAGAGCGCTTCCGCTTCTTTGCTGTTGTCGGTGGCAATATCCGTCGGGTCCATCGTGCGACGAGGCTCGCCAATCGACCATCCCGTCACGCCCTCGATATGGCCTTCCACCCACCAACCATCGAGAATGCTGAGGCTGGGCACACCGTTGAGCGCTGATTTCATGCCGCTCGTGCCCGATGCCTCGAGAGGAAATTGAGGCGTGTTGAGCCAAAGATCGACGCCAGACGTGATTTTGCCGCCTAGATCGAGATTGTATTCGTCGAGGAAAACAACGGGCACAGCCTTGCGCAGCGCTTTCTTCGCTTGGAAGATACGCCGAATAATATCCTTGCCTCCGCCGTCGTTAGGATGTGCTTTGCCGGCATAGATGATCTGGAAGTGTCCAGCATTCTTGGCGATCTGGCGCAAACGATCCAGGTCAGAAAGAATCAAGTCCGCGCGTTTGTATCCGGTGGCGCGCCGCGCAAATCCAATCGTGAAAACTTCTTCATCGAGACTCAAGCCGGTTTTTTCGCGCACCGCTTCCAGTAATTCGTGTTTGGCGATGAGATGCGCCGACCAAACCTCTTCCGGTGGAAGCCCAAGCGCGCTGCGAAGACTGTAATTGTCCTCGCGCCACTGCGCGATCTGGCGATCGAAGAGTTGCTGAAACGGAGGCGACGTCCACGTTCCCGCGTGAACGCCGTTGGTGATGGCCTCGATCGGAACTTCCGGGAACATTTGGCGCGAAGTGACACCGTGCTGCTTCGCCACGCCATTGACGTATTTGCTGAGGCTTAGGGCGAGGTACGTCATGTTCAAATGGGCGCCGCGAGCCGCCGCTTCCTGCAAATCCGGAAAGTTTTGCTCGGTTTGCAGAGAGCGCTTCACAAGCTCGGCAACGGCAGCGTCCTTCAGATCGAAGAATTTACTTTGCTGCGGAAAAACACGCGTGAGGTATTCGATCGGGAAGCGGTCGTGGCCGGCAGGCACCGGCGTGTGCGTCGTGAAAACGCATTTGGCCCGGACTTTTTCGATGTCTTCGCCATTGATGGCGGTGCGCCCTGCTTCCACCGCTTCCTCGCCGAGCAATTCGAGCGAGAGAAGCGCGGCGTGCCCCTCGTTCATGTGATAGCGCGTGAGATCTTCATATCCAAGCGCGCGGAGCATGCGCACGCCGCCGACGCCCAGCAGAACTTCCTGGCACAACCGGTAATAAGAATCGCCGCCATAAAGTCCGCCGGTGAGGTTGCGGTCCCATTCCGCGTTCGAAGGAAGATCGGCGTCGAGAAAATAAACAGGCACTACAAAGCCGCGTACACCTTTAACGTCATAGCGCCAGCAGCGAAGTTCAACGCGCCGATTCTCCAAAGGAACGGATACGCGCGCGGCTTCTTCCTTGAGAAAATCTTCGACGTTCCACACCACGGGCTCTTCCGTTTGGGTACCGTCTTCGGAGAGATGCTGAGAAAAAAATCCTCTGCGGTAGAGGAGAGACACGGCCACCATCGGAAGGCGGAGATCGGCCGCGGCGCGGATGGTGTCTCCGGCCAGCACGCCCAAGCCGCCGCTATAGCTCGGCATGGCGTTCTCGAGCGCAATCTCCATGGAAAAATAAGCGACAAAGCGTTTAACCGAGTTCGCTTGCGTGGACATCTCTCTCGCTTCTCCGCTGGGCGCCGAGACGGCAGCCCTGCGGGAAAAATGGGCAACGACTGACCTTTAATTGTCTGGGAAACGCCGCGCTCAATCAAGCAAGTAGAGAATATTGGTTGCCATGTGCATTTCAGCACGATTACGAAGCTTTGCGCAAAGGGGTGCCGGGAGGACAGGCAGGAATGCCTGTCCTCCTCTTCAACACATCACTTTTCTTTCGCTGGCGCGGGACGGGATTGCGGCGTAGGCCGAGTGAGTAGATCGACGTACTCCTTATAAAACTTTTCCTTATCGAGGTCTTTTTGGACATCGACGAGGACCTCGCCCATCCCGGGCTGGTGGCCAGGGGACCAAGCGAGCGTGTTTCCATAGGACGCGCCGTGATCGACCTCCACGTCGACATAGAGCTTTTGCCACTTGGTGATGAAGCTTGGGTCGAGCCACGCGACGGCGGCAAGCTCATCCCAAAGATAATTCGCTTCCGCATATTTCGCTACGTATTGCGCGGCGGGAGTGGGACTCTTCGCGACCTGTTCGATCAGGCTCTTCTCCATGCGCGTCTTGACGGAAATGTCCACGGTGGTGAGGACGACCCGAGGCCAATGCGCATGTAGCACGGCGTGAGAGGCTTCCGGATCCATCCAAAAGTTAAATTCGCGCTGCGGGCTGAGGCTGAATTCCGGATCGTCAGTCTGGGGATTCATGCTTCCGCCCATAACGATCAGCTCCTTGGCAAGCTCGGAGGATTGCGGATCTAGAGCAATGGCCAGTGCCAGGTTGGTCATCGGTCCGGCCGCATATATGGTGACTTCGTGCGGGTATTGATGAACCATGCGAACCATGAAATGTGCGGCGTCTTCGGTTGAGGCCTTAGTGGTGGGAGTGCCCTCAGGCATGGGCGGAACTTCGTATGGGCCGTGAACGGGGTGGCGGCCGGAAAAATTCCAAGCGCCCTGGTAGATGATCTTGCCGTAGAACGTCTCCCACTTGGCGATGTATTCCCGGGAATTCACAAGTGGAAAAACTGCGCCGGGAACAACGGGAATGTCGGTGCGGCCGATGATTTCCAGTAAGCGCAACGTGTGCTGCACTTCCTCGTCGCGCCACGCGTCGCCGGTGAGCACAGTGATGCCGAGAACTTCCGTGTCCGGCGAATTAACGAGCGTGAGAATAGCCTGCATGTCCGTGCCGCCAGGGCCAGCGGCATCCTGATCGATGATGACCTTGCGCTTCGTCTGCGCGTGAAGAGGCAAAGTAAAGACCACAGCGAGAACGGTGAGCAGCGCGAATGGGCGAACCCAAGGCATGGAGCATTTCCTTTCCGGAATGGACTGTCAGAATCGAGTGAGGATGATAGACCAGGCAGGCGCCTAGGGCCAACTTATGGTTCCTACGACAAGCGGCCCACCAAAGCTGCGGTGGGCCGGTTCATCCAGATTCGAAGTGGCGGTAAAACGGCGCCTTAGAAAGTAAGTTTCAGACCAAACTGCACAAGGCGCGGATTGTTGACCGTGGAGTTGACCGCGCCGAAGCCGAAGCCGTTGACGTCGTTGACGGGCATCCCGAATTGCGCATGGTTGAAGAGGTTGAAGAATTCCGCCCGGAAGTTCAGGCCCATGTTTTCCCAGGGTAGCGCGAATTGTTTGATCACGGAGAAGTCGGTATTAACGAAATCAGGTCCATAAACGGGAACACGACTCGCGTTGCCGAGTTCACCTTGTGCGGCATGAGCAAAGCATGCTGGGTTTATGTACTGGGTCTTGGTCTGATTTGCGTAGGGGTTGCAACCGGCAACTTGGTCGGGCCGGTTGAAGTTATTGCCATTGCCGCCGGTGTTAAAGGTGACGCCAGAGGAGCCAGGCCCGCCAAAATTCCCGTTAGCGCTGTCAATCAGGGGGAAGGCGAAGCCGGAAGTAATTTTTTCGATCACCGTTACTTGCCAGCCACCCAGCAGCGAATTCGTCACGTTGCTCCAGTCGGAGCCAAATTTCTTGCCTCTGCCAAACGGCAAATCATAGATAACGCTGGCAGTAAAGTTGTTGTGAAGATCGAGTTGAGACGGGGCCCAATCCAGGTTCTGCCAATTCGGCAGCGGGAAGTACGGCGCGCTCAGCAATGATCCGAGGCCGTCGCTAAGCCCATTGTCGTAGGTGTGCGAATACGTGTAGGCGATCAGGGCATAAACACCGTAACGGGCACTCTTGGTCTCGGCCTTCGCTTGAAAGGAGTTATAAGTCGTTTTGCCGAGGTCCCCGAATTCTAGAATGGCGTTGCCGGTTGGTGGAGTGTAGGGCGAGATGAAAGGAGCGCCGCCGGGGCCGCAACCTAGAGTGTAAGTTCCTCCGGCAACGCATGCCGCAGGACCGTTGGTGTCGATGGCGTTACCGGCGACCAGGATGTGGTCGCCACGCGAACCGGCATAGCCAGCGGTGAGCACGATGTTGCCGGGCAACTGGCGCTCAATATTGACGTTGTACTGCAAAACCTGTCCCTGCCGGAAATCCCGTGGTTGGAAGAAATAGGTCCCGGTAAAGGTGGATAGAGTTGGCGGAGTGTTAAAGATTGGAAATCCATTAGAGATGCTCACGACGTTGCCGCCCGGGCCGCAAGCCGGGGTATTACCGGATGGCGTAGAAACCGGGCATCCCCCGAATTGGAAGATGTCGCCCTCGGCGAAAAAGGGAGGGTTCTGCCAGAGACCCTGTGCGCCCTGGCTCCAAGCGGAATCGTGGTAGATGGAGAAGCCGCCGCGGAGGACGGTCTTGTCGCTGCCAAGGAGTTTATAGGCGGCCCCGATGCGCGGCTCAAGAGCCTGCCAATCCATGTTGACGCCAGCTGAACCGCCGATACCATTCTGATTGGCGACGAGGAGTTCACCGGTGGTGGCAAATGCGCCAGTAGCGATGGTGGGCGGAAGGAAATCGGCCATGCGCCCGGCGGCCTCGGTGATGGGCGTGCTCAAATCCCAAGCTAGCCCCAGATTGAGGGTGAGGTCTTTTGTAATTCTCCAATCGTCTTGAACGTAGGGACGAATGATTTTCCAGCGTCGGCCGGTGACCGGGCCGTTGAAAGTCTGATCGTGTTCGGAGATGCTCACATAGCCCAAGCTTAGATCTGCTTGGGCATTACCGGAGAATGTGCCGAGGGGAATCCAGAAACCATCCTGGAAGGCTTCTGTGCCTACGTTCATCTGATTGGCGCGGACGTCAATTCCGACTTTGAACTCGTGCTTGCCGCGAATCAAGTCGAGGGAATCGGCGAAGGTAAAGATATTGGTTCCACCCTGAAATGGACTGTAGCCGCGATCGCCGAGGGACCACAAGCCGCCGTTGAACAACACCGAAACCAAACCGCAGCTATAGGCTCCAGGGGTACACGTCGCGCTCCCGGGCGCGCCCGTGCAGCCCAGGTTGGCGCCGGGGATGCCAATGCCGGCGAGGTTCGCAGAACTGCAACTGCCCGTGCCCTGAGAAGTGATGTAGTCGAAGATGCGGTTATAACCAAAACTGAACGTGTTCACCGTAGTAGGTGAAAAAACGTGGGTTTCGCTGAGAGCCACGTTACGGGCGTGATTTACGATGCCTTGGTTGCTGCCGAAGGCGCTAGCCTCGGCAAAACCACCGGTAAAGCCGCCAGGAACGTAGGAGTCGGCATCGTCGTAGCTAAAACGGCCGAAGATAGTGTCGTTGGCAGTCAGGTTGTCATCCACGCGAATGTCAAACTTCGTTTCATAGAGGCTGCGGACCGGCTGGCTTACGAAATTGAACGACGGATTGGGATTATTAGCGTTGTTAAAGTTCGGCAAGGGATACAAATTCACCAGGGCCGCGCCGAGGGGGTTAATCAAAGCGGCGGGTATTTTGGCGCAGGCAACCCCGGGCACCTGGCTGCCGTCCGGGTTGACGGCGGTGGGCGGACCGCTGGAACTGCCGGTGCACTGAAAAGGGGTACCGCCCGTATAAGGGTTGGTAATGGAAGTGGCGGAAACCGAATTTCCGAAGAGGTCGTTGCTGAAATCCGCGTAGGGCTGCGCCGCGCTCGTGTGCATCGCAGCGGTCGGCACTAACCCAGTAAAAGCGATGGCGTGGAGCTGATCCTTTTGCTCGCCATCGAGGAAGAAGAAAGTTTTGTTCTTGCGAATCGGGCCGCCGATAGAACCACCGAACTGGTTCAGATTGAACTTTTCTGGCGTGGTGGCGAAGAAGCTCTTGGCATCGAGCGAGGTGTTGCGAAAGAACTCGAACAAGGAGCCGTGGAAGGCGTTGGATCCGGATTTTGTGTTGACCAGCACGGTCGGACCTGCGCGGGTTCCGTATTGGGCGGAGTAGTTGTAAGTCAAAACCTTGAATTCCTGAATATCATCGATCGAGGAAAAAGTCCCGATACCGCCGGCAGTCAATTCGTTGTTGTCTACGCCATCCAGAATCCAGTCGGTGCTGTTGGGGCGCGAGCCGCCGACAGACAGCGAGAAGGATCCGCGCGCGGCGACCTCACTGCTTGCAGCGGCCGTGAAAAAGCTATTGGGGTTCGTCTCCGCCGTTGCGCCGGGGGTGAGAGTGGCGAGTTGGACGAAGTCGCGGCCGTTCAGAGGAAGCTGTGTGACCTGTTGCGCGTTGATGACCTGGCCGAGGGAGGGATTGGAGGTTTCTACCGTTACGGCGGAAGCGGACACTTCGACAGTCGAGGAAACCGTGGACGGTGCGAGCGCAAAGTTCAATTCGCGCGCTTCTTCCACTTGTAGGCGCACATCCTTATTCTCGGCGCTCTGAAAACCCTGAAACTCGACTCGCACGGTAAAGATTGACGCCGGTAGCAACGGAATAAGGTAGTGTCCGTCTTCGTCCGTTTTCGCCTGCCGTGAGAGGCCCGTGCCTTGTGAGGTGGCGGTAACCGTGGCCCCGCTTATGGCCGAGCCAGATTTGTCCGTTACGGTCCCCGAAAAACTGCCAGCAGCTTGTCCGTAGAGTGCCGGAGAAACGGAAAGCGCGATCGCGCAGACCAACAACAGAAAAAGTATTCTGAACCTCATGCGTAACACCCCTTTCGACAACCCCTGTTTACAACGCTTGCGCAGCCCCAGCTCAAAATTTGCTATCTCGGATGGAGCCGAAAAAAAGTTCCGGCAGCTGTTGGTTCCAAATACTGTACAGGAACAGAACACTCGAACGAAGAAGAAATCCAATGCAGGGTCATGGCACAGACTGCGGAAACAATTTCACCGTGAAACCGCGAATATGAACAATTGCTAACAATTTCCAGAACATCCCCCAGTTGCACCCGTGCGGGTAGGCTAGCGTCCGGCCAAGAGAAGTGTCAAGACAAAAGTAAGGTTTGAAAGGAGTTGTGGTGGAAAACATTTCCTGGATATTTTAATTTTGCAATGAATCCAAAATTTTGATGCACGGCGACGAGAAACAAGCGCCGCAAGCGACGGACCGAGAATTCGCGGTTCCGAAATGGTAATGGCTCCATGTCGGCTATAATCACGCACCGTGTCCGCGAAAAACATTTTGGATGATATACGTGTCGTCGAACTGAGCGAGGCGCTCGCCGGCCCTTACTGCGCGATGCTGCTCGGGGATTTTGGCGCGGACGTCCTGAAAATCGAGCGCCCTGGAGTGGGCGACCAATCGCGCGGCTGGGGACCGCCATTTGTAGGGAGCGAATCGGCGTACTTTCTTGGGACGAACCGCAACAAACGATCGGTCGCATTGAATTACGATCATGCACAAGGTCTTGAGGCGCTGCGGAAACTAATCGCCGCCGCAGATATTTTCATTTGCAATCAACCCTCGCTCGCCTCGCTGCAGAAACGCGGGCTCGATGGGAAAACTCTGTCTGGCCATCATCCGCGTCTCATCTATTGCAGCATCACGGGATACGGTTTCACGGGACCTAAAGCAGGGCGCCCAGGCTATGACATCCTGGCGCAGGCGGAAGCAGGAGTGATGAGCTTTACTGGCGAGCCTATCGCTGGGCCCATGCGCTATCCGATAGCGATTGCCGACATGACTTGCGGCATGTACTCAGCCATGGGAATTTTGGCGGCCCTCTATGCGCGCGAGAAAACGGGCCGCGGCCAATTTTTGGACATGGCGCTGCTCGATTCGCAGTTGACCTGGCTGGCGAATGTCGGCAGCAGTTACTTGAACGCGGACGCCTCACCAAAACGCTGGGGCAACGCCCACCCCAATATCGTGCCCTACGAAGTTTTTCGCGCCGCGGATGACCGGTCCTTCGTTGTAGGCGTTGGAACCGAAGCGCTCTGGAAGAAGTTTGTGCGCCTGATGGGAATCGAGGACGGCATCGGCCAGGATGAAAGCTTCCGGACAAACGCGCTTCGAACGAAAAATCGCGCCAAACTGATTCCGCTCTTGCAAAAGATGTTTGATAACCGCGAAGCGACCGCATGGCTCGAGCAGTTCTCCGCCGCTGAAATTCCCGCAGCGCCGATCAATACGGTGGAAGAAGCTGTCAACGACGCGCAAACGCTAGCGCGAAACATGATCGTACAACTCGAGCATCCCGCGCTGGGCGTGGCGCGCAGTATCGGGAACCCCATCAAGTTTTCTGAGACGCCCGTCAGTTACCGGTTGCCGCCGCCGCTGCTCGGCGAGCACACGCGCGAAGTTCTGCGAAGGCTCGGTTATTCCGAAGAGGAAGTGCGCGCGATGTCGTCGGCGGAGATCTGACGCCGCTCCCCACCAAAAGAGCCGCGACCCCAGCTCGCCTCTGAAACCTAGCTGGTTCTCTACGGGCAGACCGCGACTCTAAACCCACAAAACGTGTCATCGCCCCGGCACACTAATTTCAGTACTGCAGAATCTTCTTACTGTTCTGGTCAGAGTTTGACCGCGCGCGGTATCCTCAAATGAGAAAACCACGTGGAAACATGCGGAGGCATCGAAGATAAGGAAGGAGCTTCCAATCATGAACTCAGGACAAAAACGAACTCGCCTCGCCGGCAGCACAAAACATCGTCTGCCCAATGCAGAAATCGTAGGAGAAGTGCCCAGCGCGGAATTTCGCGTGACGGTCACCGTGCGCCGGCGCGACGAACTCCCCTCGATTGAAACCCAGTGCAAACTGAAACCGGCCGACCGCACCTACATGACGCGCGAAGAGCACGCCGAAAAACACGGAGCCGATCCAGCCGACATTGCAAGAGTCGAAGCCTTTGCCACAGAGAACGGCTTGCGCGTCACGGACACAAACGTCAGCCAGCGCACCGTCACGCTTTCCGGCACCGCGCCAGCCTATAGCAAAGCCTTCGGCGTCGACCTCAAGATGTACAAGTCCGGCGACGTTGCTTATCGCGGCAGGGAAGGCGACATTCACATCCCAGAAAATTTGCAAGGTATCGTGACCAGCGTCATAGGCCTCGACGATCGCCCTTTCGCTACGCCGCACTACCGCATCAGTCGCGGCACCGCTCGCGCAGCAGGCGTTAGCGCTGACGCTGACAGGGCGACGGCGTCAGCTTCGATCCCCACCGGATTCACGCCGCTGCAGCTAGCCTCCCTCTACAATTTTCCAAAAAATCTTGATGGAACAGGCCAAACCATCGCCATCCTCGAACTCGGCGGCGGTTTCCATCCAGCGGAATTGACAACCTACTTCCAAAATCTCGGCATCGCCAAGCCACCAAGCGTAACCGCGGCCACCTATACCAATGGCGGGACGAATAGTCCTGGCACAAACGCGCTCGATCCCAATAATCCCGATGTGGAAGTCATGCTGGACATCGAAGTCAGCGGCTCCATAGCGCCAGGCGCAAAAATCGTCGTGTACTTCGCCCCGGATGCCAGCGACCAAAGTTTTCTCGGCGTGATGAATGCAATCATCAGCGACACCGTCAACAAGCCCGATATCGTCTCGATCAGCTGGGGCGGTCCCGAAGATACTGCCACCACGCAATTCCAAAATGAGTTCGATCAGCTTCTGCAATCCGCAGCAAGCCTTGGCATAACCGTCTGCGTCGCAGCTGGCGACAGCGGTTCCGCTGATTTCGCCTCCAACGATCCCAACTGGGACGGCAAAGCGCACGTGGACTTCCCCGCTTCGGATCCCTTCGTGCTCGGCTGCGGAGGCACGCAATTGACCGCTTCCAGCACAGCTATCACGAAAGAAGTCGTCTGGGACGATGGAAAAAATGATGGCACCGGCGGCGGAGTAAGCCGAGTCTTCGCGTTGCCCAGCTATCAGCAAAATGTCGGAGTCCCAGCAGCGGCCGATCCCGCAGGCCCCGTCATGCGCGGAGTACCAGATGTCTCTGGCGATGCAGCTCCCGCGTCCGGCTATCGCATACTTTGCGATGGAACGAGTTTCCCCGATCCTTCGCAGGGACTTCCTCCGGTCGGCGGCACCAGCGCCGTCGCGCCACTCTGGGCCGGCCTAATCGCGCGCATTAATCAAGGCCTCGGCAAGCCCGCCGGCTTCATTAATCCTCTGCTCTACGCCGCCCCCGCGAACGCCACGTTCCGCGATATCACGCAAGGAAACAACGGCGACTACAAAGCTGGCACAGGCTGGGACCCTTGCACGGGCCTCGGTACCCCCAACGGTCAAAACCTGCTCCAAGCCTTGACGTCGTGAGTCCTGTCGCCGCAAGACGTGAAATTCATCGCCTCATTCATTTGCGGGAATTATTTGCTTAGAACTATTTGCGCGGAGTGAAAAAAAGACGGCGAGCGGCGCTTACCTGATGCGCCGCTCGCGTCTTTTATGCATGGATCAAACGGCCGAAGTCGATGAAATCGTCTCTAGTCGAGCTTTGAGATCACGCGCATTGAGTATTTCCATCGCGCGCTGGAGCAATTGCTCAAATTCGCAGCGTTCAATTCTCGGGCGAACCTGGCTGACGTTCAAGTTCTGCACAACTACAGGTGAATTTTGTTCATCGGTAGGAAGGTTGCAATAATCTAGATTCACCGAAACACCCCTTGCAAAAGAATTGCCGGACCCTAAGTAGTGCCCAACAGCGTGAAATCGTTTCACCCTCGCGCGATCTTCGGCTAGCGAGCTATTCACTTCCGAACGAGCAGGACTTGCGGGGTAGGGAGGTCAGGAACCCGAGTAAAGCTGAAACGGCGCCCAGTAGTAGGGCTTTCGGAAAACGCTATCGGAGTGCAGGAGCGAGAGCTTTGCCGCACGCAGCGCGGTGGCGGGATCTTGCCCGTGGCTCAGCCCGTCATATAGCCCGTCCATAAGCTGAGGCGTGGATGTGTCGCTCACTTCCCAGAGAGCTCCGATGACATTGTGAGCGCCGGCGCGCAAGAAGGCCCAAGACAGACCCACAAGTCCTTCCCCGGAGAACGCCCGCGTCCCCGAGCCATTGCACGCGGAAATGGTCACAAGTTCGGCCGAGAGGTGACGCTTGACGATGTCTCGCGCGTACAGCTTGTAGGAATCCTCGTCTTTCTCCTTGCTCAAAATGACGGCGGATTCGAGCGGACGCGAGCGGCTGGCGGTGCCGTGCGTCACGAAGTGGAGGTAGCTGTATCGTCTGGAATCGCTGCTGAGGTAGGCGGCGGGCGTTGCGCCTATTCCGGAAAGCACTTTCGTCCGGGACTCCGCAAAATGCCTTTCGACATCCTTCATCTCATCGGCGGCCTGCACCAGCTTGGGGAAATTGGCGTTCGGTGAAATCGTGTCGCCGACGAGAAAGAGAGTTTTTTCTTTTGGCGCGGCACGTGCTCCAGACGACGCCAGAAGCGTGAGAGAACTTCCGGTCGATAGCGTTTCGTCCTCAATCCAATAATGCGGCTTTGGATCGGCCACAATCAATGTCTCGAAGTTCAGCCCGTAAAGACTTCCGTCGGGGAGCAGAATTACGTGAGAGTTGGCGGGGATGAGCTTCTTCGCCGGCTCAACGAGCATCGAATAGAGCTTCTGGCCATCAGGATTGGCCGGAGCCAGCGGATCGCGCGCGGCAAGCAGCGCCTCGCCGTACGACTTTACAACGGAATCAATCTCGGCAGAGGCAGGCAGTGTGAAATAGTCGGTTTGCTTGGGCGTTATCACCCAAAGATAAGAGTGTTGCTCGCCTAGCCAGTAGAAAAGAAGAGTAGCCTTCAAACGCCGCGCGAGCTGCGGCGTCGGTATGCTACCTGAAGGCATCTTAGCGGACTTCGTGAGGGAACCAAGGCCTTCCTCAAGTGTTCGGGCACGGCTCAGTTCGGCTTCTTTTAGGGCATCTGCAGGCCTCCCGCGCCTGATTAGGAAGTCGATGTACTGACCGTAAATCTCAATTCCGCTGCTGGTCAGAAAATTTAAACGCAATGCGTCTTCGTCAACGGATTGCCTGGCCTGCTCGATCGTGTCGATCGATTTGAGAAACATTCTTTCAGCTTCTGAATAGTTTGATTGGGCGTCCCGGGTGCGCGCGAGGCCCGCGTAGGACGCCCAGCGGAACTCCGGCCCGGCATTTGGATCCGAAAGAACACGCTGGTACATCTCTGCCGCTGCCGTGAAGTCCCCCTTGGCAGTATCAATTCTGCCAGCCGTCGTCCACGAATCTACGGCGCCGAATTTATCCTGCCCGGTCCCTACGAGTTCCAGCGCCTCTCGATTATATTTCTCCGCTTCCGCAGTCCTGTCGGTACGAAGCATGATGTCCGCGAGCGTGTTCAAGGATGCCGTAGCCGTCTGCGAGTCGTTCAACTCACGCGCGCGTTTGAGGTTGGCGCTGGCCAGATCTTCAGCCTGCTTGTATTGGCGAAGAGCCATATAGGCGTCGGCTACGCCACCGGACCAGTACGCGGAACGGCCCGACATTCCACTCTTAGCGGACTCCTGTGCGCTTTGATTGAAGAACTCGAGAGCCTCTTCATAGTCGCCAAGCGCGGAGTAGTTCCAGCCCAGGTTCCCCAAGGTTGTCGCAACGTGATTCTGCATACCTAGAGAGCGAGCAAGTTGCAGGGCGATCTGGCCTCGCTCTGCGCCTTGGTCGAAATGCCCCTGATGGGTGGCCACCCAAGCTAATCCAACCTGCGCTACGACCTTCTGATCCTCTCGCCCGTACTCGCCCGCGAGTTTAAGCCCCTGCTGGTACCCGCGCTCGGCTTCGGCGTAGTTGCCGCGATAGGCGCTCAGTGTTGCCTGCGTATTTACCACCTGACTTAGAAGCCGCGGGTGCGAAGCCGTAGCGAGATGCTCCGCTTCGGACAGTTCTGCCTGAGATTTATCGAGCTGCTGGAGGTTCATGTGGGCGCTACCCTCAAACAGTGCCTTGAGCGCAGGCAGTTCGGTAGAGGCGAGAGAAGAAGGCAAAGGGCCATTCAGTACGTCTAGGGCTTCTTTAGGGGCGGATCGGGCAATCAGAATTTGAGCTTTCTGGATGCGAAAGCTCCAGTCCCATTTTGGGCCATCTGCGGCGAACCTCGCGGAAGCGAGATTGACTTGCGAAAGAGCCGTATTGTAATCGCCATGGGCGATCTGTTTAGCGATTTGATCGTAGGCAGCTTGCGGGCTTGTGCGGGGCGCGCAGGCCCACACAGCCAAGCAGGCGGCGAAAATACCGAGCCGCCCGGCAAATCTCATGGATTGGGCGGTTGTCCGTTGGTGTGAGTTGTTCCACCGCTGCCACCACCGCCGTCGGGAGAGCCCAGTTTGAACCGGAGCATGGTCAGCGCTATGGATCCCGGTGTGGCGACGATCTCTGCTAAAGCAATTTTTCCAAAATGCGGAACGACGAGCCTGTTGCCTTTCAGCTCGAAACCCGGCAGCGTCGCCAAACCGGGGTCGACTTCGATTTTTTCGACGAGTGAACAAAAAGCTACTCCGTGCCTGACTACGGCATGTCTATCGCCTTTGAGCTTCTTCGTCAATTGGGCAAAGTTCTTCGAGTCAACCAATAGATCATGGCGGAGCTTCACTTTGACTTCGAATCCGCCGAGTCGCAGGTTTTCGAAATGGCTGCCAAGCGCCATGATATGCGACTCCGGGTACTTGCCATCTTCCTCGTACCGCGCGGAAAGCCGGCAGACGATTTTGTCGACGGTGAGAAAATCCAGAACGCAGAGCCCTTCAAGAATGGCCGTCGCGCTGGTTGTGACGATGGTGGGCTCTTCCCAGCTTCCCGCGACGTGTGTCTCGCCTACTTTGAAAGAAGCTAGTCGCGAAACAGCAAAGTCCTCGACGCGCGAGTGCGCAAACCCGCCGATCGGCGGCAGCGATATGGCCGCTTGCGCCGCAATCGGCACGTCCACCGGACGGACAAAGTGGGCGCTGAAAGCATGGCCTCCTGCATGAAAGTGGTAAGGGACATCTTTCGCGATCGGGGGCATGGGGGACACCTCAAAAGAGCAGTATTAAATCGGGGCCCAATAGTCATTCATTTAAGGAACAAATTCAACAATAAACGATTTCTGAGCAGCGGCGCTTTGATTGTCCGCCTGAGCGGACGGCGTCTGGCCGCGGTATATGACGAGGGTGTATTTGCCCGGTTGGAGAGACCCTCCCCGAATGATGCGATTAACCGTGCTCTTTGCCTCTTCGGCAGACACGGTGAAGGTTGCCAGAACCTTGCCGGACTCATTTTGAATTTGGCAGCTATAGCCGGTCGAAGAATTGCCAGGCATGTCCACTTCGAGCCGAAAATCCTCGCGAGCGCCCACGGCGATCTTCGGAGCTGAGGTTCCCTCACCCCGCGAATCCGCGGACAAGAGGGAGAAGGACTTAGCGCCTTCGCCAACGACCACGCTTGTCGAGGCCTGCTTCAGGTTAGGAATCGTAACCCCGTTCTGATACCCAATGAACAAAAGTAGCGCTGCAAATATCGGAACCGCGAACGCGGGCCGCAACCATGCGAACCAGCCCGGAGTCGTTGGCGAAGCGGGAACAAGACCTTCTATATCAACAGTTTCCGAAACTTGTTCGCGAGACGCCTGTCGTGCGCTTTCCATGAATGCCGCAGTAGCCTTCATCTCTTCAGCGCACGCCGAGCAATCAAAGAAATGCTCTTCAAACGCAGCGTGTTGCTCCTTCGGAAGCTCTCCAAGGAGGTACTTCTCAGCGGCTTGCAGACGCACCGCCTCGTTATGATCCATGTTTGTCATTGTTTGTCATCCACCGATGAGTAGTGCAGGCGGGCACCGGTTCGTTTCATGTTTCCTCATCATCGGACCGCTTTCCAGGGTGACCGTCCCTGTCTTTCTCGTACAAAACCTTGAACTTATCCTTGGCTCGGTGGAGCAACACCCGCAAATAATCCCGGTCTACCCCAAACTGCCTGCAGACCTCATCCTTATCCTTTTCTTCCAAAAAGAAGGCTTTAAGCAGTTCGCGGTCTTTTTTGGGCAGCTCCTCAATGACCTGCCGAACCCGATCCTTCATCTGTTTCGTGACCAGCATGCCTTCTACGTTCACGGCATGGTCGGGCACTTCAAGGTAAGAGTCGTCCCAAGGGCTGGTTCGCGAGGAGGCCCGATAGAACTCGTGCAAAACATAGTTGCAAGTGGAGTTAACGAACGCGCCAAAGCGCTCCGGCTGCCGAATCCCATCCTTGCGCAGCGTAACCAAAACTCTTATATATGTCTCTTGGCGAAGGTCTTCGACGATTTCCGAGGCGAGCATTCTCGCCCGCAATTTGATCCGCAGGAGTTGATCAAAATACGTCACGAAATGCAGCTCCGTCGAGGGGTCTCCCTCGCGGAGGCGCTCCACGTATTCCCTGGTGAATGCGAAGAGTTCCACTTACGCCTCAGTTTTATTGCCGACGAGTATAGCCGCGCCATCCACCCGGAGCAATGGTTCCCATTTTGGCGCGAATCTGTGAAACGAAATTCATTTCTCTTGCACTACTGGGTTGTAGGAACCCATTGAATGTTTGGGCGTCCTGCGGCGAAGGGACTGTTCCCCTGTCCCCCGCGTGTCCCACCAGGGCGCATCCGAGTCGGACCTGGACCCACGAGGATGCGCCTCCCCCCTAAAAGGGGAGGACCATTGAAACTGGAGGCTCCGTGTCACGTTTGTTGGAAACCCACAGTATTTCCACTCCCGCATCTAGGAAATTCGATTCGAACGCACTGAGTACTAATGCGCGGACACTTGGTATGTGCTACACCAGTTCTCGTATCACGGCACTGAGCATCGAGTTTGTTGCCAAGCCCGATGAAGCACACAAGATCCACGCCGCTTTGCCCGCGGCGATCGATGGAGCGCTCGGAGAAGTGGCCGGATTTGCCGGAAGTTTCGTAATGATCGCAAACCACGAAGCACGCCTCGTTACGGTAGTCACACTCTGGAATGGAGAAGACCGCATGCAGCGCTGCAGCGAGAACGTGCGCTGGGTTCGGGCTTTACTGGCGCCGTATCTGGATCGATGCCTACGCGTCCAAACGTTGGCCGCCTATGCGCCCGCCGCAGCGCAAGCTCCGCGCGTGTTCGACGCGTGCTGCTCTGAGGGAGCGATACAATCCGGGCTGAACGAGGAAGCCGCGCTGTGTGTGGCATGAGTAAAACTAACAGTGACGTTTGCGGCACCATGCTGTAGAGGTTGCGGCAACGGCTGAGTACCCTCGCAACGTCTAACTCTATGGGGGCTTGTATAGAGAGGATAGTTGCGGGCGGTATGGGAGTGAAGAGTTTTGAGTTAGGGGCCATGTCAAAGATGTTTGAAGACAAGATCTGCGCAGTGGATTTTTGTGAGGGAACCGCAGTTACATCAATGGCTCAGCAGGATTTTTGCCTGAACCACTTCATCGAACTCTGCTACGAAAATTTGCAACGTATTGATCCGCGCGGCCAGAAAATGGGGCGCGCAAATCTCGATTTCGCTTCGCTGCGCGCATTCATCGAAGAGTGCTCGCGGCGGGCTCTCGATGTGGCGCTGCATTACGATGACATCAGCAATCTGCAACGTGGGCGCTTGCTGGACATTCTTTTATGGGCCGGCGAACTTTTCCTTCTTTTGCGCACTCCCTCGCGCGGATTCGCGGATTCCATTTTAGAGGAGCACGACCCAGTTCTTACTCGCCTGGCGGCTCGCCATTTCTAGAGTTTTTGCGGCACTGTCATACTCCTGCTGAGCAGGAAAGCGTTGAGCCCAATGCTTACTTCAGGGTGCCAAGTCTTTAATCCTTGCCTTCGCCTGCTTTCAGTAGCTTCAGTTCCCTTTCGCGGTCTAGATAGCTTTCGCCGTTCGTAATCCAAGGAGCGGCAGGCTCATCCTTCAGATAGTGGCCAAACCAGGCAAAGATGCGGCGTTGATAATCGATCTGGTTGGGCTTCTTGCGCAGACCGTGGTCTTCGCCAGCATATTCGAGAAGGACTACGTTCTTTTTTGCGCGGCGGGCGATGTTGTACAGCTCGACGCCTTGGTGGAAGAAAACGGTACCATCGCTGTCGCCCACTTCAATCAACAGAGGTGTGGTCATATTTTGCACGCCGAAGACGGCGGAGTTGCGAATGTAGGCTTGCAGATCTTCGTAGAGCGGGACTTCCATACGCTGCTGGCCGGTCTCGATGTGATCGGTCTCGGCGATGCCGGAACTCCAGTGGTGGTTTCCGTAATTGCTCACGAGATCGGTGATAGGGGCTCCCGCGACGGCGGCGGCGAAGAAATCCGTGGTGTGTGTGGCGAGATAAACGGAGTCAAAGCCACCCCAGGAATGGCCCATTACGCCGACTTTCTTGGGATCGATGATGTTCATCTGAATGACGCGCTTGACGGCCGAGGTGACGCAATCGACGACCGAAACGCCCGGCTCGCGGGGACGAAAAACGATGTCCGGTTGCAGCATGAAATAGCCATGGCTGGTGACGGCGCCGACATTGTAGTAATTGCGCTCGGACGGCGCGCTGTATTGATGCAGGCCATCCGCCAACTTTTCGTACATGTAGACGACCATTGGATATTTTTTGCTGGGGTCGTAGCCCGCGGGATAGTAGAGCGCACCCTGCAAGTGCTCGCCGTGATTGTTTTTATAGTCGATCAGCTCTTCTTTACCCCACGCATAATTGCTTTGGAATGGATTCGTTTTGGTGACTTGTTTGGGATCTTTTAGAGTGGGTCCGCCAACGAAGGCGTTGGGCGATTCCGTGAAAGTTTGCACGACGTATTCAAATACGTCCGCGTCCTTGGCTTTTCCGAGCTGGGCGACGCTTTTATCGAGCCAGATGAGATGTTCCTCTTTGAGCGAGCCTGAACCACTTGGATTGAGTCGCGCGTAACCAGATTTCTTCGTCCAAATGCCGAACATGCTGAGGTACATCGGCTTGTCGATGTCGATGAACTCATCGCGAGGATTTAGTTTTACATAGCGGTGGCGTACTTGGTCGGCGGCGCCATCGGTGAGCTTTGTGGCGTGTGAGCCATCGGGCGAAACCTGCCAAAGATCGAATTTGTCGTAGAGGATGATGCTCGCGTCATCCTTCGTCCATCCAGCGAGGCCGAACGCGGGCTTCTGCTTGATGGTGTAGTCGGCTTCGAGGTCGGTGAACGCCGTGGGGACGGTCTTGGTGATATTGACGACGGCGCGCGTTGCGGTGTTCACCGTCCAATAGTTATTGTCGTGAAAATAGAGCAGGTAGCGGCCGGCAGGACTTGCTTGGAGATAGTAGTCATCATTCAGGCGATCCTGAATTTTCGTTCGATTCCCCGTGGCCAGATCAACGAAGAAGATATCCGCCGCGGGCCTGCCGATGCTGCGTTCCATGGCGTAGGCCGACCAGTTCGCGGCGTATGCTGTTTGCTGATTCTTGAAAGGCACAACTTCTTCGTCGAGGTCTTTGCCAAGCTGCACAAACTGACCGTTTTGCAAATGCCAGACGCACAACATATTTTTTTGGCGATCGTTCTTGGCGTTGAGCTTTTGCTTGGGCATCACTTCCGCGTCGCGCGCATTCCAGATGTCTACCGTGGCCTGTTCCTCTGATTCCTTGGCTTTGTCCTTGTCCTTCGCCGGGGAACTCGTCTTGCCGCCGTCGCCGTCCGTGCTACTCGTGGATTTTTTGGGTTCGGGAATCTTTTCTTCCCATTTGGCTATGCCGAAGAAGACCGTCTCACCATCCTCGGACCACGACGGTTTCTGAAACGCGACCGTGCGCATGCCTGAAGGAAACCTCGCGTCGGCGGTGGGGTCGTAAACATGGCTGGCTTCGGAGCTTTCGCCGAGATGCGTCCAAGCCAGTGCGACTTGCGTCGGCCCTTCGCGATGCTCATCGGATTTGGAGCGGAGAACGGCAAGGTCATCGCCATCTTTACGCCAAGCCAGCCGACTGTAAACCGAGTTTGAAGAGTCGAGCACACGGACTGATGCGTTTTCGGAATTGAAGAACTGCACGCCGTTGCCGGTTTTGTCTTCGGAATTGATGGTCATCGCGAGAAGCGTGCCGCGCCCGGGAAGATCCTGCCAGGCAAATTCAGAAACGTTACCGAAGGAAGTGTCATGTCCCGAGGAGAGTTGACGAAGAATCAGCGTGGCGCCTGGCGTATCTTCACTTTCCGCGTTCGCGGCGGCATCGGGCGCCTCTTTTTTCTCTGGCGCATACTTTCGCAAGGCCAAGTACGTTCCCGTGGGACTGAAAGCGAAGGACTCAATGCCATCTACGACAATTTGTTCGCCCGTCGAGAGATTGAGAAGGCCAAGCTTTCTTTGCACGGGCTTCTTGTCCTTTTTCATCTTGTCTTCTTGCGCTTCGGAATAGCCAATGGCGTAGGCGACCCAACGCGAGTCCGAAGAAAAAACCGCCTGCGTGCCGAACGCTGTTGTCTTGGTGGTGCCGTCGGCGATGTTGGTGATGCGCAGCTCGTTTTCGCGGTTGGAGCGGTTGATGCCATAAGTGATCCACTTTCCGTCAGGCGAGAGGCCACCGAACTCGCGCGGCACAGCGAGCGATTCCCACTGGCCATAGTCGGGCGGCTGCACGGGGGCTTTCGTTTGTCCCTGGAGTGAAATGCAGAAGCAAAATGACAGAATGAATGCGATTACGTTCGTCGCATCGCGCGCCTTCCTTGCTAGTTGCGATTGAGCACGCGAATTGTGCCTGCGATGGCAGGGTTGACGCAAGCGGAGAGAGGGCTCCCCGCCCCGGTTTTTTGTAACTGCGGATTCTAAAGAGGTTAGGTTGCTTCGCTCTGGGCGGAACAGCCGAGCTGGGGTGGAGGTTGGATTTTAACACAGAGATCGCAGAGTTCACGAAGAGGAGGTCGAGCAGGGGGAAACGGAGACGCTGAGGATGCTGGATGGCTGGATGGCTGGATGGCTGGATGGCTGGAAGTTTGTTGGCGTGAATCGCGAGCGAAACATTGGATATGGTAGCAGGATGAGCGACTAGTTGTCAATACATTTATAATTATGTTTAGTACTCATTCGAACGCAGCTTGTAGGTTCGAATGAGGGTCGCGAAAGAGGAGCACGACTTACAAGAAAACCTTCGCACGGACATTACACCAGATTAATTTGGCGCTGTTGGTGCGGGAGATGCACGAGGATGCGGGGCTGACTCAAACGGAGCTGGCGAAATTAGTCGGCGGAGGAATCGCCTACTGGGTGGCGGGTGCGGGTGAAGAGGCGGCGGGCGGCGGTGGCCCAGGGCACGGTCTCGAATTCGGCGAGATAGGAATAGGCCACCGGGACGACGAGCAGAGTTAGGAGCAAGCAGAGGGTTTGGCCGCCGATGATGGTTACGGCGATGGAGGCACGCTGTTCGGAGCCGGCGCCGATGCCGATGGCTACGGGAATTAGGCCGGCGACGATGGAGAGCGTGGTCATCAGGATGGGGCGCAGGCGGACGCGATTGGCTTCGAGGATGGCTTCGCGGACGGGCATGCCGGTGGCGCGAAGGCGATTGGTGTAGTCGACCTGCAGGATTCCGTTTTTCTTTACGATTCCCAGCAGCAGAAACATGCCGAGCGCGCTCCACAGGCTGAGGGCGCGGCCTGTGATCCACAGGGAGAACAGCGCGAAGGGAATGCTGAGCGGCAGCGTGAGCATGATGATGAACGGATGCGAAAAGCTTTCGAACTGCGCGGCCAGCACCATGTACATGAAGATCGAGGCGAGCAGCATCGCCAGCAGCAGATTCCACGTGGTTTCTTCGAGGACTTTGACCTGGCCGGTGAAACGGTAGGAATAGCCCGCGGGCAGGCCGATTTCCTTGATGGATTGGACGGTGTGCGCGGCGGCGAGGTCGAGCGGATAGCCGCAGGCGACGTTGGCGTAGACGCTGACTTCGAATTCGCGGTTGTAGCGCCAAAGCGTGGCGGGCCCAGCGCCGCGAACGATGGTGGCGACATTTTCGAGGCGCACCTGGCCGAGCTTGGTGGAGGGCACCATCATTTGCGCGAGGACGTCGGGATTGTCGCGCTGCCGCTCGAGCAGCTGCATGATGACCGGATATTGCTCGGAGCCTTCCTTGAAGCGCGTGATTTCGTCTTCGCCGGAATAGAAGAGGCGGACGGCGTCGCTGACATCGGTCATGCGCACGCCGATATCGGCGGCGCGCTGGCGGTCGACTTTGACCTGCAGCTCGGGCGTGTTGAGGTTGAGGCTGGGGTTGACGTCGACGAGTTCGGGATATTTACGCATCAGGTCGGCGACCTGCTTGCTGATGTCGGCGAGTTGATTCAGTTCGGGGCCGCGAATGACCGCGCCGATGGGAAAGTAGGTTTCGCCGCCGAAGACGGAAGGCAGGCGGACGTTGGAAACCATGTTGCGATAGCCGGCAAGAATAGCCGCGGATTTCTGTGGCCAGTTGCTCGTGGCTGCGTTTTCTTTCGCTGCGCGGGACGAGGCCGATGAAAAGATGCGCGTGGTTAGTGGGGCCGTGGGTGAAGGATTGGACGAAGGCGACTTCGGGCAGCGCGACGACGCGTTGCGCCATATCCGCGGCGCGCTGCGTGGTCTTGGAAAGAGCCGTGCCTTCGGGGAGCGTGAAGGAACTGATCAGCTCGGATTGATCGTCGGCGGGAATCCAATCGCGGCCTACCAGATGGTAGAGGCCAAAGGTGGAGAGAAAAGTCGCGACGCAAATAATGACGATGACCCAGCGATGGGCTAGCGACCATCGCAAGAGCCTTAAGTAGGATTGCTCGATCCAGTGCAGGATTCCGGCGGCGTGGGCTTTTTTTTCTTTTTCGCTGATGCGTAGCATGCGCGAACACATCATCGGCGTTAGCGTGAAGGCCACGAGCAGAGAGACCAGAATGGCCATGGCCATGGTCCAGCCGAAGGAGTTGACGTATTTGCGCGCGTAGCCGTTCATGAAAGCGATCGGCAGAAAGATGATGACCAGCGAAAGCGTGGTGGCCATGACGGCCAGGCCGATTTCCTGCGTGGCTTTGATGGCGGCGTTTTTGCGGTCTTCGCCTTTTTCTTCCATGAAGCGGACGATATTTTCGAGGACGATGATGGCGTCGTCGATGACGATGCCGACGGCGAGAGTGAGCGCCAGAAGCGTCATGTTGTTGAGGGAAAAATCCATGCCGCGCATCAGCGTGAAGGTGGCGATGATGCTGGCGGGAATGGCGACGGCGGCGATCAGCACGGCGCGCCAGTTGCGCATGAAAAGAAAAACGATGGCGCTGGCGAGAATGCTGCCGAGGATCAGGTGTTCGAGCAGCGAGTGGACGGACGCTTTGATGAAGTCGGAGATGTCGTGAATGACGAGAAGTTGCACGCCGGGAGGCAGCTGGGAGCGGAGTTCGTCGAGCTTGGCTTTCACGTTGTCGGCGACTTGGACGGTGTTGGTGCCGGACTGGCGAAGGACTTGAATGCTGACGACGTCCTCGCCGGGGGTACCTTTGCGAAAGAAGGCCGACCAGGTGCGCAGCTCTTGTGCGCCGTCTTCGACTTGGGCCACATCGCGAACGCGGACTTGCGCGCCGCCGCGCGTGCCGACGACGATTTCGCCGAACTGGTCGGCGGAAGTGACGCGGCCGAGAGTGCGCAGGCCCAGTTCCTGCGGGCCGGTGATCATGCGGCCGCCGGGAGCTTCGATGTTTTCGCGCTGGAGGGCGTCGCGCACATCCAGGACGGTGAAATTGTGAGCGGTGAGTTTTTGCGCGTCGAGGAGGACGCGAATTTGGCGCGCCTGGCCGCCATTGAGCTCGACGCTGCCAACGCCATCGACGGTTTGGATGGCGCGGCGGATTTGCTTGTCGGCGATTTCGGTTAGTTCGCGGCGGCTGATGGGGCCGCTGACGAGCAACGTCAAGATCGGATCGGACTGCGGATCTTGCTTGGTGATGACGGGCGGCAGCGTGTCGCGCGGAAGGCGATTGACGGCGGCGGCCACTTTTTCGCGGATGTCCTGGGCGGCGCCGTCGATATCGCGTTCGAGGACGAAAGTGCAGGTGATGTCGGCGTAGCCTTCGCTGGAGTAAACGGTGATTTCATCGATGCCGCTGACGCTGGAGATGGCGTCTTCGAGCGGGAGAACGACGCCGGTGACGACTTCTTCGGGAGTGGCGCCGGGCAACTGGACGTCGACGTTGACGGTGGCGGGATCGGCTTTGGGAAAAAGATCGACCGCGAGGCCGCGGTAGGAAAACGCGCCCAGCGTCACAAGAAAAGCGATAAGCATCACGGTGAAGACGGGATACTTTACGCATGTTTCGGCTAGCTTCATCGGCGTTTGAGTGCGCTTCCGGCGGCGGCTACTTCAGCGCCGGCATGTTCCCTTCCGGCTGTTCTTGAACGGTGGCGCCGTCGTGCAAATCGCCAGAAATGGCTACGGCGACGCGGTCGCCGGGCTTTAATCCTTCGGCAACTTCGAAGCGTTTGCCGCGCTGGTCTTCGGTCTGGCCGGCGGGACGAATTTGGTGCTCGGAAACGTGATTGCCATTCAGCAGAAAAACTTTGTAGACGCCGTAGCGGTAGTTGACGGCGCCTTCGGGAAGAAAGATGGTTTTTTCTTCTTTCTCGCTGGGAATGGAAGCTTGCACGAAGAAGCCCGGCTTTAAGCGGCCGTCGGCATTGGCGAGAAGCGCTTCGGCTTCGAACGTGCGCGAATCCTGCGCGACCGCGGGATTGATGCGCGAGACGCGCCCGTGAAACGTTTCGCCGGGAAACGCCTCAACTTGCAAATCCACGTTGGCACCGTCTTTCACCGAACCGGCCCAGCGCTCGGGAACGGCGAGGCGGGCGCGAAGAGTGTCCGTTCGCACGAGGACCATCACCGGTCCTTGCACGCGAAGATATTCGCCGGGATGAACGTCGCGTGTTTTGATCGAACCGGGAAAAGGCGCGCGGATGGTGGCGTCTCTTAATTTTTTCTCGGCGAGGTTTTCGCTGGCTTCGCTGGAAACCAGCAGAGCCTTCAGGCGGTCGACTTCCTGCAGAGCGACCGTGTAGCCGGCTTGCGTGCTTTGAAAGCGGCTGGCGGCTTCGTCCAACTGCTGTTGCGAAATCAGCTTGCCTTTGAACATTTCTTGCGCACGGCCGTATTTTCGCTCGGCGTCAAAAAGATCGGCTGCGGCACGTTGCGACGGAGGCGAGCTTTTTGGGATCGGCGGGCGGCGGGTCGTTCGGGCCGATGCCCAGCTGCGCGCGCACTTGAGTGACGAGGCCACGCTGGCGGTCGACTTCAAATTGCAAGCTCTTGCGGATCGATCAAAATGAGCGGCTGGCCTTCTTTGACGTTGTCGCCAACATCGGCTAGAACTTGCGACACGCGGCCTTCGACCTGTGCGCTTAAAATGCTTTCTTCCAGGGCGAAAAGCGAACCGGAGGCTTGTACTCGGCGCTTCGCGGTTTCCTCCGCGACGGTATAAACATGAACCGGCGTGGGATGAGCGGCGTCGCCGAGCATGCTGCTGGAAACAGACTTTGAGCAGCCGCCAGCGAGAATTGCGGAAAAAGCTGTCACTAAGGTCAAAGACGAAAACATTTTCATATGGTTGCTTACAGAGCGGGCCGTCCGTGTGCGCCTAAAGGTAGTTCCCTGAAAGCTCTCAGAACACACTATGACCGTCATCTCCTGCTTGCCTTTTGGACGCACGAAGTTACCATAACGTTTCGCATCCCGCCGTTTTTTCCGAGAGAAACATTCGTTGCAATTATGGCGCGGAGTTGCGCGGGAAGCCAGTCTGACCCGGGCTCGCAGCATTGTTCAGTTCTGGCTCGGTAAATTATTTGCTTGCATACTTCGGGTACGGCTAATTCGGCTAAATCTAGGTCATAGCAAGTGTCTTACTTTGGGAGTACACTCGCATCCTCTCTTCCTCAGGAGGGAACATGCCCAAGTTTTTCCGTCCATTGGGATTTCTCATCGCGTTTCTGCTCATGTGTGGCGCTCAGGTCTCCGCGCAAGACTTGTCAGTGCGTGTCGAAGCAATCAAATTGATGGAGCACGCCAACGCCGTGAGCCGCCCGACTCACAGGACTCGCAACCACAAAGAAGTGATTACGTTTCGCGCCTATCGCCTGGACGGAACTACGATGGACGGGCAGGCCGAGAACATTATTGCCGGCGATATCGAGCGGTACGAGACGACTTTCGGCGACTTTCACATGATCAGCATCCATTTCCCCGACAAGATCGTACAGAACGACTTCTCGACCGAGCCCGCAGAGGCTTTTGAGTTGGAAAAACTGACGCCGCTGCTCATCGGCCATTTCGACAAGTCGGACATTATTCATTCCATCTCGCCAGCTACTCTCGGTGGCCGATCCTCCAAATGCGTTCAATTCGAGACGGTGGACGGAAAAACGCGGCAACCCGCGAACGAAATCTGCTTCGACGATGAACTCGGCGCACTCGTTCGCTGGAACGTCGAGGAGGACTTCATCGAAGACACCGACTACGTCTCATTCGAAGGCATTCTAATGCCGCGAACAATTCGCCACTACATCAACGGCAAGTTGCGCATGGAGGTGAAACAGGAATTCAGCGTGATCGAAGACCCGATCGATTGGGCCGCGCTGACGCCGCCGGACGCTCGTAAGTTGACCACGTGCTACGATTACAAGCAGCCAGCTATTCAATCTGCACCGCAGCCGTCAGACGCTGGCCCCGGGCCGTGGTACGACGTCAAGGTTCGTGGCGCAATCGGCCCCGACGGGCGTGTGCAGCAGGCGACGGTCCTTCCCGCTGGAAGTCCCGACCTCGAGAAGCGAGCTCTTGAGGTTGTTTCCTCGTGGGTCTTCTCCCCGCCGTTGTGCAATGGAAAGCCGACGATTATTGGCACGGACTTCGTCGTGCACTTCGCGCCGCGTTAGGTACAAGCGATAGTCTTCTTTTGTAGGTGAAACTTGTAGAAAAAACTGGTGCGCCGCGTAGGAATCGAACCTACAACCTATGGATTAAGAGTCCATTGCTCTACCAATTGAGCTAGCGGCGCGAAGGATGAAAGAATTTTACACGGGACGCGCATTTTTGTCGAACGGGCGGGATGCCGTTGCGGGCCAATTCCCGATCACGCCGTTAGCCAGTTTTTGACGGTTGATTCATCGCGACTACATCCCGGACGTTGAACCCCGGTAACACTTTCGGGGTTGGGTTAGTGGCCACCTACTTTTCCTTTTCATGCCGGCATGCCTGGCAGTATTATTTATCGAGCTTTTGGAGAATCCGGGGTTCCCACCAGTGAACAAAAAACAAAATCAGTCCTTTCGAAACTCGTTCACTCACATCGTGGAGTTGACGCTCATCTTTGGAGCCGCGTTGCTGACCGCTCCGCTGGGGCACACATGGCAGCACGGCCAGCAGCAGAACAACATGCCTGGAATGGACATGCGCGGCAGCGACGACATGAGCAGCATGGGCCCAAGCATGGCCGCCATGGTCGGCCACATGTATATGACGCCGCTACGGTCAAAGCAGCCCGGTGATGAAGAAAAAGCCAAGGCGGTCGTGGCCCAAGCGAAGGCGACCATGGAGCGCTATAAGGATTACCGCAAGGCTCTGCTCGACGGGTATGTCATCGCGAACCCGAAACTCAAGCAGCCCCAATACCACTTTATTAACAAAGCTAATACCCAGGAAGCTGACCTCCATTTCGACTCGAGCAGGCCATCCTCTCTGCTCTATCGCCGAACTCCGACCGAGCAATACAAGCTGGAGGGCGTGATACACGGCCAACCCCGACGCCACCGAAGATGAGCTGAACCAGAGCGTCCCACTCAGCATCGCGCGCTGGCATAGGCACATCAAATTTCTGCGAGGCCCCGGAAGACCGCGTAAAGGACTATAAAGCCGACCATCCCAAGTTTGGCATGTTCGGCTCCATAACCACGCAAGAGGCCTGCACAGCGGAACGAGGCGTCTTCCACCCTCATTTGTTCAGCTGGATGATCCACATTTTCCCGTACGAACCCAACTTCAAAGACCTTTTCTCCATGAACGACGACGTGGCCCACGTGCATTGATTCAAGCAAATTCCTATCGCATAGGAAAACAGCGAGTCACTGCCAGCCGTAAAACACGCGGTCATGAACTCCCAGCCCTTGGCAAGCGCGTCAGACTGTGGTGACAGATGCGACGCAAAATTTTCGGATTAACGCGAATGCGATTTTACTTAGCTCGTAGTTGGGCGGCCGAGTCGAAACTCGCTAGGCGAGTGCCAGATTTAGATTCTCGATGGCCTCGTCGATCTCTGCTGTGTTTTTGTACCCGACTGTAACGCAATCGACACCGGCGTTCTTGAATGCGAATCGCATGGCAGCCTTGCGGTCCTCACGGTTAAACGTGCCCTCACCCACAAGTTTCATGCTGATGACGCCCATTCCCGCTTTGCGGGACTGCTGGACATGCGTGACAACCTCGGGTACGTTGCCCAATCCGCCGGTGTTGTAATCCTCGGCGTCCATGCTGGTACCTTTGTGATTCATCCGGATCATCGCGACGTCGAGCCACTGGTTTCCGGGAACTTGCCGCAACGCCGGAAGCCCGTGAACCGACGCGCCGTGACTTACGATGGCCTTCCTCGATTGCGCCTCCAGGATTCCGTCCTGCCACCGGCTCGAGTCCGCCGGCCATGTCGCGGTATGTTGCCAGTGTAATAGCATGATGTCGAAGTATTCGGTATTCGCAAGTTTGCGCAGCTCGTCAAATTTCTCCTGCGGATTCACGCCTTGCCGCGTGGTCACCTTCGACATAATGCGATAGCTATCGCGTGGAATGCCTTGTAGGGCCACTCCGAGCATTCTGTGCATGTCGCTGTACGACTCAGCCGTCTCGAAGAAGCGAATGCCATGGTCGTACGCGTAGCGCACCAGCTTCGTAAACCCGTCTTGTCCCAAGTCGCGCTGCACCTGGCCGCTGAAGCTACCTGTGCCAAACGCGAGTCGCGTCACCTTCACTCCGGATTTTCCCAGCGTTACCCAATCCGTCGCGGTCTGGCGTGCCGCGCTCCACGCAAGGCTCTCAGTAACGGCAAGGCCGCCGGCGACAAGTCCGGTTTTGAGGAATTCACGTCTGGAGTAGTAAGACACGGATGCACCTCGATTCGGGCCAAAGATAACGCGAGTGTGATGAGGAGGAGATGCCGCTTCGGCCGGGGGCATCTAAGTGGCTAAAGGCCATAACAAGACCATCGTATTACGAAAATCGGATATCAGGAATACCAGACCTGGTTAGCGCCAATCGGCCAATACAACCCGCATTATAGGAAACTGACCACCTGCCGTATAGACGGAAAGCTAGGACTGACGGTAGCGCGAATTTACTTGGCGCGAAGCTCGGCGGCCAGGTCGCGGGCGACCTGGCGGGCGCGCGGGAGGTCGGCGGGGTCGAAGGAAATGGCGGAGACGCGCGGGTGGCCGCCGCCGCCGAATTTTTCGGCGAGAGAAGCGAGATTTTTGTCTGCGGTGGCTTGATTCCAGGGGTTGGTGCCGAGCGAAACTTTGGCGCGGACTGGGGAAGAGCTCACGCTCACCGAATAGACAGCCTCGGGATGCAGAAGATACGGGATGAACTTGTTGTAGCCCTCGAGGTCGAGGTCGCTGACGTCAAAGAAAATCACGCCATCGATAGATTCGGCGCGCTGGCGAAGAATTTCGATGGATTTGCGATGGCGTTCGAGCAAAGGCCCGAGGTGTTTAGCGACGAGGGGCAGCTTCACCATCTCGGCGAGCGAACGATAGGCGAGCTCCGGAATGATGCGCGCGGGCAAGCCGTCCTCGGGAGCCGCTTCGATCACCAAGCCGAGCTGCGTGGCAGGCTCGGTAAGCTCGACGGCCGATTCCGGCGTGGGATATTGCGCGCCATCGATAATGTCGCCCCAATGGATCAATTCATCGAGCGGCTTGGTGTCGAAGCCAAATTTTTCCTTGGCAACCGTCGCGATGAGTTTTGTGCAGGATTTATAGTCCGGCTCGTAAAACATGTGCGCGCCGGGATGACTGCGGAATTGCTCGGCATCCGCAGGCGTGAGAAACGCGCTCTGATGGTGGTCGAACCACCAGGTGACTTTCGGTGAGTTGGAGTATTTGAAATCGACGATGGCGTTCTCGTCGCCGTCGAAGAGGCCAGGAGTCCATGGCTGCGAAGCGCGATGGGTCATGCCGGTGAAGCCGAACTCCGCGGCGGAATCGAACGTTTCCTTGTAAAAGCGATAGAACAGAGCAGCAGAGGCGGTGCCATCAAAGCAGCGATCGTGGAAGCACAGCCGGACGCGGGTCATGTCTTAGAGATGGCGCCTTTCAGTTTTTTCTGCCTTACGCAGCAGAAACAAAGCCTTTTAGGTTGGCGGGACACGAAAAAGAAGTCAAGCGGAAAGCGTGGATGAGTAACATCAAAAAAGAGCCGCCCGGCAAGGCCGGACGGCTCTCCAAATGCAAAAATCAGACAGAGATCCTACTTGTTGACCATCCCCTCCACAATGTTCCCGATGATGGGCAACTTGAACTTCTCATGCGAGTACGCCTTATACATAAGAAAAATCCAGACCCCGAAGACAACAAGGCCAAAAATGGGGAACATGATTAGTCCGAGAAATCCAATGAGAGGGATATGAGCCAAAATCATCTCGACAATCCACAAAGCGATCCAAATAGGGAAAATACAAATGTTGAATGCAATCGACTGGGCGGCATGAAATTTAACGAACGGGCGCTTGTCGATGAGCAAAAAGATGAGGCCTGAAACCCATCCAAAAATATAGGAAACCAATGCGGCGACGTTTTCTTCCATTCCTGCCGTGGGGGATTCGGCAGCCGGCGGAGTGACCGCTACGCTCTGCGAAGCGCCTTGCGGGGCCCCGCACTTCGGACAGAAACTTGCATCGCCTGCATCCTGACCACACGCTTTGCAAAACGCCATGAACACACCTCCTAGGTGGTTCAACTGAGCGCGGAGGGTAGCAAATGCTGGTTTCTAGAGCAATGGATTTTGTGAACGCAGTGTGAACTAGACAATTGATGCCGAAGAGGAAGTCGCCGAACCGACTTCCTCCTCGATTGATAAATGAGACTTCCCCGCCTTTACTTCTCCCCTTTTTCCGGCTTCTCCGCGGCTGGGGCAATTGCGGGGATGTTGGCTTTCTGGATGGCGGCGTTGAGCGCAGCGAGATCCTTGGACTCAATCTCGTGCCATGCAGTCAACTGAACTTCAAGGCGTGAATTGAGTTCCTCGAACACGGTGAAGGATGCGGCAGTTGGCGCGGTGTCCGCACTTTCTACGGTTTCCTGCAGATCCGCGAGCTGGTTGGCTACCTGAATCGGAAAATTCAGCGGATCTTCGCCGCTCTTGGATTTCGGCTGAATGATCTTTTCCTCGACGGCGTTCATTTTCTTGATGAGAGCGTCCGCCGAGTCAAGAATTGGCTTTGCACTCGGGTCCGCGGCGAGCCGCTTCTTCAGAGCTTCGAGTTGGCTGCGCACGCTGCGAATCTGGTTCACGGCTTCGTTGCCAACGCCAACTCGATCGCGGATTCGCAAAGCAAACTCCAACTGCTTTTCGAGGTCGGCTTGCGACGCGGAGACGCGCGGGTCCTTGGTCACCTCCAGAGTTGCACTGGAAGTTTTTCCAGCAACAGTGAATTTGATTTGATAAGTGCCCGGCGCTGCAAGCGGGCCTTCGGGACGACCACCCCAGCCTACCGCGCCAGGAACGATGGTAGGGGAATCGTATTGCAAATCCCAAACGAAGCGGTTCAGGCCGACTTCGACAGGAAGCTCTTGCCCGGGCCTGCTGACGCCAAACTCTTCTTCATCGGGAGAAGCACCAGCGGCGGATTTCTTGCTCGAATATTTGCGAACCAGCTTGCCGCTCGCGTCGAGAATTTCGAGCGTGATTTGGTCCTTGGGCGCGGTTTTCAGCCAGTAATCGATTACCGCGCCTGCTGGTGGATTTGAGCCGACGGGAACGCCGGCTGGCAGAGTAAAGCCTGGGCCGCGGAAGCGGACAACGGAAGCGGGCTGGTAGAGATGGGCTTCGTCTGTCATGGGTGCCGCGGTCATCTGGCGAAGAGAAGCGATGTTATCAAGCGACCAGAAGGCGCGGCCGTGGGTGGCCACAATCAGATCATCGTCTTTAATTGTGAGGTCGTGAACGGGTGTTCTGGGCAGATTCAGTTTCAACGATTGCCAGTGCGCGCCATCGTCGAAAGAAATGTAGATCCCGTTTTCCGTCCCGGCATAGAGCAGGCCCTTGCGCTTGGGATCTTCGCGGACGGCATGCGCGTAACTGTTGTCGGGAATGCCGGTTGTGATTTTTGTCCAGGACTTGCCGTAATCCGCTGTCTTGAAAATGTATGGGCGGAAGTCGTCGAGCTTGTGACGATCGATGGCGACGTAGGCAGTGCTTCCGGCGTGCGGTGAAGGCTCAATGATGCTGACGAGGCTCCACTCACCGAATTCTTTCGAGGTAACGTCAGCCCAGTTTTTGCCGCCGTCGCGCGTGACGTGCACAAGCCCGTCGTCGCTGCCCGCCCAAATGAGCCCTTTCTCCACGGGCGATTCAGCGATCGCGAAGATCGTTCCGTAGTACTCAACGCTAGTGTTGTCTTGCGTCAGCGGACCGCCAGAGGATTGCTCCTTCGTCTTGTCGTTGCGCGTCAGGTCGCCGCTGATGGCCGTCCAAGTCATTCCGTTGTCGGTAGTCTTAAACATTTCTTCGCCGCCGTGATAAATAACCTTGGGATCGTTCGGCGAGCTTGCAATCGGAGCGGTCCACTGGAAGCGGTGCTTCAAATCGGCATCACCCGCACCCATCGGATTGAGCGGCCAGGACGAGACGTCCTGCACCTGATGAGTTTTTTTGTCGAAGCGCGTGATCAGGCCATCGTAAGAACCCGCATACACGACGTCAGGATTAGCGGGATCGGGAACGACAAAGCCAGCTTCACCGCCGCCGACTTCGTACCAATCCGGGCGGTCGATGACGCCATCATCGCTGCGGCTAGCGATCGCCACCGTGGAATTGTCTTGTTGAGCGCCGTAGATGCGATAGGGGAAAAAGTTGTCGGTGGCTACGTGATAGAACTGTGCGGTCGGCTGATTCAACTGCGTAGTCCAGGTCTTGCCGTTATCGTGTGAAACAGTGGCGCCGCCGTCGTTGGCGTTGATTATCCATTCCGGGTGCGTGGGATCGATCCACAGGCCGTGATTATCTCCGTGAGGAGAGCGAACAAAACCGAAGCTGTGGCCGCCATCGGTCGAGCGATAGACGGCGGTGTTCAGGACATAGACCGTGTCCACATTTTTGGGATCGGCGAAAATGTGATGGAAATACCAGGCGCGCTGCGTGTAGCGGTGATCACCCGTGAGGAGTTGCCAGGAATCGCCGGCGTCATCGCTGCGGTAGATGCCGCCTTTTTCCGCTTCGATGATGGCGTACACGCGATTGCCGTCGGCACCGGAAACGGCCACGCCGATACGGCCGAGGACTCCGGAAGGAAGGCCGTGACCTTCAAGGCGCTTCCAAGTGGCTCCGTCGTCGATGGATTTGTAAAGACCGCTGCCTGGACCTCCGCTGACAGCGGTCCAAGGATAACGCTGTGCTTCATATAGTGCCGCGAACAAGATGTGCGGATTTGAAGGATCGAAAGTCAGATCGATGGCTCCGGTTTTGTTGTCCTTGAAGAGAACCTTTTGCCAAGTCTTGCCGCCATCAGCTGAGCGAAACACGCCGCGTGTTTCGTTAGGACCGTAGGCATGGCCCATCGCGGCGACAAAGAGGATGTCAGGATTTGTGGGGTGAACGATGACCCGGGAGATATGGCGCGTGTCTTCCAAACCGATGTGCGTCCAGGTCTTCCCCGCGTCGATCGATTTATACATACCATCGCCGTACGAGATATCTCCGCGCCAGCAGGATTCGCCAGTGCCAACGTAAATGACGTTCGGATCGGAAGGAGCCACGGCGATTGCGCCGACGGACATGATTCCGGTCTTATCCGTCATCGGCGTCCACGTCATGCCACCATTGCTCGTCTTCCAAACGCCGCCAGCAACCGCGCCGAAGTAGTAAGTCTGCGAGTCACCCGCGACTCCAGTTACGGCGAGTGCGCGTCCGCCTCGGAACGGACCGACTTGCCGCCACTTCATTCCCTTCAGCGCGTTTTCATCGAGCGTTTGCGCACGCAGCGCCGTGCCCACGAGTCCAAGCAGAAGTATCGCCAGAAGAACGGAAAAAATGCTCGTCAATCGTTTCACACCACTCATCTTTTTCTCCCCCGAGAAACAAATGTTGCACCTGTACTACGGCTGATAGTAATGCGCGGAGCAGAATAGTACATCCTGTGTCGTAATCTGCGCCAGAAACTATGGATGGATTGTGCTTCCTCAGTTCTTGACGCGCCGCGGAGTGCTTTTGGGTACAATCCCGGCGTGACAAACTCGCCAGAGCCACGCCGGTCTGTTCCAGATCTCACGCAGGCGACCGCGCCAGACAATTCTCGCCAAGTGTTTGGTTTCGATTGGCTTCGTAACGCGACACTGCCGGAACGAAGTTCGCTAATTGCCGGTGGGCTCGGCTGGATGCTCGACGCCATGGACGTGATGCTCTACTCCCTCGTCCTTACGTTCTTAATTCGCGAATTCGCTATGGACACGCGAACGGCAGGTCTGCTGAATTCGCTGACGCTGGTCGCCTCGGCCATTGGCGGTCTGCTGTTCGGGGTTCTTGCGGATCGCATCGGACGCATCCGCGCCTTAATGGCATCGATTCTCGTGTACGCGCTTGCCAGCGCGGCCTGCGGCTTCTCGCGCACGATTCCGCAGCTCGCAACTTTCCGGTTCGTGCTCGGCCTCGGCATGGGCGGCGAATGGACAACGGGCGCGGCCTTGATCGCGGAGACTTGGCGCGCCGAACATCGCGGCAAAGCTCTGGGATTCATGCAGTCAGCGTATGCGATTGGAGAAGCAATCGCCGCTCTCGTCGTGGCGCTGGTCTTGCCGCACTTTGGCTGGCGACCCGTGTTTTTCGTGGGAGTGTTGCCGGCGTTTCTCGTCTTCTGGATTCAGCGCAGAGTTCCGGAGCCTGAGTTGTGGAAGCAACGGGCGGCGCGAAAAGAAAAGGTGTCCCTGAGCAAGCTTCTGGAAAAAGGGGTTCTGCGAAATGGAATCCTGGCCACCACAATGAACGCTTGCAGCATGTTCGGCTACTGGGGATTGTTTACGTGGATTCCGGCATATCTTTCGTTGCCTCCCGAGAAAGGAGGCCGGGGACTCAGCCTCGTCAAGACCACCGCATTTTTTCTGGTGCTTTGCTTTGGAAAATGGCTCGGCTATGCTCTTTTCGGATTTTTCTCGGATGCATTTGGACGGCGAAAGCCTTACTTCCTCTATCTGATGATCGCCGCAGCCCTCGTACCTATTTACGGAATGTCCAAAAGTTCATTTTGGCTGTTGGCCCTCGGGCCACTCGTTGCATTTTTCGGTACAGGTTATTTTTCTGGATACGCGGCGATCGCGAGCGAACTTTTCCCCGGCGAAATTCGCGCCGCTGCCATGGGATTGAGTTACAACCTCGGCCGGGGACTCTCCGCCGTCGCGCCGTTTGCCGTGGGAGCTTTGGCCCTCCGCTATGGCATCGGCCCAGCGTTTTTTCTGCAAGCGGGCGCGTTCTTGATGGCGGCGCTGCTTGCGCTGGCTTTGCCGGAAACGCGCGGGCAAGTCTTGGATTAACTCTGGTGGAAGAACTAGGCGAACCGGCTACGCGACGGCCGAACGAGAGTTAATGCGCGCTCCATCCGCACTAAGAGTGAAATTCATAGCGAAATAGGGAGCCTGCGCCAGAATCTTTTGGAATTCATGTTCGTCCGCGTAGGGCCGCTTGGGAACGCGCCGCGCAAGAATGCTGATATCCAACGGATCCTTCAAGAACGGATAAGGCTTTAGCGTGACGAAATTATTCCCAGCGGGCTGAAGATCCCAATCCGCTTCACTTCCATTGCCGTTCACGGGAACCGCATCGATCGTATAGCCATCCAACGGCAAGAGACAGAAATAGAGCGAGAGACGATCGAGCGCTTCGAGGCGCTGAAGATTCGCTTGCAGCGCGTGATCTTCCGAGTAGTACTTCATCAGCGGGTCCGCACGAAGATCGACCTTGAGGCGCAATTGCTGGAGTCTCAGCCGTTGCAGGAAATCAGTAACGATGTGCGACTCATTAGACTTAACGTACTTCGCTGAGAAGCCCGGCATCGTCGCGCGGGTTCGGTCATAGAGCCCGGCGCAATGCATGCTGACGAGTAATCCAGCGTAATGGTCGACTCTAACGATGCGCTCAATGCCGCGTTGATAGAGAGCGACATGTTCCTCGGTCGGAATGGACATGAAGTTGTAAGGCGCGAAGGTCCTGGGATCGATTTGAGGAAGGAGCTCCCATTCGTTCCAGCCGTTGTCATGCTCCGTGGCGGCTAAACAGAAGGATTCAAAGGGCTCAGGCCGGGTGAAAACCTTGTTGCCCAGCGCGCGCGCAAAAAAGCCCGACAACATGGCATGATCCGTCTGCCGGATCAGGATGAGCTGATCGCCCTGCTCTTGAATGATCATGGCGCTGCCCTCTTTCGCAGCGGGGCCTCGCGATGGCGCCTTCTGGGGCGGGGCGCCAGTTTTCGGCCGCGGGGGTGGCCAAACAGGACACAGACAACTAGCCTATTATGCTCCTGAGACAGGACACAATCCAGCCCCATCGTCGATGTAGTCGATGTAGCGGCCTGGGGGCAATTCCCGGTATCATTATTAGATTAGAACCACCGCGGGAGTGACGGAACTGGCAGACGCGCAAGACGTAGCAATAAATCCTGGCGCTCTCAAAACAAACGACTTGCAAGAAAACAAAGGCACTTTGCTCACCGGACTCAACCGAACCTTACAGAACACTGCGCTAGCAGTGATCGCCCCCGATTCTATCAGTCTTGACTAAGTCCACCTGTCTTCTTTGACGAAAGCGTTGTGCCAGCAACGAAACTTCGTGTCACACGTCTGCGTGGATGCGAAAAAACGCTACTCGGTCATGATATAGAAGTGCCATCGAGCGCGAGGTCTTCGCCAGTCAGGTGGAGAAAGCCCTGCAATACGGAAACAATGAGCCCGTGGTCATCCCGTTGTGGGAGACCGGAAACCGTAATCGTTCCGACGCATCCAGTTCCCGCAAGAAATATCGGAAAACTACCACCGTGAGTTGAGTAGTCTTTCGGATCAAGGGCAGGCGGGGTGGTATGGGCCAACTGATGTTTCAAGCCAATAGCGTAGGAACTGCGATGATAGCGCATGACGACGTTGCGCTTGCGACGAATCCAGTCGAGATTGTCCGGACTGGTTCCGGGCATCGCGTATAAAAACAGAGGATGGGCGTGGAGTTGAATGTCAATAGCCACCGCGGCTTGACATCTCTCGGCAGCCGCCTTAAGCGCGGTTCCCACAGACCAGGCCACTTCCGCATCAAAATGCTTGAACTGTAATCGCTTTTCCTGAAGCGCAATTTTTTCGAGATCTTGATCGATGCCCATAAGAAATTGAGAAATCCATAGCTGATAAAATATAAACCGCGCGAACCGCTTCAGCATGATGCCAGACGAGCAAACACGCAATCAATGATCGATTACGGCGCTCGACTGCTGCGGGATAGACCGTGCGGATGCGGCAAAGAAGACTGAGATAAGCCAGAGACAAGCTAATATGACAGAAACAGACGGAGTGACCGAGCAAACGGAAGCTGTTACAATTCAGTGAGTTAGACCACTGCGGGAGTGGCGGAACTGGCAGACGCGCAAGACTTAGGATCTTGTGGCCGAAAGGCCGTGAAGGTTCAAATCCTTTCTTCCGCACCAAGTTTTAAGAAGCGCTTTAAAGGAGAGGGCCGTCTGGTTTTATGGAGGCCTTTGTTTTAGTTTGGCCAGGCTGGCGGGGGACAATCTGGGACAACATGATGAGAACGCAGGCAGCAGGCCTGTGTCTGTTCTTTTCCACGGCAGAGCCTTTCCCCAATTAGCAGTTGTTATTTGCATTGTCGCATTCCTTGCGCTGATTCCCTCAGCCAACTCTGTTCCGACTACCTCCTGGAGTGGTGTGCTCCGTGATTCGACGGGGAACCCTGTCAGCAATGCGACGGTAAAGCTACACGCGACCGCAGGAAGCCTTGAATTTGCGGCCACGACCTCGGCAAGCGGAGAATTTTCTTTTGCCGAAGTCGCGGGCGGGACGTATGAGGTTTCGGTGAGCGCCGCCAACCAGACTTGGAAGGCAGCCGCTCCGCTAGTCATAGGAGAAGGAATCGCGCTGACCGCCGGACTCGAACTTTCCAAACAGGGGCAGACTCTGCTCCTTTTGACGACCGGACAAGCAACCTCTAAGCAAGCGACGGGCGGAGAACATCTCTCTAGCGGAGAAGTGTCGAGCCTGCCCCTCAATGAGCGCGATTTCAGCAAACTGCTGCTTCTAGCCGCAGGCACCATGACGGATACAAACGGCGCAGCGAATTTCACGCAACAGTTTGCCGTGAATGGCCAGCGCGGCTCCGCCTCAGTCTTTGCTATGGATGGTGCCGATACGACGGACCCGGAACTCGGCGGAGCCACATTTTCCAACTTTAACGTGGACGCCATTCAAGAAGTGCAATCGAGCTCCGGCGTAATGCCCGCGGAGATCGGCCACGGAGCCGCGGGCTTCAACAACGTCATCACGAAATCCGGTACGAACGACGTCCACGGCAGCGCTTTTGAGTTTGTCCGCAACGCCGCCTTCGATGCGCGAAATTTTTTCGATCACGCCACGGCTGTGAACCCGGGGCGGATCCCGCCATTTGTTCGCAACGAATTCGGAGTGACCAATGGCGGGCCTTTGGTTCTTCCAAAGCTCTACGACGGGCGTGGCAAAACTTTTTATTTCGTCGAGTATCAAGGCTTCCGGCAAGTGCTTGGAACGACGCAAGTGTTTCCCGTGCCAACCGCAGCGGAGAGACAAGGAATCGATACCACGACTTTTCCTGGCGATACCTTGATCGTTCCTATTAACCCGGAAATCGCGTCTGTCTTGGCGGGCTATCCATTGCCCAATGAGCCCTCGGGACCTTACGGAGCTCGCACGTACGCGACCTCTTCCAAGGTAGCGACGGATACGAATCAATTTTCCGTGCGAATCGATCATCAGATTTCCGATAAAGCTATGCTGTTCGGCCGGTTCAGCTTGAACCAAGTCAGCGGCCCCACGACCAATCCCGATCAGACAGCCATCGATCCCAGCTTCGGCGTCAACTTTTTTGATCATCAGCGAAGCGCGGCGCTCAGGTATACCCGTACGATTTCTCCCCACTTGGTCTCCGTAACTTCGCTCGGTTACATCCGCAGCACGCCTTTTTTCCCAACAACGAATCACGTGCAGCCCGCGATCACCTTCGCAGATGGTCTCTACGAGAACTACAATTCCGCGGACGGCTCCATTTTCGGCTCCTACGGAAACCTCTATCAATTCAAGCAGGACATGACGTACACGCATGGATCCCACAGCTTCAAATGGGGAGTTGAACTACGCTTCAATCGTGACGCCACCATTTTCGGCACCAATCCCAACGGCATTTACGTGTTTGGAGGCGGGCCCGCTTATTCGCCGGTGCTGATTCCTTCGGCGAGCGGTCAGCACGACATTCAGCCCGGCCAACTTTTGCCCGATTCGCTAACGGGATTGTTGACGGCCACGCCTTTCTCTTACTCGATCACCGCTGCCGCAAGTGTGACGCCCGTGGGAAACAAATTTGACGAAGCCGGCGTCAGGCGCGAGGCCTACAACTTCTATTTTCAAGACACGTGGAAGGTGAACTCCCGGTTGAGCGTGAATTACGGTTTGCGGTATGAACTGGATAGCCGCATCCAAGAGGCCAAGCATCGGACATCCGTCGCTTTCCCCGTCGACGCGAACGGCAATCCAACTTCCTTTTACGCTCCAGGCGCCTCGCAGGATTTCACTTACAACCCCCAGCCGATCTATCCGCTCGATTTAAATGGCTGGGGACCGCGCGTTTCCGTGGATTACGCGCTGAGCAAGCACACGACTCTGCATGCCGGTGGAGCGATCACCACGATTCTCCCGAATCTGTGGCTGGAAAACTATGTCACTGGAAATTTTCCGCTCGTCTTCCAGCCGCTGGTCACCGCGTTGCCTGATGTTCCAGTGCCATTTCAAAATACCTTCGTTCCAGAGATTCTTCCTCCCGTCTACACCACCGCCGGCCAGCCGCTCTTTGCCTCGGGAAGTGCAAATCTTCCCGCGAACATCCCCATCGATCTACAGAGATTCCAAGACGACCTTGCGGCAACTACTCCTGGCCATGAAGTGCAATTATTTTCCCTCGGCGTGATCAGCCGGCATTTTCGGAATGGATACATCGGGACGTTTACCGCGGGAATCGATCACGACTTCGGAAGCGTGAAAGTTACCGCCGCGTATGTGGGAACTGTGGGAGTCGATCTTGCCAGCGCGGAATCACCCAACGGCTACGGCGGCGCTTCCCCGGCGTTTGCGCCGTTCACTCAGTTCAACGCTCAAGGGCACGCGATTGGCGGTTTTGGGCCGGAGTCGATCATGAATCCTTCCGCTCATTCCTCTTACAATTCATTGCAGACAAGCGCGACGGAGAATTATTCTCGGATTGGTTTAAGTTTCCAGGCCAGCTACACCTATTCAAAGTCCCTCGACAATACCAGCGCTGTGCCCGGCGGAATTTCGGGAATGCCCGGCGTCACTTTGCAAACGCAGCCGCAAAATCCCCTGGATCCGAGCGCCGAGAGAGGGCCGTCCACCTTCGACGAGACCCATGTTTTTACGATCAGCTTGTTTCAGTCGCTGCCGTTTGACCGCATCAGCTTTCTTCAACCTTTGGGAAGCCGGCTTACTAAAGGCTGGCAGTTTCTAAACATCACAACGCTGACGACTGGACCGCCATTTACCGTTTATTCCGGAATCCAACAAACAGGAGTAGGGGCCGGCGGGGCGGATCGACCGGATATGGTCGCAATGCCGGATCTCTCCACGAGCCGCCCTATTCGCGAAGATTATTTTGGACGTGGCGCAAACAACAGCTCTTTCTTTTTTATTCCTATCAATGTCGCCGGCGGGACTGGCCCGAATCAGGGAGTCTTTGGCACGCTGGGCCGCGACACCTTCCGCGGCCCCGGTTTTCACAATTTCGACATGGCCCTGATTAAGGACACACCGTTTGGAAAAAGAGGCGCCCGCGAACTGGGCATGCTCGAATTTCGCGCGGAATTTTTCAATATATTTAACATCGTGAATTTCGGTTTGCCTTCGAACACTGTGCTTGGCAGCGGTTTCGGCGTTATCAGCCACACCTCCGGATCCTCCCGCCAAATTCAGTTTTCGCTGAAGCTGATTTACTGAGAAATGATTATGCACAAGCAGTTACTCGTCGAGGCCCGCGTCCGAAGCAGCCGACTTTCTTTTTCGCTTCCACCTTCAGCCGTTTCGCGCTATCAAGTGCTCGGCGATCGTACCGTTTCTCCGATGATTGCCCTATCTCTGAGTCCCGCATAATATTGCAAAGCAACGATTTGGAGTGCGGTAGCTCTGCTGCCGGTTTTCTAAGTTACAAGACTCTACATTTGGCGAAGTTCGACAAGGAGCAGGCATGAAGCCCAGCATCCGCGACGTAGTAAACCTCTATAACCCATACGATCCGCTGGAAGAGGCCTGGACGATTCCCGCGCCATGGTATTTCGATGAACGCATCGCGGAGCTCGAACGCACCAGCGTTTTCAGCGCAACCTGGCAAGTCGTTGGCCGCGTGGATCAAGTGCGCGACAATGGCCAATTTTTCACGGCGGAACTAGCCGGCGAACCGCTCGTCGTTGCCCGCGGAGACGATGGCCAACTCCGCGCCTTTTACAATGTATGCCGCCATCACGCCGCCGCCGTCGTCACCGAAGCGCAAGGCTGCGCAAAACAATTTCGCTGCCCCTATCACGGCTGGACCTACGGTATCGATGGTGCGCTAAAAGGCATGGTCGAGTTTGACGGCGTCTGCAATTTCGACCGCGCAAAAAATGGCCTCGTGCCTGTGCGCGTGGATACCTGGGAGAATTTTGTTTTTGTAAACCTGGACGGTCGCGCCGCGCCTCTGCGCGATTTTTTGGGCATAGTCCCGGAGCTGGTCGCACCGCTCGAGCTCGCCAAAAAGCTTCACTTCTTCGACCGTCGTATCTACGCGCTCAACTGTAACTGGAAGGTCTACGTCGACAACTATCTCGATGGCGGCTACCACGTGCCGCACGCTCATAAAGGCCTAAGCAGCGTCATCGAATACACCAAATACACCATCGAAAATTTTGAGCGCGCCTGCCTGCAATCGAGCCCGCTCTCATCGGATTCTTCTTCGGAAGCCGGTGTCGCCGCAACCAGGCAAGGCCGTGCGTTTTACCTTTGGCAATATCCCAACTTCATGATCAACGCCTACGAAGGCGTGATGGACACAAACCTGGTGCTGCCTCTCGGCGTGAACCGCTGCGCTGTAGTCTTCGACTACTACTTCGCCGACATCAGCGCTGCCGCCGAGACCCGCCACAAAGAAAGCATCGCCGTCAGCGAACAAGTCCAAGACGAAGATATGGCCATTTGCGATGCCGTCCAAC